>NZ_JAMAUS010000012.1:0-163006 GCF_023714195.1 Brevibacillus sp. MER 51 | reverse complement strand
TTGCCATTTTACTTCTTCTGGGTAATGCACTCTTGTGCCCATTAAAGAAGCACCTCCTTAGAATCATATTTGGAATACGATTCAGGAGGTGCTTTTTCCTTGTCTCAATTTACTGGGTCACTTCACTAGCTTTGGGGGATTTCCTTTTCTCTATTGACCAATGATAATGCGTTCTTTCGGATAATGGTAGCGTACGATTCGGTCATTGCGCTTCAAGAAGAGGAGCAAATTGATAATCCCGATACGTCCGATCATCATCGTAATAATCAGAATGAGCTTGCCGCCTATGCCCATCTGAGCCGTTATCCCGGTAGACAATCCGGTCGTACCGAATGCAGAGCAGACCTCGAACAAGACGTGCTGGAAAGGTAAATCCTCCAGCCAGACGAGCAGCATGACCGCTGTGAACACCAGGATGATCGCGATGAAAAAGACAGTGAAGGAGCGCTGAATGTCCTCATCAACCAGCTCTCTTCCGAACACCTTTACTTCCTTGTAGCCACGCATGTTGGCAAAAACCGAGGCAATCAGGACGAAGAACGTCGTGGTGCGTATCCCACCGCCCACGCTGCTCGGCGAGGCGCCAATGAACATCATCCCGGAGAGCATGATGAGTGTTGTGGTCGACAAGAGACTGATATCCATCGTAGCCAAGCCGCCGCTTCGCGAAGAGACGGAGTGAAACAACGAATAGAACAACATTTCATGCCAGGTCTTATCGGTCAAAAACTGATTTCGTTCAAAAACGAAAATGAGCAGGGCACCAATGGCGATCAAGGAAAAGAACGTCAGTGTTGTAATCTTGGTGAAGAGCGAAAAGGTGAAACGCACTTTTGCACGGCGATAGGAAAAGTACGTTCTCAGTTCCACGAGGACGGGAAACCCGATCGCTCCACAAATAATCAAGATCATCACGATAGTCTGAAACACATAATCGTGGGTAAAGTCGAGCATGGAGTTTCCGTGCAGGTCAAACCCGGCATTCGTAAAAGCACTGACAGAGGCAAAGTAACCGTGGTAGAACGCGGTGTACCAGTCGTCGTAGTAGCCGGCGTAAATAAAATGACTGCCTAACAGGATGGTTCCCGCTAGCTCGATCAAGAGTGCAATCACGAGAATATTGCGCATCAGGTCGACCAGACCGGACAATGTGGAGCGGTTGTGGTCCGTCGCGATCCAGATGCGTTGTTCCAGGCCGATTTTTTGGCCCATGAGGATCCAGATGAACGTTCCCAGTGTCATGATTCCGACCCCACCAACCTGGAAGAGCAACGTAAGAAAGAGAATCCCCCACTGGTTGAAAACCTCATGAATCGTAATGACAGTCAGCCCGGTAACGCTGATGGCACTCGCCGCGGTAAACAAAGAGTCGATAAAAGAAAGAGAGGCTCCCGGCAAGTGAAAAAACGGCAATGACAGAAGAAACGCTGAGATCAGAATGAGCCCAACGTAGGCGAACACGATGATTTGAACAGATGTCAATCGACGCTTTTGATTGGATGATAACAAAATAAATGGCCTCCTGAATAAGCTTCATGAGGATTATCATACCAAATAAATGAAGGGAAGCAAAAGCACGGAAAAGATCAGTTGACAATGTATCCGCAATAATGGTAAAGTTCAGAAGTATTTATTGGAAATTCAAAATATTAATGGAAAGGTGGGCTAGTCATGAAAAGAATTGTACGCATGGGTCATCCATACAAGGGCATACATGACGTAACCCCACCATTGATACGAGCGTAGTATCGTTTTTTTGATCTCGTTAACATGGCGTAGGTTACCTTTTGTAGCCTGCGCCTTTTCTATTTTTGTTGAGGAAAAGGCATGTTGCTCACGGGCGATGTGTCTTTTTTGTCCCTAAAAAAGGCACCCAGCCAGCTAAAGAGAGGGGAGAAACAAAAGATGTTCTCGGTTTTGGCAAAGCTTGATTGGTTTTTCAAGGAGCATTGGAAACGTTATACGGTCGCTATTCTGCTATTGATTCTAGGCGGCCTACTGGAGATTATCCCTCCAAAAATCATCGGGGTGGCTATTGATGAGATTCACCTGGGGACGCTAACTGGAGAGCGGCTGGTATCCATTTTGCTGTTTTTCGGCGTATTGTCTGTCGCGATTTATTGGGTCAATTTTATCTGGATTCGCCAGCTGTTCGGGGGAGCGTTTCTGGCGGAACGGACGTTGCGTTCGAAGCTTATGACGCATTTTTTGCGGATGACGCCAACGTTTTATCAGCGCAATCGTACCGGTGATCTGATGGCGCGAGCGACAAATGACCTCAAGGCTGTCTCAATGACGACAGGCTTCGGGATTTTGACGATGGTGGATTCGCTATCTTTTACAGGGGCAATCGTGCTGACAATGGGCTTTTTGATCAGTTGGAAGCTGACCTTAGCGGCGATCCTTCCATTGCCGTTCATGGCCTATATCATCAAGCAGTATGGGAAAAAAATTCACGAGCGATTTTCAACCGCACAATCCTCGTTTGGCGAGCTAAACGATCGCGTACTGGAATCTGTCTCTGGTGTTCGTGTGATTCGAGCTTACGTACAGGAAATGGCGGATCAGGAGCGCTTTCGTCAAAAAACACATGAAGTGTATCAAAAAAATATCGATGTAGCGAGAATCGATTCGTTGATTGAGCCGACCGTCAAAATATTGGTTGGGATCAGTTATATGATCGGCTTGATCTACGGTGGCTATCTTGTGTTTCAAAGAGAACTGACCTTGGGAGAGCTGGTCTCGTTTAACGTCTATCTCGGGATGCTCATTTGGCCGATGTTTGCGATTGGCGAATTGATCAATGTAATGCAGAGAGGAAGTGCCTCGCTGGATCGGGTCAATGAAACCTTGGCTTACGAAGCCGATGTGACGGATCACGACAGACCGGTTCATATTGCAGTACCAGAAGTCATTCGATTTGACTCCGTGACATTCCGCTATCCATCTGCGCAGGTTGACCAACTAGTGAATGTCTCCTTTACCCTTGGTCGGGGGCAAACGCTAGGAATCGTCGGGCGTACGGGAAGCGGAAAATCCACGCTGGTGCGACAGTTGCTTCGCGAATTTCCGGTAGGACGGGGAGCTATCAGTGTTTCGGGAGAGGCGCTAGAACAGATCAGCCTGGATAACATCAAGAGCTGGATCGGCTATGTACCGCAGGAGCAGATTCTGTTCTCGAAGACAGTCCGCGAAAACATCCTGTTCGGGAACAACGAGGCAACAGAAGAACAATTACAGGAAGTATTGAAGCAGGCAGCGTTTGCTAGGGATGTGCAACTACTGCCTGAAGGCTTGCAAACGCTCGTTGGTGAAAAAGGCGTAGCCCTTTCTGGCGGGCAAAAACAGCGGGTCTCGATTGCCCGGGCTCTTTTGGTCAATCCGGAGATCTTGATTCTCGATGATGCCATGTCAGCGGTGGATGGAAAAACCGAAGCGGAGATGATCGCCAATATTCGCCGGGAGCGTGCAGGTAAAACAACACTGATCACCACACATCGCTTATCGGCCGTCCAGCATGCAGATTGGATTCTCGTCATGGACGAAGGGCGAATCGTCGAGGAAGGTACACATGCACAGCTAGTGGAGCTGGGCGGTTGGTATAAAGAACAATTCGAGAAACAGCAGATTGAAGCGACTCTGACAGAAAGCGGGTGAATGAATGACGACAGGGAAAAGGCTAGTCCATTATGCATCCATTTTTAAAAAGACGATCCTTCTGGCGATATTGATGCTGTCCATCTCGGTTGGGGCAGAACTGACGGGACCGTTTTTGGCAAAAAAAATGATCGATACGCACATCATGGGCATTGAATTCCCGTGGTATGAGACGGCACAGCGTGAGGATTCCGTGTTATACAAAGGGAAGTACTACACGAGACAGGACCACTTGGCAGCAGGGGAGAGCACAGGTGGGGAAGTTCGTGTTTTACAAGTAGGACGCGACTATTATTTCTTGAATCAGGCGATTTCGTATGATGGGCAGCGCTCCATTGAGGATGGGAAGCTCGTCATTGTCAAAGGTGCGGATCGAGCGGAGTACCAGGCCACTCTCTTAAGCAATCAGGAGATATTCGAATTTTTTCGGCCAGAGACAAGCGGCCTGCTCACACTGGCAGCTCTCTATTTCGGATTATTGGTAGTTGCC
Source organism: Brevibacillus sp. MER 51 (assembly GCF_023714195.1). Lineage (NCBI taxonomy): Bacteria > Bacillati > Bacillota > Bacilli > Caryophanales > Paenibacillaceae > Brevibacillus > Brevibacillus sp. MER 51. The sequence goes on along the minus strand of NZ_JAMAUS010000012.1, from coordinate 158,859 downwards.
TCACTTTTCCATTATGGACAAAAATTTTTATGGCAAAAATCAGCGAATCAGGTCATCGAGAGACTGCGTATTGATGTGTTCGCGCATATTCAACGATTACCGATTCAATATTTCGATCATCTCCCTGCCGGGAAGGTGGTTGCTCGTGTCACAAACGATACGGAGGCAATCCGGGAGCTGTTTACGAATGTGCTCGGCAACTTTATTACGAGCGGGATTTATTTAGTCGGTATTTTCGCAGCGCTGTTCTTGCTTGATGTACGGCTCGCGCTCGTTTGTCTAGTCATTTTGCCAATCATGGTCGTGTGGATTTACTTGTACCGCAAGTACGCCTCTGCATTCAACCATGTCATACGGGCACGCATCAGTGACATCAACGGAATGATCAATGAGTCGATCCAAGGGATGCCGATCATTCAGGCATTTCGCAGAGAAAAGGAAACGATGCGGGAATTCGGCGAACTAAACGAAGAACTGTTCACCTATCAAAATAAAATGCTACGGCTCAATGCGACCGCTTCGTTTAACCTGGTTCAGTTCATCCGCAATATCGCGTTTGTGTTGTTCATCTGGTATTTCGGCGGAGCGTCCCTTGGGATAGGTACACTGCTCTCGCTTGGTGTCCTCTACGCATTCGTCGATTATCTCAACCGCTTGTTCCAGCCAATGACACAAATCGTCAACCAATTGGCGAACCTGGAGCAATCTCTCGTTGCGGCATCACGTGTTTTTGAATTGCTGGATGAAGAAGGCGTTGACGTTGATCCTATAAAGGTTCCGTGCTATCAGGGGAATGTCCGTTTTGACGATGTTTCTTTTGCCTACAAAGACGACCAATACGTGTTGAAAAACATTTCATTCGAAGCTTGGCCAGGAGAGACAGTGGCACTGGTTGGTCACACAGGCTCGGGAAAAAGCTCGATTATCAATCTGTTACTCCGCTTCTATGATGTTAACAGAGGAGCGATTATGATTGATGGGCGCAATGTCCAGTCGTTTTCCAAACAGCAGCTTCGGCAGCATATGGCTATTGTTTTGCAGGACCCGTTTTTGTTTACAGGAACAATTCGTTCCAATGTGAGTCTGAATGATCCGTCGATTTCGCCGGAAAAAGTGGAGAAGGCCTTGTGTGATGTAGGGGCAGACCAACTGTTCCGCAGTCTTCCGCAAGGATTCGATGAACCTGTTATCGAGAAGGGCAGCACGCTTTCACTCGGACAGCGTCAGTTGATTTCGTTTGCGCGTGCTCTCGCGTTTGACCCGGCTATCCTCATTCTGGATGAAGCGACTGCCAGCATTGACACGGAAACAGAGGGCATTATTCAAAATGCACTTGAAGTGTTGAAAAAAGGGAGAACGACCTTCATCATTGCTCATCGCCTGTCTACGATCAAAAATGCAGATCAAATTCTCGTACTGGATCGTGGCAGAATTGTAGAGCGAGGAAAGCATGAAGACTTGATGGAGAAGCAAGGCAGGTACTATCAGATGTATCAATTGCAGCAAGGGAACAAAGAAGTGCGGGTGCAAGAGGCAGTAGGTAAGCACGGGAGCGCCGCAGCTCTGGCCTAGTTTTTTCTACTCTTTTTGCCTCTTGAACGGTAAGATAGAGCATAGAAGTATGGACTTTTCAGGAGGGATCATCATGCCACATCTTATCGTTCGAGGCATTCAAGCTGAACAAATGGCCACGATTAGCGAACCGCTTGCAGTGGAGCTTGCTGCACTCTGCCAATGCGGCACGGATAATTTCACAATCGAATGCTTACAGACGACAGGCGTTTTTGGCGAGAAAATTGTGGAGTCGTTTCCTTTTATCGAAGTAGCGTGGTTCGAGCGTGGGCAAGAAGTTCGTGACCAGTTTGCCCAAATTGTAACAAAGCATGTCCTATCTCTTGGCATCCCAGAAGTGGAAATGGCATTTGTCGCTTATCAAAAAGAAAGCTATTATGCCAACGGAGAGCATTTCTAAAGAGCTGCCGACAGGTGCTGTCGATTTCCCGGGAAAGAATTAAGACATTCGACAAGAGTACGGACAAATAAATGAATACAAGCATGGAATAAGGGTGTTCCTTCCGTAAGTACGAGGTATTTCGTATGAGACGGGTGGAGCACCTTTTTTATTTAGAACGAAATTTAATTCACAAAACCAAAAATTTCTAAAATAGGTGTCACAAACAAAAGATGCTAGTTGTTATTCATAGTGAGAGGAGGGCAAACAGTGGAAAAAACAGAGATAGAGCGCCTGCTGATTGAGATAAAAGCAGGTTCTCTTGAGCAATACGAACTCATTATCGATCACTATCAACAACCGATCTTTACATACTGCTATCACATGCTCGGTCATCGCCAAGATGCGGAAGACGCTGTCCAGGAAGTCCTGTTTCGTGCCTACGAGCATCTTGACCAGTATACGTACTCGCTGTCATTTTCTGCATGGCTGTACCGGATCGCTTACAACCATTGTGCGAATGTGCTGAAGCGCAGGAAATTAAGTCGCGTGTTGCCCTTTTTGTACAACCGGGATCAGGATGGACGCAATTATGTCGAGGAGAGCATCGAGAGCAATTATTTCGGGGAGCCGCTCGAGCGTATTTGGAAACGGCTGTCCGCCGAAGAACGAACACTCATTTTCTTGCGTGTGCTAGAGGAAAGAGAGTACGAGGAAATTGCGGAGCTGATGGACAAAAAGGCTGCGGCTCTGCGCAAGCAATTCGAGCGTGTTTTAAAAAAGTGCAAACGTTATTTGCCAACGACGGAAGGGGTGCTGAATGATGGACAAAAATCCGTTTAAGCATATGCGAGACATGCTGGTAGCAAAGCCAGTCCCGAAAGTCGATGTCAAACATAAAGTCATGGCAGCAATTCGTGCCAAGGAAAACAAGGAGGAGAAAGTCGTGAAAAAGAAAATCGGTTTGCTAGTCACTGTAGGTATGCTCGTCGGAGCGTCTTCCGTATGGGCGGGGATGGAAATGATCCAGTTGAAAAATGAGAAGGGCGAAGTAGTGCTAAAGCTTAAACAAATGAGTATGCAAGAACAGGAACAAAAGATGCAACAGCTACCCCCGGACATAAAGGATCAGATCAAGAATCGAAATGCAGAGATTTTTAAACAGTTGGATACGGGAGAACAAATCGTCAATGGATTAAAACCTGGAGAAGCGGTTGCCATTTATTGGCCGCTGACAAAACTTCAGTTGGAATCAAATCCAAACAGTACTCCGTTCGTAGATGTACGATCCAAGCCTTTTACCTATACAACGTGGAAGGACATGGAACAAAAGGTTGGCCATCTGTTCAAGGTGCCGGCTGAGATGGGGACGGATTTCAAGTTTGTAGCAGGTGAAGCGATCTATCTTCCAAGTGACAAGTATGATGAGAAGGCGATGAAAGAGGAACAAGAAAGAACGAAAAAAGAATACGTGGTACAACCAATTCCGTTATCAGACAAGCTTCGTAATGCAGAGATCGAGTACAAGGGCCAAAAAGGGAGTGCTTTCGTAGAAGTTTCGATCCTGGATGACAAGAATAAAAGTGGAGGTACACTTGCGGAGAATTTGGAGAAAGTCATGATTGGCGACAATGAAGCCGTGTACTCCACTTTCGCACCTAAAAACGGGGACACCGTTCACTCTTTGGGTTGGGTGAAAAATGGGACAAAGGTAAACTATAGCCTGAGAGCCAAGATGAGTGTAAGCACGAAAGAAGAGCTGCTGAAAATGGCGGAACAAATCAATCAAGCGAAATAATGATAAATTCCCTCATTGTGGGTGACCCAAGCCGCAATATTCTGTTCGTGCTAGCGAGAAAGTGGCATCCAAAGACGAGCTGATCAAAATCGCCGAGCAGATCAACGAAACGAAATAACCATAATCCAAATAGAGGAGTACCACAAAGCACAGTTTGGCTTGTGGTACTCCTTTTCTTTCGCTAATTGCTTACATCACGTAGCTTGTTTGCCTTTTTGCCCATCAACTGTTTCAAGCCATTCATATTAATCAGGATAATCCCGACAATAATCGTGATTCCCCCTGCTAACGACAGGAGATAAAGCGGTTCATTGTACAGGATGACGCCCAAGCTTAAGGCAATCAACGGAGAGATATAGAGCCACGTGGATGGAAACACAGGGTTGGTTTTGGCAACAAGCCAATAGAAAATGGTGTGCCCCATCATGGAACCAACGAAGACCAAGTACAGGAGCGAGAGGATCGCATTAGCCGTGAGCATCGATTCGATATGCACTTGCTCTGTAAATAACGATAAGACAAGCAGCATGGCTCCTCCATACATCATCTGTGCCGCATTCAAAGCGATGGGTGAGGTATCTTGAAACCGTTGGATGACGCTCCGGGAGTATACTGCACCAGCAGAATAAAAGATTTCCCCGAATATGACTGCCATGCACCCTGCAAGCCAAAGGAGACTGAATGAGATGGTCACACCGGGTAAAATCAGCAAAAAGACACCGACAAAGGCAACCAAGCAACCCGCCAACGCAATACCGGGGGGCTTTTGCCGAGTAATACCGGTTTGAAGCAGCATCACCATGAGAGGGCCTGTTGCAGATAATATCGCTGCAATTCCTGAACTTACATGCTGCTCTGCCCAATACAAGGGGGCAAATGTCCCGAACGTCAAGCCGATACCGGTAAGGAGCATTTCTTTATGAAACAGCAGCGAGAGACGCGCCTGTTTTTTCCAGAGCATGAATGAAAACAAAATGACACCTGCCAGAAAGAACCGAAGTCCTCCTGAGAAAAACGGCGGAGCTCCAGCATCGATCCCGACTTTGATTGCCAGAAAAGTCGTTCCGAATATCAAGCACATGACCACATAATTAAGCAGTACCATTATGATTCCTCCCTTTTCCTCATGATAAGGGGAAGGGAATAGAACAGATGAAATGGAATAGAACAGATACAAAGATCCATCCATTATCATGGGGGAAGGGGGGAGCGGCATGAAAAGGAAGGCTCTTTCAAACAGTCATTCTGATAAGCTGTTCGAACAAGTGTATGACTATCTTCTGGACCGAATCAGACGCGATGAGTGGAGGGCACATGAAAAGCTCCCATCTGTTCGAACGTTGGCGTTGGAATTGAATGTGCATCGCCTGACGGTTTTTAAAGCATTTCAATTATTAAAGCAAAACCGCCATGTGTACGTGAAGGATAAGTCGGGGTATTATGTACAACCGAGCAGCCTGTTGCCAGTGGAGTCGATGAATGATCCAATCGTTTCTGCCTATGTGCACAAGAGTTATCTTTCGGAAATTCATCAGGTGCAGGCGACCTATCAATTTTCCAAAGCATTGATCGAACCTAATTTATTGCCGAATCATTACTTTTCCGAGTACGTGAAGAAAGTGTTTGATCTGTATCCAAAAGTGCTGGGTACCTACTCAACCACACAGGGAGATCAGGAGCTGCGGGAAGCACTGTGCAGCTATTATGTTAGCCGTAATCATTTTCACCTGTCCCCCGATGAGCTGATGATTACATCTGGTTCGCAGGAAGCGATTGATTTGGTTGCCAGAGTCCTTGTAAAGCCGCGTGATGTCGTGTTGATTGAGAGACCTACGTACAGTCCGGCCATCGATGTATTCGGAAGACAGGGCGCCAACATGATTTCCATCGAGATTTCGCCGGATGGCTATGATTTGGAGCAGGTTGAACTGTTGATGCAAAAAGAAAAACCACGCCTGTTTTATCTCAATCCGACCTTTCACAATCCGACAGGGTATACGGTTCCCGCTGAACAACGGAAGAGACTGGTGGAGCTGGCTGCGAAGTATCAGTGTCTGATCGTAGAGGATGATCCGTGCCGCGATATTTACTTCGGTGACGAGCCTCCACTGCCGTTTTTTTCTTACGACACGGCAGGCTATGTCATCTATCTGCGCAGCTTTAGCAAGTACATCGGGCCGGGGTTGAGTATTGCGACTGTGGCATGCCGTCCATCTATTATGAATTATTTGATTCAGGCGAAATCACTGTCCGACAGTGGGGCGCCCCTGCTGAATCAAAAGATTTTTTTGCATTATTTCTTCTCTGAACGGATGCAGCAGCATTTGGCGAAGCTGCGGATTGCATTGGCCATTCGCCGGGATATTATGGAGGAAGAGCTGTCTGTGACCGACTGGGAGTGGTCCAGTCCACCAGGAGGCTTTAATTTATGGGTAAAGCTGCCTGATTCCGTCCCGATGGATAGTCTTTTGGCGAAATGCATAGAACAATCGATTACGTTTGTGCCCGGTGCGATCTGTGATCCGCTGCGGGAGTTAAGCTCTTGGATACGCATCAGTTATTCCTATTTGAATGAACAACAGCTGCGGGATGGAATGCAAAGGCTCGTCAATACGGTTCGTCAGTTGAACATAGAGGAATAAAGGAAGGGCTGGGTTGAATAATCCGTATTTGAAAATATAAAAATTTTAAGAAGTGCGATGTACTGTGTTATACTGAGTCTACCATTTACTGTTCTGTAGCATTCCCTACTCGATTTACGTGAGTAGGGTTTTTATTTGTGTCTCAGACAACAAAAAAACAGACACCCTTACAGGAGTCTGTTTTTTGTGTTTGGTTAAATTAAACTTTTTGAACGTTAGTAGCTTGTGGTCCGCGTTGGCCTTGCTCTACGTCAAAAGTAACTTTTTGACCTTCGTCCAGGGATTTGAAACCGTCGCCTTGGATAGCGGAGAAGTGAACGAATACGTCTTCTTTACCTTCGCGCTCAATAAAACCAAAACCTTTTTCTGCGTTAAACCATTTTACTGTACCTTGTTCCATTGTTATTGCCTCCTAGTGTGTAACACACATATATTACTATCCTTGCTCTCAGGATCATCTAGACGAAATTTGCTATCTACGCTATCCGTTGCTTCGAACAAAAATAATTCTCTATTAGCATAACAGGATATTGAAAGGATAGCAAATTATTCGCGTATATTTATGAAAGAAAATATAGATGGGCCACTATACTAACTCCAACCCGTCCTGATTTCATAAGCTTTTATTCAGATCAGTCAATTCCTTGGGCGTCAGATTGCGCCATTGCCCCAATTTCAAATTCCCCAGGGCAATGTTCATGATGCGTATCCGCTCAAGCTTTCTTACCTGATAACCAAAAGCCTGGCACATCCGTCTGATTTGTCGATTCAGTCCTTGTGTCAGCACAATATTGAAGACGCGGTCGCTGACTTTGGTTACTTTGCAAGGCTTTGTAGTCGTTCCGAGAATACGTACGCCGTTTGCCATTCCGTGCAAGAAATTCGCTGTGATGGGCTTGTCTACGGTGACGATGTACTCTTTGTCATGATTGTTCTCGGCACGCAAAATTTTGTTTACGATATCCCCGTCATTGGTTAACAGGATGAGGCCTTGCGAATCCTTATCCAGACGCCCGATGGGAAAAATCCGTTCCGGGTGATTGACGAAATCGATGATATTGCCTTTGACGTGCAGTTCAGTGGTACACGTAATTCCAACAGGCTTGTTCAGGGCGATGTAGACATCTTTCTTTTTGACACCGAGCGGTTGCCCATCGATGCGCACGTCATCTCCTGACGCAACCGTACTTCCCAGTTCCGCGAGTTGACCATTGATCGTCACGCGCTTGGCCTCGATTAATTTATCGGCTTCTCTTCGCGAGCAAATGCCGGTTTCACTGATGAACTTATTAATTCGCATGAGACATTCCTTTCGCTATTGCTGCTGCTTTTCCAGTTTTTCAAGTAGTTTATTCCGCCAAGGAAGGGCCAATTCCTCCACCTCAAGCATACGCTGTATCGTCTCTTGGGAAGGTGACTTGTCGTGGAAGTATAAGTGATGGATGGAAGCCACACTGACTTGCTTCGGATGAGCAGAGATTAGGGTAATCTCTGAATCTGGCTTGATCGTCCCTTCCTGCAAGACGCGGAAGAAATAGCCCGTATAGCCCATTTCCACCACCGCTTTGAGCAACTGGTTATTGTTGTTTCGCTTGTTGATCGTCGCGCAAGGAAATCTGCCCTGGGTCACTTGCAGGATGGTATCACCGAATTGGTACACATCCCCGATACAGACCTGCTCCTCTGTCATGCCAGCGAGCGTGAGATTTTCTCCGAATGCCGCAATGGTCAGAGGCTGGCCGAATAACTTCTCCCAATGGGCATAATGTTCAAAAGGATACGCACAGACGACGCGGTCTGGCCCACCGTGGTACTCTGGATTCGCGATATCGTCGTCAGCAATTTTCTCGGAACGGACAACGAGCTCGTCTGCTTCTTCCTTCCAAATTCCGGAGAGATATTCCTTGCCGTTGTACATATTACTTTTAGGTAATCCTTTACTAATTGTAACGATTTTTCTGCTCAACTAATGCTCACTCCCAGCCTGTACGATTGCTTCTCTTTTTATCCCCATACTATACCACATTCCCTAATATCCTCCACAGCGGATGGGCACCAGCGGACGCTTCTGGTATGATGATAGAAAGGAATACACAGGAGGCCTCAGTGACATGCAATCATTTGGTGTGGCACTACACACAGATAAATATCAAATCAACATGATGTACGCCCATTGGGTAAACGGAACACACAATCAGAAGGTCGTTTTCGAAGCATTTTTCCGCAAGCTGCCTTTTGGAAACGGGTACGCTGTATCTGCCGGATTGGAACGAATTGTTTCCTATATAAAAAATTTGCGTTTTGAAGAAAGCGATCTCAAGTATTTGAGTGAGCAGGAGGAGAACTACGATCCGAAGTTTTTGGAAGAGCTGCGCCAGCTTCGTTTTAACGGCTCTCTCTACTCCGTGAAGGAAGGAACCGTGGTTTTCCCGAATGAGCCGTTGATTCGCGTAGAGGGGCGTGTCATGGAGGCACAGCTGGTTGAGACGGCTCTGTTGAACTACATGAACTACCAGACGCTGATTGCGACCAAAGCTTCGCGGATTAAAAACGTGGCGGGCAATGATGTTCTTATGGAGTTCGGAACAAGAAGGGCGCAGGAGGCAGATGCTGCGCTGTGGGGGACGCGGGCAGCGTACTTGGCTGGCTTCGACGCGACCTCGAACATGCTCGCAGGGAAAATGTTTGGCATTCCGACAAAAGGGACGCACGCTCACTCATGGGTACAGAGCTTTGAGAGTGAGGAAGAAGCATTTGAGCGCTTCGCAGCAGCTCTACCAGGACAGGTAACCTTGCTGGTCGACACTTACGATACGCTCAAAAGCGGCGTTCCGAATGCAATTAAGGTCGGAAAACGCCTGGAGAAACAAGGCAAAAAGCTGACGGCGGTGCGCCTTGACAGTGGCGACTTGACGTATTTGTCCTGCAAGACACGCGAAATGCTTGATAAGGCGGGCATGACCGATGTGCAAATTGTCGCTTCCAACGATCTCGATGAGCACACGATTATGAATCTGAAGGTACAAGGAGCACGCGTCAATAGCTGGGGAGTAGGAACGCAGCTCATCACGGCAGCGGATCAGCCGACACTCGGAGGCGTATACAAGCTGGTGGCACGCGAAGGCGCTGACGGAAAATATCAGCCGACCATCAAAATCTCCGGGAATCCGGAAAAAGTCACAACGCCGGGCATCAAAGATATGTACCGATTGATTGATCCGGAAACAGGGAAAGCGATTGCTGACTACATGTGCTTCCCACATGAAACAACGGTCGATGATGGAGCCCCTCTCCATTTGTTCCATCCGAGCCATACGTATTTGAGCAAGAATTTGGAGAACTACCAGGCAGAGTCGCTGCTCATTCCGATATTTGTGGATGGGGAACTGGTTTATGAACTGCCGACCCTCCAAGAGATTCGCAACTACCATCGTGAGCAACTCAAGCTATTCTGGCCTGAATACTTGCGCATGCTGAATCCGGAGCATTACCGCCTGCACATCAGCGAAGAGATGTGGGAGACGAAAACAAAGCTGATGAAGGCGTATTTGAAAAAATAGGGAAAAACGTCTGATGTGTCGTGAGGATGCATCAGGCGTTTTTTATTTGTTTGCCAAAAATAACACAATAATGTGAAAACAAAGAAAATAAATTGTCTGAATTTACTTTCATCGTATATAATTACTCCATTCATCCTTTAGTTCTGCGCCAAGGTGATGTAGAAAATGCATGTGAAAAGTATTGGGGAGGAAGAGAGATGCTAAATACTGTAGAGAAAGAAAACCTGAATCCATACGAAATTGTGCAAAAACAGATTGATGCTGCAGCGGCATTGTTGGGTTTGCGTAGCGATGCTGTAGAAATTTTAAAGCGACCCAAACGCGTATTGGCCGTCAGCTTTCCTGTCAAGATGGACGATGGCAGCGTGCGTGTCTTTGAAGGCTACCGATCACAGCATAATGATGCGGTAGGACCAACCAAAGGCGGGATTCGCTTTCATCCTGATGTGACGATGGATGAAGTCAAGGCGCTCTCCATGTGGATGTCATTCAAATGTGGCGTGGTTGGTCTTCCTTATGGCGGCGGAAAAGGCGGTGTCATATGTGATCCTCACGAGTTCAGCAAAAATGAGCTGGAGCGAGTCAGCCGCGGCTTCATGGAAGCTATCGCTGATATTGTCGGACCTGAGACAGACATACCTGCACCTGATGTGTATACGACCCCACAAATCATGGGCTGGATGATGGATACGTACAGTCGATTAAAAGGCAGCTATTCTCCGGGAGTGATCACGGGAAAACCTCTCTCGGTCGGCGGCTCCAAGGGAAGAAACGAAGCGACTGCCCGGGGATGTGTCTTTACAATATTGGAGGCGTTAAAAGATTCTGGGCGCAAGCCGGAACAAACAACAGTCGCGATTCAAGGCTTTGGCAATGCGGGAAGAATAGCAGCGAGGCTTTTAACAGAGCTGGGCTTCAAAATCGTGGCGGTCAGTGACTCACGCGGAGGAATTTATGATGCTGTCGGCTTGGACATTGAAAAGGTAGGCCAGTTAAAGGACAACGCCACTATATTGGAGTATGCAGGTGGTACGGTCATCTCCAATGAACTACTGTTGGAGCTCGAAGTGGATATTCTGATCCCGGCCGCGTTGGAAAATGTCATCACAGCAGCGAATGCCCACAGCATTCAGGCCAAGTGGATTGCAGAAGCGGCTAACGGACCTACTACACCCGATGCAGATGCCATTTTGCGGGAAAAAGGGATTACCGTGATCCCGGATATTCTCGCCAATGCAGGTGGCGTAACCGTTTCTTATTTTGAATGGGTGCAAAACCTGATGAATTACTACTGGTCCGAGGTTGAGGTAAACGAAAAGCTGCAAACGACCATGATTAATGCTTATCGGGCCGTGAAAGAGCTCTCTGATCAATACAAGGTGGACTTGCGCACGGGAGCTTATATGATCTCGCTTTTGCGAATTACGGAGGCGATGGAAGCGCGCGGCTGGATTTAAGGGAAGAGACCTCTTGCAACTTGCTTGCAAGGGGATTTTTTCATTTTCCCCTGCGGGATTAGCAGGAAGGCAAGTATTTTTGTCGAATTTGTCGGATTATTGTTTTTCTACCTGTGTTCAAAGGATGGAAAGGGGGATCTTTATGCCAATCAAATTGCCCGACGAATTGCCTGCAACGGAAATACTCGCCCAAGAAAATATTTTTGTGATGAAGGATAGTCGTGCCTTCACACAGGACATACGACCGCTCAGGATCGTCATTCTCAACCTCATGCCCGTGAAGGAAACAACGGAAACACAGTTGCTCCGTCTCTTGGGGAATACGCCGCTACAGGTGGAAATCGTGCTATTGCACATGTCCAGTCATACGTCCAAAAATACGTCGGAAGAACATTTATCGATGTTTTATAAAACGTTTGAGGAGATCCGTGACCAGCGATTTGATGGCATGATCATCACCGGAGCGCCAGTCGAACAGCTCGAGTTCACCGACGTCACGTATTGGCAGGAGCTAACAGAAATTCTCGATTGGAAAATGGAGAACGTCACGTCGACCCTGCATATTTGTTGGGGAGCACAAGCGGGTCTTTACCACCACTTTGGCGTTCCGAAGCATCCTTTGCCAGAAAAAATGTTCGGAATCTTCCCTCATACACTCAATAAGCAAAATGTGAAGCTGTTCCGCGGATTTGACAACTACTTCCACATCCCGCATTCCAGGCATACCGAAAATCGCAGGGAAGACATCGAGCAAGTGCCTGAACTGGAGATTTTGTCCGAGTCTGATGAAGCAGGGGTTTACATCGTAGCGACGAGGGATGGCAGACAAATTTTCGTGACAGGACATTCCGAGTACGATCCGACGACCCTGCAAGATGAGTACCAGCGGGATGTGAACAAAGGCTTGGATATAGCTGTTCCGCGTAATTACTATCCAAAGGACGATCCAAGCCGCGAGCCCATCGTCACTTGGCGCGCACATGCGAATTTGATGTTTTCCAACTGGTTAAACTATTACGTTTACCAAGAGACACCGTATGATTTGAACAACAACAAGCGATAGCAACGCAGCAGCCATCCGAGGTGATTCGGATGGTTTTTGTTTGGCCCGGTTGACGTAATAAATGGCGACAGGTAGTGTGAGAATAATCGCGCAGGAATACTACCGGGAATTCAAGCAAGATGGGAGTTTTGTATGATGAAAAAAATCATGAAACAAGATCAGGACGTCACCAAGCAGCATAACAAGCAAATGATCCTCGACATTATCAAAAAGCAGAGACCGATATCGCGAGCGGAAATCGCCAAAATTACGCGGATGAGTGCCACCTCGATTGGCAGATTTGTCAGCGAGCTGTGCGAAGAAGGACTGATTCGAGAGACAGAGCTTACCTCATCAGGTGTGGGCAGGAAGGCAATCATGCTCGACATCCAGCCGGGAGGCATTTATACAATTGGCGTGGATATGGCAAAAAAACGCATCAGCTTTGGGATCATGGACTTTAGCGAAGCGATTATTGCACAGCACCGGATGGATCATAAAACACAGGATTCTACACCGGAAGAAACGGCTGAACTGATTTGTAACGAGATCGAAGGGATGCTCAACCAGACCGGTATTCCGCTAGAAAAAGTGGTCGGGATCGGTATTGGAATGCCTGGGGTGATCAATTATGAGCGAGGGATTGTTCAGCTATCCACTACGCTGGACTGGAAGGACGTAGCGTTCGCCAGCCTGATTGAAAAAAGGCTGAAAATCAAAACCGTTATCGACAACGATTTGAAGGTGAAAATTCTCTCGGAGTACTTGTACGGATCTGCCAAAGGCTCGAACAAGACAGCCCTGATCGGCATTGGCACGGGTATCGGTTCTGCGTTGATTATCAATGGCGAAGTGTTTCGCGGGGGCTCCAATAGCGCAGGAGAGCTGGGGCATACGACGCTCGATCCGAATGGGAATCTGTGCGAATGCGGAAAACGAGGATGCCTGCAAACCTACATAGACGAAAATTCTTTGATCATAGAAGCGCGTCGGGTGAAGGATGTCAGTGATGTCCGACAGGTTTTCGCGGCGGCGAGAAACGAAGAGCGCTGGGCGAAGGAAATTGTCTCACGTACTGCGTTGTACCTCGGAATCACGATTAACAATATTGTGTGCATGTACAATCCAGATACCGTGATTGTAAGCGGTGATTTGGTAGAGAATTATCGCGAAATCATTGACTTGGTCGAGGAGCATAGCGATCAAGTGATCTGGGAGCCATTCAAGGGGAAATTCCGTGTCATCCCTTCTGAATTGAAGGGGGAGGCGATCGTGATGGGAGCAGGAGCTTTGGCAATGCAACACTTTGCACCCTTGGCAGGGAGATGGGCAGAAGAATCATGACTTGCTTGGCCATTTTGTATTCAACAAGTACGGCCGTTTAGCCGATATAGGAAATGGTGGAAAAGTAGAGAGGAAAAGGAGAGGGATGTGAGTATGAAAAACTGGCAAAAAGGGATGCTCGCTACGGCTGTTACCGTTGGGCTAATCTTTTCCGGTGTCGGTCAAGTACCGGCGTTGGCAAATTCTTCGACGACAAGTACGCAGAAGAAGATTTCCAAGCTTGTGGTTGATACAAAGACAGTAAAGTTGAAAAAAGCGGGGACACAGCAGTTGAACGTCCGCGTTCAATACACAGATAAAACAACGGAAGACGTCACACAGCAAGCGGAGTGGACTTCCTCTGACAGTGACATCGCAAGCGTTGACAAGGGCTTGGTTACAGCAGTTAGTTCCGGGAAAACAAGAGTGAAAGCAAGCTTTGGGGGCAAAAATGTGAATGTCCCTGTTGAGATCGATGTGATTTCCAAGCTCACTGCTGACCAGAAGAAACTGGCTCTCGGCGTGGGAGGCACGAAACAGGTAAACGCAACTGCGACCTTCTCTGACAAATCTACTGCTGATGTAACGGCTCAGGCAGAGTGGGAAAGCAATGATACAGAGATTGTAACGGTAGCGAATGGATTGGTTACGGCAGTAGGCTCGGGCACAGCGAAGCTCAAAGTGAAGTACGGTGGAAAAAGCGTATCCATTCCAGTAGAGGTGGATGTCGTCTCCAAGCTGGACAGTGATAAGAAAAAGCTGTACCTGCGTCCAGACACTACCCAGTCGATTACGCTGCTGGCTACCCTGTCTACCAAAGAAAAAGTCGATGTAACAAGCAAAGCCAAGTGGACATCCGACGATGCAAAAGTCGCCACAGTTGAAAACGGAGTCGTGACAACTGTAGGCTCAGGCAAAACGAGAATCAAAGCAACTTACGGTGGTAAGACGATCATGATCCCTGTAGAGTCTGCTGTCATCTCCAAATTGGAATTTGACATGAAAAAGGCCGATCTCAAAGTCGGCGAATCAAAAGACTTAAAGGTATCTGTTATCTATACCGACAAAACCAAGGTTGACGTCACAACCGATGCAGACTGGATCTCCACGAACAGCTCCGTTGTGACTGTAGCGGATGGCAAGATCACGGCTGTAAAAGCAGGTCGTGCAACGATTGCGGCGACGTATAATGGAAAAGTCGTAAAAATACAAGTAACCGTGAAGTAACTCACGCTGGAGGAAAAGCCAGGGCGCGACTGCGTACCTGGCTTTTTCGCATACTCTAGCCTGTGGTAATCTGTAGCTAACGCTTTTGATTGGACGAAGACGGAGGGCATCATGGATATTCGACAGCTGCAATACTTTGTGGAAGTAGTTAAACATAAAAACTTTACGAAGGCCGCGCAATCCCTTCACGTCTCCCAGCCTTCTATCAGCAAAATGATCAAGGCATTGGAAGAAGAGCTAGAGGTAGTTCTGCTGGATCGGACGGAGCGGAAAATGGATCTGACAGACGCTGGGGAAATGGTCTACAGCTATGCGACCAAAGTGTTGCAGCTTATGGAAGGCATGTCGTCGGCGATTGCAGAATTGCGAAATGTCGAGCGTGGTCGGGTCAAACTGGGTATGATGCCGACAGTGGGTTCTTTTCTCTTGCCGAATGTAATCGCCTTGTTTAAAAAGCAGTATCCAGGCATCGATATCGAGATGAAGGAATACAGCGCCAAGCTGCTTGAAATCCAAATGGAGCAAGGCAGCATCGATGTAGCATTAACCGTTCTTCCAACGGATCAAGAAAAATTTGTGGCGGTTCCCTTGCTCGCAGAGGACCTCGTCGCGATCGTGCATCGGGAGCATTGGCTCGCGGAAGTCGATGAGGTGAGCTTGGAACAGCTCAAGGACGAGGCTTTCATTTTGTTTACCGAAGAGTACGCGATGCATGATGTGGTGCGCCAAGCGTGCAAGCTGTCCGGCTTTGAACCGAAAGTCGCTTACATGAGCTCTTTATGGGATTTTGTCGGAGAGATGGTGGCTACTCAGCTGGGGATCTCACTCATTCCACGATCCATCGTGAGACGCTTGAATAACGGACAATTGCACACTGTCAACATTTCGTACCCGGTGATTGACTGGCAGTATGCCTTGATTTATCGAAAAGAAGGGTATTTATCGCATGCGACAAAGGCTTTTATATCGTTTGTAGAGAAAATGTACAGTCATAACCAAATGGAATAGAAATGATGATTTTTATGTATTGTACGAATGGAATCGGGACGGCTTAGAATGAAGGTAACTCGTTCAAACAGTAACTTTTTGAACAACCTTTGTAGAGCAACTGGGGTGGTCTCGATGAAAAGATGGTTCTCCATCATCGCACAAGTTTTGCTTTTGTTCGGCTTCACCTGGCTTGGGAAATGGGTGAGCTTGTTTTTTCACCTTCCAGTTCCCGGCAGTCTGATCGGACTCGCGCTTTTGTTCATTTGTCTATATACCGGTTTGATTCGTCTACAATGGGTGGAAGCAGGAGCGACTCTGTTATTCTCGCAGATGATCCTGTTTTTCGTACCATCGCTGGTCGGGATGATGCAGTATCCATGGTTATTAGGTATAAAAGGATTGCTGGTGCTTGTGGTCGTCGTGAGCGGTTGTGCGCTTGTGATGATTTCGACAGGTGTTGTTGCTGAGCGCATGTTCAATCGTGGAGAGGTGAAACAGCATGATCCTGTGGAAAACGTCTAGCGTGATTCTGACACTCGTTTTCTTCTATGGGGCCAAACGTTTCAATAAGAAAAGACCGTCTTTGCTGTTTTCTCCGGCTGTTTTGGCGCCGATTGGATTGATTCTGTTTTTGCTTTTCGCAGGCATTCCTTATCAGGTGTATAGTGAAGCAACCTCGCTCATTAGTGAGATGATGAGCGTAGTCACAGTGGCGTTTGCGATTCCGCTGTACCGAAATTGGTCGGTGTTAATGGCGCATCGCCGGATGATTTTGACGAGTCTCGCTACGGGTTCCCTGATTGCCATCATTGCAGGAGTATCTACGACGATGCTCGTCGGATTGGGAAAAGAAGCGGCGATTAGCGTCATTCCTCGCTCGATTACTCTGCCTATTGCGGTGAGCGTAACCGAGGCGATTGGCGGAATGCCTACGATGACAGCGGTATTTGGCATGCTGACCAGCTTCGCAGGCGTTTTTCTTGCTCCCAAAATCATCAAGAGAATGAGGCTCCGTCATCCTGTTTCCATCGGCTTGATGTACGGAATGGGTGCACATGCGTTGGGGATGGTAAAAGCGTTTGAGCGTGGGGAAACAGAAGGAAGCAGTGCGACTTTGGCTGTGATCGCCGGAGCGATGATTACAGTAGTGTGGGCGTTTGCCTTGCTGCCCGTGATTATGTCGTGGCTGGCTGTGTGAAGGAAGGGGCTGTTAGATAGCCCCTTTTTGTATTATAATAATCGTATAAAAATAAAATTAAATGAATAAAAATACACAAGATAGTGGTGATCAAACATGAGAATTGAATCATTCTCTTTGCAACAATACGAGGACGTCATTCAGCTATGGCAACGAGCCGGATTACAGCTTTCTTGCTCGGATACACGTGAGGGATTGCGTAAAAAGCTGGAGCGAGACGCAGAGCTTTTCTTGGTGGCAATGAATGAGGAGGAAAGGATGATAGCAGCTGTAATGGGCAGCTATGACGGACGGAGAGGATGGGTGAATCATCTGGCAGTCGATCCGGATTTCCAAGGACAAGACATAGGGAGCAGGCTGATGGATGAGCTGGAAAAGCGGCTGGCGAATATCGGGTGTGAAAAGATTAACCTGTTGATCGAGCCGACCAATCATGGTGTACAAGCTTTTTACAATCAGCTTGGGTATGAGCGTGACGAACTAATTTTCATGGAGAAGTGGATTGCTTCTGCTAAAGGATAAAAATGGAAGTGTATCATGACCGCCCAAATGCTGGCGAAAGGTGTATGATAGAGGACAAATAAAAGCTTCATAACTCTTTCATCTTGGCAGGAGGCAACATGAGACCGCTATTTATCGTCCTATTACTCTGTACCAGCTTCCTTTGGGGAGGAAATTTTGTTGTCGGTAAATTTCTTGTCGGGCACGCGTCTTCCTTGACGTTGACCAATTTGCGCTGGCTCATTGCTGTTGTTTGCTTGTTGCCCGTTGTTTGGATACGCGAAAAGCGGATTTTTCCAACGAGAGAAGCACTCCTTCCTTTGATCGTGATGGGAGTAACCGGCGTAGCACTTTTTAATTTATTCATGTTCTGGGCCCTTGAGCGGACAGACGCGACCAATGTCGGGCTATTGTCCACGCTGAATCCAGTTTCAATTGCGATTTTTTCCTTTTTGCTGATGGGCGATAAAATTCGACCGTTGCAGATTGTCGCGATGCTGATCTCGTTTACAGGCGTGCTTGTGGTGATGACCAAAGGAGACTTCGCACACTTGTCCCAGTTGCATTTCAACACGGGCGATTTGTGGATGCTCGCCGCTGTCGCCATGTGGGGGATTTACTCCGTATGCGCGCGGTGGGCGATGAAGACCGTCTCGCCGATGATGTCCACGCTGTACTCGGGGATTTTCGGTGTTGCGCTGATGCTGCCCTTTAATGTCACTACATTTACGATCAGCAACACAGACTGGACGTTCTGGCTGTCGCTGTTCTACGTTGGTGTAATGGCGACTGTCGTCAGCATGGTATTGTGGAATATCGGTGTACAAAAGGTTGGCGCAACCTCAGCAGGTATGTTCCTCAATTTCAATCCTGTTTTTACGGCCATTCTCGCATTTCTTTTGCTCGGGGAGCGTATGACCATCATCCAAGTGCTCGGCAGTGTAATCGTCATTGTCGGCTGCTATATGTTCTCACGCTTAAAGCATGTCACGACTCCGACAGCACATTCAGTCAAACAAGCACAAGGCTAAAACGGAAATCCCTCGTCTGCTCAAACAGGCGGGGGATTTTTTGGTAAATAGGCATTTATATAAAATAAATTTACCAGAGTGCAAATTAGGCACTCTGCAAATTGCCAAACCCCGCCAAAAGCTCTATCAGAGTCGAGGCGGGGTTTAACGGTATAACGTACTTTTTAACTTCTATGGTTCCTCATTTGCAAACATCTCCAACGTAGCTATAAGAATGTCTTTCTTTTTGGTATAGTAGTCTAAATATGGAGAACCTATTATCGCCGCACCTTCAATCATTGAACAAAAATCATAAACAGGTATAGGGCGTCCGATTCCTAGGGCAGCACCTACTGTCGATAGTAATGCCAGTAAACGAACCGGGTTCCATTCCCATTCCAAGAGTTGAAGAAGTTGGATGGCACTAGAAGCTCTTTTCGTTTGCTCGAGCGTATATACTTCAGGGAATCGCCCATCCGTCTTGTAGGCATGGGAAAACTCGTTGTAGTAAGCTTCTGCTGCTAAATCGATATCGCGGTACATTTCTCTAAAATCCGTGTAAGGTTGACGCTCATTCTTCATTACTGTCACACCAACCTATCTTATAGGATGAAGTCATTGTATCAGAAAAAGTTGATAGCAATAGAGTAAAAACAAACCTCAACATCACAATTATGTGAGCGGAGAGGTTTGTTTTAGTTTTTCCGAAATGAGAATATTCACTCGGGAGAGTAAGTAGACATCCTAATCAAGTGGGTCGTATGGAAAAAAGTGATGACCACTTAATTTATTATTTAAATTTCCCTCTTCTGTCAAATGGTAATGGGGGAGATTGGCAAGTTGTCCTAGACCGAGATGCGCACCTTCATCATAAAACGAATACCCATCTTGATCAACTACCCGTTCTGCACGACTTTTTCTAACACTAAAGGTGTCTTTCCCATTACGAGCACGTAATTGAGCAGCACTTAATGAAATGGGATTTTGTACTTGAACACCACCATAACCATTAAAAGCTAATCTAGCTGTAAAATGTTTAACTCTATTTCTTCTGATTTCATGTTCCATCTCATTAGTCATTTCAACTCCGCCAGTAACTCTAGAAATGGCATCTCTCAACGAAACACTTTCAAGAAAATCTTTAATACCATTTAAATTGTCAACATAATTGTCGAAGTGTGGACTAAGAATAACAGCACCGCCAATTAGCGCAATAAAGTCCCCTACTGGCACTGGACCATCAATAGCAGCAATAGCTCCTAATGTTGCTAATCTTGCAACTAACTGGCTTTCAGTCCATCTAACCCCATATTGCTTTAAAAGAGCAAGGGCCATAGAGTTAGTACTTCTTACTGTGAATGACATAGATTCATCTTCCTCAGGGAAGTAACCATTTTGTTCATAAAAATCATAGTTTTCCGAATAAAATTCTTGTGCTGATTCATCTATTCTCGCTAATTCATTTTGAAGTGTTTCAAAATCATCTAAATCCATTTCGCTTTTTGATTGGTTGGTATACTTATCAAGTATCTCATTTACTTCTTGGAGAGGGAATTCATCGTCTTTAGATAGTAATTCCTCTAATTCACTAACAGTCCTTTCTAAATACGGATCTTGCTCGTAATCTGATTCTGTTAAGGTATCAATGAACTCCCTAACGGTGTCTTTAGTAATTACCTGATCCTTATCAACATTAGAATTGTCGATTCCAGAAGCGAGCGAATAAGCTGGGGTTAAGAAAAGTAATACCAAAACTAGAAAAGAACTAATGATACTTGTACGTTTCATAATTATTTGCATACATTAAAAAATGTATGTTTGCCTCCTTTTTATCCAAAATATGTATTTATATGTTAATAATAGAATATTAATGTTTTAATGTAAAATAGTTTTTTAGGCCAAATGTCATAAAACCTACCCTAAGGAGATTTTACAGGTGAATTCTACGAAAAAGTGATTTATAACAGGTGCAAAAGTTGAGTTATAAGTTGTGGTAGGGAAGAAGCACTGTGGACTGAAAAATTAAGTGTTAGTCCGGAAAATAAAGTATTAGACTGTCGTGGGCATCACTAAGATAACGGGTTTAACCATGAAATAGCTGTCGCACCTGCTAAGCAATGATTGTACAGCTTTATCGTGTACTCTACCCTTGTCTTGCAACTAGTGGGACAGCGAATCGGATAATTGGTGAAGGAGAGACCTCTTAGGAATAAAAACTAAGATGATGAACAGCTTGAAGAAGATACTGCTGAGGATGTTCCAACTATATCGGCAATCCGCATCAAATCATTTATGTAGCGCCGTAAATTAATCAAGTTGTGGGTCGAATTGTTTTGAAAAGAAATTGGAACAAATATGCCTATGTCAAGATATTAAAGTTGATAAGCAATATAGAGGATACCACGTCGGTAAAAAACTAATCGATCAGGCTTAACGCTGGATGAAGGATGGCGGTATGACGGGAATCATGCTGGAGAAATAAAATAATAATGTCCGCGCATGTAAATTCTACGAAAGTTGTGGTTTTGTCATCAGAGGTTTCGATTAAGATAGTGATGAGATAGCAATTTATTGGTATCTCATGCTTGATTAATAAGTGATTGATCCTCAACATATGTCTTAAGAAGCCGAAATAATGGCAGCTTCTTTAAGACATTCCCCAAGGTTAGGAATACATATAGATCGTCATGATCAACAGCACTTTTCAACTATCGGAGAACGTTAGCGCAAAATAAGCAGCCGCAGTCTAAGACTTTATTTTCCAAGTCTTAGTCAGCGGCTTTTTAAATTTGGGTACAAGTCTAAATCTTATTCTGTGAGACTGAAGATTTTTCGTGAAAGAACTCCCGCCATATCAAGGATTCCAGTCTATTACTTTATTTTCAATGAACACAACGTGCAAGTCTTAGAAGGCATAGATCAACGCACAAGGTTAGTAAGAAGAAAAAGCACAGGACTCGTAGACCTTGACAACGCCTACCCAGTCGGAACTACAAAAGGAGACCACGCTTGTCGAACACTGCTCCCTTGAGAAACTTCTGCCCGTAGGTGGCTTTGGCTCGACGGTCCCCTTTTTGTAGTGGAGACGACCAGTGAATCCCCCCTGCTGGCGTGTCAGAGTCGAAGAGAACTGTGCTTTTTCTTCTCCACCACTATGTTGACTCATGGTTTTTTAGTCGATCACGTGGACATAGGCTTTCGCATACAAATAAGAAGGACAGTGTGTGAAGGGGAGGTTGTATATGATCGTCATAGCGGGGAGACCAGCTAATCCCGCCTCGTTGGCAGCGGAATGGGGATTAAATCCGGTACAGCGTGAAACAGTAGCGATTATGGCACGTAGTGATGAAAGATTTGAATATCCAACTCCTGAGCTCCTGCAATTTGAACTGAACATGCGCGATCATCTGGTGAGGTCTGCCTTGGCACTGCACGAAAGCGGCCTGGCCTTTTCTACTTTTGAAGAATCTCGTGCCAATCCAGTTTACTGGATACGAACAGACCAGGGCGGATTCCGCTTGCGACCCGGAGTACTGCCATCCAACGGGATTATCAATATTTTTCTTGAGGGCCAAAAATACGCCACGGAATGCGCTACAGCGATGGTCATTATTATTTATCATGCAGTCCTACAGTCCATTCGTTTACCGGATTTTGAGAGAATGTTTTCGGACATCTTGCTGTATGACTGGCGGTACGATCAGGATCTGGACTTGCAAACAATCAGGACAAATACCTTCTTGCCTGGTGATGTAATTTATTTTGCCAATCCTGATTACGATCGCGCGACACCGCAGTGGCAAGGGGAAAATGCAGTTGTGCTCGGCAATGGCTTGTATTACGGGCATGGTGCGGGGATCAAACGAGCGAATGAGATGGTAGCGTTTTTGAATGAACAACGAAGAGAAGGCGCAATGAGGTCAGCCTATCTGGTCAATCAGGCGACTCGGCCTGGTTTCGCCTACTTGTTTCCCTACGACAACGGTCGTTCTACCATGCGAGCTTTCGGCCATCCCATACAAGCAAGCAGTCGAATTACAGCGCAGATCGGTTCTTTGTCTTGGGAGTGGTAAAACGAACAAAAGCCTCCTGCCAGAAATGCGGCGAGAGGCTTTTTGAACAATCTCTATTAGGGGCAGGAGAATCGCTTCCAAGAAAACATAGACAGGTCAAGGGAAGAGGCTCCCTCTACCAGCAGTTGGCTGGTCGCTTCCCCGATCGCACTGGCGAATTTAAAACCGTGCCCGGAAAAGCCCGCTGCAAATACAAGCTGTGGATGTTGAGGATGACGGTCAATGACGAAATGCTCATCCGGTGTCATCGTGTAGATGCATACCTTGCCTTGGCGCAATGGTCCGGCTGCTCCAGGCATATACGTTTCCAAAAAAGAGCGAACACAGCCTTCATCCGACAAATAGGTGCCAAAGGTACGTTCCAGTTTATCGGGATCGATGGCGTGTCCTCCGTCATGGCGTCCGATTTTTACACCAGCGCCATCAAAACTGGGAAATCCGTAGAACATGGAGTCATCAAGGCGAAAGATGAAAGCGGGAAAGCCATCCGCACTGTACTGGCCCTCATCTGCACCAAACCAGGCGACCGTTTTGCGTGTAGGCTTAAGCGGGATGGACAAGCCCAATGAGTCAAGGAGCGAACCATTCCAAGCACCGGCGGATAATAGGACTTTATCGCCGTGGTAGCTGGCAGATTCCGTATGCACGATGAACCCATTTTCTGCTGGTTCCAACTGCGTGACTGGCGTGTTCGTCAACAGTGTAGCTCCTGAGGCGAGGGCGAGCTCTCGATAGGCATGAATGCCGTTTTCGCAATAAAGCACACCTGAGGCAGGCTCCAAGCAACCGTAGTAATCAGCAGGCAGATTGATTCCTGGCCAGCGTTGCATGACCTCAGTGGCACTGAGTACTTCCAGGGGAAGGGAGTACTGCTCGGCGCTCTCCCGAATTTCATTCAGGAAAGTACAATTCAAGGGTCCAGCGTTCAAAACACCCGTTTTGGCGAAGATCGGTATACCAGATGCTTGTTCGAGTTCTGACCACAACTGTTGTGCCCGCAATGCGAGCGGGACGTACTGTTTTCCTTCTCCGTACGCATGGCGAATGATACGGGTATCCCCATGATGGCTACCCATTGTGTGTGGGGGATCAAAGGCATCGATCATGAGTGTACGCACGCCCTGTTTCGCCAGATAGTAGCCAGCCGCCATTCCCATCGATCCTGCTCCCACAATAATGACGTCGTAGTTTTGCATGAACAGTCCTCCATTCCGCTTTAGTTTCATCTATCTTACAGGAGTTTTCTGAATTGTGGATTTTAATTTTTGTGTAAAAATCCATTTTTTTGTGCGCAATAAGGTTTATTCCATCAGTTGGGAGGGAAAAGGAGATTACGCTATCATCATATGTCAAGAAAAGTGGTGTTTACGAAATGAAATGGACGATCGGAAAAAAATTGGGTAGTGCGTACGCGCTGATCCTGGTCATTATGCTGTTTATGGGGATCACGACCATTATCAAGATGGAACAAATGAATCAGAAGATGGTGGAAATGAATACGAACTGGCGTCCAGGTCTGGAAGATATTTTGAAGATCAACATGACGCTGGAAACCGTTTATGGAGTTACGCAAACCATGCTTACGACAGAGAACATGGATGACAAGAACAAGTACGCAAAGCAAGTTGATGAACAATTTGCCTATATGGACGGCTTATTGGCAAGCTATGAAAAAACGATTTTCAGTGAAGAGGACCGTAACAATTTTGAAGGATTGAAGCAGGCGCTGCAAAAATATGAGGATTTCAATCCGCAATACGTGGCAATCGCCAAAAAGGTCGACATCAGAAGACCAGCTACGGATGCAGACATGGCCGAGCTGGAGCGCATCAAGAAAAAAGGCAGTGAATTGTTTGTAGAACGAAAAAAATATTTGGATGCCATGATGACGAGTAACAGTGAGGGAGCACAACGCGCTGGCGCAGAAAGTGCGGAACTGTATGAGTCAGTCAGGCGGGACCTGAATATTCTCTTGGTTATCTCTATCATTGCGTGTGTGGCGCTAGCTGTCGTACTGACGTCAAGCATCCGTCGACCGATCTTGCGTTTGATGGAAGAGATGAAGAAAGTGGCTGATGGTGATTTGCGTGTGGAGCCATTGGTTGTCAAGAGTCGTGACGAGATTTTGGATCTGGCGAATTCGTTCAATGATATGACTAGAAGTTTAACTACAGTCATTCGTCAGGTAGGCGGAACTTCCGAGCAGGTAGCCTCATCGGCTGAGCAATTGACGGCAAGTGCAGACCAGACCAGCAGGGCCACTGAACAAATTGCTGTTACTGTTCAAGAAGTGGCAGCAGGTGTCGATCGCCAGGTAGTGAGTGTGGAGAATGGGGCGAAATCCATTGATGATATGTCACGAGGAATTCGTCAAATCGCAAATAACGCACAGCAAACATCCAATATGGTGAGCGAAGTCGCCAACATGGCAGGAGAAGGGAACCAGTCGATTCAGGCAGCGGTTCAACAAATGAATGCGATCCACAGCTCCATGCGTGAGCTCGCATCCGTGGTAGATGGTCTGGGCAATCATTCTCAAGCAATCGGAGAGATTATTGAGGTCATAACTGGCATTGCGGATCAGACCAATCTGCTGGCCCTCAATGCAGCGATTGAAGCAGCACGTGCAGGAGAGCATGGCCGTGGATTCGCGGTCGTAGCAGATGAGGTGCGAAAGCTGGCGGAGCAATCGGCTCAGTCCGCCCAAAAAATTGCGCAGTTGATCAGTACGATTCAGACAGATACAAAAGTCGCGGTTGAATCGATGGAGTCAGGCACCCGGGAAGTACAAGAAGGAATTCGCGTCGTTCATCGTGCGGGCGAAACTTTCGGTCAAATTCAGAGCTCGATTGGTACAGTAGCTGACCAGATACACGACGTGTCCGCATCTGCCCAGGAAGTGTCTGCCCATTCCGAACAAGTCGTACAAGCGATGGAGCTGGTCAGAGAAGTTTCCGACTTGACTGCTGATGGCACGCAAAACGTATCCGCTGCTACACAGGAGCAGCTCGCTTCTATGGAGGAAATCGCTTCGTCAGCGACAGCTCTTTCCAATATGGCAGAAGAACTGCAGCACATGATTCGCCGATTTAAGGTGTAGGCTTATCATGTGCAAACGAACGCAAAACGCCAACATGATTGGCGTTTTTTTCTTTTCATTCTCATTTTTTTTAGAAAAAGTTAATCTTTAGGAAATAGTTCATTAAGAACAGGTTTAGTAGGAGTTTATCTCTACGGACTACGATGTATTCAGAGGTTTAACAGGCAATCTAAGCTCGGTACGCAACCGGGCTTAGGTCTATATCTCAATGACTTGCCATGGAGGAAGGTGCCAAATGTATAAACTCATTTTCACTGCAATCCCATTCGGAATGCTGTTGACTGGCTGTGTGGATGAACCGTCCGTAACAGCTCCGGCTGTAACGACCGTACAGCAACAACAACAACCAGCAACACCACAGCCGTCACAACAACGGTCTCAACCAGGGAAAAAACCAACTCTATCTCAAGAAGAAGTGAAAGAACGGAACAAAAAACTGCTCTCTGCAGCAGCCGAGGGCAAAACCGATGAAATCAAGGCTAGCTTGGCAGCAGGGGCTGAGATAAACGCACAGGATGATCGTGGAAGAACAGCGGCGATGGCGGCTACACACGGCAACCATGTGGAAGCAGTCAAGGTCCTTATTGAAGCAGGGGCTGACATCAATATTCAGGACGACCGGCAAGATAATCCGTTCTTGTATGCGGGAGCAGAAGGATACCTGGAGATATTGAAGCCGGTTATCGATGCAGGTCCAGATACGAAGATCTACAACCGCTTCGGAGGAACACCTTTGATTCCAGCGGCAGAACATGGATATGTGGAAGTAGCGAAGGAAATTCTTACACGGACGGATGTAGACGTCAACCATGTGAACAATCCGGGCTGGACAGCACTGATGGAAGCAATCGTATTGAACGATGGCGGAAAAAAACAACAAGAGATGGTCCAACTGTTAATCGACCACGGTGCTGATGTGAACATCCCGGATCGCGAAGGAAAAACACCCCTATATCGTGCAAATGAACGAGGTTATCACGAGATCGTACAAATCCTGCAAAAAGCTGGAGCACGCTAATTTGCAGAGGTAAGCATACATTCATACTTCGAGCGCGATGGAAATAATCCTCGACTAGAATAAGTCGTAGCAAGATTGATTCTAGTCAAAGGAGGCTATGTTCATGACAAGCCATACGACCATCCAACCGAAGATTTTGTATTACGGAACCCCCGTTGTCCTGTTGACGACTGAAAATGAAGATGGAACAACAAACATCAGTCCCATCTCATCGTCATGGGCGTTAGGAAATTTTGTCATTCTGGGACTCGGATTTGGCTCGCATGGATTGGAAAATTTGCGTCAGCGGCCGGAGTGTGTTATCAATTTGCCGGATGCCTCGATGTGGCAGCAAGTGGAAGCGTTGGCTCCGCTAACAGGTCGCAATCCAGTACCCGCCTACAAAGAGGAGCTGGGCTTCCGCTATGAAGCGGATAAGTTTCAGGCAGCCAATTTGACTCCTGTTGATTCTAATATCGTTCGTCCAAAGCGAGTAGGAGAATGCCCGCTTCAACTCGAAGCAGTCGTCCGCACCATCCGTTTTCCGGAATATGCCGACATGTTTGCGATCGTGGAGACAGAAGTGCGTCAGGTTCATGCAGACAAACAAATTGTACAAAGTGCTCATCACGTGAATCCTCAAGCATGGAATCCATTGATCTACAACTTCCGTCATTATTTTGGTCTAGGTGATCAGTTGGGAAAAACATATCGATCGGAAACGTAGAACGTCAAAAACGCCAAGTTTTTGGCGTTTTTGTATTCAGTATGAAAAATATGGTATATTAGGTGTTGCCTAATAAAATTAGTTAATACCAAAAAATACGGGGTGAAAAGATGCTTGTCTGGATGTTGCGAAAAGTAATGGCAGAAAGAGGAGTTTGGACGGGGGCCGCTTTAGCAAGGCTGTTAAAAGAGAGAGCAAATTACAGTCTGTCTCCAGCCTCCATCAGTGCTTTACTAACCAGTCAACCCAAACAAATGAAAGCCGAGACACTTGATGCACTCTGTACTGCTCTGGAATGTACACCAAATGACTTGTGGGCGTATACACCGCCTAATAGAGTGAAGGGAGCATAAAAATATGGCAGTGAAACAGATTTTGCCTTTTGGAGACCCAATCTTGCGTAAAGTAGCCAAGCCAGTGGATGAACTGAATGCGAAAACGTTCAAGCTACTGGACGAAATGGCTGAAACCTTATATGCCACGGACGGCCGTGCTGGCCTTGCCGCACCTCAAGTAGGCATTCTTCGCAGGTTGGTTGTCATGGATTGCGGAGATGGATTAATTGAGCTCATTAATCCAGAAATCATAGAAAAGAGTGGCGAACAAATCGGAATGGAAGCTTGCTTATCTTTTCCTGGTTACTTTGGCAATGTAAAGAGAGCCGAGCATGTAAAGGTAAAGACGTTGAACAGACAAGGCGAGGAAATAATTCTTGCAGCAGACGGATTCCTTGCCGTTTGTATGCAGCATGAAATCGATCATTTAGACGGAATTTTATTTGTGGATCATGTTCAGGAAAAATGGCTGTATCATGAAAAAACAAGGCAAAAAGTCGATTTGCTGGATGTGATCCGCTTAACAAAAAAGACCTAACAAAAAGGCGTACCGTCTCCATACGGGAAATATGATAGTAGAAGGCCGTTTGTTCCGGATATCTGAAGAGAGCGGCATTTTTACGTGGAGGAACATACATGGAACAACTACTGATAGGTAGCTTTCTTTCTGCCATGGCTACTGGTGTGGGCGCCTTGCCTATCCTTTTTTTCAAATCGGTATCACATCGATGGCGGGATATATTGCTGGCGTTCACGGCAGGAATTATGGTGGCTGCCTCGACATTCAGTCTGATCCCACAGGCACTTCAGAGCGCGCCATTTATTATCGTTTGTTTGGGAGTGCTTACCGGAACATTGTTGCTTACGGTGTTGGAAAGCATCGTTCCGCATATCGATCTGGAGCATACGAGAATCAACATTTCGATGGATTCGCAATCGCTGCTGATCTTGTCTGCGATTACCTTGCACAATATTCCGGAGGGCTTGTCCGTTGGCGTGAGCTATTCGAGTGAACAGTCTGGCTTGGGTGGCCTGATTTCTTTTGCAATCGGTCTGCAAAATGCACCAGAAGGCTTTCTGGTGGCGCTTTTTCTGATCAATCAAAAGGTCAGTCGCTTCAAGGCGTTTCTTTTGGCAACGATGACCGGAGCAGTTGAAATCGTCTCTGGGATCTGTGGCTATTATTTAACCTCTGTTGTTCACGGGCTGGTGCCATACGGGCTTTCCTTTGCCGCAGGCGCGATGTTGTTCATCGTTTACAAGGAGCTCATCCCCGAAAGCCATGGAGATGGTCATGCTCGATCTGCGACTTTTTCGTTTATCCTGGGACTTTTGGTCATGATTGGACTAGTTCAGTCGTTTGGATGAGCGGTTTTTTTCAAAAAGCCTCACAAGTGAGAGCAAAAATTCCGAAACCATATATAGATAGATTTCGATTATGGAAGTAGGGAGTGTCACGATGGAAAAGTCTACCTTGATAGGTATAGTTTTAGGTATTGTCGCAGTAGTAGTCGGGATGATCTTGAAGCATGCAAGTCCGATGGCATTACTGAATCCAGCAGCATTTATGATCATCATCGTAGGTACGATTGCTGCCCTTTTCAACGCATTTCCCATGTCGGAAATCAAGCGTATTCCTGCCCTTTTCAAGATAATTTTTAAAGAAGAAAAGCTCCCTGAAAAAAGAGAATTGATCGGTCAGTTTATGAACTGGGCTTCCATCGCTCGTC
The DNA here is from genome assembly GCF_023714195.1 of Brevibacillus sp. MER 51. NCBI lineage: Bacteria > Bacillati > Bacillota > Bacilli > Caryophanales > Paenibacillaceae > Brevibacillus > Brevibacillus sp. MER 51. Next base: position 129,198 of record NZ_JAMAUS010000012.1, on the reverse strand, counting down.
GCGAAGGATTGCTTGCACTGGAAAACACTTCTGATGAGATTGAAGATCCATTTTTGCGTAACGGCATGAAGATGATTATTGATGGTGGGGAACCGGATTTTGTTCGCGATGTTCTGAATGAAGAAATTCACGCCATTGAAGAACGCCATCAGGCAGGGGCACTCGTCTTTAGCCAAGCGGGAAGCTACGCTCCGACACTCGGGGTATTGGGTGCGGTTGTAGGTCTGATTGCCGCCTTGGGTAACTTGAGTGACATCGATGCATTGGGTATATCGATTGCGGCTGCGTTCGTAGCTACCTTGCTCGGTATTTTCACGGGTTACGTATTATGGCACCCGTTCGCAACCAAGCTCAAACGGAAATCAAAGGCAGAAATTGAAATCAAAAAAATCATGGTCGAAGGATTGCTTTCCATTCAAGCAGGTGTATCCCCGACTGCGATTGAGCAAAAGCTGCTGGTTTACATTCCATACCAAGAGCGTGCGGAAATGAAAGAAGAAATGAAGGAAGAGAAGAGGGAGGAAGGAGCTGCGGTAAATGGCTAAGCGACCAAAGAGACATGCTCATCATGAAGAGCATATGGACGAGTCTTGGCTAATTCCATACGCGGACTTGCTCACCCTTCTGCTTGCTTTGTTTATCGTGTTGTTCGCCTCTAGCGAGATGGATGCGAAGAAGTTCGACCAAATGGTTCGGTCCTTCAGCGTTGCAATCAACGGCGGTACGGGAGTCATGAACTACCCAAGCCCGGTACCGCTAGACCCGCAGCTTCAGCAGCAAACCTTGCACAAAGGCGCACAGGAAGCAGAAAAACAGAAGACAGAAGAAGAAAAGCGTCTGGAAGAAGCGGTCCGCAAAGAGACAGAGGACTTGAAAAAGCTACAGACAAAGCTGGACGGATACATTCAGCAAAACAAGCTGCAGGACAAGCTCCAGACCAAGCTGACAGAAGAAGGCCTGCTGATCACCATTTTGGACAATGCGTTGTTTGACTCCGGTAAGGCTGATCTGAAACCGGAAGCGAGAAAGCTTGCGAGTGAAATGGCAGCGATGCTGGTGCCTCACCCGAAAAAAGTGACGGTAACTGGTCATACGGACAATGTTCCGATTCGCCGTGCTGAGTTCCCTTCCAACTGGGATCTCAGTGCCAAACGTTCCGTTAACTTCTTGAAGGTGCTTCTGGAAAACAAAAACCTCGACCCGACGAAGTTCAGCGCGACAGGCTTGGGAGAATACCATCCGGTAGCGCCGAATACGTCGGCAGAAGGCAGAGCGAAAAACAGACGGGTAGAGGTAGCGATCCTGCGTGATCTGGCTTCTCCTCCGAAAAATAGTGTGAATCCGTAATAAAAAGGATAGCTTCCTCGGGAGGCTATCCTTTTTTTTATTTATAGTAGCTGTAGTGGAGGGGAAGAAGCCCATTTCCAGTCTACGCTTCGGCCTACGTCCCGCAAGGAGTTAGACTGTCCGCTCCGAAATAAATAGCGGGAGCACTTCAAAAGTAAAGTTTCGAGGATGTACTCGCAGAGGTTGAAGCTGAAAACCCCCGCCATTTATTTCTCCGCTTGGTAGGGCTCCAGAGGCGCTAGGACTGGAAATGTGCTTCTTCCCAAGTAGCTAGTGTTTACAACTTGAGAGTAGCATTCAAGAGGTTTATTCCTTTATTAAAAAAGAAGGTGGAATCACAAAAGTTCGCAGAGGAAACAGGAGAAATAAGCGAAGATCTTTGGACACACCTACCGAGGCGCAGTGAAAAAAAGAGAAACTGCCTTTAGCGTCCACCTCTGAGACACATCCTGAACAGTCGACTTTGGACGCGGTTTCTCTTTTTTTCACGGAGCCGGGCACCCCATGCTCCCGCGCAGGTGTTCCAAGAATCTGAGCGTTTTCTCCTGTTTCCTCCCCACCACAACAGCTAAACAGAGTTCTCCCCCAATTCCAGCTTCAACTGCCCCATCCGCATTTCGCCCCACTCATACATCATTTCCACAATGGGCAACAAAGTCATCCCCAGCTCCGTCATGGAATACTCCACGCGAGGAGGGACCTCCGGGTATACTTCCCGGTGAACAATCCCGTCTTCGATTAGCTCTTTTAACTGATTCGTCAGCATTTTATGTGTGATTTTTGGGAACAGCCGTTGCAGCTCACTAAAGCGATGCGGGCCTTCTACCCCTAAATGCCACAGGATCACGACTTTCCATTTTCCGCTGAACATAGACAAGGTTAGCTCCTTGGAACAGGTAAAATCACCGTTTTTTATTTTTTCTAAGGTTTCTTTCCGCAAATCCGACATAGTTTTCTCCTCACAATTCTATCTTCGATGCAACAGCTCTAGCAAAGCAAGCCTTCTTATGTTGCGCCTCGTTTCCTTCCATCATAAACCGTGCACGATGATTTTTCATTGAGTTTTCCGGTTCATCTTGACAGCGTTCACGAAAATGAAGATAATAAGTATAATAACTAAGTAAACAACTCGGAATAGTAAAAATAAAAGAGGTGAGTTCTTTGGAACGGATTTTACAAATACCTAGCGACACGATTTCGTTGACAGCTACCTTGCATGAACCTACATGCACAACAGGCAAGACCAGAGTGAAGTACCCGTTGGTTGTCATTTGCCATGGCTTTATCGGCAGTCGGATTGGTGTGAACCGCTTGTTTGTAAAAGCTGCCAGAGAATTAGCTTCACACGGTTTTGGCGTACTGCGCTTCGATTACGGAGGCTGCGGAGAAAGCGACGGCGATTATGGGGCAGGTGGTTTGGACGTCCTGCTTGCGCAAACACGAGATGTTCTCGACCATGTTTTTACGCTGGAACAGGTAGATCAGGAGCGTGTGTGCCTGTTAGGGCATAGTTTGGGTGGTGCAGTCAGTATATTGACAGCGAGCCAGGATAGACGAATACACTCGCTCATCCTATGGGCACCGGTTGCACGTCCCTTCGATGATATCGTTCGGATCGTGGGGGAAAAGGAATACAAGGAAGCACTTTCCTACGGTAAAACGGATCATTTGGGCTACGGATTGGAGAAGCGCTTTTTTCAGTCACTGGGTACCGCTCTTCCGCTGCGTCAAGCCAAACAGTTTGAGGGAGATGTGTTAATCCTGCATGGCAATCGGGATGATGTCATTGCAGTGGATGCCATGTTCCATTATGAGCGAGAGCTGCATTTGCGGAGACGGGGGAGCTGCGAAACAGAAGTAGTTGTAGGGGGAGATCATACCTTTTCCTCGGCGGACAGCTACAAACGCTTGATTGGGAGTACGAAGAGCTGGTTGAATCGACTGCTTGAGAAGGAGACGGTCGCGGTATAAGAAAAAGGGATGGCCCTGATGACGGGCTATCCCTTTTTGGCGATATTGGCTTTGATTTCGTTCAAGAGCCCGCGGCAACCCGCATTCACCAGGTCATACACATACGTGAATCGCCCCGTATAATAAGGGTCCTCCACGTTTTGTTCCTGGGCAGAATCGGCAAAGTCAAGCAGGCGGTACACCTTTTTCCCTGACGGCGCCATCTGCTTGAGTGCGGACAAATTTTCCTCATCCATGCAGACGATATAGTCGTACTCCGAGAAGTCCTGTGTGACAATTTGGCGAGCACGCAGTGTATCATGTGCAATCCCATTTTCGGTCAACACCTTTTGTGTACCTTTGTGCGGGGGTTCACCTGCGTGCCAGCCACCAATTCCCGCTGAATCGATAGATACTTCCCCTGCCAATCCCTCCTCCTCTACGAGATGGCGAAATACAGCTTCGGCCATGGGCGAGCGGCAAATATTGCCCAGACAAACGAACAAAACGGTTGTCATATGTACGTTCCTCTCTTCCTGTGTGTGATGCTTCTGTATGTTAGAATACCATAAGGAGGCCATTTGCAATGAAAACATATCTGTACCGCATACGTTTTGTCGTGGCTGTCATTGTTGTCACCATTTTACCGATTATCGTTACCGGAATCGTATTGGTAAAATCGGCAGAGCAGGCTTTACTGGCGGAAAAGAAGCAAAAGCTAATCGCCATCACACAGCAGCTGGATTTTGCGCTGTCGAAAGATTTTGACACAATCGTCGTGGAAGCTGGTTTAGAAAAGGCTGAAAAAGAGCACAAGCTCCAAGCATTAAACGAGGAAATGCAAACGCTTACAGATCGGATCGCTCTAGCCCACCCGGGAATTGGCGTCGGCTATTATTCCGCCGCTCTCGATTCCATCGTGACGTATGGACCCAGCAGTGAAATGAGCTTGTACATAGGACAATCAATTAGCGAAACCCATCCGGGTCGCAGTGTCATGCAGACGCGGCAGATTGATGTAGTAATCGGCGAACAAGTACGGGGCAACATCATGAACGCTATGGTTCCACTCATTCGCAATGATCAAGTGATCGGCTATGCTTGGGCGAATGAGCTCATGTCTACGATTGATATACAACTCGCGGGAATGCGACAAAGCATTTATGCGATTTTGGGCATTGGCTGTATGATTGCAGCAGCGGCCAGCGGTTTGCTCGTCCATCGCTTTGAAGTGATTCTGTCAGAGATCAAGTCAGGGCTAAAGCGGCTTAGCCAAGACCTTTCCTTTCGATTAAGGAGAATGGACGGAGAGCCTGGAGAAATTACAGGTGCGATCAACAATCTGGCGAGTGACTTGCAGACTAGCCGTAGCCGCACGGAGACTATCATGAATAGTATGGACAGTGGGGTCCTCGCGTTGGATCAGAGAGGGCACCTGATTGCATGGAATGAGACAGCGATACATATGATTGGCTTCTCGTCCAGTCGAGCAAAGGGGATGCATTTCACGGAAGTTTTTACAGAGAGTGAGGCTCTCCTTCATATCCTGTTGGATACGCTGCAAAACGGTCAAGCTATCCGGGATGCTATGTGGCGCCATCAGCATCGGGACAGGGGCGTGCTCTGGCTAAAGGTCAGCTCTTCCATTTGGAAAAATACGATAGATGAAGTACTTGGGGCTATCGTCGTGTTGGAGGATCGCACACAATGGCGGAGGATGGAGTCAAGGCTGGCTCAAGCTGAGCGGCTTGCGGTCATAGGTGAGTGGGCGACTAGCATTGCCCATGAGGTACGCAATCCGTTAACGGCCATCAAAGCCTTCGCCCAGATCATCGAGGAGGAATGGCCAAAAGATCATGAGTCTCGGGAATACACAGGGATTATTGTGGAGGAAGTCGAGCGTTTGAACCGTTTTGCTGACGAGCTCTTGTTATTTTCTCGTCCCAATGAAGAGTCGAATGTACCTGTGCGCGTGCAAGAGGTAATCCAGCACACGCTCAAGCTGATGGAACATGTCGAGGGCTTTAGCGGAGTGATTGTGGAGCTTGTGTGTAACGAGGATATTCCTGCCGTGATGTCTTCGCCAGAGTTGTTAAAGCAGGTGTTTTTGAATATATTGCACAATGCACTGCAAGCAAAGCCTATGGAAGGTCGTATCCAGATTGAAATCAACAACATAAATAATGATGTGCATGTTTATGTAACGAATGACGGTCCGCCTATTGCGGAAGAAAATCTGCTGGCTATATTCGAACCGTTTTTCACGACAAAGCAAACAGGTACGGGACTGGGACTGGCGATCTCCCAACGGATTGTGCAAGCGTATGGCGGGCATATTGTTGCTCAAAATACCCCCGAAGGCGTTTGTTTCACCGTCGTACTGCCGATTCGGGCAAAAGGAGGATTGTGATGACAAGCAAAGTGCTGATCGTAGACGACGAGGCCAATGTGAGAAAGGCATTGTCAACTACGCTGCGCAAAATGGGATACGAGCTCATGGAGGCTGGCAGTGGAGTAGAGGCTTTGGAACAGGTCGAACGCTTTTGCCCGCAGGTCATGCTTTTGGATCTGCGTATGCCTCATTTAGACGGTATGGATACATTGCGCCGACTGAACGAGAGAAAGGGAAGACTCCCGAGAGTCGTGATGATGACTGCCTATGGTTCCGCCAGTGACGTCATGGAGGCAATGAAACTCGGAGCGTTTGATTATGTACAAAAGCCATTCGACTTGGGGCAGGTCAAACAAGTCGTTGCTCATGCCCTTACACAGGGAGAGCTGCTTGAGCAATGCGATGTCGGGAAAGTCCTACAGGAAGAGCAAATAAATCCAAATGGAACCAGCATGATTGGCCTGAGTCTGGCTATGCAAAACGTGTACAAGCTGGTGGGAAAAGTAGCGATGTCTAAAGCCACTGTTTTGATTGAAGGGGAGAGCGGAACAGGCAAAGAGCTCATTGCAAGAGCGATCCATTCCAATAGCCCGCGGGCGGACAAGCCTCTCATTCCTGTCAATTGCGGAGCGATTCCTGAAAATTTGCTGGAGAGCGAGTTGTTCGGATATGAACGGGGTGCATTTACAGGTGCCGTTCATCGCAAGCAAGGTCTGTTTGAGCTTGCGAATGGAGGGACGTTGTTTCTGGACGAAGTAGGAGAACTAAGCCTTTCTTTGCAGGTAAAACTGCTGCGGGTTTTGCAGGATCGCATATTTATTCGGGTAGGAGGCATCGAGGCTGTATCGGTTGACGTCCGCGTGATTGCTGCTACCAACCGTGATTTGCAGGAAAGAATTCGCCAGGAGCTTTTCCGCGAAGATTTATACTACCGGCTCAATGTCGTTCCGATTCGCATGCCGCCACTTCGTGAGCGAAAAGAGGACATTCCTCTGCTAATCCGTCACTTCCTCGCTAAATATGGAAAAGAGGCAGGGAAGCATGACCTCTGCTTGTCCGCTGCTGCCACGGAAGCGCTAATCGCCTATCACTGGCCAGGCAATGTGCGTCAGCTAGAGAATACGATCGAACGGGCTGTTGTTTTGAGTAGAGGACCAGTTATCGGTCACGAGCATGTTTTATCCCCTCTTCAGGAAAACAAGATGAGCGAACCAACCCCATGCCTTGGCAAAATCAGCTATGAAGGACGAACCATGCGCGAAATCATTGCCCAGGTTGAGCAGGAAGCAATTGCCCATGCCTTGCGCAAAGAACGCGGCAACAAGCTACAGACAGCGAAAAGGCTGGGCATATCACGGCGGGCGCTGCTCTACAAGCTCCAAATGTACGGATTGGATTCGGCAATGGACGAAAGAGACTAGTCACCCGATGTGCGCAAACAAGTGTCATACTGTGCAAAAAGTAGTCAGCATAGCAGAGCAATTGTTTTGAAAACGCATTCATTTTCCTCGAAAAACAGATTGGCATCCCTCTTGCTATATCGAAAGGCATAAGTACACGAATGCTTTTAGAAAAGGGGATGAAAATGTGTTTCAAGCGTTAACGAATGCTTCGGTCCGCATGGTGCAACGCTATTTGCCAGACGCCTTTTTATTTGCAATCATTTTGACCTTCCTCGTGTTTGTTGCCGGGATCGTCGTCAATGGCAAAACGCCGATGGAAATGGTCAACTACTGGGGAGGTGGCTTTTGGAGCTTGCTCAGCTTTACGATGCAAATGGTCATGATCCTGATTACGGGTCATACGCTAGCCAGTACGAATATTTGTAAGCGTGGCTTGAATGCCTTGGGATCACTGGCAAAGACGCCAGGTCAAGCGATTGTACTTGTCACAGTCGTTTCCTGTGTGGCGAACTGGATCAATTGGGGATTTGGCCTTGTCATCAGCGCACTGTTGGCACGCGTTCTTGCCAATCAAGTGGAAAAGGTAGACTATCGATTGCTCGTCGCCAGTGCATATGGTGGGTTTGTCGTCTGGCACGGAGGGCTTGCGGGCTCTGTTCCTTTGACGATCGCTACAGAAAAGCATAGCCTAGAAAACATCATTGGTGTCATTCCTACTTCGGAAACGATGTTTTCACCGATGAATCTGACCATTGTAGCCGCAATCATGATTGTCCTCCCGATTGTGAACAGATTCATGATGCCTGCCGAAAAAGATACGATTGTATTCAAGGGAGAAGGGATAGCGCAACAAGAAATGGCTGCTGCTACTGAAACTACAATTGACAATACTCCTGCTTCTCAAATGGAAAACAGCCGTTTGATCTCGGTTCTTGTTTCAGTACTCGGAATTATTTATTTGATTTACTATTTTGCGGATAAAGGCTTTAAGCTGAATCTGGATGTCGTTATCATGGGCTTCTTGTTTCTGGGCATACTGCTTCATGGGACACCGCGCAAGTTCTTGGATGCCATGAATGAAGCAGTGAAAACCACGACAGGGATCGTCGTCCAGTTCCCGTTTTATGCAGGGATCATCGGAATGATGACGGCTTCAGGATTGGCGGCGAGTATCTCTCAATGGTTTATTAGCATCTCGACGCCTACTACCTTCCCGCTGTTCACGTTTTGGAGTGCAGGCTTATTGAACATATTCATTCCTTCTGGTGGAGGGCAATGGGCAGTACAGGGACCAATCATGCTGCCTGTTGCCACTGAATTGGGTGTTTCCCATGCAAAAGTCGCGATGGCCATTGCCTGGGGGGATGCGTGGACGAACTTGATTCAGCCTTTCTGGGCATTACCTGTGCTAGCTCTTGCTGGATTGGGTGCAAGGGATATTATGGGCTACTGCTTGATGATGCTGATTGTGACAGGCGCCATTATCAGCTTGGGATTTTTGCTTTTTTAGCGAAGCGCTTACGTTCATTGCCAATCGCGGCGTTTTTTGATATGATAATGGGAGTTACCCCAAGAAAATAACTGCATATGTACGGAGTTTTCTAGGGTTCCGCGGTCAGTCATCTGGCCGGTCAGGACCGAGAGAAAACCCACGACCACGGTCGTGTACACGGAGGGATAAAAGCCCGGGAGGAATATCTGTGATGGTATTCACCCGAGGCTTTTTTTGCATTCGGAAAGCCTGAGCCATCTTGGATGAGTATGTATTTTGGGGAACGATAAAAACGGATACGTCCGTCGCGATGAGCGTAAAAGAAAGAGGAGGGAGCCAGAAATGGGGAAATATTGGTTGATGGTTGTCGTAGCAGCAGTATTTGAAGTCATGTGGGTAGCTGGCTTGAAGCACGCCGACAGCTTTTGGTCATGGGTGTTAACCATTATTGCGATTATTATCAGCTTTGGTGTTTTGGTCTATTCAGGGAAAAAGCTGCCGACGAGTACGGTTTATGCGATCTTCGTCGGTTTGGGTACGGCCGGTACCGTTATTAGCGAAATGGTCCTGTTTGGAGAACCGTTCAGCTGGGCGAAAGTGGGCTTGATCGCGCTTCTTCTGGGAGGAATCCTTGGATTGAAGCTGGTAACACCGGATCATGAAGAGAAGACCAAGAGGGAGGGTGAAGTGGCATGACATGGGTATCCTTGATTTTTGCAGGGTTGTTTGAGGTCGTAGGCGTGATGGGGATTACACAGGTCAACGAGAAGCCTTCGCTCCGCTCCTTTGCGGTACTGATCGGTGGCTTTTCCCTCAGCTTCTTCCTCTTGTCCTTTGCCATGAGAGAAATCCCTATGGGAACGGCCTATGCGGTTTGGACAGGGATTGGTACGGTAGGTAGCGCTCTTGTTGGGATGTTGTTCTATGGAGAAGCAAAAGACAAGCTGCGGATCTTATGTATCGCCGTGGTGATTATAGCAGTAGCAGGATTGAAATTAGTAGCATAAGGTAGCGGTATTAAGGAAAGGCAAAAGGCAGATATTCCCCTTCGGATGTCTGCCTTTTCTTTGTGTATATGTTCCATTTCTCATAAGGAACACTCCTTACGAATAGGGAATAGTAAAGGAAATCGTCTCGTTCAAGGAGGGAATGGCAAAACCATGAGCTCTATCTGGGCAACGCTCAAAAAGGGAAATACGTCCTCGGCGACAGCGGCTTTGGGGAACACAGGGCTTGCTATCGCAAAAGGCTTTGCGGCTGTCTATAGCGGGAGTGGAGCCATGTTTGCGTCGGCGATGCATTCTGTAGCCGATGCGGTCAACCAGTTCTTCGTTTTCTTTGGCAGCGTACTCGCAGAGAAAAAACCGTCACCGAGGTTCCCTACAGGCTTTGGTCGTGTCATTAACATTTTCTGTATGGTCGCTGTGATCGTTGTAACCATCATGGCCTACGAAACCATTATCAAAGGCTTGCATCTCATTTCCGAGCCAGCAGAATCCAGCCATTTTTGGTTGAATTTCATCATTTTGTCTCTGGCAGTCATTGTGGATGGATACGTGCTGGTGAAAGTGATGTTCGAAATCGTTCATGAAGCTCGGGTGGAAGCGAAAGGCTTTGCTGTCATCCCTGCAGCCTTTCGGAATGTAGGACGTGCGGCTCCCCCGACACGACTTGTCTTTTACGAAGACATCGTAGCTACACTCGGTGCGTTATTGGCGCTGATTGCCGTTATCATCACTACGTTTACTTCTTTTGCCTTGCTGGACGGGATTGCCACCATTCTGATCGGGATTCTCATGGTGGGCGTGGCATTCAGGGTAGGGTACGACAACATGGTCGGTTTAATTGGTATTGCAGCCCCCAAAGAAATCGAGGATCGGGTAGCCAAAGTCATTTTTGCTGATCCGGATGTGACGGACATCAACAAGCTGCGGATTGTACAGGAAGGGCGTTTTTACCATGTGGAGAGCTACGTCGAGCTGCGGACGGGACTGAGCCTTGCTGTGGCGGACGATATTAAATATCGCATTCGCGACAGCTTGCTGACTGACCCGGATATTAGCGATGTGACAATGGGGATTTTGGAGGACAACGGCGTGGACAACTGGAAGCAACTAACGGACCAGGGAATCACGTAGACAAATAGAAAAAGCCCCACACCAGGCAAGTAAGCAGGTGTGGGGCTTGGGTTTGTGTTAAGGGTGTGATGATTAGGAGACGGTCAACAGTTCTTGTTGCTCCGATTCATCTTTTTCCAAACGCGTAATCAGAACGCGTGTGACACGGTGATGATCCATCTGCTTGACGGTGAACAGGTGGTTTTCCCATTCTACTGTCGCACCAACAGCGATGTCTTCTTCCAGCTGGCTGTACAACCAACCGCCAATCGTGTCTACATCTTCGGATTCGAGTTCGAACGGAAGATGGTCATTCAGGTCAGCCAATACGAGCATACCGGATACAGAGAGGCCATTGTCCAGCTTTTCAATCTCTGGTCTTTCCTCATCAAACTCGTCTTGGATATCCCCAACGATTTCTTCCAAAATATCCTCCATCGTTACGAGACCGGCTGTTCCGCCGTACTCGTCGATGACAATCGCGAGCTGTGAACGGTTTTTCTGCATCAGGCGCAATACCGTGCTGATTTCCATGGTTTCCGGTACGGTCAGGACAGGGCGGACCAACGTATCCAGCTCTACGCTTCCGTCTTGCAAGGCAGAAAGGTAGAAGTCTGTCGCATGGACAAAACCAATGATGTTGTCCTTGTCCTCAGCTGCAACCGGAAAACGCGTGTGGCGCTGCGAGCGGATAATCTCCAGGTTTTCTTCAAAGGTATTCGTCGTATATAAGCAAACCATATCAATGCGCGGGATCATCGTTTCCCGAGCGACGGTTTCGGAGAAGTCAAAAACTTGTTCCACAAGAGCCAATTCGGTTTGGTCGATATGGCCACTTTGGTGACTTTGGTTGACCAAAATTCGAATTTCTTCTTCCGTATGTGCCGCTTCATGTTCTGAGATGGCTTCGAGTCCGAGTCGTCTCATGAGAGCGTTGGCGGTTCCGTTCAAGAACCAGATAGCAGGGTAAAGCAATTTATAGAAAAACATCAATGGCGCGGCAACCCACAACGAGGTGATTTCTGCTTTTTGAATGGCCAATGATTTCGGAGCCAACTCACCCAAGACAATGTGGAGGAACGTAATAATCGCAAAGGCTACACCAAAAGAAATCGCGGAGATCGCATATCCAGGCAATCCTGAGGATCCAAGCAAAGGCTCCACAATCATATGGGCAATGGCCGGTTCCCCGACCCAACCCAGTCCCAGCGAGGCGAGAGTGATCCCGACCTGGCAGGCAGATAGGTAAGCGTCTAGCTTATGCGTTACTTTTTGGGCATAGACTGCACGTCTGTTACCTTCATTCACCATCTGTGTCAGGCGCGTCTGCCGCACCTTCACGAGTGAGAACTCTGCGGCTACGAAAAAGCCGTTGAGAAAAACAAGAAATATAACAAGCAGTAGGTTGAGCACTATCGGGACGGTGTCCAAGTAACAAGTCATCCTCTCTGGAATTTTATGAAAGTACTATTTTCTATTTTACTCTGATTGGGTGGAACGCACAAAAGCGATATACCACCGTAGGGGGCGTTTTACGCCCTTTTGGTCGGGAAGAGCGACTCTCAGATAACCGTAGCGCATGTTTTTGCGCTCGGAGAACGCCGCAGATGGGCATCCATTTTTGTCAAGCAACGCAAAGTGCAAGCGGTTACCTGTGCAGTATTTGTTGGGCGTACACGAAAAACGCTGACAAAGCAGCAGCTAAACCGAGATAGGCAGCCAACACTTTCCACTTCGTAGAGGCAGGTGCGTCGTAGTACGTAGTGAGCTGGTGCATTTGCTCATCCAGTTCAGCCAGCCTCTCTTGCGCCGTACGTTCTCCATCACGGAGCGCATCCGATGGGATCGGTCGGTTCGGGTCCGAATCGTAATACAGAACAGGCTCTCGTTCCCACAGTCTGAACAGTTCCCATTTTCTGTTCACATACACTTTATCGAGTCGCTTGAAGTCGCGCTGAAGGCGTTTTTTGTCCTGCAAAAATGGAACATAGAATTTCTTCAAATCTTCCTGATTGATCGCATTGACCTCGGCATTCATTTGCGTGCGAATATCCCATGTCGATTCCAGAGCGGGCCATTTGGCTATGCTTTGCTGGAAGTCTGCAATCCTTTCGCGCTCGTATTGCAGGAGCTTTTGTTGATAGCTACCACGTAGGCGGTTGTACCACGTAATCAAGCCGATGATGAAAATGAACACAGTAATCGGTCCTGGGTTGGCGAATAGCATAACGCCAAGCCCGGCTAACCCGATAAACCAAATCTTCGTCGACAATACCGAAACGATGCGGCCGCCATCCAGCGGGGAGATGGGCAGCAGGTTAAATAAATTGAGCATGGCGCCCAAGTAGATAACCAAGCCCCAGAAAGGGTCCTGCGTATACCAATACAGCGGGAGGGCAGGCAAGAAAGCAATCATCCCCGCCAAGGGTCCGCCGTAGGCTAAGTACGCCTCCGTTTTTGCATCGCGCGGCATTTCTTTCATGGCAATGAAGGCTCCGGCAAAAGGAATGAAGACAGCGGGTGAAGTCGCGATTCCTTTTCGCTTGGCGGCAATCACATGGCCCATTTCGTGGACGAAGATCAGATAGACGAGAGCCACGGCGAATTTCCATCCGTAGAAAACGGCATACGCCCACAAGGTAATCCCCATGGATATAATGGTGGTTCCGAATTTCGAAAACTTCAGTATGCCAAGTATCCATTTTAAATTGGCAAGTAAGAAAGCACCGATCGCCAAAAGGACTGAACGGCTTTTTTTCATCGTTTTTCCTCCCAGAAGATATAGGCAGATATTCCTTCTTACGAATCAAAGAGAGAGAAGTTTCTTTTCTAGTTGCCATCCAGACGAGGGTTGGTGAAGTAAAAGCCGTACTCGCCATGGAGCGGATTGTAGCTCAGATGTCCCCCGTCGAAGTACCAGAAATCAGTCGGACGAATGACAAATCGCAATCCCTCTACTTCAAACACAGCATCATCGGTGAGGGTCTCATCTTTTTCAATCGCATAAAACATGCCGCCGGTCCCGGGGCCGCTTGTTCGTACATATAATCGAAGCGTATCTCCCGGAACAAAGCCGGCATAACGTTGATAGGCAAGGGAAAACGCTGGTTCTATCGCAAGTGTGATACTCATGGACTAGCTCCTTTCTGCTACTTGACTTCCATTGTAACACAAGTCAGAGTAGTGTCCCGAGGCTCAAGGTGCAGGTGCAATCCAAAAACACCCGTCCGGTCAGATGTACCTCTGCCGAACGGGCTTGCATGAAAAAGCTGGTATTAGTCCTTGCCTTTGCTCACGTCGAGGGTAGGGTGCATAAAGCGCGCTCTATCTGGTTCTTCTTGATCCTCAAGGAGCTCACGGTTTTCTATCGAGTTCCAGCCAATGTCATTGGTCGGATGTACCCACCGGTCCCCTGCCATGACGGAGGGATCGGTTTCTGTGCTCCAGTTGTGTAAGGGAGATTCCTTGGACTCGTACAAGCTGTCACCGATGACGACTCCGAACTCATTGACGAATGGCTTTTGAATCGTACGGGACGAGTTTTTGAAGTCAGGAGCACTGATTTGATGCGGCAGCGTCCCATCGAGGGAAATATCCTTCGTCTGATCGTTCTTCTGCTTCTCGTTATCCATCATCTGGACCTCCTTTTATCCCATAGCATGCATCAGTCACTGACCCCTTATTCGGTTTCGGATGGGAGCTTGCGCCTGCCGTCCAGTAAAAATCGCCGAGCATAATGGCTGCCCGGCGGTTTTCTTGTTAGCGGTTTTCTTTTAGCCTTTCTTGTGGTTCACTATTAATGGAGCCGTCAGAGCGGACAGCCTCGGATTGGGCTTTGGGTCCTCGAATTTCAGCGGTTTTTCCAAAATCTTTTTCTTTGTTGCGAACCATGTGATGTCCTCCTCTTTGTGAAAGATGAAGATAGTATGACCCGGATGGGGCCAGAGAATGAGGACAGAATGAGGATAGGGAAAGGGTGGCAATTCAATGGCGAAAAAACAACGAAAACCACAACAGCGTCAAGCAGTGACAACAACTACGGCAGACGCGAAAAGCGGATTGAACAGTTTGAAAGATATGCTGAATGCAGATGCGCTCGGAGCACTCAAGCAGCTTGAAAAAGACATGAAGACAGAAGGCGAGCGCAAAGAAAAGGAAGCAGCCGAACAAAAGCGCCGGGAGCAGGAAGAACGCGAGCGCAACAAGAGCTTTGCTGAGCTTTTGGACGATTACGAGAAAAAAAGCGGAGGCAAGTACAGCTAATGCGGGATGGACGGCAAACGGACCGACCGGATACTTCCAAAAACGGTTTGATGAAGAAGCGGCAACAAGATATCAAGGACGAGTCGATCAAGGAGCGGGGCCGGATGGTCCTGGGCCGATTGGGCAAAAAGGACTCGAAGAAGTGATTTTTTCTCTCTCATTCCCATATAGCTAGGAGTGAGGGGAGGGAGGTCATGGGGACAATCCTGCTCCTGTTTAGCCTCTTGTGTGTGGCAGTAGGGACCTGGAAGTTAATCGGGATCTACAAGGCAGAGAAGGCTGACAGCAAGCCGCTCTGGTGGACAGTCGCGAGCGTGGGGATTGCGCTTTTTTTTCTTTTGAAGCTGGTAACAGATACGTTGCCAACATAAACAAGCACCTGTAGCCAGAGAGCTTACAGGTGCTTGTTTTTTCGAAAAGGCTACACGCCCATTTAAGGAAAGAAAAAATGGCTAGCCATTTTTCATTATTCGTATCGCAGTGCTTCGATTGGATCGAGCTTGGCTGCCTTGTTGGCCGGATAGAGGCCGAAGAAAATACCGATGGCACTGGAGAAGCCGAATGCGATAAATACGCTGTTCCAGGACATTAGCGGCGGCAACTGTGCAAAATAGGCAATGATCGATGCGATACCAAGGCCGAACAACACCCCGATCAACCCACCGATCAAGCAGACGATGACCGATTCAATCAAAAACTGAATCAAAATATCTCGTCGGCGTGCCCCTAAGGCTTTGCGAATCCCGATTTCGCGAGTACGCTCTGTCACGGATACGAGCATGATGTTCATAACGCCGACACCGCCAACCACCAGGGAGATTCCTGCGATGATACTGAAGATCAGCGTTAAGGTGCCCGTCATTTGATTAAACTGATCCATCGATTCTTGCATGCTGCGAACCCTGTAATGGTCTTCCTTTTGATGCTTGCGGCCTAAATACTGTTTGACCTGCTGCATGGCTGGGTCGACAGAGGCTTTGTCGATCGCTTTTCCCATGATCATTTGAACAGAAGGCTCTTCCT
This sequence comes from Brevibacillus sp. MER 51, assembly GCF_023714195.1. Taxonomy (NCBI): domain Bacteria; kingdom Bacillati; phylum Bacillota; class Bacilli; order Caryophanales; family Paenibacillaceae; genus Brevibacillus; species Brevibacillus sp. MER 51. The sequence goes on along the minus strand of NZ_JAMAUS010000012.1, from coordinate 113,211 downwards.
GCAGGCTCATTTCGTAACGGATGGGAATAATCGCTCCATAGCTCGTTGCCATGTCAAACTTGAACTTCTCTTCCGTATACGTCCCGATTACGACGAGAGATTGATTGCCCCAGCGAACTCGCTGACCAATCGGGCTCATTTGACCGAACAGCTTTTGAGCAAGAGGTTCCTCAAGAACGATGACAGCGCGTTGCTCTTTGTCATCTACCTCGTTGAAAAGTCGCCCTTTTGCCACCTTCAAGGTTGATTGCATCGAAAAATAATCAGCAGTGGAGGCAGTGAGGTTGACGCGCTCTTCTTTTTTCGGACCCTTCAAATCAATCGTACTGGAGTTGGAAGGCACGATGTATTCGATGGCAGGACTAATCCTGCCGAGCACCTCTGTATCTTCCACGGTCATATCTTCTGCGGCTATCTCTTCTTTTGTCTCCCAATTGATGAAGACGCTAAACGTGTTTTGCCCGAACTTTTCCATCTCTTCATTGATGGCTTTCTGTCCACCTTCACCGAGTGCCGTGACGACAATGACGGAGGTAATCCCGATGATGATCCCGAGCATGGTCAAGATCGAGCGCATTTTGTTCGCCCAAATACCCTCCACGGCGGTGTTAAAGCTTTCCATAAAATTCATGTGACAATCACCTCGTCAGACGGCTTGGAGAATATCCGCTCCGTAACCTTTTCATCGCGAATGATCACGCCATCCTTGAAAGTCACAATCCGCTCAGCGTGCTGGGCGATATCCAATTCGTGGGTAACGAGAATGATCGTAACGCCCTGCGCATGCAGCTCCTGAAACATGGCCATGATTTCGACCCCGGAGCGGCTGTCCAGATTTCCCGTTGGTTCGTCTGCCAGCAGGATCGCTGGTTTATTGACCAGTGCTCTGGCAATCGCCACACGCTGTTTTTGACCACCGGATAGTTGGGTTGGCTTATGATCCATACGTTCAGCCAGTCCCACTCGCTTGAGTGCTTCTGTAGCCCGTTTGCGCCGTTCTGAGCGACTGACATTGGCGTACATCATCGGCAGCTCTACATTGTGCAAGGAGGTAGAGCGGGCGAGCAGATTAAACGATTGGAATACAAAGCCGATCTTTTGGTTGCGAACAACGGCGAGCTCGGTATCTTTCAGGCTGCTGACCTCAATGCCATCTAACATGTACGAACCTGAATCTGGACGATCCAGACAGCCCAGCATGTTCATGAACGTCGATTTCCCTGATCCTGATGGCCCCATGATGGCAACGAATTCGCCTTGTTCCACCAGCAGGGAGACACCTTTTAAGATGGGCAGTACGGTATCACCCGTCTTGTATGCTTTCGTCAAGCCTTCTACATGAAGCATCGTCGGCTGACCTCCTTCTTTACGTGTTACATGCCCATTGATGCGCCGCCGCCACTCATCGGCATGACTGGTGCTCCTTCAGTCAGGGATTCGACAGGGCCTAGAATCACTTGCTCATCACCGTTCAGTCCGGACTTGACGTGAGTGAACAACTCATTTTCCATACCGGTTTCGACCTTCTGCTTTTTCGCAACACCATTAGCAGATACCCAGACAAAGGTGCTGCCGTCAGCATCTTGCTGTACAGCTTCGATTGGGACTTGCAAGGCATTATCGATTTTTTCGACGGAGATGTTGATGTCCACATGGAAGCCAGGTTTCAAAGTAGAGAGATCTCCAGATGGCTTGAGGGTGACTTTGACGCGTGTTTTTTCACCTTGCCCCGACTTGGTGGCAGTAGTGGTCGCGGTTGGAGAGATGCGAGTTACTTCCGCATTCAGCTTTTTCTTTCCGAGTGTCACGCCTTCAATCGTGGCAGATTGACCGATTTTGAGCTTGTTGACATCGGATTCGTTGATATCTGCTTCAATCAACAGATTGTTCAGATTGGCAAGGGTCAAGATTTCCGTTCCCTTGTTGACGTATTGACCGTTATCAGCTGCAACGCCAACGACGGTTCCATCCATAGGTGCTACAACGACGCTTTGGACACGTTCTTTATTCAGCTGTGCTTTTTCTACGTTCAGCTTGTTGATTTGGGCTTGCTGAGCGGCAATGTCTTCCTTGCGTGGTCCCTTTTGCTTGAGAGCGAGCTGTTGCTTGGCGACATTCAGCGTAGATAGAGCGCTATCCATTTGTGATTTCACCTTGTCCAGCTCTTGCTGGGTAGAAGCGCCAGAAGTGAATAATTGATTCATCCGATCATATTCTCGCTTTGCCGCGTCGTATTCGCGCTGGGCTTGGGAGACACGTTCTTGGTCTTGTGCGACTTCTTCCGGCTCGTTGCCGATTTGTGCCTTGGCGAGGTTGGCTTTGGCCAATTCCATTTGCGCTTCCAGCTCGAGAATTTTGCTATCGACATCGGATGTGTCGATTTTCGCAATCACTTGCCCCTTTTTCACCTTATCGCCTTCCTTGAGAACAAACTCCCGTAAGGTTCCGGTGACGTTGGCGTACTGTTTAAGCTTGTCTTCTACGGTGACGAGCCCTGATGTCAAAACCTTGTTTTCCAAAGCCGATTTCGTTGGTGCGCCGATGTTGACAGGCATTCCCATAGCTTGTTGCGATCCCATCATGGAAAAAGCAACGCCCCCGATGCCCAGGAGGACTACGACGGAACCGATGATCCACCATCGTTTTTTCATGTTCATTCTCCTTGCTTTGGTAAGAACCATATTATTTCATTGCTCGAAAGGGTTTTACGGTAGTGCTGGAAAAAGGTAACATGATATGCCGAATGTTCACATTTTGGACATAATTAAATGTATTTTGATCCGTTTTATCGGGAAGTTCTTTGCCGCCAATTGCCGTGATATCATAGATAAAGATGAGATGACGTTCCTCGGAGGGGAGCTATGAACAAACCGATTCGCTTTGATTACGCCAACGCTCGAGCCTTTGTCAAACAGCATGAGTGGGAGCAGCTTTCTCCAGCGATCGAGATTGCGCATCAAATGCTTCATTCAAGGACTGGACCCGGAAAGGATTATCTTGGTTGGGTCGATTGGCCGGAACAATACGACCGGGACGAGTATGAGCGAATTCGCCAAGCGTCAGCACGGATTCAGTCAGATTCAGATGTGCTTCTGGTGATTGGCATCGGAGGATCGTATCTAGGGGCAAAAGCGGTGCTTGACATTTTAGGCCACAGCTTCTACAATTTGCTGCCGAAGTCCAAGCGACGTTTTCCAGAGATTTATTTTGTGGGCAACAATATTAGTCCGATTTATATCTCTCATCTGATGGACGTAGTAGAAGGAAAAAATGTGTCCGTCAACGTCATCTCAAAATCGGGCACGACGACTGAGCCCGCTATCGCGTTTCGACTTTTTCGGGAATGGCTGGAAAAGAAATACGGACGTGAAGAGGCCAAAAAACGAATTTACATTACGACGGATAAACAGCGAGGAGCCCTGAAAAAGCTGGCGGATGATGAGGGATATGAGTGCTTTGTCATTCCAGATGATATTGGTGGGCGATATTCAGTCCTGACCGCGGTTGGATTGTTGCCGATCGCTGTAAGCGGGGCGAACATGGATGCGCTCATGCAAGGGGCCAAGGATGCACGCGAACGCTACATGGTCATGGATTTGCGTGACAATCCGTGTTATCAGTATGCGGCCATTCGTAATGCACTCTATCGAAAAGGCAAGACGGTGGAGCTGTTGGTCAGCTATGAACCGCAGTTTCGCTACTTTGCGGAGTGGTGGAAGCAGCTCTTCGGGGAATCGGAAGGCAAGGACGGCAAAGGAATTTTTCCGGCTTCAGCCGAGTTTTCAACGGACTTGCATTCGTTGGGTCAATACATACAGGACGGCATGAGGCATTTGTTTGAGACCGTTCTGTCTGTGACGAAGCCCGCTGTGGATTTGACTGTCCAGGAGGATCCCGCTGACGTCGATGGATTGAATTTTTTGACTGGCAAACGAATGGGGTATGTCAATAAAAAGGCTTTCGAGGGAACGGTGCTGGCCCATGTGGACGGCGGCGTACCGAATCTGCTTGTGGAAATACCGGAGGCGACAGCTTACTATCTTGGCGGACTGATTTACTTTTTTGAAAAGGCATGCGGAATCAGCGGCTATTTGCTAGGCGTCAATCCGTTTGATCAGCCAGGGGTGGAGGCGTACAAAACCAATATGTTTGCCTTGCTGGGTAAACCGGGCTACGAGCGGCAGAAAGCGGAACTGGAGGCTAGATTGCGCGAGAATAAGACGTATTTGACCGTTGAGGAGACCGCCGCCTATTTGGAGCTTCCCGAGACGTTTATTATGGAAAAAATTAAGCAGGGGCGCATCCGTGCAGTCCATGACGGCAATGAGTACATTATCAACAAAGAGCAATTCAATCATCATCTGGAGGAAATTCGCAAGCTCCGGGAATTCGAGGATGCCGCGCGTCATGAACCGATTCCGGAGAGCTACGATGTGAAGGATGAGGATTAACCAGCGGACGTGCTTGTCAGATGGTTGCAAACAGGACTATACTTACAAAGGAATATCATAATGAACAAGCAACTTGGGGAGTCCTTCATGCGGGGCTGAGAGGATGGGAGCAACCGACCATCGACCCATTGCACCTGATCCGGATCATGCCGGCGCAGGGATACGGTTGCCGGCAGACAGCGCTTTTCGCTTGATTGTTACCTATGCGTATGTAGCCCACCCTTTCCTGCTATTGGAATGGGTGGGCTTTTTGTTATGGCGCGGACATGTGGCTGTAGTGGAGAGAAGAATATTTCCAGTCTAGGCTCCAGGCTCCGTCCTGCTGGGGGCTGGGGCTGCCCGCTCCGAAGGGATTCGCGGGGAAACGCAAAAGTGGTAGCCGCTTCGTAGCCCGGGCACGTTGCGTTTCTGTTGCCCGCGAATCCCTTCTCCGCTCGGTAGGTCTCCACAAGTCGCTACGTCTGGAAATATTCTTCTCTGGCGTAACTGAGGGCATTCTTCGTAATTTTTAGAGCTTAATAATATCGGAAAACACGGAAAGTTCGTAGAGGAAACAGGAGAAATAAGCGAAGATCTTAGGGACACCGACCGAGATGGAATGCAAAAAGCGAAACACGCTCTTAAGCGTCCACCTCTGAAACACATCCTGAAGAGACCACTTTGGACGCGGTTTCGCTTTTTGCATGGAGTCGTGCAGAGGGTCCCGCAGGGGGTGGCCCTAGAAGCTGAGCGTTTTCTCCTGTTTCCTCCACGCCACAACAGCAACGTACAAGTCGTTTTTAGTCAACATGGTGAGGAGAGAGAAAAAGATGAGTGATTGTCTGGTAGTGGGTGGAGGAATTATCGGATTGAGCTTGGCATACGAGCTGTCGCGGCGTGGGGTGAGCGTTACCCTCGTCGAGCAGGGTGAATGGGGAGGGCAGGCGTCTTCGGCTGCTGCAGGAATGCTTGCTCCATTGAAAGAATTCACAGCACCTGGACCGATGCTTGATTTGGGCATGGAGTCACTCGCGCTATACCCGGAATGGGCAGCAGAGCTGGAAGAATTGACTGGCGGAGATGTACAGCTAAGCCTGGAGGGATTGCTGACCGTCGCGTTAAATGAGGAAGAAGTCCAACAGCTTGCAGACAAGTACCGTTGGCAAAAAGAAGCGGGCCATGCTGTACACTGGCTCTCGAATACAGCACAAGTGAAAGAGATAGAGCCGCTTCTGACCGATCAAGTGCAAGCGGCCATCTATTCGCCGTACGAAGGACACATCAACAATCGAATGCTTCTTCGCGCCTTGGCAACTGCTTGCCAATTGCAAGGAGTGAAGCTGCTATCTGGCTGCGTGGTGAGCGGCATTGCGGTAAAAGGCGGAAAAGTAATCGGGATCGAGACCTCTTCAGGGTCACTACGTGCCGCACAGACCGTGATTGCCTCGGGAGCGTGGGTTGGAATGATGCTGGAGATGCTTGGTATTTCCGTGCCGATTCGCCCTGTTCGTGGACAGATTGCGGCCGTTTCGTCCGTGGGCATTCCATTGCGAACGGTGATTTTCGGAACGACAGGCTACATCACCCCGAAAAAGGATGGAAAAATTGTCATTGGTGCGACTGAGGATGAGAGTGGCTTCCAGCGAGATGTTACAATGGCAGGTTTGGCGAGTATCCTGCAAGGGACCATGCCGTATGTTCCTGCGCTTCACTCCGCTTCCTTTCTGGAGGCTTGGGGTGGACTTCGACCTGCGACACAAGATGGCAAGCCGCTATTGGGCCCCGTTCCTGGCTGGGAAGGACTGTCGATAGCAGGTGGACATTTTCGCAATGGCATCTTGCTTTCTCCTGTCTCTGCAAAATCGATGGCGGACTTTGTGGAAAAAGGGGAGACGGAGCGCCTCTTGCCATTTTTACCTGCCCGCTTTCTGTAAATTGGGCTAGTCTGGCCTAGAATCCGGTAACCTCCCCATGGGCACTTGTATATGGTAATAAAGAAACACCAGAAGGGGAGGAGTTTCCATGCAGTCTGATTCTGAAAAAAACCTGTATCAGGCTGACATTCAATTTGTCAGCCTGTTAAAGGATATGCGAGAAAATGTGCACAGCATCTGCAAGGAGCACGTGGAGAAAAAAGTGCGCATCGAAGCGATTGACGGGCAAGTGTTTGAAGGCGTCATTGTCGATTATGATGATCAGAACGTATACGTAGAAGTTGTGGACCAGGATGCGGAGGAAGAAGAAGTTTTCGATGAGTATGATTATGAGAACTATGATGGCTACAATCCTTATCAAGTAATGGAAGTGGCCAATCGGCAGCCGTACGGAGGATGGGGGCAATATCCTGATTATTACTTTCAGTATGTGAGCTATAATCCGTATGCAGGTTATCCTCCCTATGGCGATCTCAGTCCTTATGGAGGCAATCCATACTATCCGCAGGTAAGTCCCTACGGTGATGGGTACAATCCATACGGTCAGGTCAGCCCTTTCGGCAGTTCCAACAACTCACGGGTTAGCCCGTATAGCAGCAGCAATCGTCCCGCCCCCCAAGTCAGCCCGTATAGCAGCAGTAATCGCCCCGCTCCCCAAGTCAGTCCGTATAGCGAGCAAAATCCGCAGGTAAGTCCTTACGGGCAAAATCTATCGCCATTTCCACCATTCCCGCCGTATCCGCCATTTTTTTGTCCGCCACCACCACCCCCACCGCCATATGTTTTGCCAAGAGTTCAAGGGAGAAGACGTAAAAGATGCCGGAACGGACGTAAAATCATTCCATTGGCGCTCTTTACACTCCTGACAATTGTCTTGATTTAATGGTGGGGAACTTACAAGCCTCTCAAGGCCATCACGGCTTAGGAGGCTTGCTGCTTTTTGTAGAAGTGAGAGTACAACTTCGCCTTTTGTCACACACTACGAACAAAACGGTGGACGTTTCTCACAAAATAAATAAAGGCAGGGATTCACGATGCAACACATAAACAGCAGTTTGCCAGGCACGCGGGCGACATTCGGTTATTTTCGTGAAGCGCTTCAACCGCATTTTACATTATCCAACTGGGATTATGAGCAAGGGTACTTCGACCGGGCGCTGGATGACAAAAACACGGTCTTTTTGCGCTTGCCTGTAAAAGTATTGCAAGGCGAGCTTGATAGCCCAGATGCATGGTTGGAAATCGGGCGGCCGTTTGTGATCCGACATGTGTACCAGACTGGGGTAGAGGAAGATATCGGCTACACGGAGGCGCTCGCTTCGGGTTTGATGAATCAGTTTCAAGAGCCGGTAGACAAGGACGCACAGATTGATTCGAGATGGATTCGAAAAGCAGAAGCGGTTGTCAAAGAGCTGGAGAATCGCCTCGCGTGAGACAGGCCGTTGATAGGCCTGTTTTTTTCTTGTTTATGGCAGGGAAAATATAGGTGGCTAAAGAATGGTAGCACATGGAAAAAGCGAGGTGGAAATATGGCCTGGTACCATACAGTGGCGAAATGGTATTGGAAAATCCGCAAGCCTCTCACCTTGGGTGTTCGTGTCATTGTAACGGATAAAGAAAAGGGAGTTTTGTTAATCCGGCATACTTATGTCCATGGCTGGTATTTGCCGGGAGGGGGAGTGGAGCGAGGAGAGTCGTTTGGGGATGCTGCTCGCAGAGAGCTGTGGGAGGAGTGCGGAATACGAGCGGACGGACTTACCCTCTGCCATCTTTTTTACAGTGAGCGGGAAGGGAAACGAGATCATATTGCCTTGTATCATGTCGACCTTACAACTGGCCAAGAATTGCATAAGGATGACAAAGAAGTAGCGGAAATGCGCTTTTTCGCTTGGGATGAGCTTCCTCGGGAAATATCACCAGCTACGAAGAGGCGTTTATCTCAATTTCGCAACCAGTCTTTTCAGAGTGACCGCTGGTGACAAGTGGGATTTTATGCAAGTCGATTTTTCCTATGGTATAGTGAAGACAAACAACAGAGCGTACATGACCGCTTGTAAGGATAAGTGAGGGCAGACCAGCATGAAGATTGCGACTGTACTGCGAAATGACGATTATACACGAGAAGTAGAACAAGCATTAAAAGAAAAGCTGCATGCAGCAAATAGCCCGTTTACTTTTGTGAAGGGACCCGGTGAGCAACCGGATATGGTGTTGTCCATCGGGGGAGACGGGACACTTTTGGAAGCCGTCCATCAATACGGGATCGAGCCGTCTTATGTGGGCATTCATACGGGACATCTCGGCTTCTATGCGGACTGGCGTCCCGAGGAGCTGGACGAATTCGTTGAGCGTTTGATACACGAAGAGCCTCTTATCGCGGAATACCCGACTGTCCAATGCAGGATCAGTACAAGAGATGGAAAGCAGTACGAAAAGTGGGCGTTGAATGAAATGGTTTTGCGTAACGCGAATTTGTCTACCTTGGTGACATGCGTCTATATAAATGGCGATGAGCTGGAGACGTTTCGCGGTGACGGCTTGATCGTTTCGTCACCATCAGGAAGTACAGCCTACAACAAGGCGGTGGATGGAGCGATTGTCCATCCGTCCATTGAGGCGATTCAGTTGTCCGAGATTGCTTCGATCAATAACCAAGCGTATCGGACGATCAACAGCTCGCTCGTATTGCCGAAGCATCATGAAGTAGAGCTGATCGTCATGAATCCCGAGATTATGATCGGCTTGGATCGCGAGCAGGCAGTGTGGAAAGATGTGTGTTCCATTCGTTGTAGAGTGGGACCCGACAAAGTGAAATTCGCTCGCTACAAGCGACTGACGTTTTGGGGGCGGGTTCGCAATTCGTTTATATCCGGATAGGAAAGCGTTGGGGAGGGGAACCGAATGAAAAAAGTAGGAACACTACAGACCATTTTCCGTCATCCTGTCAAAGGAATGCGAGGGGAAGAGCTTGCATTAAGTACAGTCGATGAATTTGGCTTGTATGGAGACCGTGCCTATTATTTTTGGGACAATACTCGTCAAGGCAAGTATCTCAGTGCGGATGTTGTGCCCGCTCTTATCGGATATCATGCCAGCATGAGCGAAGGGACAGGAAAAGAAGCGTACCCGCCGATTCGGATTGAAGCCCGGGATGGCAGTGTACATACGTGGGATGATGCTTTATTTGCCCATGTCGCGGAGACGGTGAAGCGCTCCATTACGCCTATGATTAGTAGTCCGCAAAAAGGTGGCGTGAACTGGGAAGACCACATTCTGCTGGTCACGGATGCATCTCTCAGAGAGATCGCGCGGCAGATTGGGGCAGAACAGGTAGATCCACGACGCTTTCGAGGGAATTTGGTCGTTGTCCTGGAGGATGATGAGCCGTTCGCGGAAGACAAATGGCTGGGCAAACAGATCAAAATCAATGATGTGACCTTGCAAGTCAACAAGCACTGCGAGCGCTGTGTATATGTCAATATCGATCCAGAAACCTTGGCGATGACTCCTGCCGTATTGAAGGCATGCGTCAAGCGTCACAATAATCACTTCGGCGTTTATGCTTCGGTTGTCAAGACAGGCAGTGTATCGCAAGGCGATGACGTTTTCTTAGTAGAGATGGAGAGTGACGGGGAATGATTGCTAGCCCTTTGGAAAAGGTTCGCAGCTACGTACAACGCTATGATTCGAGTATCGAGCCGATTTTGTTTGAACAGCCGTTGCCTACGTCCGAAGTGGCTGCACAGGCATTAGGTGTCGAGATCGGCCAAATTGCAAAGTCGATCTTGTTTCGGGTGGATGAGCAGTTCGCCTTGTTCGTGGCAGCAGGAGATGTACGCGTCCATCCCAAGCAAGTGAAGGCAGCGTTTGGACAAGGAAAGCCAAAGATGGCTACGCCGGAAGAAGTAGAAAAAATGACAGGTTTCCGTGTCGGAGCGGTTTGTCCATTTGCTTTGCAGGAAGAAGTGCCTGTCTATGTAGATCGGTCCTTGAAACGCTTTTCTGTGGTTTATACGGCGGCTGGTATCGCAGAATCACTTTTGCCAGTCTCTTATGAGGCTTTGTTGGAAATGACAGGGGCAAAGGAAATCGATGCGGCTTCTGCTGAAGGGAGCGCATCATGAAAAAAATTGCAGTCTCCATCGCAGCAGTAGCCATTGTCGTAGTCGCTGGTCTTGCCATCCTCGGAATGTCTAACCAAACGACTGCAATTGAAAACAGCATCTCCCATTCTGCTTCCTCGTTTAAAGAGATGTCAACAGACACGTACCTGAGTCATTACAACAAAATCAAAGAAGATTTAGCTGTGAAAGGAATTCATACCCTTCCTTTTCAGCTTGAGCGAGACCAGCAGACGACTTACTACCGCTTTTATTATCCAAAACAAGAAAACGCTGCAAGCGAAAAAGCGATATGGGTTAGCGTCATGCTGAGCGGTGATCAAAAAACAATAGACGGTATCATGTATGAAGGGGTTTTTGATGTTCATACAGTGAAGGCGATGATCCAAGCTACTGGACTTGCCTGGACTCCGGAGCTGGATCAGTTCATTGCGGTTACGAACATTGCAAAAACGCCAAAAGAAATGGTTGCTTCCGATGTGAAAGTAACGATTGAAGGAACGCCAGCACAGATAAAAGTAATGGTTGACCCCGTGAAGTTAGAAGCTCCCAAAAAATTATAATGCTGAAAAGGAAAAAGTGGTTGGCAGAGGTTATGGCTGCGCAACCACTTTTCGTTTTTTATTGTCGTTTAGCTGGAAGGAGAGGACTCTCGTTTCTGAACGATTTGGAATAGCTTTACGTAAAGAACGGCACTCAAAAGGGAGCAGAACAGGATAAACCCAAAAACGCCAATCGGTATGATCCACTCCGAAAGAATGACGGTCACGGGAGCGAGGAAGCGGCCAAGTGAGTACTGCAGGTTAGCCGCACCCATGTACTGTCCGCGTGCATGTTCTGGTGCGTATTTGCTGACGAAGCTCTGCTCAACCGGAGTTCTCATCACTTCCCCTACGGTAAAGACGACCACGCATCCGAACAACAGCCAGGCATTCGTCGTGAATCCCACCAAAAACATGCCCATGCCAAATAGCAGGGAGGACAAGAGGAAGACATTCCGGTCGCTCCAGTTCTCAAACCATTTGGTAACAGGCAAAGCGCACAGAACAAAAAGAAGGCCGCTTATTCCCAGCATCCATCCGAAAATCTCCGTACTGCTAAGCGAGAGTGACCAGGCATTCCACGAAAGCAGCGTCTGTGCTGGGACGAATTCTTTTACATAGACTGCCAAAAATAGATCGAGCTGCACGATTGCGATCGTAATCAGCATGCCTGCGAAAATATAGATCGCAAAAGCTTTGTCGCGTAATATGACTGTATAGCTCTGCCATTGCTCCTTCATAACGGAAGGGAAATGGATAGAGGCGACAGAGCTTTTAACGGACTGTGGCAGTGTCTCTCTCACATTGAACCAGATCGCAATCGAATACAAAAAAGTGACAAGCGCACAAGTCCACAGCAGCTCACTGCGGTATTGAAAGAAAAAGATAGCACCCAGAGCGGGTCCCAAAACAGCGCCAATGTTCATGGCTGTAACAAAGGTAGCGAAGACTCTCCGTCTGTTTTTTTCGGAGGTGAGATCAGCGACCATGGCAGAACTCGCCGGGCTGTATAGCGCTTTACCAAGCCCGATTCCTATAAACGCAAGATAATCGATCCAAGAAGAGAGGGAGAAGGCAAACAGGACAAACATGCCTGCCTGCAAAAACGCTCCTGACAGCATGACATATCGACGACCAAATCGATCAGCCAAATAGCCGCCAAAAAGATTGCCGATCATACTCATAATCGGTGGTACTGCCATGAGTAACCCGGCAACATTTTTGCCAAAGGTATCACTAAAGTGGAGGGTAAGGAAGGGAAAGTACATCCAAAATAATAAGTTGAAAAGGGTCTCGCCGATCAATCTGGTCTTTAGATTCAGATCCCATGACAGCCATTGCACAGCAGGGCTACCTCCTGTTTTTGATTCCCTGGCCAGGTATACCTACTTTAGTGCAAATTTTCAAAAAGATATAGACTTATAATCATCCGTCGGTTACACTAATATCATAAGGGCTAAGGGATTAGACCCTGGCTTAAGATGTGCCACTTTTAGGGATTCGCTTCTTACAAAAACAAATAAGCCGACACTTCCTTATGGAAAGGGGTGTCGGCTTTTCGTATGTTTTACTTGACCATCCATTGATAAAAATGAACATCGTGCCATTCTCCGAACTTGAATCCCACCTCTTGAAACTTCCCTGCCAATGTAAAACTGAATTTCTCGTGCAGCTTCACGCTGGCGTCATTGCCGCCTACGATTCCGCTCACGATCGTATGGTATTCGAGTTGTCTGGCGCGCTCCAGAATCGCACTCATCAAGGCAGTGCCGATACCTTTCCCGCTTTTATCGGGGGCGATATAAATAGACAGTTCCGTTGATTTTTGATAGGCGGGCTTCTCGCGGAAAACGGACAGACTGCAATATCCGATCACTTTCCCTTCGGATTCGGCGACGATGATCGGATGTCTGCCACCGTGTTTGTGAAACCACACTTCGCGCTGGGCCAAGGTCTGTGGCTCCAAGTCAAAGGTAGCAACCAGATTTTCCACCGCGTAGTTGTAAATAGCGAGCATAGCGGGCAGGTCACTCAGAACTGCGTCTCGGATCTGTAGCATGATATTCTCTCCTCAAGTTGGTTGGTAGGACTTGTTAAACGATTCGCATTAATTCTAGCGTACGGCTTCGTAAACCTGCCGCAGGTGTGTATAGCCTTGGGATTGTGCTTTAATCAAATACTTCGCCCAGAGTGTACCAGCGGCAACAGCGTCACAGTAAGCGTGATGCCTGCGTGAGATCGGGATGTCGTGGGCCGCACAGAGGGCGTCCAGCGAGCCGTTGCCAATCGGATTGCTCAACAATCGGATGAGCAGCATCGTATCCAGCATGCGATGGGTAAACGGACGCCGGCTCGTTTTCCAAAGCCCAGATCGCAAAAATTCACGCTCATGGCGAGAGTGATGGGCAACGAGCGGACGATCTCCAACGAATTGAAAAAAACGGGACAAAGCTTCTACTAGCTCGGGAGCATCGGCAACCATATCATCGGTAATCCCGGTGAGAGAGCGGATGTGTGGAGGAATCGCCCGTCCTGGATTGACCAACGTATAAAAAGAATCGCCGAGGAGGAGGTGCTCTCCTCTCATGGCGACGGCTCCCATCGATATAATCGCGTCTCCGTGGTCGGGATAAAAACCGGTCGTTTCCAGATCGACGACAACAACCTTCAGATCGTGTAGAGGAATATCGGCACTGGAATCGACTGGTTTATTCGCTTTGGAGATGGAGCGCAGATAGGCAATGTGTTGTTTGTCATCTGCAATACCCGGAACGTCGCGGTTCATATGCCAAATTCGACCGAATAAGTCCCATTTTGCCACGCAATCTCCTCCTATCCCCCGAAAACGGAGGGGAGCTTTTCGGTCATTTTTTGCAGGCGGATCGCCAGCTTCATCGACTGTCGCACCATCGCTTGGGTGTCAGGAGAAAGCTCCCCTAATTTGATATAGCTATTGCTTGTGTATTGCCCATCTTCCCAATGGAGGGGGGCGATCAGTCGCAAACCTTGAATTTGCCGGAAGTATGCGGCTACCTCGTCACAAAAGCTTTTGCTCCAGACGCCTTTTTCACCGAGTAGATCCAAGCGTTCCAAAGTAGAACTGGCAAAGATTCCATGCGCCAAGGCAAAATGCCGTACGCAATTCACCAGTGGCAAATAAATGCCATACTTCACATTGATGGCACCGCGGAATCGTCCATGGACCTCAGGTAAAACTCTGCCAAAGATTCCGAGCGGCACCCGATAATGCAACGTATTGCTCACTAGTCGATTCAGCAAGAAGACATTCCCTGCAAGCAATTGACGGAAACGATCATGGACGGGAGTAAAAATGGCCGATTCCCCCCATAAGACACGCACATCACTTGCGAGCAGTAAATAACGGGCGTTCTCCCATATGGGGTGAGAGACCCATCTGTCTATTTGGTCCAGCCATTGCTCGGTGCTACCTCGCCATTTTGGTGAGAGGCAAGTCACATTCCCTTGGCAGGGAGGATAACCAGCCACTTCCAAGCCTGCAACGATCGTCGCCCCCAGCAATTGAAAGTAGCCATGTATCTTCTCTTTTTCCTGTTCGCCCAGATGATTTGGCATTTGATAGACGAGACCGTTATCTTGATCGCTGATGAGTGCTTGCTCTGATCGACCGCCACTGCCGAATTGCAGAAAGGCAAAGGGAACTGGAGGGGTACCCAAGCCTCTTTTGGCAAGGTCGTTCACAGCGAGGAGCACCCCTTGTCGGATGAGATTGTCGTGAATCAGATTGACGACGATGGAAAAGGGGGCTAATTCCCCTGCGCGATTTAATGGACGCAACACAGAAGGGTCCAACAATTCTCGTCGCAATAAGGCAAGCTCGTCAAAGGAGTCAACATTCCGTATTTTTTCCACTTGTTCAGGTGAGAGAGTGAGAGGCGCTGCTTTGGGTAGCTGCAGCCGGTCGTACGCGTTCAGGCTGGAGCAGTTCGGGATAGCCGTATCCCCCGTGTTCGCTAAGGTCAAGACCAACCACCTCTTCCTCTTCAGTGACTCGCAGGCCAATGGTTACTTTTAATACATACAAAATGATGAAGGCTACCACGAAGACGTAGAGCGCGGAGCCAGCCAACCCCAACGCCTGAACCCCTAACTGATGCAGGCCACCGCCATAAAACAGCCCAGGACCGCCTACGCCGACCTTTTCAGCAAGCTCTGGGGTAGCGAATAAGCCAGTGGACAACGTTCCCCATATACCAGCCACCCCATGCACGGAAAAAGCGAAGACAGGATCATCAATCCCCATGCGGTCAAACCAAATGGATGTATAAAATGTGAGAATACCTGACACAGCACCAATCACGACAGCTGCCCACGGATCGACAAAGGCGCAAGATGCTGTAATCGCGACGAGAGCAGCGAGGACGCCGTTGAGCATGCTTGGAATATCTGCTTTTCCCATGACGATCCAGGAGATAGCAAGAGCGGCGACAGCACCCGCTGCGGTAGCGAGATTGGTAGTGACGGCAATATAGCCGAAAAATCCAGATGTGCTGCCTAATGTAGAGCCGGCGTTGAACCCGAACCAGCCGATCCAAAGAAACAGGACACCTAAGACAGAGTAGACTTGGTTGTGACCAGGAATCAGATTGGAACTGCCGTCGCGATTGTATTTTCCAATACGGGGCTTCAAAAGGATAGTGGCGACGAGTGCGACGATGGCCCCTTGGAGATGGACAACCGTAGAACCAGCGAAGTCTTGCATCCCGAGCTGCGCCAACCAACCGCCGCCCCATACCCAGTGACCGACGACAGGATAGATGAGGACAGTAAACAGTACGCTGAAAATAAAATAAATGGATAGCTTGGCGCGTTCAGCAAAACCGCCCCAGGCGATCGCGAGTGAAACGGCTGCAAAAGCGAGCTGAAAGAGGAAGAGGATCGAGATAGGGACAGTTGCAGCGGAAAAAGCGGAGAAAGCTTCTTTTTGCATGCCGTCAAAAAAGAATCCGGAAAGTCCGATGAAAGAGTTCCCGTCTCCAAACGTCAGACCAAAGCCAAAGGCCCAGAAGGCAATCGAGCAGATGCCGAAGGTTAGGACTGTTTTTCCTGCGACGTGACCAGCGTTTTTCATGCGAGTAGAACCAGCTTCCAGCAGGGCGAATCCAACCTGCATGAGAATGACCAGAATGGCCGAGACCATGACCCATGTGGCGTCAATGGCAGACGAGAGACTTGCGACAGTAGGTTCCATCCATCCACCTCTTTTCTGTGTCATATAACCTGACACTATTTTTATTTATGTCAGATTATATGACATGAAAAAATCGGTTGCAATTGTTTTTTTGCAAATAATGAGAAAACACCAATCCTTCCGTCTTAAACGGAGGAGGATTGGTGTTGTTCGGCTGGTGCTCGTTTTTCAATCAGGAGGCCTGTGAAGCTCATGGCAGCGAGGAATAGTCCACTGACGAGGAAAAGCTGCTCGACGGGCCATTTGCCCAGCCAGATGGCACCGAGGCTGCTGGACAATGTGCAAAAGAAGGTGAACATGAGCATGTTGATCGCAAAAATTTTGCCTGTGCTGCTGCTGGATGCTTTGATTTGAATAGCAGTCACGGTCGGGATACCAATGAGCGGTCCCCCGATCCCTGCCACGGCTGCTCCGAGGAAAGCAATCCAGTGAGCGGTGCCTCCTGTCGTTAGCAACAGGAATCCGACTGCCTGAAACACCCATCCAACCAAAATCACAAATAAATACCGGGTGTAGAACGAGCGAGCCATGTACAGGCTTCCCAGCAAGTTCCCGATGCCGTAGAAGCCCAACAAGACAGCTAATGTACTTCCGTTACCTTGCTGCATGCGTTCTGCCATAAACGGAAAGCCCACCGTGTAAGTAACCTGCCAGACGAGAAAGCCCATATTGCTAAAAAGAAGAATCAAGAACAAAGCGCGATTTTGTTTAAGCTCCCGTAAACCAGAGGCAATATCCCGGGCGTACTGACTGGGTGTCATTTTCGTAGTAGATCCTTGTTGTTGATCAGTCAACGAAATACGAATGGCATAAAGGAACAAGACGGAAATCAAATAGCTGCCTGCGTTCACAAAAAACAAAGTAGACAGCGGCATGATCGAAGCGACCAGTCCAATTGACATAGGCGCAATAATCCGAATCGTTCGGAAAGTCGTATCCAAGATGGCATTTGCTCGCCCTAGCTGCTCTTGGGGAACCGCTGATTTGAGGGCAACGGTTCGTGCTGGCTGAAACAGACTAGAGAACAACCCCAACAAGAATTGGGCTGCCAGAAAAAAAGCAAACTCTTCCACACCTATGTAGACCATGATGCCTACCGTGATCGCGACTAGAATTCGCGCAACATCTGCACCCACCATAAGCATGCGTGGGCTGTACCGGTCAGCCATGACCCCGCCGACGAGGTAAAACATGAGACCCGCCACCATTTCCGGGATTGCGAGCAGGCTCAACACCGTACCCGATTTGGTTGCTTGGAGCAAATACCAGAGTAAAGCGAAGCTGTAGCAATGATCTCCGATGCTTGCGGTCATTTGTGCAAGCCAGAGCTTGAGGAACGAACTATTTTTCCATAAAGATGGGGATGAATCCACGTTGACCCTCTCCGTCCTGCTGACTTCGATAAAATGAATTTGACCATAGCGTAGCAAGGCGAAGAGGGAATGTAAAGGACTCATGCTTGTGCGGTTACATTTAATTTACCAGTCCTCCAAACAAAGAGAAAATAAGCGATAAGAAACGTAAAGGAGGCGAAGGTGCTGACCCCCGCGAAACCAAAATTAGAATACAAACTGCCTGCGAAAGAAGAGGCAATGAATGTCCCTATGTACATGCAAGCGTTGGCCAAGCTCGATATGGTACCGCGCGAGGTGTCGGACAATGATTGCAAGTAACCCATCAGGACAGGCACGAGTACACCGCCAAAGCAGTACATGAAGAAGAGGACAACCTGCAAAAAGCCGACTCCCGGTATGTAAGGCAAAACAAGATAGAGCAGGGCGCTGCCCAGAAACCCAACGGTCAAAATCGTACTTCTCTTCCAACGCTCGAGTAACCAACCGCTGAGTAAGCTGCCAACGGTGTTGCCAAGCCCGATAACTAAAGTGATCAAGCCAATTTCGGTAACGGATTGCTGATATTGATCGGAAAGCCATACACCATAGAATGAAAAGACTGCATAGACACCCGTCATGAAAACGAAATAGCCGATAAAGCTGCGTGAAGCTTGTGGCAGTCGCAACAGATCCTTGTAACGTGCAAAAATAGCCACTCGGGCGTTGTTTGTTCCAAACCCGGCTATGGAGGTAGGTGGCAATAAATCAGGAAGTTTTCGGATAATGAGTACAAAAGCTCCGAGAGAAGTAATTCCTACAGCCAAAAAAGGAAACGACCAATGATAAGCTGACAGAAAACTGCCTATAGGGACACCGATCACTTGGGAAACGGAAAGACCAGCCATGACAACTCCCATTGCTTTTCCGATACGTGCAGGGGGAAACAAAACAGGAATGGCAGCCCACACTTGAGGTCCGATAAAGGCAGAACAGATCCCGGCAAGGAAGCGAAAGAAAAGCATCGCGGTGAAGCTAGGTGCAAAGGCACATGCAATTGTGGAAAGTGCAAATCCAAGCATACCGACTGCCATCACATGTTTCCTATTTCGATTATCAGATAGCGGACCAGCGACTAAAGCGGCCAAAGCAAATCCGAGAGCATAAGTTCCGATCAGCCAGGCTGCCTGGCTCGTGGATACGTGATATAACTCTCGCAAGGTTGGCAGCAGTGGGCTAATGATAAATGTGTTCGTGCCAATCAAAAACATGGTGAAGAAAAAGATCATCAAAAATAGGCGCTCCATTATGAAAACTCTCCTCTTTGTTTTATAGTCCTATAGTTAAATAACTTTTGAACTACTGAGCAAAAAAAGGATACCAATCACAAGGTATCTAAAAAGCCAGGCAGTATATGATCAAATGTCTCTTTATAGATGCGCATGTACCGTGTTTGCCCCTCCTTTCTGACTTTGATCAGTCCTGCCTCTCGAAGTGTCTTGAAATGATAGGAGGCATTGGACTTGGAAGTATCGCAGGTCAAGCCCACTTCTGTACAACTCAGCTCGTTGCCGGAATGATATAAGGCTTTTAAAATGGCTAGCCTTGTCTCATCTGCCAACGCTTTAAAAATTTTGATTCGCTTTTCGGTTAGTTCAAGTTGTTCAATATTCATAAAACTATCTTACTAAGGAAACTCTATTCAGGCAACCATTTCATTTTTTTATTTTTGATTCTTCCTATTTTCGTTGTTGTATTGATGCTGATGGGAAGATCCTTGGTTGTTTTCTGTATGCGTATCATCCGCAACCGTACTGCTGGTCAGCCCTGCTACAGCTAATCCTTTTTGATTCAGGTTTTTGGCGCTTTTGAATTTGGACATATTACTACCCCCTGTTTGTTAATGGATGCTTCCTTAAGATGCGTTGTTTCGAAGGGGAGTAGTCATCCTCATTTTCCTAGATGGCAGTTGAGGTATACTAAATAAAAATGGTGCGCCAGGGAGGATGGGAGCGGATGGCAGGGTGTGTCATGATCGTGGAGGGGAAGACAGACAAGGAACGCTTGCTTCGAGTGCTGGCTGAGCCTGTTACGATTCTTTGTACATACGGTTCCTACAGTTTGGAAAAAGGAGAGAAATTGCTTGCCCAAACGGAAGCAGCAGATGCAGATGAGGTATACCTATTTACGGATGAAGATGACAGTGGGAAAAAATTGCGAACGCATTTAGGTGAAGATTTTCCTGATGCGATCCATCTGCATACGCCGAAAATATACAGAGAGGTTGCCGACACGCCTCTTTCGGTACTGGCAGAAATTTTGGAGCGAGCAGGCTTTGCGGTTATTGTGCCTCATCCTGATCTTGGAGAGCAGTAAGGGGATAAAACACCGTTTCATCGGCTATAACAGTAGTAAATGGAATGGTGGAGGTGCGAGGCAATTGCGTAGTTTGATGACGTTTTTTAATCGAATGAACATTATGCTGTGGCTGGTAGGTATCTTTGCTGCTCATGCTGCGCTTTATCTGGTGCTGGGAACGGCAACGTGGCTGGCTACCTCACTTTTGGCAACAGCGTTCTACGGCGTAATTTTATTGGTAGGCAAATTAATTGCCAGCCGTTATCCAGACAAGGAAGAAAGCAGATGAAAGCCGGCGAGCAAGCAGCCGGCTTTTTTCACACTACCAGCCCAAGAGCTGCATGAGTAAAATGAACCCACCCAATACCCAGACGTAGATAGCGAAGCCCTTCATCGACCCTGTACTGATGATCGTAAGCATCCAGCGAATAGCTACATATCCAGCTAGTCCGGCAAACATGGTGCCCACGAGCATCGGGATCAATAAAGCTGTTTCAAGCGGTGTTTCTACGAGCTTGGCTGTTTGCAAGACACAAGCACCCAGAATCGCAGGCAAGGATATTAAAAACGAAAAACGTGCAGCGTCTGCACGGTCGATTCCTCGCAGGAGAGCACCGGCAATTGTCAGTCCTGAGCGGGAAATAGCAGGCAGGATGGCAGCACCTTGCAGTGTCCCGATGATGAGTGCGTCCGTGTAGTTGATTTCCTCGAATTTTCGATTGCCACGGCGCATGGACTCCACCGCCCAGAGGATGGCGCCTGTCGCAAGAAATTCCCACCCAATCGTAATGCCCGTCTGGGAGATTTCTTCAAAATAATCTTCAAAGGCGAGTCCGATCACAGCCGTAGGGATGGTGCCTACGACCAATAGCTTTGTCAGTTTGCTCATCGGATTCATCATAATATAACGAACCTGTGGCCAAAAGACGATAACAACAGCGATCAGCGTACCGAAATGGAGCATCGTGTCAAATACAAGTCCGACCTCCTGCATGCCAAACACTTTGCGAAACAGGACGAGATGACCCGTGCTGGATATCGGTAAAAATTCAGTCAAGCCTTGTACAATGCCGAGAAAAATATGTTCAAGCAACAACAGCATAGGCAAGAGTCACTCCAGTCTTGAAAAAGTAGGGCCAAGCCAGTCTTACTGTCATATGTATGTTCGTGAATGGAAGACTTGCCTATTTCGTTGGGCATCGTTATTTTGTTAGAAAAAAGTTGTGGTATTTTCTCGCGGGGGATGGGTATATTTAGTGTGCACAAAGGTAGAGAGCGAGGAAAAAATACATATGTACAAAAGACAACAGCGTGAAAAACGTGAAAAGCGTGAGCCCCAAATCATTCAGAACGGCAATTTGGCGGCAGGAATGACGCTTACCATGACGGTAGCGCGTAAAACGGAAATCGGCTATTTTTTAAGCGATGGCAATGATGAAGTGTTTCTCCATGCCAATGAAGCGCATGAGCGTTTACATATCGATGATGAGGTAGAAGTGTTTTTGTACCATGATCACGAAAACCGACTGGCTGCGACCATGGACATGCCTCATGTCGGCATGGGTGAATACGGCTGGCTGGAAGTAGTGGACATTTCTCCGCGCATGGGTGTATTTCTGGACAACGGCATTAACAAGGATCTGCTCTTGTTTATCGATGACCTGCCGAAGCATAGCGATGAATGGCCGCGCCCCAAGGATCAAATGCTGGTAGCGCTGAAGCAAGACAAGCTCGGCAGACTCTTGGCAAAGCCGGTCACTGAAAACGAAATCGTCAAGATCGCAGCAATGGCAGATGAGAGTATGAAAAACAAGTCTGTCGAAGGCACGGTCTACAAAGTGATTCAAGCAGGTGCATTCCTGTTGACGGAGGACGAGCATATCCTTTTCATTCATCGTGATGAAATGGTAGGGCGTCTGCGCCTCGGACAAACTGTGCGCTGCCGCGTCAGCTTTGTGCGTGAGGATGGCCGTCTGAACGGTTCTATGAAAGAGCGCAAGGAAGTACAGTATGGCGAAGATGCGGACAAGCTGCTGCGCTATATGATCAATCGTGACGGAGCGATGCCTTATACCGATTCGACAGACGCAGATGTCATCCGAGAAAAATTCCAAATGAGCAAATCCAGCTTCAAGCGGGCACTCGGCAAGCTGATGAAGGAACGCCGCGTGGAGCAAGTAGATGGCTGGACCAAAATCATTCGAAGCGAACAAGAAGAATAAATGAAGAAAACCCTCCTGGGCAAAAGCTTCCTGACAACAGGAAACGAACGCTTGGGAGGGTTTTTTGTTTGTTTCTTACAGTGTCGTTTGTACAGATTGCTTTTGCTTCCGGGCTTTGTAATACGACAGGGCAAATACGAGTGTGATCAAAATAAAGCCGGCGATATCTGTTTCAATTCCGGGGATGACCGCGAGCACGCCACCAGCAATGGCCAGGATTCGCTCCAATACGTTTAGCTTGGACATCCAGTATCCGATCAATCCTGCGCCTACTCCGATCATCCCAAGTATAGATGTCAGCATGACCCAGATTGATTCCAGCAAGGTGGTATTAATCAGCAGCAAGGCTGGCGAGATGACGAAAATATAGGGAGCCATAAAAGCGGCGATCGATAGCCGCGTTGATTCTACGCCTGTCTGGATTGGCTTTGACTTGGCAATGCCTGAAGCAGCGAAGGCAGCAAGCGCAACTGGTGGTGTGATGTCTGCGACAATTCCGAAGTAGAAGGTAAACATGTGAGCCGCGATAGCAGGAACGCCCAATTGAATGAGCGCTGGAGCCGCGATGGTCGAAGTGATAATATAGTTCGCCGTTGTTGGCGTTCCCATTCCCAAAATAAGCGATGCGATCATAGTAAAGAACAACGTAAGCAAAAGCTGGCCGCCAGCCAGATCAATCAGACCATTTGCCAGCTTCAACCCAATCCCTGTCAACGTAATCGTACCGACAATGATTCCGGCACACGCAGTTGCGGCCACGACGCCGAGAGCCATTCTGGCACCAGAGGCAAGCGCTGCAAAAATATCAGCAACAGACATGCGGGTTTCTTTTCGGAAGGCTCCTACGACAATCGTAGAGACGATACCGATAATCGCTGCCCGCTCGGCGGAGATGTTCATCATCAAGGCTGTAATAATGATCACGATGGGGAGGAGCAAGTACATTTTTTTCAACACTTCTTTTTTGTTCGGCAGTTCTTCCTTCGAGAGTCCGCGTAATCCGAGTCGCTTCGCTTCAAAATGCGTCATAATCCAGATCCCTACGAAAAATAAAATCGCAGGAAGAATCGCTGATTTGGCGATTTCCAAGTAAGGAACACCGATGAACTCCGCCATCAAAAAGGCAGCAGCTCCCATGACAGGCGGCATGATTTGTCCCCCGGTAGAGGACGAGGCTTCCACCGCAGCGGCAAATTCGGAGCGATAGCCGAGTCGTTTCATCATCGGGATGGTAAAGGCACCAGAGGTAACGACATTGGCAACAGAGCTGCCGCTAATCGTTCCTTGCAGGGCGCTGGAAAAAACGGCTACCTTCGCCGGACCGCCGATACGTCTACCTGCAATGACCAGCGACAAATCGTTAAAATACTCACCGACGCCTGTTTTTTCGAGAAACGCACCAAACAGTACAAACAAAAAGATAAAGGTAGAGGAAACGGCGAGTGGAGTACCAAGAATCCCCTCTAGTGTGTAGTAGCTGTGTCCGATAATCCGCTCGACATCATTGCCGCGATGCTCCAAAAAGCCGGGCATATAAGGTCCCAGGTAGGTGTATAAAAGAAAAATAGTGGCGATGAGAGCGATTGGAATTCCGACGACTCGTCGTGCGGCCTCAAGGACGAGCACGACAGCAATACCGCCGACCACCATATCCAATGTTGTATAGTTGCCTGTTCGGGTCACGAGTCCTTCGTAGTCAATGACCCAATACAATGATACGAAGACTCCAAGCAGGGCGAGAATCATGTTCACGATTCCGATTTTGTGCTTGTTCCCTTTGGATGTCCCCGCATATAACAGATAGACAAGTGCTAGCCCGAAAGCCAAGTGGATCGGGCGGTGAATCTGGGGAGGCAATGTAAAGAAAAGTGTGCTGGATAACTGGTACAGGGAGAAGAGGACAAGTAGACCAAAAGAGATCCACTTCATGGGACCCGCGAGCTGGCGTGTGGCTGATTCTTTGTCGTATTGCGCGATCAGCTTATCCATCTCTTGCTGGTTCATATTCGATGCTGTACTCATCTAGTAACCTCCTAACTCGCTCAAAATGGATCGCTTTTCTGCCTGAATCGTGATGGCTTCTCCCGGCTTGTCGATCAAACTCAACGGAATATCCTGTCCAGCGAAAAGCAACGTATGATTAGCCCGTACTTGCCCGATAAATAGCCGTAGGGCAGGAAAAGAACGCTGCATATTGCGAATGTGGAATCGTCCATCGGCCAGAACCAGCTTCTCGCCAGGAGCCAATTCATTTTCCATGCCGATACCGTAGTCGTGAAAGCTCATCTCTGACAAAATAATTTGATTGTCTACAATCCGGTATTGCTCCTCGATTGTGGAGCGATGGATGGAATGAGTCCAGCGGATGCCAAAGACTGCTTCATCCTGTATGTTGGCACTCCAAACTACTTGATTTGACTGTGTATCCCGAATAACCAAAGCGGGAAACAGCGGAGTGGAGATGCCTACATAAATGACAAGGACGAGAAGTAGGAAGGAGAAAAGGCGGAACAACGTCCGCCCTCTTCCCTTTGTTACTGCCTGGATAAAAACCATCTGGCTTTACTTCACGCCTTTTTCGTCGAAGTACTTTTGGGCACCCGGGTGAACAGGGATGCTGACGCCGTTCTTCACGTTCTCCAGCTTGATTTCCTTGGCTTTGGCGTGACCGAGCTTGTCGCTGTTCTCAAAGATTGCCTTTGTTACTTTGTACACGAGGTCGTTACTGAGATCGGAGCGAATCAAAAGCATCGATTTGACGGAGACAGTTGTCACTTCTTCTGGAACGGTTTGATACGTATTGGCAGGCACGGTTGTTTTCACGTAGTAAGGGTATTTGGCGATGATTGCATCGATTTTGTCCGCGTCTATTGGAATGATTTTAACACCAGTTGTCGCTGCCAGCTCCGTGATTGCTGCGGTAGGCGTACCAGCGGTTTGGAAGGCAGCATCTAATTGTCCGTCCTGAATGGCTTTGGCGGAGTCAGCAAAGGAGAGGCGCTGGAGCTTGGTATCTTCAAAGGTCATCCCGTATGCTTCCAAAATTTGCTGGGCGTTCACTTCCGTACCGCTTCCGGGAGCTCCAACAGATACGCGCTTATCTTTCAAATCGGCAACACTTTTAATATTGCTGTCAGCAGAGACCACGATTTGGATGGTCTCATCGTAGAGAGCGCCCAATGCCTGGAAGGAATCAATTTTACCGTCTTGCTGGAACATGTTCGTTCCTTTTGACGCATACTCGGCAATGTCGTTTTGTGTAAAGGCGATGTCCGCCTTTTTATCGCGAAGGAGGCGAATGTTTTCTGCTGAAGCGCCTGTGGCTTGTGCTGTAGCAGTAATCCCAGCGTTTTTCGTAATATGGTCAGCCATGCCGCCGCCGAGTGGGAAATAAGTGCCTCCTGTACCGCCTGTTGCAATAATTAATTGGGAGGGATCGGCGCTTCCTCCTGAGTTGGAGCTGCCCCCACCTGCACCTCCTTGTGCAGAGTTCCCGCCACCTCCACATGCTGTCATGAGCGACATGGACAGAAGCAGTGTGAGCGAGAGAAGAAAATGACGCTTCTTCAAGATAATTCCCCCTAGTCTAAATGTTCTGTTTATATGGCTTTCTACGGCATTGTAAGGGGAGGTCTATAAAAAACTACAAAAATCTATAGAAAAATATAGTAAACTAGGAAATAAACGTTGACGAATTTTTTGAACAACTTCTTATGAGGAAGTGCGGGCAACATTTTATGAGAGAAACCATTTCAATCCTGCTGCTTATGCTCATTGCTGTCCCGATTGCCGGAGAGCTCAAATTTCACCCGTTTCAAGATGATTTCCGCATCAGTTTTGGTACAACGGCTTTTTTCTTTTTTTTATTGTGGCTGCGTCCTTCTTTTTTAGCAGGGATAGTAACAGGGTTAATTGTTGTTCTATTTCGAATAGTCTTGGATTTTGTGTATGGAGATGTCTTTTCGTTTCTGTCTTCTCTTCAGATGCACTTCCCCGCATTTTGTTATTATGCTACCTTTGTTTGTCTATTCTCGCTCTTTCGCGTTAATATGCTACATCATCGACCGCTTTGGGTGGGACTGTTGGGGACAGTCGCAGAAATAGCAGCGAATCTGGTAGAGCTGTCCTTCCGTGCAGTGTCCTGGGAGGGAGTCTTTCAGTTGGAGGTCGTAGGACCGATTGCCGTCATTGCGTTGATACGCAGTTTTTTTGTACTTGGTTTTTTCAATATAATTCAGCTGCGTCAGGCGAAATGGATGGAAAAGCAACAGCGTAATCGAAATGAGCAGATGTTGATACTCATTTCCAATTTGTACGAGGAATCTGTTCTTCTAAAAAAGACATTGCATCAGGTTGAGGAAATCACGCGCAACTGCTATGAGCTGTATCGCGAAATGAACGAGATGGAACAAAAGAATGGGACGGGTAAACGATACGCAAAGCGGTTGCTGTCCCTTGCCGGACAAGTACATGAAGTAAAAAAGGACAATCAACGCATATATGCAGGCCTCTCCAAGCTGATTTCTGACGAGAATGATCGAGACTACATGCCACTTGGCGAATTGATAGGGATCATTGTTCAGGGCCAACGAAAGTACGCAAGAATGTTGGAGAAGGACATTCAGTTTGAAACAAATGTGGAGGTGCCGTATCTCGCTTGCCACATTTACACGACACTCTCACTTATCAACAATCTGGTCGGCAACAGTGTCGAAGCCATTCGTGACCGGGGGATGGTATCGATCGTGGCTACGATTGACGAGAGTCGGGAGTGGATTCATTTTCGTGTAACCGATGATGGGCCAGGCATTGTGGTGAAGGACAAGGAGCTCTTGTTCATGCCTGGATTCACGACCAAATATGACGTATCGGGCAGACCATCCACGGGGATCGGACTTTCATACGTAAAGGAAGTGACAGACAGCCTCCAGGGAATGATTGATTTATCCGAGGACTCATACGGACAAACGACACAATTTTGCATTCGCCTGCCAATCGCAAGTCTGATTCAGAAAGGGTGACCTCATGCGCTACTTCATCGTGGACGATGATCCTGGGATTCGATTCATGCTCGGTCAAATGATTGAGGATGCTGATTTGGGAGAGGTATGTGGGGAAGCTGAGGACGGCTCACAGATAGACCACGATTTTTTGAATTGGAAGCAAGTAGACATCTTGTTGATTGATCTTTTGATGCCGAATCGAGATGGCATTGAAACGGTGCGCCAACTGAGGCGTTTTACAGGCAAAATTGTCATGATCTCGCAAATCGAAACGAAGGAGATGATCGCTGAGGCGTATGCGGCAGGAGTCGAATACTACGTGACCAAACCGGTGAATCGCCTGGAGGTCATCAGTGTCCTGCAAAAGGTACGGGAACGCATATTGCTCCAACAATCCATCGAGGGTATTCAGCGGTCGCTTTCCGTTTTGTCCGGCAGCATGAATGTGACGGCAGCTCCCTCAAAAGAAGCATCGTTTCCGGAAAAAGGCATCTTGTCTTCCGCACGGTTTCTCTTGACTGAATTGGGAATGATTAGCGAAAAAGGCAGCAAAGATTTGCTCGACATGATGGAGTGGCTGTATCGCTGGGAGAAGGAAAGGGATGGAGAAGTAAATCTTCCTCCTTTACGCGATATTTTTTGGGCGATTGCAGCCCTCAAGCTGGGGAAGGGAGTGAATGTCCTGATCCAAAAGGAAACGAAGGCCGCTGAGCAGCGGGTTCGCAGAGCCATTTATCAGGCATTAACCCATCTGGCTTCCCTTGGGCTGACCGATTACAGCAATCCCAAATTTGAGAGCTACGCGACCACATTCTTTGATTTTACCGAGGTGCGAAAACGCATGCTGGAACTGGAGAAGCAGAAGGAAATGACGATCTCTTCTACTCGTATCAATACTAAAAAGTTTATTTTCGTACTCTATATGGAGTCAAAAAGGCGAATTGGTGTATTTCAGGGCTGACTTTTGGAGTGGGCATCCAAATGTGATAAGATATTTCTATTGGTCATGAGCGAAGGCTTCGATGTAAGCTGGTAAAAGCTTCGGAATGTCTTTCGTTTACCATTTGTTTTGGGAGGGAAATAAGTGAGCGAACTACGTAATCCATGGCAGCTACTATACCGAGTCTATCGTCATGTGCAACCTGTTCTGGAGCGGGAGTTTGCGGCCTGGTACAAAAGAGCACAGGCGATTCCCAATCCCGAGCTGAGAAAACAGGCACAAGACAGCATGAACTCCAAAAAGTTTCACTGCCAAGGGGGATGTGTTTATGCAGCACAGGTCATCCCGCATGTAGAGACAATTGTTCCGCTGATTGTCGCCTATCAAACAATCAGCGACTACTTGGATAATCTGTGTGATCGCAGCACGTCACTAGACCCGCAAGACTTCCGTCAGCTTCACGTGTCGATGCAGGATGCATTGACACCAGGCGCGCCCTTGCGAGACTATTATTTGTACCGCGAGGATAAGGATGACGGCGGCTTTTTGGCCGGGCTGGTTCAGACCTGTCAACAGCATGTTGCACAATTGCCAGCCTATGAAAAAGTCCAGGCGAAGATACTCGAGTTTTCTTGTTTGTATAGCGATTTGCAAGTATATAAGCACATTGCTCCCCATTTGCGCGAGGATCACTTGTTGACGTGGTGGGATCAGTATAAAGAACGCTATCACGATTTGCACTGGCAAGAATTTGCGGCTGTCACAGGCTCGACCATCGGGATATTCGCTCTTTTTTGCTTGGCGACTGATCCAGATGTAGGGGAAGAGCAAATACAAACGGTAAGTGAAGCTTACTTTCCGTGGCTGTGCGGGTTACATATTTTATTGGACTATTTAATTGACCTGGAAGAAGATAAAATGGGTGGAGATTTAAACTTCGTGAGCTATTACGATTCGGAACGGATAGCGACTGAACGCTTGAAGCTTTTCATAAAACAAGCAAAGGCAAGCGTTAAACGCTTGCCAAATCCTGCATTTCACCGTATGATCGTGGACGGGCTAGTCGCGTTTTATCTCGCAGATCGCAAGGTAAATCGGAGCCAGCCACACATTTATACTATCGCTAGACAACTACTGAAGCAGGCTAAGGGCTTGCCCTCTGTCCTGTTTTATGTGAACAGTTTGCTTGTACGGCGATAACGGAGAAGAGGTTAGCGCATATGCTTGCGCTTGTACGAAAAGCCAAATCCCATCAACGAGAAGGCAACAACGATACAGCCAAGGATACCGAGGGGGCTTTTTTCCCCAATGGCAATGCCAACTCCGATGAGACAGGCGGTTACCAAAAATGCCAAAGCCAGTGTTACCAATTGATAACGATTCATCGGTCTGTAACCTCCTATCTGTCAATGTTCCCATTATACCTTATTTTCCGCGAAAAGCATCCAGGTAAAGATTTCGGAAATCCCGGTAATATATTTGTGCGAAGTGGTGGAGAACGCAGATGGAAAGCATAATACAAATTAGAAAAGGGAATCGAGTGATAGAAGGTCATGTTACCTATGAAGAAGGGGACTTGATCGAAGCCGTATTTCCCGGCCCATTGGAAGTCACAGTAGGGGATCAGATCCCTTGTCTATTGACGGCTGACTATGAAACGATCAGTACGTTTGAAGCCGTGGTCGTGGCTAAAGACAAAAATCGCTTGTTTTTGTTCCACTCTCCAACAGCTGCTGAGTTTCGGGAACAGCGCAGGCGCTATCCCCGTTTCGACATGGAGGTTAAGGGCTGGATCCAGTATCCGACGCAGGAGCCAGACTCATTTTTTTCCGTCTATAGTCAAATGGTGTACTTGGTGAATTTGAGCCTGGGAGGCTTGGCATTCCGCTCAGACAAACAGATGCCTGCGGATCAGCAAATTGTCTTTTCTTTTGAATTGTATGGTCGCAATCGCCCGGATGGGGTAGTGAAAACTGACCTGGTTATCATACATGAACGAATAGAGGGTCCGAACTATTTTTATGGCTGTACGATCAAAGGAATCAATGCACGTCATTTTCACAATTTGCGCAAGTACATTTTACATCGACAAATCGAGGAACGAAGACGAGTGAATATTGAGTAGGTATTTTTGTGAATTGGTTCAATGGGGACCAATTTTTTTTTTGCCTTTTTTGGCTAGTGAGATTGGAGGGGCTGGAGGGGAGGGAAGAAGCGGCTTCAGTCAACCATTTGAAAAGGCATAAAAGAGGATGAAATGGCAAAAAAACTAAATAGACTTCATGACGAATGAAGCAAAAGCTCTAAAAGCTGGACATCCGCCTCAGCTTCGGCAACTGCTGGAGGGCATCCAAACCGATTTTTTACGCAGTGAAAAAGGAGCATAAGCGTGCACTAGCGAAACTTTTTCTAGCATGCTTCCTGATTCTTATTGGACAAATCGCGCAGGGAGGAAAACGTGAGATGTGGAAAAAATGGATGGTGTGTGTGCTTACCTTGATCTTGAGTATGCCGGTTGTGGCTTGCGAAGCGAATCCTGCAACAGAATCGCAGCCAGCTCAACAGACTCTTCCCTATCGGATGGAGGTATTGGCTGATCAATTGGATGTGCCTTGGGCCATAGACATAGCCTCGGATGGTCGAATCTTTTTTACAGAGCGACCAGGAAGAGTGCGAGTAATTCAATCAGGCAAGCTACTGCCAAAGCCACTCATCTCATTCCCTGCCCCGTTCATAAGCGAGGGAGAAGGTGGGCTGTTGGGCCTTGTGCTCGATCCCGATTTTGCGAATAATCACTACTTGTACGTTTACCATACATACAGAGAGGGAGACGCCACTTTCAATCGTGTTCTGCGACTGCGGGAAGCAAACAACGCAGCACAGATTGACAAGGTGCTTCTCGACAAAATCCCGGGAAGCTCGATCCACAACGGAGGTCGGATCAAAATCGGTCCGGATCAGCGTCTCTATATCACGACAGGCGATGCGCATGAGCCGATGGTTGCCCAAGATCGGGCAAGTCTCGCCGGAAAAATTTTGCGCGTCAATCTGGATGGAACCATTCCTGCCGACAATCCTTTTTCAGGCTCACCTGTTTACAGTTATGGACATCGCAATCCGCAAGGCATCGCATGGTATCCGGATACAGCGATACTCTATAGCTCGGAACACGGCCAGACTGCACACGATGAGATCAATCGGATCGAGCCGGGCGCCAATTACGGCTGGCCGGTCATTTCAGGTGAACAGCAAAAAGAGGGGATGAAATCCCCCCTCCTGCAAAGCGGTGATGCGACATGGGCTCCTTCTGGCATGACGTTTGTATCCAAAGGGCCGTGGAAAGGACAACTGCTCGTAGCGAACCTCAGGGGTAAGCAGCTTCAGAAAATTAGCTTAGACGTTACTCAACCAGATACGGTGTTGGAGGCTGTTACTCTGTTCCAAGATGAGTTTGGGCGACTGCGCGATGTGGTCGAAGGAAAAGACGGCACACTCTATTTGTTGACCAACAACCGCGATGGTCGTGGAAATCCGCGGGAAGGGGACGATAAAATTATCCGACTCGTTCCGATCCAATCATAGCGGTAGCAACAGCCACGTCTTTTGTTCGATTCCCCCAAATCCATCGTTGTAGGAGGACAGCGGCTCCGCCAATCAAAGCGATTAACATTCCGACCCATAGAAAAGCGGTATTTGGACCCCAAATGGTCATGATGACGCCACCGAGCAACGGAGCAATAATGAAAGTGGCACTCGTCATTGAATCGATAATTCCCCTTACGCGGCCCAGTGCTTGCGGAGGGCTTTCTTTTTGTACCAAATAATTGGCGCCGACCGAAGTCAGGCCTGTTCCGACTCCAGCCAATATAGCGGGAATCAGAAGCCAATACATGCCATCAGCCGGCTGGAAAAATCCAATCCATGAAAAGCTAATTCCGATGAGCAAAACGCCACCGCCCAGCACCCACCCGTAAGAACGAATCTCTTTTAAACGATGGAGCCAGGTGACGGTGACAAGTGCCCCTAATCCAATGACACTGACCGTAACCCCGAGCATTTCCGGATTGTCGGGCAGCTTTTCGCGGAAAATCACGGGAAGCTGTGTATCCGCCAACTGAATCGCCAACGAGGTAATGGTTGCGAAGATCGTGCTGAACAACAGGATACGGTTTTTCAAAAAGATGCGCCAGCCCTCTTGCCATGCTTGACGGTAAGGGATAGGTTGCTCTTCTGCGGATGTACGAGACAACGTATTCTCCACTTTGCGAATCGTGAACAGAAATCCAGTAGAGAGAAGGAAGGTCGAAGCATTAATCATCAGACAAATGGCGGGGGCAAAAATCGCCGCTACCAATCCTCCGGCAAGTGGACCGATTAATTTCCCCATCTGGAATACGGCTCCATTCAAAGCAGAGGCTTGTAACAATTGATTCTCGGGTACGATTTGACGTGTCAAGGTCTGTTGCGCCGGATCATTGAAGACAGAAGCACCTGAACGCAAGGCAATGACCACCAGGAACCAAAATGGATTCGGCATGGCAAGTAGGAGCAGAGTGAGAGCAGCCTGTATGATATTCATGGTCATGATCATTCGTACCTTGTTCACGCGGTCTGCAAGTACTCCGGCAAACTGCCCGAGCAAAATGCTTGGAGCTGCATAGGCAACGGGCAGGAGGGCCATCGTCATCGAATCAACCTTCCACACAAACCCCAAGAGGATGGATACCGCAATAAAATCAAACCAATCGCCAAGCGTAGATAGTCCGTACGAGATGAACAGGGTGCGAAACGTTCTATTTTCTTTTAACAAAAAAATCCCTCCATCGATCTGTTAACTCGATGATAAAAGGGATTTGTCAGAGGAATATCAGATAGTTAATGAGATGATGGCCCGAATCTTTTTCTGCAAGTAGTCAAACCGATACTCTTCGGATAATTCCATCCAGATTTTTTGGTATTTACGTTCCCATTCTGCGTCGTAGCCGAAGTCTTTCAAGAACAACAAGATCTTTTGTGCGCCATAAATGAGATGGGGGACGAACTTGGTGCTTCGTAAGACCTCCAGACCTTCATCGACCAAGCGGCGCGCCTTGGCAAGCTCCTGTCGATGGTACAGACAAAGACCGCGCGCAATGGTAAAGCTGCCGAGTTCACGCTGCATAGGGAGTTCTTGCAAGATCTTTTCAGAACGTTGAATAACTTTCTCAGCTTCGTCAACCTCTCCCATGAGCAGATACAAGAGGGTTTCTTCCGCTTGAAAAAAGAGTTGAAAGCCAGGTGAATTGACTCGCGCAACAACCTCCCTGGCAGGAAGCAGCTGTTTTTTGGCTCGCTCCCATTCTTTGGCCTGGGCGTAGACACTGATTGCGGTGATCTGCATCTCATCCTGATAATTTTCAGGCATACTTTTCGCGTTTTTCAGAGCCCATTGTAAAATTTCTACTGTTTTTTGCGAGTCAATTTCTGTCATATGGTATAGATGGAACAAATAAAACAGCTTTTTGGAAATGGGAGTGTTATCCTCGACGAACCAGCCGAAGTCACCGGCAACAAACCGCAAATAGGTAGCATAAAAAGAGTCCATCTGGAAGCCAAGCACTTGCTGATTCGCATAGAGCGTCTGCAAAGCGGCCCCCATACCCATGCCGTGGTAGGTGGTTAGCATCTTCTGGATGTTCTCGGAGAAATCACTGTGTAATGCGGATGGACTAGGCGATTGCTGCTCTTTTAGCGTAAGCCGGTAGCCGACTCCTCGGACCGTATCAATCTTGAGCAGATGAGACCACTTTTGCAGTTTTTTTCGCAAGCGATAAATGTGATCGTCGACAGTACGGTCAGTAGGCTCTTCCAACGGCCAAACGCGATCCAGCAAATCACTCCTTGAAAAGGCCCGGTTTTTCCATGTGTACAGAAATTGAAACAAGGCGTACTCCTTCGGCAAAAGGACAATCGTTTCCCCAGCATAATGGATTTGATACGTATGATCTGACCATGTTATCAATCCCATTTGAAAGACTCCTCGTTAATATTGAACTTCTTCATTTTATTGTAAAGGGTGCCACGAGATACGCCGAGCAGCTCAGCTGCTGCTTTTTTGTTCCCGTACGTACGCTCCAACGCTGCCAGAATGCGCTCTTTCTCGTTCGCAGGTGGAGGAGGGTTTGATGGAATTGATGAACGTATGATTGACGTCGGGGTCGGGGTCGGCTGTGCATACGTTCCCCCCATCGGAGTCAGCATAGAGACGTGTGCGGGTTCTGCGTGACTGCGAATGACAGACGGCAGATGCTCGGGCAAGATAACACCGTTTTCTTGCAGGATCGACAGACGTTCAATGACGTTGCGAAGCTGTCGGATGTTTCCCGGCCAACTGTACTCGAACAACGCCTGCATGACTTCGGGGGAGATGCGTGGTACAGAGTGGTCATGGGCCACCGAATACTCATGAATGAAAATTTGTACGAGCTCTGGCAAATCCTCACGTCGTTCGCGCAGTGGAGGGATCTCCAGAGAAAAGACGTTCAGCCGATAATACAAGTCCTCGCGAAAACGACCGTCTGCAACCATTTGCTCCAGCTGTCTGTTTGTCGCCGCTACGATCCGTGTATTGACGGTGATCGGCTCTGTTCCGCCTACACGGTAAAACTGTCGTTCCTGTAAGGCACGTAGCAGCTTGACCTGCAATTCTAGCGGCAGTTCTCCTATTTCATCGAGGAAAAGCGTACCGCCATGCGCCAGCTCCAGCTTGCCAGGCTTGCCCTTTTTCTCGGCTCCGGTAAAAGCACCACCCTGATAACCAAACAGCTCACTTTCGAACAGAGCAGCAGGAATGGCACCGCAGTTGATCGCAATAAAGGGCTTGTCATGTCGGCGACTTGCCTGATGAATCGCTTTGGCAAACAGCTCTTTTCCGACGCCGCTTTCTCCATAAATCAGCACAGTGGCATCTGTCTGCGCCACTTTTTTTGCGGAACCAATAGCGGATTGGATCGAGGCCGAATGCCCCTTGATCGCGTAAAAAGGATCGTCTGCTGCCTGAAACCGGCTCATCTCTTGCTGCAAATTGTGGAGATGGGCCGTCGTATGCGCTAATTCTTCATTGAGACGAACCAGCTCGGTAATATCCTGTTCGATGGAAATCGCGCCGATAATCTCGCCCTCACGGCGAATCGGTGCCGCATTAATGAGTACATGACTGTCTGGACGAGGAATGTGATAGACACGTTGAACAGATGTCCCTTGACGCAGTGCATCGAGCAGGCGGATCGATTCACTGGCGAAGTGCTCATCGAGCGAAGTTCCGACGACTTGTTCGCGATCGATTTCATAAATCGTTTCTGCTGCCCGATTCCAGTGTTGGACGACATTGCGGGAGTCCACGATGGTGACAGCCTCACTCATCGTATCCATCAAGGTACTGAGCAGGGCAGACTGGTTTTGGGTTAACACGACAAAGGCAGTCATGAGCTGGTATGGCTCGACCATTCCCGTCGGAGTCCCTTGTTCATCCACGATGACGAGTGTCGGCAGATCGGAAACGCCTGGGCCAACGAGAATGTAGCTGATGGATTGTTCGAGCGTGGTTGTAGGAGAGACGATAACGACTTTGCCTCTTCGTTCTTTATCTACCCATTCACCTACAGTTTCACCTGTGCGTATTTTGACAATATCAGGTGGAATCGGAATCGCAAAGGAAGAGAGCGTACTGTCCAGCGAAAATAACGGTTTCAAATCGTCACCTCTTATCCAAACTAACAGGAAAAGGGATCGTCCCTGTTGTACATCTAATCAAAAGTGTACAAGAATAAACACGTAATGTACATATGTGTTGAATGTGTCGGATAGACATCACGATAGCGCTTACGAGAATAAGTTGGCACGATTCATGCTAATAGAAGTGGACAGAGTACGTTGAGGAGGAGACAGTCAACGATGGAACAAGCTATGAAGGATTTCTTTCTATTTTTATCCAAAAACAAAACCTTAAACTCTGCCGCGAAAAAGTGGGGTCTGCGCTTTGGAGCGAGCCGCTTTGTATCTGGTCAAACCATTGCGGAGGCAATCAATGCTGTACGCAAGCTGAACCAGCAAGGTCTCGTGTGCACACTGGATCATCTGGGCGAATTCGTGTTTAGCGTGGAGGAAGCAAACGAGTCTGCTGACTATTGCATCAAAACGCTGGAAGCGATCCACCAATCCGGTGTCGATTGCAATCTTTCGTTGAAAATGACTTCTCTCGGTCTGGATATTAGCCGCGAGCTTTGCATGGACAACATGAGACGCATTTTGGATTCGGCCAAGAAAAACGGAAACATTTTCGTTCGTATCGACATGGAGGACTACGCACATAATCATGTGACCATGGAGATTCTGAATGAATTGCTGCAAGAGTACAACAACGTAGGAACCGTTATTCAGGCGTATCTCTACAAAGCATCGGATGATATCGATAGCCTGAAGGACAAAAAAGTGAATTTCCGCCTCGTAAAAGGAGCTTACAAGGAGTCTCCTGAAGTCGCTTACCCAAACAAGCCAGATGTAGATGAGAACTACAAAAAAATCATCAAGCAGCATCTGTTGAACGGCGGGTACGCTGCTGTGGCAACTCATGATGACAACATTATTGATTTTGTGAAAAAGCTGGAAAAGGAACACAATATCCCGCGTACACAGTTTGAATTCCAAATGTTGTATGGTATTCGCACGCAGTCCCAAATTGATTTGGCTCGTGAAGGCTATAAAATGCGTGTTTATGTACCTTATGGAAACGACTGGTACGGTTATTTCATGCGCCGTTTGGCAGAAAGTCCGGCAAACGTAAAATTTGTTCTCAAAGGGATGTTTACGAAATAAGTTTTGCGAAGTATACTTGACACCTTCGGAGATTCTCCGGAGGTTTTTATTTTATCTGGAAAGGTGAGAGTCTTGTGAATTGTTCGATTATTTCGCTTACTCCTCCATATTCTTTTGACCGGCTGCTTCGGCGTCTTGAGACACATCCAGATACGCAGTTACGTGTGAATAAAGAAAAAAATAGCCTACAGCGCGTCTATCGTATCGGCTTACGGCCTGTGCTAGTCAGTATGCAATTTATAGGCAGCTTGGAAGAGCCTGCACTACGCTACGAGACACAGGTGATTTTGCCCAAAACAGACCAGCAGCTGCTAGAAAAAATGATCCGCCGTACTTTTAGTGCCGATTTGGATCTATCTGTTATTTACGAGCAGATGAGGGAAGAAAAGGAGCTCGCCATCTTGACTGAACGGTTTCGCGGTCTTCGTCTTATGCTGGATGCCGATTTGTTTCAATGTATGGTCAAGACGATCATCGGGCAGCAGATCAATCTGACCTTTGCAGCCAATTTGAGCGAGAGGCTTGTTACACGAGCAGGCGACCCAGTAGAAAACTCAAACGGCGAAGGCATCATGGCTTTTCCGACGCCTGACGCGGTAGCGAGATTGACTGTGGAGGATTTGCGTTCTCTGCAATTTAGTCAGCGAAAAGCAGAGTATATCATCGATTTCGCCCGCGCCATTGTGAATGAAACGGTAGATTTGGAAAGACTATGGACAATGGAGGATGAGGAAATCATTACTTATCTCACTTCGCTGCGAGGAATTGGACGATGGACAGTAGAGTGCCTACTCATGTTTGGGATGGGGCGTCCAGACTTGTTGCCTGCTGCTGACATCGGTTTGCGAAATGGAATTGTTCACCTTTATGGGATGAAAACGAAGCCAAATGAAAACGACATTCGCAAGCTGGGGGAAAAGTGGGCTCCATGGCGCAGTATCTATTGTCTGTACGTATGGGAAGCAGTGGGGGCGATCAAGAGAAAAGAGGTATTTGACCTGTAAAAACTTTCATTTTTAACAAAAGTTCAATAATTTTAAAAAATTAAAGGTTGAATAGTAAGTTAATTTTAAGTTATACTGATGAAAATTTTATTTTATTAAATAATATTGAGAGGATTCATATGAAAGAACTTTCCACGAAAGAAACAATTACAATTGGTTTGATGCTGTTTGCCCTATTCTTTGGAGCAGGGAACATGATTTTTCCGCCAGCTCTAGGACAAGCTGCAGGAGATAATGTTTGGATCGCGATGGCTGGCTTTTTGATTACTGGTGTAGGTCTGCCTTTACTTGGAATCATTGCAGTAGGCTTGGCTGGCGGTAACTTGCAAACGATGGCGTCAAGAGTCCATCCGATGTTTGCAGTCGTGTTTACGTTTATTGTTTATCTGTCGATTGGTCCATTCATGGCCATTCCGCGGACAGGTACAGTAACCTTTGAAATGGGCGTATTGCCGTTTTTGCCTGAGTCTATGAAAGGCAGTTGGGTACCGCTTTTTGTGACCACAATCGTCTATTTTGCCATCACCTTCTGGTTGAGTCTGAACCCGAGCAAGCTTGTGGATCGAATCGGTAAAATCTTGACACCTGCACTTTTGATCATCATTGGCCTGATGTATGTCAAATCACTCATTTCTCCAATGGGTGAGGTGGCACAACCAATAGGCGCCTATCAGGATACAGCATTCTTCAAAGGCTTTATCGAGGGCTATCTGACGCTGGATGCATTAGCTGCAATGGTATTTGGTCTGGTAGTAACAACGGCTGTTCAAGAAAGAGGAATCATCGATCGCAAAAAAGTGATGTGGTCTACGATTAAAGCAGGAATTCTCGCAGCTACCGGACTTGGACTTGTCTATCTTGCCCTCAGCTATTTGGGAGCGACGAGTGTATCGTTTGCGAAATCGGAAAATGGTGGACAAATTTTGACAGGAGTCGTGCATCAATTGTTCGGTCCGTTAGGCTCGCTTTTGTTGGGAGCAGCTGTTACGCTTGCTTGCCTCACCACTTCTGTCGGGCTCGTCACAGCGTGCAGTCAATTTTTCTCGAGTCGTATTCCTGGCATCTCCTACAAGAAAATGGCTGTGATCCTGAGTGTGTTCAGCGCTGCGGTAGCAAACGTAGGTTTGACGCAGCTGATTACCTTCTCTGTGCCTGTCTTGATGGCGATTTATCCGCTGGCGATCGTGCTGATGCTGCTGACGTTTTGTGATCGGATGTTCAAAGGACATCGTGCTGTTTACGTCGGCGCGATCACGGCAACGGCCTTCATCAGTTTGCTGGATGGAGCTTCCCAGCTTGGATTGTCTATCGATTCGCTGACACCATTCTTGGAACAATTGCCTCTGTACAAAGTAGGAATTGGTTGGCTGGTGCCAGCTTTTGCGGGCGCACTGTTCGGGTTGTTGTGGGCTAGCCTCACACGCAGTGTTCCGGTTGTAAGAGAAACGAAGTAATGAATGAAGAGCGGGTGGGCTTTAGGTCCACTCGCTTTTTTTATTGTTGCAAACCATTTTGTCCTGCTTTTACCAGCTGGATAGGACTTCTATCCGTCCACAACACGGGTGATCTATGTTACCATGGAAAAACGTAAATTGTCTGAACGGCATGTTTCATTATATGTCGTTTTGAAAGAAGGGAGGTTATTGGCTATGTCCACGATGAAAGTCTTGGTTGCCGATGACGATCCAAACGTACGCGAAATTATTCGCCTTTATTTTGAAAAACAACAAATCGAGCTCATCGCAGCAACAGATGGACGAGAAGCTCTTGAGATGATGGAAAAGGAACAGCCGGATGTGGTCATTCTCGATGTCATGATGCCGCAGTTGGATGGCTTTGAAGCATGCCGGGAAATCCGCAAGAAGTGGGATACACCGATTATTATGCTGACGGCAAAGGATGAGGAGTTTGACCGTGTTCTCGGCTTGGAGCTCGGAGCGGATGATTACGTGACGAAGCCGTTTAGTCCACGTGAAATCGTTGCACGTATCCGCGCGATTATGCGCAGATTGCAGCCAAAGCCAAAAGTAGAAGATGAGGCAGTGGTTCGTACCTTTGTTTTTGAGCAATTGACGATTGATCTGGATAAACGGGAAGTGATCGTTGCCGGGGAAAAAGTGAGCTTTCGCCCGAAGGAATTTGATCTGCTTGTTCAACTCGTCAAGTCGCCGGGAAGTGTATGGTCGCGGGAGCAATTGCTGGAACAAGTGTGGGGCTTTGATTATTTTGGCGATGTTCGAACGATCGATGTTCATATTAAAAAGATCAGACAGCGTTTAGATAAGCTCCCGTACGAATGTATTCAAACGGTTTGGGGGATCGGCTACAAGTTTGGGGTGGATAACTGATGCTAGGCATGTCGAAAAGTATCTACCGCAGACTGCTGGTCAGCTTTTTGGCGACCGTTTTGGTAGGGTTGGGGATTACAGGGATCGTTCTCTCCTTTTTTACGAAAGAGTATATTTACAATGCTAAAGAAGAAGAGCTTTTGCGGATGGCGAAAAAAGTGAATGCCGCTATCCATAACAGCAATGAAGTCAACAAACGGCTCTTGGACAAGCTGGCAATGCTGGACGAGTCATTTGATACCCGCATCTGGTTATTTGATACAGAAGGAAAAATTGTCGCCACTTCGATGAAGGATGAGATGCTTACGGGCAAGTCCGTGGCAGTTTCTATCGCGGATAACGTACTGAAGGGAAAAAGCGCGGTAACCGAACTACAAATCGAAGGTCTGGATGACCCGATGTTATCGGTCTCTGTCCCGTGGGGCGAGGGCGAAAACGTCTATGGTGGAATTATTTTGCACGCGCCGATTGAAGGAATTGAGAAAACCTTTGGGCAAATGCGCGAGTCGATTTTGTGGGCGACCTTGTTTGGGGTGCTTCTATCTACGATCATGGTCTCGTATTTGTCATGGTCAATCTCCCGGCCATTGCGAACCATTGAGAGAACAGCGGCAGAAATTGGTCGTGGGAATTATGCAGAGCGCGTTCAGGTCGATACGTCCGACGAGATCAGCGATTTGGCGCAAACGATCAATACGATGGCACAAAAGCTGGAGAAGGTAGAGCAGGAGCGTCATCATCTGGAGCAAGTGCGCAATGACTTTTTGGCGAATGTCTCCCATGAATTGCGTACGCCTCTCACGGCGATCCAAGGTTTTCTCGAGGCGTTGCAGGATGGCTTGGTAGAAGAAGAAGAGGCCCGACAGAAGTATTACGCTGTGATGTACACCGAAACGATGCAAGTGAATCGCTTGGTGGATGACCTGATGGACTTGATGAAGCTGGAGAACAATGAAGTAAATCTGGTCAAGTTCCCTGTAGATGTGGCAGATGTCATGAATCGGGTTGCTTTTTCCTTTCATCAAGAAGCAGAGGAAAAAGGGCTTCGTTTGGGAGTAGAGGTAGAGAACGAGCTTCCGCGAATTTATGCCGATAAAGACAGGATCGCGCAAATTCTGAAAAATCTGGTGAAGAATGCACTCAAGTTTACGGCTACAGGTGAAATTTGCATGCGTGCTTCGTTGGAAGGAGAATACGTACAGATTCAAGTGATTGATACAGGGATGGGAATTGCAGCAGATGACCTGGACCGCATCTGGGAACGCTTTTTCAAAGTGGATCGGGGACGTTCCAAGAACAATAAGGGAACAGGACTTGGACTCGCGATTGTAAAAGAGCTGGTAGAGCTGCATGATGGCAAATGCAGAGTGGATAGTACGCCTGGTAAGGGCAGTACTTTTACGATATGGCTTCCAAGGATTAAGCCGGAGAACTAAAGTATGATCCGATCAAAATGAATCCGATCAAAATGGTCATGGTCATACTTTTTTCATATTTTGATCATCGTTTTTTCCTACTTTCCTTACAGAATGGTTATCTTTGCCCGTTACGATATAGGTGTGACAGCGAGAAGGTCACGAAGCCAAGGAATGAAAGGGGAATGAACATGAACAAAAAGTGGTTCTCCATTGCCACTGTCGCATTACTCCTGTCTGGCAGCTTGGTTGCCTGCTCTAACACAACAGGAACACCTGAACCGGCGACACAACCAGAGGGCACGACAAGCGAAACCGCTCCGGGCTCCTCCACTTCTGATAGCGGACAATCGACCGATAGCTCGGTTTCGCAAGATCAGTCCACTCCGGATGCTTCAGCGAACAGCTCTGATGCATCGACGGACACAGGTTCGTCTACGGAAGCGCCTGCGACAGATGCCAAATCTGATGCAAGTACCAGCACTGGATCGCCTAGTGCTGCGGGAACCGAAAGCAGCGGTTCCACTGGTCAGCCTACAACGACTGACGCCAGCAAGAAGTAATCATTCACGAACAGGAAACACGTTCGTTTGAACTCCTCTACTTCCCTCCCGTTTTATATACCTTGATGACGGCTATAGGCCGTCTTTTTTTTGTCCAAAAAACCAGAGGCGCTAGACTGGAAATGCACTTCTCCCTTCGCAGCTTTTAAAAACCAGGGTATGTGGTATGATTATCCAAAATCATACATAGCGAGCGGGAGGGAGAAGCATGATCACGTATCCATCGTTGAAAAAGGGCGCTACGATAGGGGTAACTGCACCATCATCAGGTGTACCAGAGTATTTGCATGAATTAATCAGGCTGGCATGCAGTCGTATGGAGAGCAGGGGGTATTCCATCGTTTGCAAAGATACAGTCTGGACACAGGAAAAAGCCAAGTCAGCACCTGCCATAAACCGCGCAGCCGAATTCAATTCCCTGATGAAAGATGAAGACGTCGATATCATCATTCCTCCCTGGGGTGGCGAGTTGCTGATTGAGATTTTAGACAAGCTTGATTTTGATGCCATGCAACCCAAATGGGTGTTAGGCTATTCGGATGTGAGTGTGCTGTTGCTTGCGATGACATTAAAAACGGGGATGGCTACGGCCCATGGGACGAATCTGGTAGATTTGCGCGGAGCAGCTATGGATGAGACGACGGCTATGTGGGAAACGGTTCTGTCAACGCAAAAGGGCGAGTCGGTCTTGCAGTATTCTTCTCCGAGGTATCAAAAGGAATGGCAGCATACGGATCCTTCGCCGCATATCTTTCACCTGACGGAACCGACTGTATGGAAAACTACAGAGACTACTCCCCACGTAAATATGCAGGGACGGTTACTTGGCGGCTGTATCGATATCATTCGTCATGTGATCGGAACACCGTATGGGGACGTGCAAAGGTTTCAAAAAGAACTGATCGGGAACGAAGCAATCATCTGGTATTTGGAAAACTGTGAGCTTTCTACAACTGATCTGCGCAGATCATTGGTACAAATGAAGCTGGCTGGATGGTTCGATCATTGTGCGGGGATCATGTTTGGGCGCAGTCCAGCGAATCAGGCGGTCGACGGCTATACCGTGGAAGATGTCTATCAGGATCTGGCTGCTGAGCTGCAAGTTCCTGTCCTCTACGATGTGGATTGTGGACATATGTCGCCGCAAATCACGTTTATTAATGGCGCATTTGCTGAAGTGGAGCTGTCTTTCGAGAAAGGGAGCGTCCGGCAATATTTTCGTCCATAAGCAAAAAAACGAGGGCTTCCCAACGAATGGGAAGTCCTCGTAGCATATAAGCATTTAGCCTTGCTTCTCGTTGTGATGGGAGAGAGGATGCCCCTCCATCGATTCACGTTTGTTTTTGGCCGATTCACGTGTACGCAGAGTGGACAAGGCTACACCGAGGAAAATAAATGCGCCGCCGGCGAAAAAGCCGACACCCAAATGTTCATGTAGTAACAGCCAGCCTAAAAATGCACCGACAATGGGCTGAACAAAAAAGAACCCGGCCCCACTTCCTGCGGGCATCAGCTCAAAGCCTTTGTTCCACAAATAAAAAGCACCTGCGGTAGAAATCATCCCGATATAGAGGACGCCTGCCCAGATGTCCCAGCCAAATTGCCAGAAGACAGGCGTGACAGACAGCTCCCAAAGCATGAGCGGACTCGTAAAGATGATGCCAAACAATGCAACGTAGGTAGTGACGAGCAGGGAAGAATAGCGCTGCGTTGCCTTTTTGCTGAGAACGGTATACAATCCCCAGCTAATTGCTGCTATGAACAAAATCAGGTTGCCTGCCAGGGAAGACTGGGCGTCAGCTTGATCTGGAACACCGATGACGATGATGACACCAATCGTCGCTAACAATATACCTATTGCCTGCTTCAGATGGATGCGCTCCTTTAATAGCCAAACCGCAAAAATGGCAATAAAGGCAGGCGATGCAGAGGTAATCAATGCACCCATGTGGGCAGTAGACAGCTTGGTGCCGAGAAATTGCGCGGCGATTGAGATCGTGACCCCGACGAAGGCGATGGCCATCAGCAGAGGGTAATCTTTTTTTGCGACAATCTCCTTGCGGGCAATGGTAAATGCCCCCAGCACGACGAAAGCAATGCAAAAACGCAAAATCAATAGCGTGAACGGTGGAATCACTT
Source organism: Brevibacillus sp. MER 51 (assembly GCF_023714195.1). Classification (NCBI taxonomy): domain Bacteria; kingdom Bacillati; phylum Bacillota; class Bacilli; order Caryophanales; family Paenibacillaceae; genus Brevibacillus; species Brevibacillus sp. MER 51. The sequence goes on along the minus strand of NZ_JAMAUS010000012.1, from coordinate 68,778 downwards.
CCAACACGACCTTGCTGACGACATAAACACCGCCCCAGATCGCTGCAGCAAGAGATAGGCAAACAGCCCCTAAAAACATTTGCTTCCATTGTGATTGTGACATAGCAAGTCCCTCCCGGAATAATGAATCATTTGAGCGTTATTCCGTAGCCGGGAGGCAGTAAGAGAACCGCATCCTCACCGACTAGGAGAGGAGAGCGGGCACATCATTTTCAAAAAGGCGACGGTTCATGTATTTCACCTCCTTTACTTTGCGGGGGTTAGCCACTTGGCTACCAGGAGCACCGGTTGTGTCAGACGACCGACTGGTGCCTCCACCTGACGATACTGCTCATAGCCAAGCCGCCCCCAGAAAAGAAGGGCGGGTTCATTATACGCGATGACACCGTGATGAACATGCTGACTGCCATGTTGGAGACAGAAAGCTTCTATGAGCGTCACTGCTTCCTTTCCGAAGCCCTGCTGCTGATAATTGGCATGCAGAAGCAAGAGACTAATCCAGCTTTTTGGATCAGTTTCACCGGAGAGGACGATATGAATGACTCCAATGATCGTACCTTCACGAGTAATGGCGAGCCAATGCCCGGAAGGTATGCTTATGGTGGCGTCATATTCGGCTTCCAGTTCGGCAAGACTTACTGTGCTGGTGCCGTTTCGAAGCTGATTGTACTTTGGATTACTGTTGTAGGCTGCGAGTAAATCGGTCAAGTCCTCGCGCAGCAATTCGCGAATGATGAGTCGCTCACCTGTCAGAATGAGACTCATTGAGGTCCTCCGTACTTGCGGATAAGTCCAATCTGCCCGCCGTGGTAGCCCATATGATAGATCAGTCGACCAAGTGCCTGACGGGGAGTCAGTGTGGCGATTGGTGCTTCACAGGGGATGTCCCACGCGTCTTTTGGCAGAGCAGCGAGAGAATCCACCAAGTGGTGATAGGCAGCATCTTTGAAAGCAAGCAAGGCAGACAAGTCGGTAAAGCTTCCTTCATCCTTTACAGGTCCAATTGTAGTGAGGGTGATTTCGGGTGGGATTGCTTTTCCGAAAAACATCATACAGAATCGATATTCGACTTCCGCGATATGATGAATCAAAAATCCGATGGAATTGGAGCCCGGAGCCAGCTTCCAGCCTAGCTCGGCTTCATCCAAATGGACGAGTGCATCCTGATACCGGGATCGAGCTGTTTGCAAGGTCGGCAATAGTTCTTGTTCGAACATCCAATCTTCCTTTCTGGTGTTTATTTTTATTATAGGAAAAAGATCAGGAAAGAACAGCATGATCATTCGGAATATTTTGAATGAGTGTTCACTCAGCGACTTGAATTCGTTATACTGAAGAAAAACAAGGAGTGAGAACGATGGCTCATTGCTATCATCTAACAGTTCGTTCTACTGACATTGATGTAATCGGACATGTGAACAATGCCAAGTATTTAGAGTACATGGAGTGGGCGCGTTTTGAGTGGATATGGGAACAAGGATTTACGCTGGATGAATTGAGGCGACGGGCCATCATGCCGGTAGTGGCCAATATTAACATTAACTACCGCAAAGAATTGAAAATGCGTGAAGAGGTAACGGCGATTACTACGGTGGTCAAGGTGGGTGAAAAAAGCTTCGTCATCCGCCAGGAGCTGTACAACGCTGCAGATGTATTAGTGGCGGACGCCGATGTGACAATGGTCATGATCGATGCGAATACACGCCAATCCATTTCTTTGCCAGTTGAGTTGAAAGAGGCATTGCTTGTGGAATTGCCTAAAAGCTAAAGGCATCAGGATGATTTGCGAATGAAGTCGAGGCGGAAATTATTCCATTCGAGAGCACGCAGCGCCAATGTCTCCAAGATACGCTCATGGCGATCCTGACCTTCCTTTAACTCAGCAACATCCTGCTTCAGTTCGGCAACATCTGCTTTTAACTGGTGAACATCCATAGTCAAAGCTTCCATCTTGGCATCGAATTCGTCTTGCCGATCCATTAGAGCATGAGCAACCAAACGCAACTCATTCATACCCTCTACCAAAATATCGAGTTTTTCGTTAGACATGTTTCCACCTCCTTTTTCCGTTACAATGATCATAACAAAAGACAGAGTCATATGCACAATGAAAACAGCAAGAAAAAAGGAAGGGGAAGCAACTCAGCCATGTCCAAATTTACAACAATCTTATTTGATCTCGACGACACTCTCTTCGATTTTTCAGCTTGCTGGGAGAAAGGGATGCAGCAGACGATTGCGACCCATGCCCTTACAGCAGAACTCGACCAAGCGAAATTCCTTGAGGCTCTGAGGCGCCACGGAGATGATTTGTGGCTCGATGTTATTGCCAAGCGCTACGATTTTACACAATACAGAAGGTTGCGTTTTCAGCGAGCCATGGCTGATTGTGACCGACAGATTGAAGTGGAGCAAGTCGACGATTTTCAACGCTCCTATCAAGCGGCATGTTTGGATGCAATCCAGCCAGATGGCACTGTTCAGTCTACGATCGCGAGGTTGGCAGAAGAGCATACACTGGGGATTGTCACCAATGGTCCTGTCGATATGGCATTTACCAAGCTGGAGCGGCTGGAATTGTCTGCGTATTTTCCGCGGGAGCGTGTGTTTCTCTCCGAAATTATCGGACATCATAAGCCTGATCTACGAATATATGAACATGTTCGCGAAAAGCTCGGAGTCGAGAGCAAGCAGGTGTTATTTGTCGGAGATACGTGGGAGGCAGATGTAGCAGGCGCGATGGACGCAGGCTTCTCAGCTGTCTGGATCAATCCACGAGGGAAAAAGCCTACTTCCGAGCATCAGCCACTCGCTGTCATTGAACGACTCGATCAGCTTCTGGAAATCTTGTAGAAATAAGCAGCCTATTGCCCCATAGCCGCATATTTGCAGGCTGTTTTCGGTGGCAATCAAGCTGCTTCTTTTGTTCCTAGCGTTTTGCGTACTGCTTTCTCATAAAGAGGATGAGAGAAACGAAAATCATCCCAATTAAAATCCCGATAACTCCTGGTGTAAGACTATCTCCCCAAAAGATTCTATACAGCAAAACCCCTGTCAGGATAATGGCAAACTCCAGATACTTACTGGCCATGCGAATCTTCCCCCATTTATATGAGCCTGATTATCGCTCGTATCTACTAACCTGATCTTTCATTTTTTCATGCTGACTCTTCCTGTACTTTGTGATGAAAAAGATGAGATTGAGGACGATCAGGCCAATTGTGATTGACATACTTCCGATGGTCATGCTTTTTCCTATCGAGATGTTAAAAAGCAGCATCCCGGATAGGAGCAGGACAAAAACGAGATTAAGCATCATGAGACTCTTCCCCCATAAAAATTCGTTCGAGCGAAGGGACTTCAACGTTCACGCCATAAATATCTACGCGTGCCTGAACAAGAGCACGAACGAGGGTTGCCACTTTTTGATCGTCATCGACCTGGATCAAGAGACGACCGTCTTCCCAAATCGTATTGCGCCCGAGGGACTCGATAAAGTTGCGCAGGTTTCCAGAATCGTCCGTAGCAAAAGCCGAGTGACGTACGTTCACAGATCGCCATGCCTGATGGGCAGCTTGCAACTCATCGAGAGTACCGAGTGAACTGATTTTTCCGCTTTTCATGATGGCGATCCGGGTACAGATTTTCTCGACTTCATTCAAATTGTGCGAGGTCATGAAGATCGTTTTTCCTTGTTGATGGAGCTTGCGCAGCAAATTTTGAATATGCAGGGCTGATTCGACGTCTACGCCAGAAGTAGGTTCATCAAGGAAGATGAGCTCCGGGTCTCCGACTAATGCTTGGGCAATGCCCAGCTTCTTTTTCATCCCGAAGGAAAACGTTTTGGCTTTGCGGGATGCATGCTCCTCAAGCTCAACGGCTGTCAGGATGCGCCTGCAGTCTTCCTTTGTGAGTGTGACGCCTTTTACCCGAGCGAAATAGTGCAGGTGCTCCGCAGGAGATAAATGGTCGTAGAAGGTGGAGTAATCTGGCAGTACGCCAATTCGTTTTTTCCACCCTTCTGTATGGGCATCCTCTCCAAACATGCGAATGGTGCCCGCAGTCGGAATCAGAATGCCTGTCAGCATATTGATAAAGGTCGATTTTCCAGCGCCATTTCGACCGAGGAATCCGAAAATCTCCCCGCTGTGCACAGTAAGACTGACGTCATTCACGACCGTGCGATTGCCAAAGCGCTTGTTCAACTGTATGGTCTCGATCATTGCCATTAACAATCCCTCCGTCGGAATAAGTACATAGAAGCGATCAGGAATGCTGCCGCATAGAGCCAAATGAAGCCGGTCCAAGCGCCGCCTTTTTCCATAAATGAAAAGGGTGTCAAATATTTAATCCATGGTGCTGCCGAGTGACTGGAGAAGGTGCTCCACAGCCCGAGACCTGGCAAGATCAGTGCGATCACAATTCCCAAAAACATCGAGTAGCTGGGGCGAGGTATCACGAGCGAGAGCAGCAGTGCCAGCGAGATGCAATAGATAAGCAGGGATATGCAGAGGTAAAAGGTCTTCGCGTCAAACGTTTGCACAGTGGCGAAAACTACACCAAACGTAATAATCATGCAGGTTAGCCAGAAGAACGCGACTCCGAGAAATTTCCCCAAAATAATCTGATTGCGTGAAGTCCGGGTGACGAGAAAGCGAATCGTCCTGCCCGCTAGCTCACGATTTATGACATCATGAGACAGGCTGAATACAAATAAGGGCCCGAACAGCATGATGAGTACAAAGATACCAAGCGCATGTCCCTGCGCCAGCTCATTTTGTGGGAAAAAGCTTGCTGCCTGATTGACGAGGTCAGAAACCAAGTACGAGATGCCTACGATAAAGGCAACGGTAATTAACGATTTAATGCTTTTAAACAACCGAAAAAATTCGTGCTGGCAAATAGCCCACATAGGTGAATCCGCTCCTTTCTCCTTCATCATAATAGCCAGACCTTTCCCCTACTAAAACGCTACCTTATCATTTCCTTATCTTTTTTTGTTGGCGTCATTTCTCATGGTAGAATGAATGACAGCAAGGGAGGGAACGGACATGGAGAAAGAAGCAAGAATCTTGCTGGTAGATGATGAAGAAGCAATTTTGCAGATGCTCCAAACAGTGCTGAAAAAGGAAGGCTTTGTCCAGATCGATACATGTACGACAGCAAGAGAGGCGATTCGTCTCGTGGAGGAGAAGACATACGACTTGTTGATACTGGATGTCATGCTTCCCGATAAAAATGGATTTGAGCTGTGCGGAGCAGTGCGCCAGAGAACGAAGGCACCGATCTTTTTTCTGACAGCGAAGGGCACAGATTTTGATAAATTAAGCGGATTTGCTTATGGAGCGGATGATTACATAACGAAGCCATTTCATCCACTAGAGGTCGTTGCCCGGATGAAGGCTCATCTGCGCAGAACCTTGGGGGGATCTGCTCCATCGCTGGAAGAAAAGCGCTTTGATTTTGGACGTTTTCAAGTAAATGTGGAGGCAGCCGAGTTGTTCGTGAACGGAGAGCGAGTGGACTGCCCGGCGCAAGTATTTTCATTGCTCGTCTTTTTCTGCCAGAATCCGAACCGGGTATTTACGAAAGAACAAATTTACGATCATGTATGGAAAGACGAGTATGGGATGTTTGATGAAAATACAGTCATGGTGCACATTCACAAGCTGCGTCAGCGGATAGAAGAAAATCCGGGACAGCCAACGCTTCTGCTCACAGTAAGAGGGCTGGGTTACAAGCTGGTTAGTCCGGCAAGACAGTCATGAATTTGCGGAACAAGCTGATTTTTCAATATGTCCGACAACTGTTCGGGTTTCTCCTCGTCTTGCTGCTATTTCTGATTATCGCGATGTTGGGGTTAGGCTGGCGCATTATGAACGAGCAGTTGTCCACCGATTTGTCCAGGCTGAATGCATCTGATTTGACGTTGAAGATTGATTATGAGGCGGAGCGTATTCACGTCAATCCGGAAATCGAGAAAAGTGTGGCGAGACATCAAGGCTGGTTGCAGATCATCGACAAGCACGGCAAAATTCTGTACAACTATCGGACACCTGCTGACGTTCCCAGTCAATTTGGGCCAGGAGAGTGGATTAGTTATGTTGAAGACCGTGATGCTTCACGCTATCACGTAACGCACTGGGTTATAAACCAAGCTGACGAAAATATAATCATCCTCTATGGAACACCCGCTCCAGAAAAAGAAATGATGCAGCGCCTGATCGCAGCAAAAACGGGAACAAGCAAGGAGACATGGGACGAGTTGAACAAAAGCTTTTCCCAAGAAAAGGCATGGTACTTGGTGTACGATCGTAAGGGGAAACTCATCCATCAATGGAATCACCCGAACGCTTCTGCCCAGTTAGACATGACGGAAGCTCTTCAGAACGGCGAGACAGCAAATAATGTTCCTGTCCGTATCACGAGTCGATATGACACAAAGAGCGAATTGACGTACATAGTGGGCACTCCGAATCCAACCTATCAGTCTGGTGTCCAAGAAACATCTGAGGATGCCATGGTCAAGGAAACGTTCCTTCAGATCGGTATTCTTTTGATCCTGGTCGTTCTATTCGCAGGCAGCTGGTATGCGTGGCGGGTAGGCAAGCCGCTCTTGCACATGGTGAATTGGCTAGAAAGACTAGCACAGGGCCGTTATGAGGAGCCCATCGGAAAAAAGGGGAAACCAATCGGAAGGAATTGGCGAGGGAAGGAAAAAAAGTCATTTCGTGTTTTCAAGGATGTGTTTGACGCTCTCCGGCATCTGAGTGAAACCTTGCGCTCCAACGAAAAGCTTCAGCGAGAGATCGAGCAGACGCGAGAGGAATGGATTACCGGGCTCTCCCATGATCTCAAGACACCGCTGAGCTCGATTTACGGTTATGCTACCTTTTTGGAGTCGGAACAATATGAGTGGGATAGAAAGGAAGTCAGTGAATTTGGGAAAACGATTCGGGAAAAGTCTGACTACATGAACGGGCTGATTGAGGATTTGAATTTGACCTATCGACTCAAGAACCAAGCTTTGCCGATGGTCAAACAACCTGTCCCAATCGTGGAAACCATTCGCAGAATTGTGGTGGATATGGTGAACGATCCGAGCTCGTCTTTGCATGACATCGAATTTTCGGCGAATGTCCAATCGATAACGGCCGAGGTCGATCCAATCTGGTTTCGCCGCATCATCGTCAACATTTTGACAAACGCGATCAAGTATACGCCAGCAGGTACACACGTGCTCGTAGAGGTACAGTCGATTGCAGCGGATCAGTTTGTCGTCAAAATTGCGGACAATGGTCCAGGCATGGATGAGACGACACTGGCCAATCTGTTCGAAAGATACTACCGAGGCGGGCATACAGGGGAGGATACCAGTGGAACGGGGCTGGGTATGGCGATAGCCAAGCAGCTCATTTTGGCTCACGGGGGAGAGATTACCGTGGACAGCAAGCTAGGTGGCGGAACGGTTGTCGTGATGACCTTTCCTGCGGTTATCAGCTAGTTGGTTTTTAATAAAAGCCAAGGGATTTGCGCTGTCCCTTGGCTTTTTTCTGCTATGGTCTCGAAAGGAACGTTTGTATGACTTTGCCATCCGCTAGACGCTCTTGATAGTGATTGGCTGTGTAATCGCGGATGCTGGCACGCCAAAAGCCGATGGCAGGCACGTTGTTTTCCAATTGAAAGACTTCCCAGGCACCCGGGAACAATTTGAAGATTTGATGAGAGGCCGCTTTTCCGATCCCTAGCCGACGGTAGCGTTTCATGATGAAAAATTCTGCAATGGAGTGGATGGATGGCAAATCTGGATCAGAGCTTGTGAGCATGCGGACGAGGACAAACCCGGCCAGCTTACCATTAACCTTGATAAAAAAGGGATGGCGTTCTGGTTCGACCCAATACTTCTCAAAGTAGTCATAGCCAAACAAGCCGTCGTCATCTACTTCGAAAGGCTCAAACTCAGTGAAGTCGTACGTATACAGCTCCAACAGTTGCTTGAGAGCGTGCTTCTGTTCAAAAGGGACGCGCTCTATCGAGAATGCTTGATTCACTGAGAAAACCTCCTTTTTCCATGAGATATAGGAGTATCGTACTCTATTTTTTACATTGTGGAAACATATGGTAGACACTTCTTTACAGAAGCTCACACAAGCGTTCATTTTGCTCGAGATAGTTCCAGTCAGGCTATACTAGAGTCAAACGAAAGAAATCAATACGAAGCAAGATAGCAGCCATCCGGTGATCAGCCGGGTGGCTGTTTGCGTTTGGTGGTTGGTTTCATCGTTTAACAAAACCAAAAGAAAGGGGTACAGGAATCACATGAAAAGGAAGCATCTTATTTTTTTCTTGGTTTGTTGTCTCATGTTGCAACCCGCATCGATTATTGCAAAAGAAAGAGACAATCCTTCCAAAAAGGCTTTGCCAATGGAGGCGACAGATCGGTCTATCCAGCAAATAGATCGTGAGTGGGTCCATTATCAAAATGAATGGGAGCTGCTCATGAAGCTTTCCGTCAAAAACAAGGATCTCGAACTGGCAAAAAAATTGAATCGGGAAAGAAACGAACTTCTCGCAAAATGGAAAGACAAGAGAACAGGAGGTTCACTTGAGAAATACCAAGCTGGATTGAAAACGGCACGGATGCAATTAACGAGTCCGCCTGTGAGGTCTTTTGCTGCTGCGAAAGCAATTTCTGTAGCTTCTGTCGATCTATACGAGCCGAATGATGAGGTTTCACAGGCTTCTCCGGTCAGCATTGGGAATTCAATCGAAAGTTACCTGTCGTACTCAGGCGATCAGGACTTTTATTGGTTCGAGGCCAAGAAAAATGCTCCGATAACAGTCAGCCTGCAAGTTCCTTCTGCCATGGATTATGACGTCTATGTCCTTGATGAGCTTGGGGAGGTAGTAGCAAGCAGTGCCAATGGTACAGGTGAAGAAGAAATGGCTTCGTTCCAGGCAACGGCCGGAAGCAAGTATTATCCAGTGGTGTATGGGTTTGATTTTTCTACCGACGAACCGTATCAACTACGGCTGGCAGAAGATCAGTTATATGTCTTTCAGCCATACGATGTCAGTCTCCCTGAAGGAGTCGATCAGGTCTTTCAATTAACACCGACAACCGATGGAGTCTTTCGGATTTATACAGGACCATATGGTGACGTTGGCCCGGAAAATGACACGATGATTGAGCTGTATTCCAATTCGAGTCTGACAGATTTGCTCGCAGACAACGATGATGTTTCCGACCTAACACGCTTCTCAGAGGTAACGTCACATTTGGTTGGAGGTCAACCGTATTATGTCAAACTAAGTGCTCTCAGCGGAAATCTTCACACGCGAATTCGGGCTGAGCTCGAACCGCAATCATATCCAGAACTGAAGACGAACAATCCTCTGGACGTCACGCTGGAAGGCGTATCAAGAAATGTATACAAATTTACGCCTGATGCTTCGGGATATGTAAAATTTTCCACAAGTCCTTTTGGCGAAGGGGATATGGTTGTGGATACTGTACTCGAACTCTATTCTGACGAAAATCTGACGAATCAAATTGCCACGAACGATGACAATGGAGAATCGCTGTTTTCAGAGATTCAGATGTATGTAACATCCGGTGAGACTATCTATGTTGTGCTTTGGGCATATAGTGATGATTTCTCTTTTGTGAGGCTGAATACGAGTGCTGATCCTTCAGCGAGCCCTACGATTTCAGTAGGATCTCCGGTTATTCAGGAAAACTTGCTCAATGACGGAACCATTACGGCTACACAGGTTGTTACACTTGCCAATGGAACATTTGTTCATGACATGTCTTCCGGAGTCACTGTGAATAACTTACCCGCAGGCTTAGGTCTTCAGGTTACAAGGGTAAGTGACACACAAATATTTATTGCATTTACGGGCAAGGCAATGAATCATGCGAACGTAAATGACGTATCGAACGCAACTATATCTATTGATCCCGCAAAAGTAGTCGGTGCCTCTGCCAATCTTACGAGTAATCCGTTTCGTTTTGATTTCATCGACACTGTCAGCGGAGGTTCATTCCAATATGTTTACAATAACCGGAATCAATTGACTCAAATTTATGAGAACGGGACCCTAATTATCGAGATCACCTACGATGAAAACGGGAACGTGTTAACAAAAACAAGAGTGAATTAAAGGAGGGATAACCATCATGAACTTACAAAAATGGCTAACGTCATTTGTAACAGCCGCTTTGGTCACGACCGCGATTTTTCCAAGTATGGCCTATGCGACACCAACCAATAAGTCTGTAAAGAAGGATACGAAAGAATGGGTCATTGAGAAAATCAATAACGTCCCATCTAAAAGCCCTCAGGAAACAGACGCTGCTCAAGTGCCAGTGTTGACACAAGCGGAGCTGAAGGAGCTGTCATGGGACCCGCTCTCAGTTGAGACAGTGACCGAAATGACGAAAACATTTGATCGCAAATCGATGCAGATCGCCTCTTACTTCTATCCGAAGCTGCGAAAGCTGTTGAGCAGCAAGGAAAAGGTAGAGCAAAATACATGGAACGATAAAGTGGTCCAAGATTTGCTGAAAAGTGTAACGACTAGTCAACGGGAACAATTAATGACCCACGTTCCTGACATTTTTACGTTTGAGAAAAAACAGGAAGTAGCTGAATGGAGCAAGCAGACAATGGGGCTCGCACTTGCAGCTGAAGACGTCCAATACTCAGTAGGACAAATGGCGCAGTATTACACGAAAACGTACTCGGGCAAACCCGTAGACGAGTTTTATCGTGCTGCGAATCTGGTTGAGACAGACTTGGCTTTGTCAGGGAAGAACGGAATGGATCTGGTCATTCAACGGATGTACAACCAGTTGGATAGCAAAACGAGAGAACCTGTATTGAAATACGATAGTAGAAATGAAACGTGGGAAAATCGCAGGGAAACTAAGTTGTTTAAAAACGAGTTCATTCCCTTTGCAACAGGGTGGACCTTCAATATTCCGATGTTTGAATATTATGACGAGATTACAACAGAAGAAGTCAGTCTCTTTACGGAAAATGGGGAGGAGAAAACGCAATATCGTTTAGCTGTTCGGGAGGACGAAGCGGGCAGAAGCGTATCCCGCTATGTTTTTCATCTGGAAGACGGTACGACTCTCATCCGGGAAGGGAACAAGTGGGTGAATTATCCCTATGAAGGAATCTCCTTTACCGAACAAGCAGAGGGACGAGATGTTGAATTAATTGTCAATGGATTTCGTTATACGTTTGAGCGATCTGGCAGTGAGCTGTTGGTCACAAAACGCAACCCATTTGGCGATACGATCCGATATCGAATGGATGAACAAAATGACTCTGTCGTCGAAATCGAGGATACCTATGGACGCTTTGTGGTGATGGAACGTGATACGGCAGGCGGAATTAAAAACCTGAAGCTGTACAGAGATGAAACAGATAAAGATCAGGATGAGCCAATCAAAACGGTTGACTATGATGTCGTGTACAGCAACAATACGAATCCTGAACGCAGCACATCTGCTGAGTTGGTTTCCGTTGAACAAAACAATGAAGTCGTTGCTACCTATGAGTATGAAATGAGGGAGGCAGAATTTAACCTTATTAGCGATTATACCTTCAGTCGTGATGATTCCTTTGCTTTTGAGTCGGAGGATTACTTGGATCAGGATAACGAAAATCGCAACAAAAATTTGGATTACATGCTGTTGCGATCGGTTCATTATCCGATCAATGGGTTAACGATGACCTATTACTATTCCATCTATCAGGAAAATAAAGTGGCACAAAGCCGTGGAGTTGTTCGACTTTACCAGGACGACAATATTCTGTCCTATGTCAGCTATCATCCAGTAAGTATGGTTGATTTCAGTTACATTCCGTACGGAAAGACAGAAGAAGAAGTCATGTACAGCTTGGAATACAGCATAGGGAAAACGTGGGAAATCTGGAAGAAGCCAAGAACCTGGTCGTTCCATCGATTGATCGACGCAGATGAGCGTTTCGGCGATATTGTTTCTACGATTGAATACGATTCCTTTTTACATGGAGTTGAGAAGACCTTTGAGACAGATGACAGCGGGAACCATCTAGTAAAGCGGATTCGAACCAAAACGCTGCGGAACAATCCAGATTTGCAAATCAGCGACGGTAATACAACCTACAAATACAACCCCATCCAATATACAACCTATGCCTATCAGAATAAAAAGCCAATCTATCAATTCAGTTTTATGGACGGTGTCCCCAACGAAACGGTTCGTGAGTTCTTGATGGACCCGCAAGTAGATGCTGATGGATCTTTGCAAATTGATTCTGCGACCGAAGACATTTTACCCAATTATGCAAAGATCTCAAAGTTCCGCTATAACGACTTCGGAGATATCACTGAGCATGTTGACGCCAGTGGCATTGTGACGAAATGGAGCTATGAGTTTTTTACCGTATGGGGAGAAGATCGAGCATATCGCCCTGTTGAAAAGATTACCAAAAAATCAAGTGACAACACGTTAGTACAGACGAATACGTTCTCCTTTAATGCCGATAGGCTGATTGATCAGGAAACAGAAGAACGAACCTACCCAACCAGTACAGGTGAAAGAACAGATACAGTTATCCGTAATCTGGAGTACAACACTGACGAACAGGTTTCGAAAATAGAAGAGATCACTTCTACGACTGATCCTGCGATTTCTGATAGCTATTTGGTGACAACATTTGATCAGTACGACAATTATGGACACGTGATCGAAAAGGCTATCAAGGAAGTTGATTTGGGCAATCAGACTACCGATCTTGTTTTTCACTATGAATATGTGAATGGTCTGGATTTGTTAGAGACACAAACTTTCATTGATGGCAGTACAGTTCACTACTTCTATGACAATCTGGATCGTCTTAACGAAGAAGTATTTGATCACGACGGACAGAAAAAGACAGTTGCGTATACCTTCGACGATGCTTCGCGTAAAGTGACCAAAGAAGTATTTACGAATGGAGAAGCAGACCCTTATGCATTAAAACAGGTTACGTACTATACCGTTCATGGTGATGTGGAATTACAGGAAGAAGTGAGTGACAGCGGTGCAAGATCGCTGGTTGCCAACGAGTATAGCAGAAGCTTGTTTGACGGCAGACATGTTCGTTCCACTACCCCGAATGGAATGGAAGAACGTAAGCTGGAATATGACTACTATACGGATGGCAGCCTGAAGTCTGTTACGAATTCAAAGGGAGAAACAACGACTCATTCCTATGCGAACACAGCAGTAACTGAGGACAGCTATTTGCCACAAGGAGCCGCTGTTGCCCAGCACCCGAATGGCTTGCAAACTGTTCAGTTGTTTGACCAATTCGGTTATGTACAAGTGGAGCAGGCAAAGGACCTCAGTCAAACACGACGGATCGAATATGACTATGACGGATGGGGCAGGCTCTCGGCGAAAGAAGTCTATGGCTACGATGGAGGAGTCCGTCATTGGAACTATTTGTACGATGTTTCAGGAAACCTTGTATATGTAATTGATCCACTGAATCAAGAGTATCGTTATGATTATGATCCTCAAGGTAACCTCGTCAAGGTAACGGAAAATGGCACAGAGACTAGACAGTATGCCTATAATAATCTCTCCTGGAAATTGGGAGAATCCGATGGACAGGGAAATCAGAGTGAAAGCATACGCTATCAGTTGAACGGTGAAATTGATTCTGTCACCGATAAGGCAGGAAATGTTCATCAATACAGCTACACGCCGTTTTATGAAATAGCCGAGCTGCGTGTAAGCAAAACGGATGGCACCACTGTTTATACGAGTACAAATGAGTATGATGCCATTACTCGCCAGATCATCAGACAGTCAAACAGCGATGGGCAAGAAATCGCATACAGCTATGATGCATATGGCCGCTTGAAAAACCAGACAGCATTTAACCGCAACTACACGATTGGCTACGAAAACGACGATAGTGCCATGGATTACCTGACATATCCAGATGGTACGAGAGTCAACTATTCTTACGACTATGAAGGCAGAATCAAGAGCGTCGATAGTACACTTTCCGGGTTGATCACCTATCATTACACACGCAGCTCCTCTGGTGACACGGAGACGGTTCGCTATCCGAATGGCGTAGAGGCTCGGAAAGAATACAATTCCTTTGGGGAAGCCATCACAACAGGGCATACGCAAAATGGTGCTTCCGTGTGGTCGGAACAGTTACGCTATGATGCATTTGGCAACAAAACAGAGATTCAGCAAAACGGAAAGACCTATCGCTACGAGTACGATCAGATTGATCGAATCGCTACAGAGTCGAATCCGCAGGGGGAGCGCACCTATCGTTACGACACAAGAGGCAATCGGGAACATGTGGAAGGCACCGAGCCACATACAAGAGACAGCTATACATTTACCTATGATGGATTGAACCGCTTGAAAACCTATTCGAAACAGAATGGGGACAGCGGTTCTTTTGCGTACAATCCGGATGGATTACGTGCTGTGAAGGAATCCAATGGGGATGCTACGAAATATGTTTACGTAAATGGGTATGTGATAGAAGAATTAGATCAAAACGGAAATGTGAAAGCCCGAAACATCTGGGGCAACGGCATTTTATTCCGCAAGCTCCAAAGTGGCGGGCAGCAAGGTGGCTATTACCTCGGAGACAGTCTGGGCAATGTCAAAAAGATCGTAGACAGAAACGGACAAGTACTCAACACCTACGAATACGATATTTGGGGTAACGTTGTTGCGAAGTCGGAGTCTATGGAAAATCCGTTTATGTATACGGGCGAGATTTACGACTCGGAAACAGGGTTATATTATCTACGTGCTAGGTACTATGATCCGAGTGTTGGGCGGTTTATTTCGGAGGATGCGTATAAGGGTGCGGTGGATAATCCGCTGACGCTTAACAGGTATACGTATGTGGAGAATAATCCATTGAGATACACTGATCCAAGTGGACATAGAAAAAGAGGTATAGATTTTTCGTGGTCATTTTTTACGTATCAATATGGGATTCACGATGGCACGTACGTAGATGCTTGGTTCGACGGAGATATTACAGACTCAGAATTTCTGAAAGGTGTAGGTATTAAACATTATGGCTGGAGAAGCGGGGATGATAGAAGTCGAGGGGACATAATTGGAAGCCTAAATGACTTTGATAATGATGAGAAAAATGTAGTGGAGAACTTGTTGGAAATGGGGCATGATGTAAAGCCTATTCCAAGGATAAAAGGTCAAAAAACTTACGATTTTGATGTTGATGGTGTCCCTACAGAGTTAAAAACAGCAAACCCTCAAAATGGTCTACTGAACATTAATTCAGCAAGTGACAAGATACGTGAAGGTCTACTGAAACAACAAGCACATGTTGTAATTTATGATATGAGAAAGTTGAAAAGTGATCCATCAGTCTTCAATATTTATGAGGTTATTTATGACACAGCTAGAAAAATGAAAGATCAAGTATGGGGAAAGGAAGTCCATATTTGGACTAAAGACGGGATTTACAAATTTAATTATGGTTATCCTGAAAATATGACATAGGAGATGAAAAATAAATGGCTGGAATGCAATGTAAATGTGGAAAGATACTTTCGAACACCAGTTCTCCTAATGAAGTTCAACTAAGGGTGTATTCTGATCTAGAGTATGAAGAAATTCTTGGGTTATCATCAATCAGAGATATATTTCCACCAAAAAATGATGTCTGGCGATGCAACAATTGTGAAAGAATATACGTATTTGACGAAGAAGATAATCTTGTAAAAACCTATGTATTAGAGAAAGACTAATGTTATAAACCCCAGACGAGCATATGCTTGTCTGGGGTTCTTTGTGATATTTTGCTCTTGAGGAAGAGAGAAATAGCTCCGACCCAAATGAACCGTTTTATCCCTAATAGGCAACATCACCCTTTTTGAGATTTTCTTATTAGAATCGGATTCATGCGAACCGGTCTAGGTGAAAAATGCGGAGCTAAGCGAAGGAGTGAAGGTTTCTTTTTTTGCTTGAATTATTATTCTTATTTCAATAACAGTCTATTGAACATGTAAGACCGGGAGACAACTGACAAATCACTCACAAAAACATCACAGAATAGGATGATGATGTAAAGTGGAGGTACTTGGTCAATTCTTTTCTGATGATGATATAGAGGAAATATCCGTTTTAAAAGATCTATGTAATGGAATTAGTGTAAATGGTAGTCCTTTTGTATGCTTTGAGGTACTAGATGATATTTTTCAGGAACGATATAAGCTTAGTCAACTATCAAGAGAAAAATTATTAATAATTGTAGAGCAATTACAGGGATATAATGATTTCTGGACGGATATAGAATGGTACGATAATCAGAAAATGCACGAGTTATTACCTAAGTTTTAAAAAATTATTATGCAAGAAATAGCCAGTAGATATGAACAGAATTGTTTAGAAAGAAATGATGTCAACGAGCCTGATTAATGAGTATAGGGAAATACCCAATGCGTTAAATTTAGTGACAGGTGAAATTAACTTAGAACAACAAATGATCAGGGTATCAGTAGTATAACTTGAGGTGAAAAATCCATGAGTAAATTTCAAATGCTAGCCGATGAGCGCTCTGAGGAATTTTTAGAGTTGACTGCTAATGATATGGTCGAGCTATTTCATATTATGTTAGAAGAGGCAATAGGTAGAATGAACCAGGAGTGGAGAGTCCTTTGGGGTTTTATTCATGTAAAAAGCATTCTTACAAAGAAAATTTGTACTCGTAATTACAAAAAATACCCTATAGACAGACGTTCCCCAACGCCCACTCTATAGGGTACACTTTTTTCCTTTTAATGAATCGCGTTCTTCTTAAACTGCCCACCGCGCACATCGTGAATATTGCCCACAGCCAGGAAGGCATTCGGGTCCACTTCTTCCACGATCAGCTTCAGCTTGGCTTCTTCCAAACGCGTAATAATGCAGAAAATCACTTTCTTGTCGTCTCCGGTATAGCCGCCTTCCCCATTCAAATAGGTAACGCCACGACCCAGACGAGCAACAATCGCATCTCCCAAATCCTTGTGATTGTCGCTAATAATCCATACCGCTTTCGACTCCTGGAAGCCTTCGATGGTCAGATCGATCATTTTGAATGCAATGTAATAGGCGATCAGCGAGTACATCGCGCGATCCCAACCGAATACAAATCCGGCACTGCTCAAAATGAATAAGTTCATAAACATTACGATCTCACCAACGGAGAACGGAGATTTCTTGTTAAGCAGTACAGCGACGATCTCTGTACCGTCCAGAGAGCCTCCATAGCGGAGAACGAGTCCTACGCCAATCCCTAGAAGTATGCCGCCAAAAACAGCTGCAAGCAGGGGATCATCCGTTAGCCCTTTGACAGGGTGAAGGAGTGTCGTTCCAATTGACATGATCGTAACCCCAAAGAGGGTTGAGAGTGCAAACGTTTTTCCGATTTGCTTATACCCTATAATTAAGAAGGGCAAGTTAAGCACGAAAAGGAAAACGCCAAGAGGCAACCCAGACAGATGCGAGGTAATAATCGAGATACCTACGATTCCACCGTCAATAATATTGTTCGGTACGAGAAAAATCTCGAGCGCTACCGAAAACAGGGAAGCACCAATCAGGATACCGAAGATCCTCTTGAGCAATTTTCCAATGGGTAATTTCTGATGAGCCGATTTAGCAAGTGGTTGTTCCATCGTTCCTCTCCCCATTGTGAAATTTTTTACTTACTTAGCTATTATAGCATTCATTCTTATGCGATTACTGCACAATTACACTTTTTAGTAAAAAATATTCCATTCAGACTTGTTCAGACTCATTTTTACACTTGAAATCTCGCTCGGGCGTGAAGTTGGAAGTAGCGAGTGTTCTGTATTGACTGGCTATACAGAAATTGCTATTTTCAAACTGTTAGGAAAATAGTTGGGGGGAAGCATGATGGGTTTCTTGAAAGCGGAGATAGAAGTATCATCATCTATAGAGTTGGTTTGGTGGGCATGGACACGAAAGGAACGGCTTGTGCAGTGGTTTGCTCCTGATGCAACGATTGAGCCGTACCTGGGTGGAGCGTATGAATTGTACTTCCATCCAGCCAATCGCGACCAGATGGGGACGAAAGGTTGCATCATTACCCATTTAGAACCGAAGGAGCGCCTTGGCTTTACATGGAAGGGACCGGATGAATTCGCAGATACCATGAATCACGAGGATGCTTTGACTTATGTGCTTGTCACCTTGTCTGAAGCAGAGGGGAAGACACAAGTATTGGTCGAGCATTTCGGTTGGAAAGAGGGAGAGGAGTGGGAAAAGGCTCGGAGCTGGCACGAAATGGCTTGGTCCCATGTTCTGGGGAGCTTGAAATCTGCACTTGAATCGGACAAAGGAGATCTGTGCTGTTCTCCACAGGCTGCCCATCAAGGATAGATTTTGGGGATTCGTCCGTCATGGCGTGCCAATAGACGTGATCTTTGCGCTTACCCGTTTTGATAGGAAAAGAGGAGACATGAATGACAGCATCGATACTATTGTTTATTTTGGCGGGATTGGCGGAAATCGGCGGGGGGTATTTGGTATGGCTGTGGCTAAAAGAGTCCAAGCCATACTGGTACGGTATTGTCGGGGCGCTGATTCTGGTGTTGTACGGAATTATTCCCACGCTTCAAAGCTTCCCTTCCTTCGGGCGGGTATATGCCGCCTATGGAGGGGTTTTTATCATTCTTGCGGTTTTTTGGGGATGGTTGGTGGATAAAAAGACACCCGATTTGTATGATTGGGTGGGGGCCATCATCTGCTTGGTCGGAGTAAGTGTCATCTTATGGGCGCCGCGCCAATAGCTTGAGAGTGGAGGTTGAAATGAAGAGCTTCGAGGATTTGTACTGCGAAAAGGATTCAGCGATGGAAGAAATAAAAAAATGGCAATCAGCATCAGAGCGGAAAATTACCCTTCTTCCATCTGAACAGGAGAAAGGGAAAAAACAGCTTGTTGATTTACAAGTGACGACGAGGTCAACGCTAGGTGCTGTTGCTTTTGAAACAGGTGGGATTCTGATTCACCAAGGCTGGCTAAGGATTCTAGGGTCTGGCCATCCTCATTTACCTCGTTCCATCACTTCTTGGAATCAGCAATGTGCCTTGAATCAGATGTTGCTGGTAGCAGACGATGTCATTGGGGGATTCTTTGCGATCAATGGTGGAATGTTTCCGGATTCGGTAGGCGGTATATGGTATTTCGCTCCGGACAGTCTTGCGTGGGAGGATCTTGAAATTGGCTATACCGACTTTTTGCACTGGGCAATGACCGGGGATATCCATACGTTTTATGAGACATTTTTCTGGAAGGATTGGGAGAAGGACGTTTCCAAGCTAAAAGGCGATGAAATGTTTGCAATCTATCCTTTTTTGTGGTCAAAGGAAGCTCGTGAATTAACGATGGAGGGGTGCTCCAAAAAGCCGGTACCTGCATTGGAAATTTGGGAGATGAGCAAGAAAGTTGAGTAAAGGAAAGAGCGGCCCACGAAGGACCGCTCTTTTGCTTTTAGTGTTTGGTTGCTGCAACTTCTGCCTGAGCGCTGTGATGATCCAAGTACTCATCTGGACCGATAATTCCCGCAGCACGATCTTGTTTTTCCAGTTCAAGGGCTTTCGGTACGGAGAGCCAGTAAGCAAAAGCAATCCCGATAATACCTGCGCCCAATTTACCAAGCATGACCGGCAAGATAATGTTTGGTTGGAAGTTTGCCGAGAAGGACAAGTGATCACCCAACAAGAAAGCGGAACAAACCCCGAAGGAAATGTTGATCACCTTGTCTTTTGGCGGCATGGAACGAATGAGACGGAACATCGCCAGGATGTTCGCGCTCGTTGCGAGCAAGCCTGCACTACCAGAAGGGCTCATGCCTAGCTTATTACCCAATACTTCGAGTGGCTTCGCTGCATATTTACGCAGCATGTAAACCATTGGGAACGCACCTGCGAGCATGATACCGATGTAACCAGCGGTCTCCAACGCACGGTATTGGTCGGTTGGATCGGCGATGATCGGATCGAAGCCCCATGCTCCGAAAATCTTTGTAAAGATGCCAGTAAAGTGTTGCACGATCGAGAATACGAGTACGAGCTTGATAGCTGCATCCATTGTCTTTCCGAAAATCATGAAGCCTTTAATCATCAAGTCTGGCAGGAAGCGCAGACCAGCAGCAATTGCTAATACGAAGAACAAAATTGGTGAAAGGTTCAGAAGTACCTGTCCGAAGCCAATGGCAAAAGCATAAGTGGATTCAGCATTCGTCGAGATTTCATTGCGAACCTCTGCATTTGTCAAAACCAGAATGGCACTGGAGATAAAAGCACCGATCGGAACTGTCAAAATTCCGGACATTACGCCAAGCGCCATGTATTTATGGTCGCGCTTGTCCAACATAGCAAGTCCCATTGGGATGGAGAACACGATCGTAGCACCGGCCATCAGACCGACGATCATCGCCATAATCCAACCTTCCGTGGAGGTCTTCAGGAGGTTTGCCAACTGATAGCCACCCATGTCAGATGCGAGAATCGCAGTTGCCGCAATCGCAGGATCTGCTCCAATTTTGTTGAAGATGGGTGATACCGCTTTTTCAACGAACCAAGAGATGTACGGGAGGGATGCCATAATACCGGCAGCAGGAACGAAGATGTAACCTGTTGAGTGAATCCCTTCCATGAACTCCTTACCGAGACCCTCATCGCTGTTGCGGATCGCGGCAATGGCACCAATTACTGCACATAACATGATGATGTAAATAATAACGCTTCCAATGTGCTCCATGGATATCCCACCTTTTTGCGGATGTAAACAATAAAAGCACTTAGGATCTCATTAAATAAATGAGATATACCCTAAGCGCCTTTGCTTACTTGTATGAACTTGTTTACAGGTAATGGTAATAACAGCCAACTGGAACCGCTTTCATAGCTCGCTAAAAATAAACGGAAAATACATGTCGCGTTTATTCCATATGTGTACATTCTGAATATTTTATGCTAGAAAGCGCCGTTGCTTTACTCTGCATTATAAAGAGATTATATGGGGAGGCATGGCTAATGTCAACTGCCCTTTAGGAACAAAGAACGAATTATGTGAGGAAAAAGTGCTGGAAAAAAAAGCCGCCCTTGTTATTCGCAAGGGCAGCTTTATGTGTAATTTACAGTTTTACTACGTTCTCAGCTTGTGGACCACGGTTGCCTTCAACCACGTTGAATTCTACGCGTTGGCCTTCTTCGAGGGTTTTGAAACCGTCGCCTTGGATTGCGCTGAAGTGAACGAATACATCGTTTCCGCCTTCAACTGCGATGAAGCCATAACCTTTTTCTGCGTTGAACCATTTAACTGTACCTGTTTGCATGGGTGTTACCTCCAACAAAATAAAATGAATATGTAACTTTTATTTATATAAAATAAAATTCACACATTGTAAAAGGTTCAAACATAAGTGTAAACCCTTTACAATATGTGAACGCTTTAAATAAGAATCTTTTGTTTAAGCTAATACTATCACAGACGACAGAGGAAAGCAATCGCTCAATACACGAAAGGACGGCCCGAATAGGAAATTCTGAGCCGTCCATTACAAACATGGAGCAAAATGTTACTTAGGAAAAGAACTTCACTCTCTCATCCAACGATTGGAATTGTTTTTCAGCTGGTTGAGCGGTTGGCTTGCCAAAAGGCATCTGTGCTCTCAGCTTCCATTCGCTAGGGAGCTTCCACGTTTGTTGGACTTCTTCATCGATGAGTGGATTGTAATGCTGCAAGGAAGCACCGAAGCCCTCGGTTTCCAAAGCAGTCCATACAACATACTGAAGCATTCCGGAAGATTGCTCGGACCAAATCGGGAAATTATCTTTGTACGCTTCGAATTGCTGCATGAGGTTTTGGACGACGTTTTGGTCTTCAAAGAAAAGAACAGTGCCGTAGCCGCTACCGAAGGAGTTCATTTTTTCTTCTGTGGCTCCGAAATTTTCAGCGGGAACGATTTTACGCAGCGTTTCTTTGGTAATGTTCCACAGCTTATCGTGCTCCGTACCCAAGAGGACGACAACGCGAGCGCTTTGGGAGTTGAATGCGGATGGTGTGTATTTTACTGCTTCCTGTACGATTTCTTTAATGCGTTCATCAGAGACAACATTTTCCTTGCTGATCCCATAGTACGTTCTTCTGTCTTTTACGGCTGCAATAAAATCCTTACCCACTTTGCATTCCTCCTGCAACTTGTTTTTACACTAACATGATGCATTATTAGGGAGAAGCTTATTCAATGTTTTGTTTCTTACATTTCGTAATTAAACATAAATTTCTGTGCAACTATTGTAAACATCTGGGTTTGCTAATAGCGATAAGTAAACTTTTTTTCGGTTAAAATGGGATGAGAAGGTTCGAATTAGTAAGGAGGATATTATGATTACCAAAATGGCAACGGTAGCTGTTTACGTAGAAGATCAACAACGGGCAAAGGTGTTCTGGACAGAGAAGGTTGGATTTGAAGTCAAGCAAGAGCACCCGATGGGACCAAACAGCAGTTGGCTGGAGGTAGGACCAGCAGGTGCCCAGACTGCTTTGGTACTCTATCCGAAAAGTATGATGAGCAACTGGCAGGAACAAAAAGCCTCGATCGTTTTTGAATGTACAGAAATTGAAAAGACGTACGAGACTATGCGGGCGAACGGTGTTGTTTTTCAAGGAGAACTGAACAAGATGCAGTGGGGGACCTATGCGACTTTTCAGGATGAAGACGGCAACAGCTATTTGCTAAAAGGATAAGCGAAGTGACGACCTCGGGCCAAATGCGGCTGGAGGTTTTTTTACAGGACAAATCAAACAATCGCGCGTACGAGGTAATACATATGCGTAGTAGGCAGACCGTCAGAAGTCGCATAGCGGTCAAAAATCGGCATAACACTCTCCATGTGTTGTTCGATGGCGGACGTGAGAATAGTGGGACTTTGCCCAAAGCAACGCATGCGAATGACATCGAGCGGGGCCTGAAGATACTCGGTGGCAATCACGGTCTGAATATCCACTCGCTGAAAAGCGGCTTGTCTCAGTCTCTCCTGCAGATTTTTCAAGATCAAGGTGTCTGCTGTACGTGAACCAAATAAATGAGGAAACCATTCGAATAATTCGGCGGACAACTGATCGCCCGGATGTAATCCAATGAATGAGCCTCCTCTTTTGACGACGCGTGCTATATCTGGATAGGCGGAGGTAGGTCCCTTGCGATTGTAGGCGCAATCGAACGTATCGTCATGGAAGGGGAGGGTATATTTCGTATTGGTGACAACGAAGGAGACATTTTCGGGTGTTTGCGTACGGGTCTTTTGCACAAAGTTTTCTGTCACATCCAAGCCGACGATCTCTTTGGCGGAACGGCTCCAGTGCAGTGTGAATGCGCCATGCCCGCAGCCGATGTCAAGAACGGATTGATTCGGAACGATACGACTAATTTCTTCCATAAAAAGCGACTCGCCATTCGGTTCTGTAATGGTAGAGCGCCACGGGTATACGTATTCACCCGTCATTTTGCCCAACTGTGTGTACCAGGACAAAGAGTGGGGAGCTAGCCAGTCGGGATGGGTGTTCGGATTCGGTGGATGAAGCATGATCGGTCACCTCTCATCTAACGGAAATGGACAACAGGATTCATTGTAAGTATTTCCCTGTCTTTTGACAAACTTTTTAAACGGCTTTACATAGACGAAAAGTAGCGATAACGTGGAAGGTGGAAAGCGGTTGAAAGGAGCCAGGGCAAATGATTTTGTCACAACAATATAGAAGCATTTTGGTCGTGACCTCCGTTGACGCAGAACGGGATGCAGTGATGCGCGGCCTTCAAGGAGATGAGCGATTCACTGTTATCGCTGGGGGAGTAGGGCCGGCAGCAGCCGCAGCGAGTACAGCCAGAGCACTTGCATGCGCGGACTATGATCTCGTCATTTGTGCTGGTATATGCGGTGGATTCGTGGGACAAGCAGAGATCGGGTCGCTGGTTGTCGCAACTGAGATTATTTGTGCCGATTTGGGTGCAGAAACGCCTGAGGGCTTTTGCAGTGTGGACGAGCTCGGATTTGGATCAGCTCGGGTGAGAGTTGATCAGGAGTTGGTCGAACGGCTGGCCAATTCCATGAAAGAGGCAGGCTTGGTCGCCAAAAAAGGCATCATCCTCACACTATCCACCGTGACGGGAACAGC
The DNA here is from genome assembly GCF_023714195.1 of Brevibacillus sp. MER 51. Classification (NCBI taxonomy): domain Bacteria; kingdom Bacillati; phylum Bacillota; class Bacilli; order Caryophanales; family Paenibacillaceae; genus Brevibacillus; species Brevibacillus sp. MER 51. The sequence continues at coordinate 44,530 of NZ_JAMAUS010000012.1, read as the reverse complement.
GGAAACAGCGACGGCTTTGGCACAGCGGATGCCAGAAGCACTAGCTGAAGCGATGGAGGGGTACGGCGTTGCGACTGCTGCCGAGTCTGCTGGACGACCTGTTCTGGAAATTCGCACGGTATCGAATGCAATTGGACCGCGGGATAAATACGCTTGGCGGATAAAAGATGCGTTGGAATCTTTGGAAAAGGGAAGCTCTGTACTACGGGAGGTACTATCATGAAAATTGCATTTTCTCCATGTCCGAATGACACTTTTGTTTTTCATGCCTGGGCACATGATTTGATTCCGGGAGCGCCAAAGCTCGATATTATGTATGCAGATATCGATATTACGAATACGCTTGCTGCACAGGGAGAAGGCCCGGAAGTAATGAAAATCTCCTATGCGGCATTGCCATGGGTGATGGACAACTACTCGTTGCTCCCTTGCGGCGGTGCACTGGGCAGAGGATGCGGGCCACTCGTTTTGACGCAAGGAAATTCTGGCGAGAGCGCGAATGATCCAGCACGCCTGTCCAACAAACGGGTAGCGGTTCCGAGTGAGCGCTCCACAGCTTATCTACTGTTCCGGCTCTGGGCTGCACAAAATGTCCCGGGTGGTGTAGGGGAGATCGTCGTCATGCCGTTTCATGAGATTATGCCTGCTGTACGTGACGGCAAGATCGATGCAGGACTCGTAATCCACGAGGCTCGTTTTACGTATCAAAAATACGGGCTGTCTCTCATGACTGACTTGGGCAACTGGTGGGAGTCTGATACCAATCTGCCGATTCCACTGGGTGCCATTATTGCGAAAAAATCAATGGACATCGAGGCTCTGACCAATTGGACGCGCTCCTCTGTGGAATATGCGTGGGCGAATCCGACTGCGTCACAAGAATATGTCATGTCCCATGCCCAGGAGTTATCTTTGGAGGTAGCGCAAGCGCATATTAACTTGTACGTGAATGAATTTACGAGAAATTTGGGTAACGATGGTTATGCAGCTGTCGAGGCGTTGCTCGGTCGTGCAGCCGAGGAAGGGCTTGTACCGGCATTTGATTTGTCGACATTACGGCGCTAGCTAATTCAATAGTACGAGGGGGCAGCTAACCATGGTTGCCCCCTTTTCCTGTTCGAGGGAAGCGTTATCCAGCGTAGATCAATCCACATGCCAGCCGTTTTCCGCTATTTCCTGCCGGCTGTGAATGGAAGTCATCCGGACTTTGATGGATGATCAAGCTTCTGCCGACGACATCTGCTGCACTGATTTTGTTTGTGAAAAAAGTCATTCGTGCATAGCCGTCATTGGAAAACAGCACGGGAAAGTCGCCGACGTGGTTGCCATGTGGTTGTTGTGTAGGGTTCCAATGACTGCCTGCTGCGGTAAAAGGATCTTCCGGATTTCCTACCGTGCAGACGCCATGCTCATGCAAATGAAAACCAAATGGCCCGATTTGCTGCTGATTGCCAGTGGCTGGCTGGAAAGCGGGGAGGCCGCTGACTTCGACGAACACTTCGGTGCCGTAGGGGACATCGGTAAAAACAACGTAGCCGTGCAGGTTCGGTGCCAGTGGGCCACCCTGAATTTCGGCAAAAGATTGTCCTGTTCTCCGTCCATGTTGGGAGGACACGGCTCGCAAGTCATGTTCATATGGGTATTCATAAGGCTGATATCCATACATGTTATACACCACCTTACTTCATGAACCAGTTTGACATATTTTATGTAAGTGATGGGCGTATGGTTACTGGGCTGGGTAGGAGAACATTGACGTTGATAATTATTTTCATCTACAATCAGGTGGAATTCCCCGGCATGGGCAAAAGGGTGGGCAAAACGTGAAAAGAGTGTTGCTGATAGAAGATGAGATCAATATGGCCCGATTTATTGAACTGGAGCTGCGCTACGAATCGTTTGCGATTACAGTCGCGCATGATGGACATAAAGGACTAGAGCTCGCTTTGCAGGAAGAATGGGATGTCATATTATTGGACGTCATGCTTCCGGGGCTTGATGGTATTGCGGTTTGTCAAAAAATACGCAGCGTGAAAAAAACGCCGATAATTATGCTGACAGCCAGAGACAGTATTACGGACCGCGTCTCAGGCTTGGACAGTGGGGCCGATGATTATATTCCGAAGCCATTCGCGATTGAGGAGCTGTTGGCTCGCATACGCGTCGTGTTCCGCCGTCAGGAAGAACAGGAGAATGTCCCTCGAACCATGCTCGCGCATCGAGGGTTGGTGGTCCATATGGAGGGACGTATCGTCACCAAAAATAATCAACCTGTCGAGCTGACCAAAAGGGAGTACGATTTGCTCGTGACGTTTATGAAAAACATCAATCGAGTCCTGCCTCGCGAGGTGCTGCTCGATACTGTATGGGGTTTCGAGGCGGCTGTCGAGACCAATGTTGTCGATGTATATGTTCGGTATTTGCGCAATAAAATCGATTCCCCCAATGAGGACAGCTATATCTCGACTGTACGCGGGATTGGCTACGTGATGCGAAAATGAGAGGACCATCGAGATTTTTAAAGCTCCCGATCAAATGGAAGCTGACACTCTGGTCGTCGCTTCTGCTTTTTCTTGTATTCATTGGCTATAATAGCTTCCAATACTTTTTTGTAGAGAAGTGGATGTTTAATCAGGAAGAGCAGGTTGTGCAGCAGACAATGCGAGAATTTCTTAACTACGTATTGGAAAAAGAGCAATCTTTTGAGGGCGAGGACCTCACAGAGCTGCGCAGCTTCCTGGAGAAAATCAATCAACGAAACCAGATGATTCGTATTCTGGACGAAGAGGGTAATCCGATTGTTGTCGTATCGGAAAATTTTCAAGATATCACACTGCCACCGCTTCCGCCTGTTCAGTCGATTCGCACCCAGACCCAAGAAGTGCGTGGTGACCTGTTGATCATGAGCAGTCCGCTTACGATCTTTCAATTTAACGGGACAGTGATGATTCTGAAGAATATGAAAGAGTTTGAGCAGTTGAGTGGTGCGCTCTTTCAGGTCATGGCTATTGGATGCTTCACTGCTGTGATTATAAGCGGTCTGGGTGGCAGATTGCTCGCGAGGCAGTTGCTTCGACCCCTGCAATCGATGAATGAAACGATGAGCAACGTCCGGCAAAAAGGATTCCATGAACGTGTGCAGTTTCACGATAATCAGGATGAGATTGCGACCTTGATGAAAATGTTCAATAAAATGATGGATCAGGTGGAGCGTTCCTTTTTGCAGCAGAGACAATTCGTCGAAGATGCCTCACATGAGCTGCGGACGCCGATTGCGATTATCGAAGGGCATCTGGGAATGCTCCGGCGCTGGGGCAAAAATGATCGGGCTGTTTTGGAGGAATCCTTGCAGACATCGGTTCAAGAGCTCGCCAGATTAAAAGGACTGGTGCAGGAGCTGCTCGCTTTGACGAGAGCGGAGCATGTGGAGGTAGAAGAGGATGTCGCGCTCCATGAGCCGGATCGAGCTGTCTATCACATCGTCAAGAAATTCGCCATGATTCAGCCGACATTTACGATTGAGCAAGAACTTGCGCCTTTGGCTGGAGAAATTCTGGCCATATCGGAAGAACACTTGGAGCAAGTGCTACTGATCCTTTTGGATAATGCGGTCAAGTATTCCGGGGAGAGCAGGAGAGTCTGCGTGAGGGCCAAGGTGGAAGAAACGGTAGCCTGTATGGAAATCATCGATGAAGGAATCGGCATACCCGAGCAGGATTTGCCGTATGTCTTGGACCGGTTGTATCGGGTAGACAAAGCAAGAAGCAGCGGGGAGAGCGGGTATGGACTCGGACTTGCCATCGCCAAACGATTGCTCACGCGTTACAACGGTATCATAACGATTCAGAGTGTGGAGCAGAAAGGGACGACTGTGTCTATTTTTGTGCCGCTTCGTTCAGCGAATTTCAACCGATCCGCATCTCAAATAAAAAATTGAGGATGTTTTTTTATTTTCACAGCATTTTCTCATTTTTGTTCGATACAATAAGCCTTGTCAATTGGCAATGATATTCATTATCAATAATCAGTGCGATAGAGAGGGAGAATCAAAATGAGAAAAAAATCGATGCTGGCGGTCATGCTGAGTACGATGCTGACGATGCCTTTACTTGCTGCATGCGGAAACGGCGCGAATACTGCCCAGCCGCAAACAGAAGCGCCAAAGGCACAGGAGCCGGCTGCCACAGAGCAAGTCGTGAACGTATTTACTGCGCGTCATTATGATATTGATAGCAAATTGTTCGCTGAATTTACCAAGCAAACAGGCATCAAGGTAAATGAAGTGAAGGGCACAGCAGAAGAGCTGGTTGAGCGCTTGAAGCGTGAAGGGGAGAGCTCCGAAGCGGATTTGTTCATCACGGTTGACGGTGGAGTTCTGAACTACGCGAAGCAAAATGGCGTTCTGCAACCGATTCAATCTGCTGAAGTAGAGAAAAACGTACCGAAAGAGCTGCGTGATCCTGACAACCAATGGATCGGTATGGCTACCCGTGCGCGAGTAATCGTCTATGCGAAAGATCGCGTGAAGCCAGAGCAGCTGTCTACGTATGAAGATTTGGCTACAGATAAATGGAAAGGCAAAGTATTGGTACGCTCTTCTTCCAACCTGTACAACCAGTCACTCGTTGCTTCTTTTATAGAGCTGAATGGCGAGCAGGCTGCTTTGGATTGGGCAAAAGGTCTTGTAAACAATTTCGCGCGCAAGCCTGAAGGTGGAGATCGCGATCAGGCAAAGGCTGTCGTTGCCAAAGTCGGTGACGTTGCGATCATGAACACCTACTATGTTGGACAAATGCTGAACTCCAAAGATGCAGAGGAAGTAAAAGTCGCGCAAAACATCGGCGTTTTCTTCCCGAACCAAGAAACGACAGGCACACACTTGAACATCAGCGGTATTGGTTTGACCAAGCACGCGAAAAACAAGGACAATGCCGTGAAGTTGATTGAGTTCGTCACAGGGAAAGAGGCTCAAACGATGCTGACAAACGGAAGCTACGAGTTCCCTGTCAATGCAGAGGCTGACAAGCCTGCTCTTTTGAAAGAGTGGGGAGAATTCAAAACGCAAAAGCTCGACTTTGCCAAACTCGGTGAGTATAACAAAAAAGCGGTAGAACTGCTGAATCAAGCAGGTTGGAAATAAGCATGACGGGGACACTTTTGCGTAGAAGCCTGAGACGAAAACTGAACGGGTGGGTAACGCTGAGCGTGATAGGGGCCTTTTTGGCCCTTCTCCCGTCTCTTTATATTTTTTTTGGACTCTTTCAAAAACAGAATGAAAACTGGCAGCATATCCAAGAGTACATGCTGCTGGATTACGCGCTGCAATCGTTATGGCTCGTGCTCGGTACCGGAGCCTGTACGATCATCGTAGGTGTGACCTTGGCCTGGCTGGTCGCTACTTACGATTTTCCATTGCGTCGCTTTTTTTCATTTGCTTTCGTGCTGCCGCTGGCGATTCCTCCGTACATCGCAGCATACACGTACGGCTCCATGCTCAGCTATACGGGGAGTATCCAGACGTTTTTGCGCGATGCATTCGGATTGACGCTCGATCAACGCTACTTTGACATCATGTCGATGAAGGGCGCTATTTTTATTTTTACGTTGTTTTTGTTCCCGTACGTCTATTTGATTACGAAAACCTTTCTTGAAAAACAGAGTGCTGTGTTCATTGAAAATGCCAGATTGCTCGGAAAAAACCAAACGCATATCTTTTTTCGCATCGTCCTGCCTATGTCGCAGGCAGCCATCGTCGGTGGTGCCAGTCTTGTGGCATTTGAAGTGCTCAATGATTTTGGAGTGACGAAGCATTTTGGGATTCAGTCTTTTACAGCGGCGATTTTCAAGACGTGGTTTGGCATGTATGACGTAGAATCGGCCATTCGTTTGTCCGCCTGGCTCATGACCTTGATTATCGGGATCTTTATCGTTGAGCGACTCGTGCGTAAGCGGAAAAAATACAGTTCGCCTACGAACAGGAGCACGCCGCTTACACGCAGAAAACTGCGCGGAATCCCGATGTACGCTGCTGTAATCTTCGGATTGGTTATTGTTTCATTTTCGTTTGTGATCCCTGTTGGGCAGTTGATTGTCTGGGCGACGTGGACGTATGGGGAAGTGTTGAACGAGACCTTCTGGAAGCTCTTGAGCAATACGCTGTTCATCTCTTGTATCTCGATCACCATCTTGATGCTGCTCGCGGTAATCGTTGCGAATGTCATCCGATTCTCCCGAGGCTCGATATTTGCTGTGGCACTGACGCGCTTGATTTCCATGGGCTATTCTATTCCGGGCGCAGTCTTGTCTATTGGAGTAATGGCGGTGATGATGTCCGTAGATAAAGAACTGAGTTCCTTCTATAGCTGGCTGGGCTTGGGCGCAAACAAGCTGGTACTCAGCATGTCTTTGTTCATGCTGACGTTTGCCTACATCATCCGCTTCCTTGCAGTTGGATTCAATGCAGTCGAAGCGGGGTTTGAAAAGACGGGAAACCGCTATTCAGAAGCGGCACGTATGCTCGGGATGAGCATGACACGGACATTTTTAAAAGTGGATTTGCCTTTAATCAAAGGGGCTGTACTCACCGGTTTTATCTTGGTGTTCATGGAAATCGTGAAGGAATTGCCGCTTACCTTGCTTCTTCGTCCCTATAACTTCGAGACGCTGGCAACAAAGGCGTATCAATATGCGAGCGACGAACAAATTCACCAGGCCGCGATTCCTTCGCTCTGTATCATTGCGGTGGGAATCGTCTCCGTTATTTTCTATCACTGGTTAGGAGAGAGACAGGCAAAATGACTTTTTTTGAAGTGAAAAACCTGACGTTTGGTTATGCAAGCGGGAATGGCAGCGTCATCCGGGATTTTTGCTTGCAGATGGAGCAAGGGGAAGTTGTTGGGCTACTCGGAAATAGCGGTTGTGGAAAAAGTACATTGCTTCGCTTGATAGCCGGACTGGAGTCCCCGAAGAGCGGGCGCATCCAGATCGATGGAAAAGTGTTGGTCGATCAGGGGCAGTTTGTGGAGCCAGAGCAACGCGGGATCGGCATGATTTTTCAAGACTATGCGCTGTTTCCGCATTTGACTGTCGAGCAAAACATCTTGTTTGGTCTGCATCGATTGTCCAAAGCAGAACGTCTGGTTCGTTTGAAAGAGATGCTGGCACTCGTGCAGCTCGAAGGCTACGGCAAGCGATATCCACATGAGCTGAGCGGGGGACAGCAGCAGCGTGTCGCATTTGCGCGTGCACTGGCGCCTAGGCCGGCGATCTTGCTGATGGATGAGCCATTCAGTAATCTGGATGCCGAGCTGAAAACGAAAATACGCGATGACTTGAAGCGAATGCTGCGGGCTGCCAAGATGACGTCGATCCTGGTCACACATGACAAAGCAGATGCGGAAACGATTTGTGATCGCATCATTCGCATGACTCGCTAAGGGCAAAGTGCAGCTTTCAGCCTCTAAAGTGCATAGTCGTACCGTGTGTTGTTGTATAATGTGCGTACGACGAAATTTGCAGTGTGCGGTTTGCTGTCTTTTGGTCAGCTCCGTTCAAATAGAGGAGGATGTAACATGAAAATTGAAATTTGGTCTGATTTTGCCTGCCCGTTTTGCTATATCGGAAAGCGCCGTCTGGAAGGAGCGCTGTCTCAATTTCCGCATAAGGATCAAGTAGAGGTCGTATATCGCAGCTTCCAGCTCGACCCGCAGATGGAACGCGATACCGATATGGACATGCATGAAGTACTGGCAGCCAAGTATAGCATTCCACTCGCACAGGCGAAGGGGATGAATGACCAGGTTACCCAAATGGCAAAAGGTGTGGGTCTTGATTATCATTTTGACACGATGATCCCGACCAATACATTTGATGCGCACCGCTTGACGCACTTTGCCCACGCTCATGGAAAAATGAAGGAAATGAAGGAGCGACTGCTCAAGGCATACTTTACCGAATCACTGCATCTCGGTGACCACGAGGTGCTGGCACAGCTTGCTTCTGAGGTGGGCTTGGACAAGGAAGCGACGCTCGCCATGCTGGCAGGAGACGAATACAGAGAGCAAGTACAAGAGGACAAACAAAGAGGCAACGATTTGGGTGTCACGGGCGTACCGTTCTTTGTCATCAATAACAAATATGCAGTCTCTGGCGCGCAGCCAGGTGAAGTCTTTTTGGGAGCATTGAACCAGGTATGGGAAGAAGAAAGCGCAGCTCCTGCTCTGAAATTCGTGCAGAACGACGAGAAAAAAGATGAGCAATCCGGCGACAATTGCGCAGATGGCTCCTGCAAAATATAAGCGACGCAAAACGAATAACTCAATGCTAGACCCTTAATGCTGTAAATTGGTTATGTTGTTGGTGATACTCTTACAGCAAAATCTCAAAAGCCGATCCTCCTTAAATGAAGGGGAATCGGCTTTTCTCATCGCTTGAAATCACTGAATAACGAGATTATTTCCTAATACTGTGAACTGTTTACCAATATTAGAAGCAAATAGGGATGAAGCAGCGCTAACGCTTCCAATTTGCTTGCCAGAGCTGAAGTCATGACTTCCTTGTAGAGTAATATTCTCGAGACCAAAAAAGAAAAGTGTCAATGTGAGCATTGCCGTATTCTGCGCTTCAGTTCCCTGATGCACGGTGCGCTTCGTACTCGCGTAATTGGCTACATGGTTATTTCCCTCAAACACTTTACCACCTTCATATTGCCACCCACCAGCAGAGTCATCCACATTCGTCAGACTGAGTCGATTTAATGTCAGGTTCATATTAGTTACCTCCCGTAGTTGCCTTGTGCCTTGTTTCTACTGGTCATCATATGCCCTGGGTGCCCAAAGTTGTCGGTATAACATGCCTATTTCCATATGACTCATGATTTGTTATTAAATGGATAATTTTAATCCGCTTTCAGGTCTCACTATCTGCTCCGTTTCTTTGGTGGGCCCTAACAACTCGTTACAGTCTATTTTTGTTGGGAAAATTTTCTTTCCCCCTGAAACAAAAAGGGAACTCATTCGAATAATGGACAGAGCGAAAAATAGCTGGGGCCCCAGCATCACTATCCAAAAAGAGTGAGGAATGAACGAACCATGAATAAATGGACGAAAAGCGTATTGGCAATCATGACAGCGAGTCTGGCTGTTACGACACCCATCAGTTCTATGGCGGCAAAAGAATCGAGCGTAACGGTGCAGGGAGCGAGCAAAGGTGATGGCGCAATCGATGAGAAGCTGATCAGGAAGATCGAAAAGTCTGTTGAGAGACTCGTTCAAGTTGTGCCTTATCTAAGGAACTACCCGATCACCGAATTTGAGATGAACGCAGAAACATCCCGGATTGAAGTGAAAAAGTATCAAACGAAGGAAAAGAAAGCTCCCTTTGTGAGCATGCATGTCGATCAAAATTCAGGTGAAGTAAAATTTTTCAGCCACATCACAGGCAAAGGAGGTTTCTCTTCCACCTATCCCCTAGTGGATGCGAAGAAAAAGGCAACGGAGTTCATGCAGCAATGGTATGGCGAGGATATGGCGGACTATCAGTTGGACGAGGAAGCCTCTAATCGTAATTCTTCGATATTGTTTCGCAAAATGGTAAATGGGATTCCGTTCCGCAATGACACACTGAATTTCGCCATCAATAGCGAAGGGCAAATTCAGCATCTGGCCAAAGGCGACGGGGATGCAGATCCAGAGGAAATGGAACAGGATATCAGCAAAATTCAATTCGCTGATCCCAATAAGGTGCATCCAAAAGAAAAGGCAGAAGCGATGTTTGCATCTGCTATGAAGCCTTACTACGGACAAAGTGCAGATGGGCAAAGCTACAGGTTCTTATACACCCCTTCTTTCGAGGAAATCAATGCGAGCACCGGAGCTGAACGGTCAGCCAAACCAAATGAAAAAATCATTCAGTTCCAACCAAAAGCAAAGCAAACGATCATCAAATCAAAAGAAGAGGCAGCAGCTTTCTTGACAGCTAAGACAGGATACAATCCTACAAAAGGGCGTGCAACTTTTCAGGAAGAGAGCAATCCGAAAACCGGGGTCACCAACTATTTGTGGATGACGGAGGAGGAGGTCATCGCCAATATTTTCTTCGAAACCAAGACAGGAAAGGTCACGAATTATCAAGTATTGGATACAAAACGGAAAAGTGAAGCAGACAAAAAGCTGAACGAAGAGCAGGCGCTAAAAGCTGCCGTGGAAGCCATGTCTGAGTTCCTTCCTCTTACCGATAAAGAAATGGCCGTCACTGCGAATCGATATGAACCCGATCAAAATTTGTACAACTTTGACTTTACCGTGCTTCATCAGGGGTATCCGGTAGATGGTATGCTTCGACAGGCGCACGTAGATGCAGCTACGGGAAAAGCAACTTTACTAGATTGGAGAGTCTCTCAAACGATCAAGCTCCCGGATATCAAGAACGCTATGACAAAAGAGGAAGCAGCCAAGAAGTTTCTTAAAAAATATCCGCTGAAGCTGTATTACTCCTTAAATGAGGAAAATAAAAACATGGCCGAGCTCGTTTATATTTCTCCACTCGTTTCTAACGAAGAAATCGATGCGCTAACTGGCGAATTCTACACCTATGGAGAAGAGATAGAAACCGAGTAAGAAAGGGGGAAGCCTGTTGTCTGGGGAGTTGGCGGAACGAATTGGGGTTATTTACGAGGCTCACTATGATGACATCTACTATTTTTTGCTCTACTTTACGGGCAGACAAGAAGATGCAGAAGACATGGTGCAGGAAGTATTTTCACGACTGTTAAAAATTTTGCCGAGGTACGATGGTCGGGTCGCCATGAAGACATGGCTTTTTTCCATCGCCAAGCATGTCGCGATTGATCATTACCGCAAACAAAAGTGGCAGCGTTTGTTCTCAGACAACTGGTTGGCCCTCATGAAGTCTACGGAGGGCCTTCCAGAAGAGGAGCTTGCGACAAAAGAAGAGATGCATAGTATTCAACGGGCATTGCAACAGTTGAAGCCTGATCAGCGCATCATAGTAATTTTTCGCTATATAAAGGAGTACAGTGTCAAGGAAACAGCCGAGATTTTGGCGATTCCAGAGACAAAAGTGAGAGTGGACTGTCACAGGGGACTAAAAGCGTTGCAGAAAATACTCGGCAACGGTTGCGAGGAGAGGATTGCCAATGAGTTTGCCAGATGAAAACCACATAGTTGAATTACTGAATCACGTCAGGCAGGAGAGCAACCCACCTCGTCAAGTGTGGAAGCAGATGGGCAAGGAGAGACTCATTCGTGAGGCGTATCGAATGGAGCAAGCAGCGAAGATCAAGCGAGTTGTCGCGGGAGCAGGTTCCCTTGCAGCAGCCGTATTCATGGGTGTTTGGCTGAGCTATGATTCACCGCAGAAGCCATCTGTTGATAGGCAAACAACCATCTCACCTCCAGCCGTCATAACAGCTACGCCACCGCTTGCTACGCCTTCTCCGCCGGTGGAAAGCAAGGCTAAGCCACAGCAGGATCAGGAAGCTACCCCAAAAGCAGGCAACAAAATCGTTCAAAACCGAGCGACTACACGTGATGCTCTACAGCCGCAGTCCATAGCCGAGGAGCCTGCATCGAACCCAACAGATAGGAGTCAACCCATATCAACACGTGAGAAATCACCAATGGAAGATCAGGCAGAGGCCTATTTGCAAAAGAAGCTGGGAGCGCAGAGCAAACAGTTTGAAGTGGATTATTTTCACTCGAATTTGGCCCAGGGAGAAGTGGCTTTTCGCAAAATCATCAATGGCATCCCTCTTCAGGAGAATAGTGCGACGGTCCGTATCTCCCCAAAAACCGGGGAAATGACCTTGCTTCTTTACCCTGATCTCGAAGATAGTGGCGTAGCATCACAGCCTGCCATTCGTGAAGGGACGATCGACAAGAAGAAGGCTGCCCAACAGCTGGGGAGTACGCTTCGACTCGTTTATGCAGGAAAGAAACTACCAGAGCTTCAATATGTAGTAGCATCAGATGTTTTTGTGCAAGCGAAAACAGGCAAACTGATCAGCCAAGCGGGAGCAGAGAAAAAGTCCGTTGCTGTTTCGGGACAAGGAAAACCACTCGTGCTGAAAACTTCTGGTGAGGTGGCAAAGCTGCTTGAGCGCAAGTTGGGCATAAAGGTGGAACAAAAAGCATTCATCGGTGTAAATCCGCATGGTATTTCATATTCCTGGAACGATGGGCAGGGCAACGGCGTTTCTGTTGAGACGACAGATGACGGAGCATTTCTCGGGTATTCACGGATGGCTACAGATGAACGTAAGTACCAACGAGAAACGACCTACGAACAGGCACAAACAATGGCGATAGCCCACCTGGAGAAATTCCTCCCCGCGGATGTTCGTGAGCTGTCACTGGAAGCGTCGCAAGAGTCACCTAGCACCATTCAGTTTACCTTTGCACCGAAGGTCAACGGGATTCCCGTCATCGATCATCCTTATAAAGTGTCGGTCGAGCTGGCTAGCGGGCTTGTTACCGAGCTTACGGGCAATTTTTCGGACTTATCATGGATACAGACCGATCAGACAGCAAAAACGCTCTCCAAGGAAGAGGCACTTGATCAATTTGTGCAATATGCTCCATTGGAACTCGTGTACTTGCCCGCGGAAAAGGGGGCAGAGCCAGTACTTGCTTACCAAATCCGCCGGGATTCAGAACAGCCATGGGCAATAGAAGCCACGACAGGCAAGGTCATCAACTAAAAAGCAAGCAACTTACTTCCATGAAAAGACGCTTCATGGAGGTAAGTTGCTTTACTGATTCGAGAACGGTCGATGCGAAGCCTTTAGCTGGAAAGCAGGGGATAACTCGCGTGTACATGCTGTTTGAAGCTCTCATAGTCCGAGGCATGTATATGAGAGTCGTGGTCGCTTATACATACATGCTTCATGCAAAGGCGCTGAGCGAACCGATGGCCTGCTTCTGTGATATTGTCCATGATGATCGATTGGATGCGGCAGCCACTCTGCTCGACATGGGTCAGTACATCGAGATAATGATGCAGCATCATGCGCAAGGCAGGGCTTTTCCGATAAGAGTGATCGACAATGACACAGGACAGAAAATAATAAACTTGCTCGGGAGAAGTCGTTAAATCCTCGATATCCGCGGTTGTCATCAGGCTGTCGTTAAACGTCCCTTGCGCAATTTGCAGGTAAATATGCGGCTTGACGGGAAGCAGGTTCATAAAAGCAATGATGCGCCCATTCTCTTCGATCGCAACGACCGAATCGGGACGAAACAAATACCAATTGTAGCTCTCTTGGTACGGTGTAATAAATTCAGCATCGTAGTATTGAAGCTCGAGTTGTTCCATTTGTTTAAAATGCTCAAGCTGCAAATGCTCCATGATCTTCATAAGCCAATCCCCTTCTTTATTCCGTATGACTAGGCGACAATTCGCAGATATAGCGAATAAATCTCTGGGTTTCCTTTGCCCGCTTGAATCTGTTCGAAAATAAAGATGGTTCATTTGGTTGGTAGCGTATTCGCAAGGATTCTTTCAGCAAGGGATGCCATTCACTGGGAAGCTCATGCAGAGCCAGTTCTACAGCTTTTCTTTTCGGAATAATGCTCTCATGGATGAGCGCGTAATAGATTCGGCATAAGGTGAAAACGGCGAATTCTACCCACTCATTAAGCATGAATTTCACCATACTTTTTCCTTTCGGCGCCCAATAATCATGGACATTGTATTTCATCGTTTCCCCGACATCCAACCATTGGGTAGGGATGTGTAATGCTTCAACACTTTTCCCCATAACGGTAATGCCCTGTTGCTTGAGAATCCACCACGTCACATGATTGACATCATAGTGGCCGGATGATTTGAATGTCCCATTGTCAACGTAAGGATAAGGCTCCAGGGATGGATTGGTTTTTCCGACGTCATCCAGCTGGATATACATGCCGTCCATTCTATTAGCGAATGGGTTGGTGTTTTGCAGAGCCTGATGAATGTTCTTGAGCGTTTCTATTTCTGCATTCGTTAAGCCTCTATGCAAAAGTGTTACAAAATCAATATCGCTTCTATCTTCCTCGAAGCCAGATAGAGCAATAGAACCATACAAATACACACCGTAGATGACAGTAGGCAGTTCAGCCATAAGTCGTTGTGTATAGTCGTGTACGAAAGGTCTAATGCTTTCCGGGATTCTCGTGTCCATAAGCAAGCTCCTTTTTGAAGATCAAGATTAGCTGAACTCGCTAGGTATTTCCATCGTTTTCATACCCCAGTATAATCCATATGACAACAACTGTTAAAGAAGGCGTTTATTGTGATGGAGCAAATGCTAACAAAGGGCAAGATTTTGAAAGGGGTATAAAGGTGAGGCAATTTTCAACTGACGTTATTATTCGGAATTTTCAAAAGGAAGACTTCCCGTTACTTGGCGAACTATATCAAGCTGTTACTGCAAAAGAAAACGCGACGTTTTGGTGGGTCGGAGAAGAAGCAAATTGGTGTAATGTCTATTGTGCATTTGAAAGTGGAAAAATGATCGCGAAGGGGCAAGTCAGTATCATAAATACGATCCCTCCCGGACGTTCAGAAGAAAACAAGCATTCAATCTACGTGAATCTAAAAACGCTCCCGGAGCGAGAAGATGACGCCGAATTGCTAGAAAAGGTGTACCAGCATCTTCTTCAAAGAGCTCTGCAATTAAAAGAAACGTTGCCAGCTACGTACCAAACGATGCTATGTGTCGGCAACGATTCATCTGAAACAGAGAACAACCGATTTTTCACTCAAATGGGCTACAAGCATTTGAATAGCTTGTATCAGATGAAACGCGATTTACTGGAGCCTATTCCTGTGTTAACGCTGGACGAAGACTTTGATTTTTCATATTGGAAAATGGAGAGCTCAGGGGAAGAAAAAGATTACTTGAATGTGGAAGCCACGATCTGGCCGGATGCTCCGTTAGGACATGAACGATTGTCTGAATACAAGAGTAAAGCGCTCTGGACATCAATGGTGATTCGTTATAACAATACGATAGCTGCGGGCTTGATGGCATGGCGAGAGGAAGAAGATGGAGTAATCGAGGATGTTTTCGTACAAGAACCTTGGCGGAAGCGTGGATTTGCGAAGTTTTTACTGGCACAAGCATTGGAGTATCTAAAATCGCATGAGCTGAAATCCGCGTATCTCATGGTTGAAACGACGAATATATCAGCCTTGTCTCTATACAAATCGGTTGGATTCAAGGTAGATAAAGAAGAGATCAGGTATTATACAGAATGGAAATAAGAAAGACGAAAAAGAGGGAGCGCTAGCGAGGCTTCCCTCTTTTTTATGCAAGTTGATTCGGAATTCTCTTGCAAGAAATACATAGATAAGGTAAAACATGGGTGTATCTTAAGCCGATACAATAGAGAGGACCAAGCGTCTGAATGATAAGAAGGTGAGGATCTGCGATGAACTTTTTCAAGAAGCTATTCGGCGGTACAAACAACGGAGAAAAGTCAAAAGACGGCACTACGATTTACACATATAACGAACAAGCTGATTATGAACCCCCAGCTCCCATGGAATATGTAGAAGAAATCGTTGCCCACTTTGAAAAGGTATTTGCCGGAAGAGAAAGCAATGTTTTTCACGAAATTATTTCCGATACGATCCATATTGATGTGAATGTGATGAGCCCTACAGAAGAAGAGCCATTTTGGGTTCTGTATACGAATGGGATGAGTGATCTGCCGATGACGATCCCGGATGAAATACAGGAGCAGATGGAAGAGAATATTGAGCGAGCAGAACTGATGATATTTTTGCCGGCTTCCTGGGAACTGACACAAGAGTCGCTAGAGGATGAAAATAACTACTGGCCAATTAGACTGATGAAAATGCTGGCACGGTTTCCTCACCAGTACAATACATGGTTGGGGTACGGACATACGATACCGAATTATCAGGAATATGAACCGTATGCGGATGGCACGGGTTTAAATGGAGTCGTTCTGTTCCAGCTATCAGAAGAAATCAGTGTCATTCCCACCAAGGACGGAAACAAGATTCATGCCTATTTCTTAATTCCTCTGTATAAAGAAGAGATGGAATATAAATTGGAGCATGGTATGGATGCGCTATTGGATAAATTGTTTGAGCTGGAAGATGATGCGCTGATTTTGAATCCGAATAGAAGAAATACGTGCAAGTAAAAATATACGAATTCCCGCCCCCTTTTTACTAAAGGGGTTTTTTGTAAGATGTTAGAATAATCACACAAAAATCAGTTGGAGGCAAACGATGATTCATTTTCGAGTCGCAACAGCAAAAGACCTGAATAGAATTGTTCAAATGCTTGCGGATGATGAATTAGGCAAGACGAGAGAGCGTTACGAAACTCCACTACCAGAAAGCTACATAAAAGCGTTTGAATCCATTGACGCAGATCCCAATAACGAATTGATTGTGGCGTGCCGGGATGAGGAAATTATTGGTGTCCTACAGATTACGTTTACTCCTTATCTGACACATCAAGGTAGCTGGAGAGCGACGATTGAGGGGGTTCGGATAGCATCTACGGAAAGGGGTCAAGGAGTTGGGAGCGAGTTAATTGAATGGGCGATTGAACGGGCGAAAGAGAGGGGCTGCCATCTGTGTCAACTAACGACAGATAAACAACGAGAAGATGCGTTGCGCTTTTATGAACGCTTAGGATTTAAAGCGACGCATGAGGGGCTGAAAATGAAGCTGTCCATCGACTAACAAAAGTAGGATGGAAAAGGAAAACGGGTTCCATATACGTAATATAGAACCCGTTTTCCTCTGCTATGACCGAGCCAAGTCGCCTATTCGATTTCAATTCGATTAATATCACCAACATCCAAATTTCCAAGCTGTATGGAGAAACTTGGTTTCCCCGGACTTCTCAAAATATAGCCGCCCCAGTCCCGACCGCCGTAAGCCGTATATCCAGAGATATCTATGCCAAAAATGTCCTGAATAAGTGGCTTGGTTACAGGGATGACTTCATTTAGTGCTTTGATTTTATAGTTTTCTGCTCCATGGCTCACTTCATACACTTGACCTGTTTTTGCCCCGATCATTACTTCATATTTCTTTTGTTTATTCATGAGCAACCATTTCTCTTCACGTTCATCTGAACGTTTTTGGGCCTGGGTAAAGGAAAGATTTTTTTCATTGGATAAACGGGTCAAAGCTGTTTGCGCCATGGAGATGATCTTTTGATCGACGTCTTCTAGGTTGTAATATAATATGAAATCAGACACTTTATTTGTTGGGAGATCGACTATGACATATTGTTTGTCATCTGTCCAAAAGGAAAAATATGCTTCCTTCTCACTTTTGAAAAAACCGGTATCTTGAAAGGTAACCTGTTGCTTCGTATCCTTAAATGCTTCTTGTGCAGTCTCTACATATGTATGATAGGACTTCGGTAATTCGTTGATCGCAAACCTCGCAAAGACGGTAAGAACCTCAGTGGTACCAGGCTTAAAAGTGACGATGGCTTCTCGGGTTTCTTGATTCTTTGCCTGTACCCTATAGGAGTCTGCGTCTTTCTCAATCTCTCCAAATGAGAAGGTCTTTTGAATGCCACTCGCATCTTGTACAGCTTTTTGAGCAGCTGCAAAATACGTTTGTTCTTCAGGATTCAAGGCTGCACTGCTCGTTGATTCTGCTGGTGCAGAAAATGGTTTCATCCAGAAAAAACCGAGTAACAGGCCGCAGGTGATCAGCCCTTTTGCCATCCATCCATAATACATTTTTCGTTTGTTCACTTTTTGAAGTTTACCTCCTTCTTCTCGCACACCTTCTAATATTGCTTGGCTTCGTTCTCGGGAAAGGATTTGCTCCGGGAATTGATTCAATTCTTCCAGAATGATCTGCTCCTCACATGATCGCATCGTTCATCACCTCCGCAATCGAAACATTTCGTTTGTTTTGAATCGACTTTATCGCTCTATGCATCGTGAGATTGACCTTGGATTCGCTCCAGCCCAACACCTCTGCAGTCTCCTTGCTCGATAGTCCTTTGATCCCTCTTAGTATCAACACATCCCGATAAGAAGACTTTAATTGATTGATCATTTCGTAGAGCAAACGCTTATTTTCACTTAACATCAGCGACTCTTCCGGAGTTTTGTCGTGCGAAACGAGATGCTGCAAGAAGATTTCCGGCAACCATCTTAGTAGCTTTGTTTTGCGTCTTTCATCAATGGCTACGTTTCGTGCTATGGCAAACAGCCACGTTTTGGGATTCTCAACCTCTGTTGCCTGCATAGCTTTGAGGGCACGAATAAAGGTCTCTTGCACCAGATCGTCGATGTCTGTTCGTCCTGTATAATAGACGAGGAAACGATAAACATCTTGGCTGTATGAGTGAAACCATTGCTCAATTCGTGCGCCAGTATGATCCTCCACTGGTGTTCCACCTCCTTGTTACTGTATAGACGGAAAAGCTGCTGACAATCTTTCACTTTTATGAAAAAAATGAGACACTCTGGATAATCAGTCAGGTGTCCTTTCTCGTGTGACGATAGTAAGGATACAACTTATTACACTCCTAATTCGTTTTACCGCTCAGACAGTCGTCGGGAAGAGTATGCACATTGGATTCATGCTTTTGCCCTGGAATAAAACTCCCTGTAAACGCTCCTGGGTGATACCGCCTGAAAAGCCTATTATACCAATGGATACACGATTTACTTGAATACGTAAAAAAGATTCCTTTTTCAAGTAAACTGTCACGGTCGCTGGTTCTACCACTATGGAATTATATATACTAGTAAATATTTTAAAATTATGAAGAAGAGCGTCCCCCACGCCTTGGATAGCTGGGGAACGCTCTTTTGTTTTTATAGTTTTTATAGACGCTTTATGCGGGTAATACAATTCTAGGGATATACTAAACTCCCCAAAATGAGGAGCTTGGTCTTCTTATTTTACTTTGAACGAATCGTAAAGAGAAAATCCTGAATAGGTAAAACCAATTGGATATATAATTCCATAAGTGCTGTCTGTGAGGTTTTTATTCATGACATCTTTACCAGCACCATAATAGAAAGCTTGCCAAATGAATTTTGAGCAGTAATTCGGATTCATCACACTTAAACGATCTAGAGAAATGTAATAGTTATATACTTTACTGTAATTTTGTTTAGCCCACATTGCTGCATTTGCTGCTCCGGCATATCGATATTTATAGATTTCGATTGTTTCGCCTGATCCGTGTCTACTCATATAGGAATCGATACTGTCTGCTACTCCACCATCTGTTGCTGGAGTAACATGATATACTCTGAAATCGGAGCCTACGATTCCAACATGTCCTACAATTTTAGACGAGCTTCCTAGTGTTTTTGTTGAGTATAGTACATCTCCAACTTTCATCTCTATGTTAGTGCCTGGATACGTAGGGTTAGGTACAGCTGTAGGGGGAGTAGATGACGCACTTGCACTAAGTGGTACAACAAGAAGAATAAGAAACAAGGTAGTGAAAAAAGCGTTCTTTAGAAATTTCATCGATATAGCACCTCTAAATAGAATTTTATTGATAGAACATTCGGTGAAATGTACAATTGAGTAAATTTATGTTAGTCATGGGGTGGTTTTCTGATGAAAAAATTGTTCTATTCCATAGTTGTTCTGGGTTTGATCGTTGGTGGAGTGTATACGTACATTCAAATAAAATTAAATGATCTTGAAGCGAAAATGCACCAATATCTTGTGGTAACAAACGATTATAAAGAGTCTGATATACTCAGAGTTGAGGCTGTCTTTTCTAAAATGCCTACATATTCAGTAAATGTAGTGTTTAAAGATGAGCCTGATGTGACTTATAACTATACTTTCAGAAATGAGCTTGAGTGGATTCAACTTGGACCAAGTGATGGAGAAATTGAAGAAAACCAAGGCAAGTATAAGCACATTGACAAGAAGCGGTTAAATTGAATGGTTATGTTATTTTGGATTAAACAGTGTAAATGTACTTGTCTAATTGCTGGTTAATTTCTACAAGGAGTACCGCCAACCAAATGCTAAAATTGTACGGTAAGACCTTAGCGGTCATGAAATTAGCTATGGTGCCGCCAGCAAAACGTGGATTTACCACGTTAAAAATACCAGCGTAACTGTCACAGCCCGCAAAGTAGAGTCTGCTTTGTATGGTTATGTTCATTGTGGGTAGACTCTGACGAAACAACGAGAAAACTAGTGAAATCTAGGTCTGAATATATTCAAACAGGGCTGTTCTATCAATTCTTAGCGTACAGAAAATACGTGTTTTTCAAGGCTTTCGATACTTAGCGTACAAAATCCGCATTATGTTGGAGGACACCCTACAACTGCTTCATGCGTAAAACTTCCTTTTTCCTGCGAAAGTAACACCATTTTTCACAAATCCCCCCTCCCAAAACGATATAGTTTACCATTCAATTAGACTCGTTTACCAGACTCGTTATACTGTTTTTACCAAAAACAGAGTTTATTCCCTTTTGTTTTTTATCCTACCATATATTATGAAAAATAGCTTATTTAACTTTTTTGATAAAAAATTCATTACTCTTATTTCATTGAGGTAGTCTTAACCTTCAGCCTATAAGGGTCCGGAAATAAAAAACTGCCATCAGGAGCTGATGACAGTGAAAACATTACTTAAACAAACAAGAGTATGACAGATTTAGTAGAATAAGAGCAACTAAAAATGAACGGAATAGTAAAAGCCAACAGTTTTCATCGGTTCCCCAACTTTTGCAGTCTGTCCGAACCGTAATTCACAAGGTGAACAGGTAAATGCTCCGTTGACTCTAGGTAAAGCTTTCTGCTACTTGTTATAGCCCCATTCCAGCAGCTCCAGCATCTCAAAGGGTTTTACCAAATAATCATCTGCGTCGAGCGTCAGGCCCTTTACCTTGTCTGTCAGGCTGCCTTTCGCTGTCAAAAAAATAGTGGGCGTCCCACGAATTTGGCGGAAAACCTCATATCCATCAACCTCCGGCAGCATAATGTCCAGCACAACGAGATCCATCTCATCCAGTGCCGCTTTTCCGTCCATCACCGAAATACATCTATGTCCCACTGCTTGCAGGCTTCTTTTGATGAGCTCATTGATTGGAATCTCATCCTCGACAATTAGGATGGTAGCCACTTGGCTCACCTCTCGTAAAGCATAGCATGGGGATGTAATAGAGTTGTAAAAAATAGATAGGTCAAAAACAGCCGCAATAAAAAAGAGGGACGCAGATTAGTCGCGTCCCACTCTAGTAGCGGTCTCTAGCCCATAAAAGTGATTTGAATTTTCGTGTTAAACCGATCGGTAACGACCCAGCCTGCTGGAATCTGTTGATTATACCTAATCCATAGCTTCGCTCCCTTTGGCGCTCTTTGAATACTCGTAATTTCAAATTTATCCGTCGTACTATCTGTAATGACCCATCCTTGCGGCACGATTTGATTGTTCCGCATCCACAGTTTATCACCGTAACCTGCGCCTTGTGTATAAATCATTTGAAGAGAAGTACCACTGCTATCTATAACAGCCCATCCATCAGGAATCCGTTGGTTGTACTTGATCCAGAGTGTCGCTCGGTACGTAGCCCCAATCACGCATGTAATTTCGAATTGGGTACTAGTACTGTCGGTAATTACCCAGCCTTGTGGGACCAGTTGATTGTTCTTGATCCACATTTTCGCTCCATAAGAAGAGCTCGCTGATAAGGATTGCTTTAGTGATGCATGGGATGAAATATTTTGTTCGGACGATTTCAAAAGCGTTGGTTCGGCAGCCTGAGTAGGAAGTGTGAAAGACATCACAACGAATAAAAGACCGAGACTTGAAGCCATACTTTTTTTAAGCATAAACAAACCACCTCTCTTTTCTGTTATCCATTATTTGTAAGTTAAATCTATTTTTAAGGATCGTAAAAGGATAGCTTTGTTACTTAATCTATTTTCAAGACACTGTCACAAGCTGATGTTCTCTGCTTAACTCAGATATACCTGGTTCATTTTTCTACAGAAAAAGTATTTATCTTGTTTCCATTCCTATCCTTAGAACCAATAAGGTAAATTACTATTCCTAAACTTAAATAAACTAGTGAATCAGTTATAACTTTTAGAAAAGGAGTATTCCATTTTATAGGGGAAAATGGAACTACTATTATGGTCATTATTGATAAAAAAAGAGTTGCTACCCTTAAATATGATAATGTGTTACTTAATGCTTTTTTATCTGACTTTTCAACAAAATGACTAATAAAGTCGAACAGTACAAAGAAAAAGCCAGCTAATGAGAGGCTAAAAATATTTTTGAACTCTATGGTTATTAACCCTCCAATTTTTAAAAATCCTAAAATGATAAAACCTATACCAAAGAATTTAATGATTAATGAAAAAATATTCATATGATGCTCCTTTCTTCTTAAAATACTAAAGTTAAATAGGCATCTCATTGATTTTTTAAAAATGATTAAAGAATTCTATAATCTCTCAAAACTTATTTATAGAACACCACCTTATTAAATTTATTGCTAACTGATTTTGGTACTCCGCAAATATAACATATATTCCAATAAATTACATTTGTATTTAAACCACAAGAGGGCACTAGTCCCTCTTGCGAATAACTATCTAGTATATGTTCTTCGTGATCAACAACGGAAATGTTCTACATGTACTGATGCTGAAAGTGGACCTATACGTTAAAAAATTCTTTCGCAGTCTTGGTAGTAGCGCTGGCCACTTCTTCAGGGCTCAATCCCATGCATTGTGCGACCGCGTGCAATATATGTCTCAAATACATTGGCTCATTCCGACCATCCACAGGCTTTTCTTTCAAATCACGAGGGGTTAAAAATGGCGCGTCTGTTTCAATCATCAAACGATTCAAGGGAATTTTTCTGACAAGCTCTCGAAGATGCTTCCCGCGTCGTTCATCACAAATCCATCCCGTAATCCCGATATGGAAGTCCATCTCTAAATAGGTTTCCAATTCCTTGGAGGTTCCGGTAAAGCAGTGTACAACCCCACGATTGATATTTTGACGATGCTCTTTGAGGATCGAGACAAAATCAAGGTGAGCATCGCGTTCATGTAAAAACAACGGCAGTTGAAGTTCTGTGGCCAGGGAGATTTGTTCGATGAACCACTTTCTTTGGATATCACGCGGGGAGAAGTCGCGGTTATAATCCAGCCCGCACTCTCCAATGGCTACCACATGGGGAAGAGTTGCCAGTTCTCTCAATTTTTTGATCGTGGATTCATCACAGCTTTTTGCATCGTGAGGATGAATACCTGCCGTAGTGTACAGCTTTCCTTTGGAGCGACTCGCATATCGTGAGGCATCTATACTGTTTCTCAAGCTTGTCCCTGTCAAAATTAACGGGTATATTCCTTGTTTCTCTGCTCTCGCAACGACCTCATCGCGGTCTTGGTGAAAGGAGCGATGCATCAGGTTTACGCCTATATCGATGATCTGTGTATCCAAGAGAATCCATCCTTCCTAGTAGGAGGTTTGAGTGAGTACTGATTTTTCACTAAAATCCCTATTTTTGGTTGTTTTTCATTATAGCTGATGGAGCAGTTAGGTTCTATAGACGAAAAATCCTCCCTGCGGTGACAGAGAGGACTCGTTTCTTTCTATTCTCATGAAGGAATGGCATCCAATGCTCGCCTTACTTTTCTTGCGAAAGCCAGAGGTCTATCGACTGCTTCTATATTTACATACATCAAGCGGGGACGATCGAATAACCATTCATTATGGATGGACGAGACTTTTATGCCTTGCTTCCGAATGGTTGTAATGAACGGATTGACTTCTTTCTGCAAGAAGGCAGCTCTCCCTAAGCAAAGCGCTTTGCCCGTTTTTGGATTCAAGGATTCAAATGAAAAAGAAGAAGTTACGCGAAATCTTTTCCCCAAAATAGTCGCTTTTATTTGATTGCGATTGATGGTTGAGACACATTTTCCGCCGGCAAAACCGGATTGCCCCCTAATAATTCTGGAGAACTGCTCACAAAGCGAGACTTTTTTGGGCATTCCTCATTTCCTCCCTGTTTTTGTTTATCGTATGAAGACAGGTCCAGGATGGAAACGGATGACGGCCTATTACCCAAAGTATAAGATTTTATAGCTCAACCAAAAATCTGCTTATAAATCAAATCAGCATTCTCTTTCTTTACAAACTTTCGAACCTTGCCTTCTTTATCGATAAATGCCCAACGATAGCCCCATTGTGCATCTTCCTCTGGCGTTGGTTTGTATGCAAACACTCCTTTGTTTGAGCCTTTCCAATCAGATTCCGGTCCATATTGATTGTATTGCATCAATGCATGTTCTTTATAAACGTACTTTCTAAGAGTCTGTTCTTTATCCAAAAAGGCCCAGCGGTAACCCCATTGCGCTTCTTCCTCTGGTGTCGGTGTGTAAGAAAATACTCCTGGTGGATAAAGATTTAAATGACTTGTAGATTCACTTATCTTTGCTGCTGCTGTAGGTACTGTATAACTTACGACTCCTGTTGCTACCATTGTAGCTAGGAACATTGCGCTCATGGCTTTTTTGTTAATCATAGAAATCCTCCTTTGATAGTAAATGTAAAATATTGGACATACGTATAATATAATAGAAATAAAAGGGAATTAAAACAGATGAATCCATATTTTCGAATAAATCACACAGCTTATCCTTTAACATAGATCAGACATAAGACAGGCGTGTAAAGCAGTCGGTCAATAGCTTTAGTCCACTCCCTTTAATGATTCAATCATATTGATGTTGGATACTTTTCTTTGAAGTAGCAAGTTGGACAGAATCGTAAGCAAGTAGGCAAGAACAACAGAAACCAACAGGCTAGGAATCGTTAATTGATCCAGGATTTGTTGATGGGTACTGGACAGCGCCTTGACGATCATGGAATAAACATAACCACTTATCGGTAAAGCAACAAGAATCGCAAATGTAGTGAGTATCAGGTTTTCAAAAAAGATGAGTCGGTTTATTTTATGTTTTTGATAGCCTAATACCTTAAGGGTTGCAAGCTCGCGACTCCTTTCATAAATGTTGATGGAAGAGATCGAGTATATCGCGCCAAAAGAGAGGATGACGGCACAAACAATAAACATGATAAATACAAAATTGTTTTGTTTCAAAATATATTCAGCGGTTTTCTTTAGATCATCGCTATCTGAAATGGTTTCAACATGAGAATCTTGCTCAAAGAAGTTACGAACACTTATAAGATCTGCAGAGCTATTTGCTTCAACGAAAAGTGAGGTTGGACTGTAGTCAATGCCAAAGCTCTTTAAATAGTCTGGTGTGATATAAAACGAAGGGTTCGAATACTGCGTAGAGATATGGAAAACCTTCATGTCTACAGTTTTATTTTTATGCTCGGGTGTATCGAACGTTATTTGGATGGTATCTCCTGCAGCAATGTGATATTTGTCTGCGTAGGATTTTGGTACGAGCACACCGTTGTTTTCCAAAGTGATCCGATTATCATTTTCGTCAAAGTAATGAATGAGCGTGTTTTCTTTTTCGGTAACAACGAGAGTGGCATTATTTTTTTCATCATCTTTTATGAATTCAACAGGAAAGGTGGATAAATAATAATGATTTTTCATGCCAGAGGGGAGTTTTATCATATCCATAGATGTTCCCAGCGTATAATCGACTCGTAAATCATACCTATAGACATCTTCAATTTGGCTAGCTACTTTTTGCAACGCGGATTGAGTGCCAAAAGCGGTGATCAATAGGACCGTGCTTACAACGACACCAGTGGAGCTCGCTAAAGCTTTTTGTTTATTGAGGAAAATATTTCTCAAAATAAGTTTGTAGCTATAGGAGATATGACTCCAAATACCCGGAAATCTTTCTATCAGTAGCGTTTTCATCTTCTTTGGCGGTTTAGGACGCATAGCCTGAGCCGCACGTTCTTTTAATATGGTTCTACCACTTACGTAACACGCTAGGATTCCAAATGCACTCGAGAAAATAATGGGAGGAATAAAAGAATAGAATGAAAGGGAGTAAGTAATGCCAGGCAGAGAGTAGGCTCTTGCACTCGATGCCGTTACGAATGGGACAAATACAAGAGCGGCAATTGCACAACCGATGATGGAGCCTATGAGACCTGCCAGCACAGGGTATCCCATGTAATGAAGCATGATGTAACTGTTTTTGATACCTAAAGCCTTCATAATCCCTACTTGAGTTCTTTGAGAATCAATCATTCTCGACATGGTAAGAAACAGGATAATTGCGACAATCAAAAAGAGAACGAAAGGGATGACCATACTCATCAATTTATTATTCTGGATCGTTTCATTTATTTTCGAATAGCTGAGAGTCCGTTCTTTGCTTACTTGATTTACATAAGGAAGGTGTTTGGATTGTGCTTCAATGGATTGACCTAATTTGTCAATATCGTAGCCTTCTGTAGCATCGATCATGATTTCATTATAGGAAAGGTCACCGAAGATTTCAGAAATGGTCTCTTCGGCAATATAAGCGACTCCGAAGGTTTTATGGTCTTGTATTTCGTTCTTTTTGGCATGTTCGACATTCTCACCCAAGCCGCTAATGGTAAATGTAAAATTTTTTTCATTCGCACGAATACTGATTTCATCACCAACTTGAAAAAGATGTTCTTTCGCATAACGAGAATCCAATAATATCTCATTCTTTTTGGTCGGGATTTTGCCCTCAATCATAGCAATCGTGTTAATTTCGTTTTTGAAAGGGATGGAATGAATTTTCAAAAAAGCTTTATCACCTTCAAAGGTTTGCGTGGCATCAAAAGTATAGCGTCCTTCAATTTTATTAATGCCTTCTATTTTACTTAAAACAGCGATATCATTTTGGGAAATTTGATCGTAATATACATACAGGTCGCTTATGTTATGTTCTTGAAAATAACCTTCTGTATAAGCACTAAGATTATTGCTATAAGTTACGAGCCCCCCATAGAAAAAGGCTCCTACTGCGATAACCAAAACAAAGGCGATGAATTGCCCGATCGATTGTTTGATATCCCTTATTACTTTTAAAAATAATTTCATCATCACCACTCAATCCCTTCCACGCTTTGCTTTTCACGATTTATGGTAACGCTTTCAATCATTCCGCTTTTCACCTTAATAATTTTGTCAGCCATAGGAGCAATGGCGGAATTATGTGTGACCAATACGACGCACTTTTTTGTCTCTTTGTTCAAGTCCTGGAGAAGCTTTAAGACGGATTTACCTGTCACATAATCCAAAGCTCCGGTTGGTTCATCACAAAGTAAAAGCAAAGGATTTTTGGCAACAGCTCTTGCGATGGCAACTCTTTGTTGTTCGCCGCCAGAGAGCTGGGAAGGGAAGTTTCTCATGCGATTTTGTAATCCAACTTTATGTAAAATCTCTTTCGCATCCAGATGGTTTTTGCATACTTCCGTGGCAAATTCAACATTTTCGAGAGCGTTTAAATTCGGAATTAAGTTATAGAATTGAAAGACAAAACCGACTTTCTCACCGCGGTATTGTGTTAATTTTTTTTCGTTGAATCGGGTGATTTCTTGATCGCCAACAAATACTTGGCCTGAGGTAGCCGTATCCATACCGCCTAGCACATTCAAAATCGTACTTTTACCAGCGCCACTCGCCCCCAAAATAACGACGAACTCTCCCTCCGCTATGGAAAAATCAACACCATTGAGCGCTTTGATTGGCACTTCTCCGATTTTGTATTCTTTCGTTACTTTTTTGAATTCGATTAACGTCTTCACATACTACATCTCCTCGTATCTTATTTTCGAAAGCTTAGATACCATAATATACCAACAGGGAGTAGTTACATCCCGCAGTCGATGTATTTTGACCTCGGTCTTCAGAAGGAGTTTGTTCGCGCTTGTCAGAAAAATCGCTACACGTCCAGTATCGCCTGTAAATTCGTCTACTATTACCAATAGGAGGAATTCGACTTGCTCGCAAAAAAACGGAGCAACCTCTAAAAAGGATACTCCGTTTGAACATGACGGGGTTAACACCTCACATGTTTCCGTTTGAAACCAAGCTGCCCTTTACTTACTGCTTTTTGAATATTATCGAGAGCGTTTAGGAACTTGCTTTTTGCTTTGTCTTTTTGGACTTCTACAGGTCCTACTTCCTTTGCAATTTCGACCGCCTTATCGTGGAGTGGCAAATAGGAGGTTGCCACGGTGTAAATAAATTGGTTCATAGCGTATTTCGTTCGCTCGGGAGAATCGTGAATCGCATTTTTTACAGTTTCAAGCATACTGGCAATTTTGCTTTCGGAAAATTCACGATCGGGGCGATTCCCCAAAAGCCAGCAGTAACAACTCCAGCCAGCAGACATTCTGAGCTCTTCGCCGCTTGTGATCCATTGATCGGCAACTTCTTGGGCAATATCTGCTTCAGATAAGGTGACTGCCACCACATAATCGGACAGCATATAAAAATAAGCGGAATCCATCCAGCGATCAAAATCCGCCTTGGTCATTGCTTTTGGGTTTGCGATCACACCGGCAAAGTACATGGCGTCGTAGTTCCCGGTCGCGTAAAGCTGCTCCGCCAAGGGCTGATTGATCTTGATTTTTCTCGCCATGGGCTTCATAGCGCCTGTAGCCACGCCAAAAAGTGGTTCGTGAGCGCCATTGGATAGATAAATTTTCTTGGTTCGTTCCTTGCCGAGAGCTTCAAGCTCTTGCATGACCATCTCTAAATCCATCGTATATCCCTTCTTTCGTTGTTTTCTCGGCCAACAAACGCAAAGTATCATTAAAATGATTGACGATATGATTAGTGATTATTATAATAACCACCATAGAACTTAGAGGTTATAACAATAATCACTAAAAAGGTGCTGGTTTTCTTTGGATGAAATCTATAAAGAACTTCAGAAATTGGGATTTTCACAATATGAATGCAAAGCTTATATCGGACTCTTGAAGCAGTCTCCTATAACTGGATATGAGATTAGTAAAAGATCGGGTGTACCGCGTTCCATGATTTATGAAGTATTGGGCAAATTGTTAGATAAAGGAGCAGTTTATACGGTACCATCTGAACCTCTGACCTACTCTCCTTTGCCCGCTAAAGAATTAATCACGCGATTGCGAAATTCCTTCGAGCAATCATTTGATTATCTTGAAAAAAATCTATCTGCCTTAGAAAGTGAACAGCAAGTAGACGTGGTTCGACGCATTAGTACTGATGAACTGGTTATCACAGAAATGGTCGATATGATAAACAAAGCCCGAGAAGAACTATGGTTATCGATTTGGCAACCACAGATTTCTTT
Organism: Brevibacillus sp. MER 51; assembly: GCF_023714195.1. Lineage (NCBI taxonomy): Bacteria > Bacillati > Bacillota > Bacilli > Caryophanales > Paenibacillaceae > Brevibacillus > Brevibacillus sp. MER 51. Next base: position 15,244 of record NZ_JAMAUS010000012.1, on the reverse strand, counting down.
TATTAAACAGGACGTTGATAAGCGGATAAAAGAAGGTGTTCCTGTATTTTCTATGTTGTTTGGAGCACCCGATACCGAGTTAGGGGCAACCACTCATCATGATTACATGTCTCCGAAAGTAGCAGAGGAACGTATGAGTGGTCGTTTAACCATTGTCTCCAGGGACAATGAAGAAGTATTAATAGCAAATTTCGCTCCAAATACCGCTGCATGGGCTATAAAAACACAAGACCCAGCACTTGTATTAGTAGCAGTGGAGTACATCAGGCACGACATTATGTTTGCGCAATTAGTTAAGGAAGTTGGCCCCGAGAAAGCCGAAGCTGTCTGGATTAACCATCCTGACCTGTTCCACGTGGTTACAGGAAAACGGTTCAAGTAATTTGAACCGTATTTTCTTTCACTTTTTCATAGTAGTTATTACAATAACTCCCTGAATGTAAATAAGACTAAGGAGAGATAAAATGGGACTGGCAAATGACAAAATCGAAACGGTGGCAGATTCAAGAGATAACGATACTTTTCGCCAAGGTGTAAAGGATTGTGTCCCTACGCTACTCGGTTATTTAAGTATTGGATTCGCTGCTGGTGTGATCGAAAGGACAGCGGGTCTGAGTATAACTGAAATAGCCTTGATGTGTTTAATTCTTTATGCTGGCTCAGCCCAATTTATCGCTGCCGGAATGATGGCAGCAAGCAGTTCGATTACCACCATTATTATTACCATTTTCTTTGTTAATCTTCGGCATCTTTTACTTAGTGCAGCCCTGGCACCATATTTTCGGCATCTTTCTCCGCTTAGAAACATGCTAGTAGGGTCTCTACTTACCGACGAGTCGTTTGGAGTTGCGATCAACGAAGCTGCAAAAAAGAATTACATTAGCGAAAAATGGATGCACGGTCTAAATGTAACTGCTTATCTAAACTGGTGCGTAGCCAATATAGCGGGAGCATTCTTGGGACAATGGATTTCAAATCCCGAAACATTAGGTTTGGATTTTGCTTTGACAGCGATGTTTATTGGACTTCTGGTACTTTCGATGTTAAGTCGAAAGAAAATCAGACGTGATGTGGTTGTCGCGATAATCGCAGTTGTTATTGCTGTGGGAGCCAGTTCGGTATTGTCTAGCAGTATGGGAGTTATTGTTGCTACAATTTTTGCTTCAACGATAGGGATGGTGATGGAAAAATGGAAGTAAGATTGGATGTTTTTTTGATGATTGTAGGAACAGCAATTGTTACATTCATCCCAAGAGTCCTTCCTCTTATGGTACTGAGTCGTTTTCAATTGCCAGATTGGGCAACACGGTGGTTAAGCTATGTCCCCATATCTGTTATGGCTGCTCTAGTAGCGCAAGAGGTATTTAAACATGGTGAAAATATTTCTTTTTCTACAATCAATGTCGAACTTCTAGCAGCCATACCAACCTTTTACATTGCGATAAAAACACGTAGTTTATTGGTAACTGTACTCGCAGGCATTATTGCCGTGATGGCTTTACGTTTTTTGTTTCCAGCTTGATCGCTTCAAGATGTTCAAGTGATTTCCGTTTTCTTTCCTGACCATAACTGTCAGTGAAGTTGTTTTACAATTCATTTGTACATGAAGTTACAGGGAGGGAATCACTTTGAAGGAAGTGCTCATTTTTATTACGGATGGTTTTGCTGATTGGGAGGCAAGTTACGTCAGTTCAGAGTTGAACAAGCCAGGAACAGGATATCGTGTAAAGACAATCGCCATTGATCAGGAACCTAAAGTTTCGATGGGTGGTTTAACGGTCCTTCCAGATTATAGCGTAAACGAATTTAACCCGACTGAGGACATCGCCATGTTAATCATACCTGGCGGAACGGGATGGAGAGAAGAAAAGAATCAGATAGCAAAAGTAGTGGTTGAATATTGTGTGAGCAAGAATATTCCTGTCGCAGCCATCTGTGATGCTACGACTTTTTTGGGGAATCACGGATTTTTGGACAATCATAAACATACAGGCAATACGTTACCTTATTTGAAGGAAGGAGCTCCCAACTACAGAGGAGATCAACATTATGTAGAGGGTCAGTCAATCCGGGACGAGAATCTCATCACTGCGAATGGAAGCGGTGCATTGGAGTTTTCAAGGCATATTTTGGAGAGATTGGGTGTTTTGGAAGGCGAGGAATTGAATCAATGGTACGAAATATTTAAAAAGGGCTACTTTCCCTCCTAGCGGTTTGGTAGACACGATATGCCCCCATCAAATGAAAAGCCGAAGACCTGAATCGAAAAGGGTCTTCGGTTTAATAATGACAACTAATTTCCTGACATATTTATTTTTCATAATGTACTAAGCCGTAATTCATAGAAATACTGCACAATTGGATGCTTTAACTTCATCTTCTCAGCCATATTCAAAATCCTCTTTTTCCCAACTCTTCTGTCCACCAAGGCTAGAATATTCAATAGGATATCATTGCTCTCTATGCTTTCCTCTATAGAAATAGATAAAAACTGATTAGCCACAACGATAAAATTTGATTTACTTAATGTTGCCTGTGCTGACAAAAGCTCCTTTGCATATTCGGATATTTTTCTATTTCTTGCAATGACTTTTAGACGATCCTCCGGAACGTTCCCCTTGGTTTCATTTCTGACTGCTTCCATTTCTTCATTGGTGATAGGAATTTGGATTTCAGAATCATTCTTAATTTCCTGCTCCGTCTGATACCATCGGATTGAGCTAGTTATATCACTCATAGTAAGTACGTTCTTTTTATCTACGGCAATATAACAAATTCCGGATTTATCAGGTAAATAACGGTAACCCGTTGCACGGTATTCGACCCTTCCATTTAGCGCAGGACAGAGAAAGCTCTCCAGTTGTTTCTTCACTTTGCTCCAGGACATGTATCCTCCTATGTTCTCAAGGTCTTCTGTTACTCTTTTACTAACAATTATGCGTAACTTCTAGCTTATTATTGGCATAGATTGTTCCGTAAGTAGCACAAAGTAACATACCACCACAAACCTCGCTGCTCACTTGAAAGTTTATGTTGTCTTCCTATGTGTCTATGCTATCAGCTCTAATTGTATCGACAAGCTTTTTGAAATGAAAATACTTTGCTATCATATCATAACTTGATGAATTATCTTTATTTGTGCAAGGATTATATGCTTGGATGTCTTTAAAAATCGGACTTGGACTATATGGATCATGTTTCAAAGGGGGAGAACGATGTACATATATTTAGAGTTTGAAAACAAAATGGTTGATGAATTAGTAGAATTTTTAACATCAGAAACATGGAGTTTTCATGGACAGGAGAATCCTACTGAGGAGTCTATAAGAGAAAAGGTAGCCAACGGAAATTATAACGAAAACGGAAACCAAACATTTTGGATCATGGATAATCATACAAAAATTGGTTTAATAAGAGTGTTTGATTTAGAGGATCCCATATGTTTATTCGATTTGCGATTGAAAGAAAAGTTTAGAGGCAAAGGAATAGCAAAGGATGTCCTTAATTGGTTAAGTACATATGTATTCAATAAGTACACTCATATTATTAGAATCGAAGGTCATACCAGATATGATAATTTTGCGATGAGAAAAACGTTCTTTAATAGCGGATTTGTAAAAGAATCTTATAACCGTAGATCATGGAGACAAGGCGGACAATTATTTGATTCTGTTGGGTATGCAATGATACGAGAAGACTGGGAGAACAATACCAAAACAATAATAGAAGATACCTTTCCATACTAACTTAAAGGAAGCATAGGTGAAGAAGGATTCTGAAATGTAATATATGATCTTCAGTTTCCAAAACATCTAAGAAATGGTGGATGATAGAAAAATACCTTCCTGTCAAAATAAAGGAAAGGGTTTAACGAATGAAGGCGATATTAAGTCGTGTATTAGGGCGGCGTTTTCGTGGAAGTTTCAGGGAATGAATGATACAATATGAGCCAGTAATATTGCAACGGGAACGAAAAAACACGGTTCGGTTGGTAGTCCGAACGCATGGTCATAATTTTGTCCATGTCAGTAACCTTCCCCCCTCGGGATGTCCATCGTTACCCGTAATACTTTTTGAGGGGGAATATTTATGAAGCTGACTGTCTACTATGATGGTCAATTTTGGGTAGGTGTTGTAGAGGAAAATGATTTCGGTAAGTTAAAAGCAGGCAAATATTTATTTGGTTCTGAACCAAAGGATAATGAAATTCTGGAGTTCATCCAGAAAAATATTCATGAAGTCACAAACAAATTATCGCAAGAGGTGGATATTAATACCTCTTGTGACCGAAGGGTTAATCCAAAGCGTTTAGCCAGACAAGTGGCTCGCGAGCTAAGCATGAAAGGAATCTCTTCTTATGCTCAAGAGGCTTTGAAATTGGAGTATGAGAAGAGAAAAATAGAGAAAAAAGTATGCACTCGTCAGCAAAGAGACGAAATGAAGGAGCGAAAAAGAGAATTAAGACTTCAAAAAGCTAAAGCTAAGCATCGTGGTAAATAATTTGGATAGTTTTTTATGCAAGTACGTGGGCTATCACCATCTTTTTTTAGTGGTGTAGCCCCACTTCTTTTTTATATAAAAAACCCTGTTTATAAAGCTTGTTAGATGGGAGAATTTTGACATGCAGGGGCAAACGATTCCTGTAATTGTCCTTGCCTTGTTCTTCTGTAGACTGTCTCAAAGTAGGGGGTTCATCTCCTATGACTTAACTTGTGATGTAATGAAAAGATAATTTTAAGGAGGAAGAAAATGGTGAATAATCAATGTAATTTAAAATGGGCTGATTTAAGCGATCCAGTTAAAACGATAATAGAACACATTGATACTAATTGTTGTGATGAAGATTTTCAAGTTGGAACGAAGCTAAATATACCGTATTTTAAGGGGAGATTCACTCAAGAAATGGCAGATGCAATTCTCGAATATCAATATTCGACTGAAAATTTAAACGAAAATTGTTATTCTGCCGAACTGCAAGATGGTGTATTGATGATAAAGTTCGTTAAGAGTTCAGAGAGATAGTTCGTTATGTCTAATTTTATAACCAGGAGCGCCCTCATCAATCTCTAAATTTAAGTTTCCCTGCTTGAATAAAGCTATTATTTCAATTAAGTCTTGACGATCTAGCAACTTAACGTGATTTATTCCTGCCAAAGTCTCACAAGACGTAGTGAAGCTTGAAGTCCCTATTACGATAGACTTCTTAGCTTTGTAAAATCTCATGGAGGAATAAACTTCTTGAATGGCACTAATCCCAATTGGATTATTTTCAAAATAACGTTTAGCTTGGATGACGTTCCTTGTTCCAGAACGATCATTAAAAACTAGATCGGCACCGAAATCTCTACTCCCAACTGTTTTATCTAACCAGCCTAGTTGGGAAAGGATTGGATTTATACGCAACTTTGACACTTTAAGAATCTGACTCAATACAGTTGCATTTCAATATTTAGTATCGGTAGTTTTTGAGCTAATCATCGATTCAAGTTCTTGAATTATAGTCTCAGGCCATACAACCCAAGTTCCCCGTAATGAATCTGATTTATATTGTCCACCTTTATTCGTACCGGTATTTGTTAGTGTCCAAGCATTTTTAACTCTTTCCCATCCAATTTCTTGTAAGTATGAAAAAAGATCACTCGTAGAAACATGCAACAATTTTGAGAGTGCAGTTGTAGAGATGTATTTCTGATTACCCATTTTTACCTCTGAAAAACGAAACTATTTTGTAGCTAAGTAGTTCAAAATACCTTATTTCGCCAAATTATTTCCAAAACCTCCGAAAAGCGACAAAAAAGAAACCTACTATTTCAAATGAGAAAGGCTAAACTCCCATTGCATCAAGGGAATTTAGCCTTTTCTTTAACACCTATTTCAACGTCAAGAGCGTCACTGACTCCACATGCGCCGTTTCTGGATGCTTTTTACTAGTGATAATTATGAACGTCTAATCTGTATTTAGGTGCTGTTTTGAGCCTTTTGAAGTTATTTAATATTACTTTTAGGCATCTCATGCTACTCGACTGTGTGGTCAAAAATGTGGTCAAATATATTCGTTACACATGAGAAAAGAGATACCTTACTGCTAGTAAAAAACCAATACACATTGCGATTACCCACATGAATGAAAACAAAAATTTTTTCAAAAGGAGACACCTACTGACTATGTTTTATCTTTTCAATTTTTCCTTCCGCCAACGGGTAATCATGTCGTGTACTTGAGCCCCGTTTATTAACTTGATATTGAGTGGTTCAGCTATTTGTATAGCTGCCTTTGTAAAATGGCTAGTAGTTACGATCCAGGCATCATAACACCCGTAAACCTGTTTGCCGGCCTTTAAGCGAAGGACTATGTCGTTTCCTACGTTTTTTTTCCAACGTTTACACTGAACAGCTATCTTATAACCTTTCTTGTCTTGGAGAATTAAATCTACCTCGTGGTCTCCTGATCCACCGACTCTTTCAACCTGATATCCTTTGTCGCGGTAATAACTTTCCATTAAGCGTTCAAAATCAGTACCAGAAAGCGTATCAATATCGGAGGTTAGAAGTGCATCATCCGAAACGGATTCATTAAGTTTTCCAATTTTCCCGTTGTTTTGTTTTTTCTTTGGTGGCTTCGATTTTTTTGTCTTGTCCCCTAGGAAATTTCCGATGATAGTCGATATAAGGACACTTCCAAACAGGGTGCCGAAAAAGTAATACATCCCCAGATTAAAGTAAAAACCTATACTAACCGAACCAATTATCAGAATTGCATTAATCAAGGATACAAGATTGTTTACGTCTTTCTTTGACCATTTTGCCATGTTTTCTACAGACCTTTCGGTTGATGCAATAGCTGTTTAAGGTGTCACCTTGCTACGCGATCTTTTAGGATGAATTTGCATTTTGGATAGTTGGAACAGCCTGTGAACTTGCCATGTTTTCCACTTCGTTCAACCAACTTTCCATTGCAAGAAGGACACACGTTATTGCGTATTTTTTGATTTCGATTATGGTTTTCATTTTGCAGTGTCTTTACATGTTCTTTTCTCGTTGCTTTGTCCTGTAGATTGTTATTAGAAAGCTTTTTGATAATGCTGATTACGTCTGATTGTGTAAGAACAGGTTGTTTGTACTTTCTAATAGTCTTGTTAAGATTACTTAGATAAATTACCTCAGAGGAAACGGTAACTTTAAGTGTAGCCCTTCCGGTAAATGCCACGATGGGAATATAACGGGCGTTTTCAAATTCGAGTAGAAGGGCTTTAAGAGCATTTACATGACCTTTATTTTGCCAAAGAGGATTATATAGCTTCTCTTTTCGCTTATAGATTGTTTGTGTCCAATACTGGCTATTTTCAGTGCCTGTAATCCAGCCCGTATAGTTTTTTGTTTCAATGACAAAAATTCCATATTTCGATACAACAACGTGGTCAATTTGTGTAGTTTTTCCGTTGGAGTCAGGTACGAGTAAATCGTTTAGAGTATGATACTCTTCTCGATTTAGTTTATTTAGAATCATTTGGGCGGCTTTTTCACCAATAAAACCTTTTACAGTTGGTAGCTTTAATATAATGGCCAAAATAATGAGACATGCAAAGAGAATGTATATCACTTTTAGTTCCTCCTGAATAGGGGTAAGGCTGGATGATGATCCAAATTTAAATAATCAAGAAGTAATATCATCTTAGGATTTTGCTCCAGTTCTAATAAGACTGAATTCCAAATTTCAGTAACTTTTTCGGGAAAACATCATCTAAGTTTTGAATGTCAGTATCCGTTAGCTCAATTAAATTAAATCCATACTTCCGGTATATTTCCAATTTCGATTTTTTTCTCTCAGTATACTTAGGATCATTTTCAAGGCCCCAGTACTCAATGTAGACCTTTCCTACAGGGAGATAAAAATCACAGTATACATCTTCTTCAATAGGGAGTTTTCTCTCGTAGGCATGGACAATTTCCGACATGTAGAGCCAATTATCAATAAGCATCTCAGCTTTTGATCTGACAAAATGTCCATCAGCAGCTCTATGCTTAGCCTGAAATTTATCCCGAAAACTTGTAACAATTTCATTAATCGATTCTTCCTTCTCCTCAATGAATTCTCCATTGATTTGCTTAAACGTCTCGATTAGGCTTTTATTGCTTAGAATACTTTCAGGCCAGGTTACATAAGGAATGCCGGTTTTTTCATACTCTAATTGTTTTCCACCGATACTTTCACCTAATTTAGTCAATATCCACCCTTTTCTATCCCTCTCTAACCAGCCTAGTTCGGAAAGAATTGGATTAATACGCAACTTGGATACCTTAAGAATTTGACTCAATACAGTTGCGTTTACATATTTGGTTTCAGTCGTCTTACCGCCTTTCATAGACTCAAGCTCTGGAATCAGAGTGTCAGGCCAAACGACCCAAGTTCCTCTCAACGAATCTGATCTAAATTGCCCGCCTTTGTCTTTACCCGTATTTGTCAGTGTCCAAGCATTATTAACTCTTTCCATCCATCCAATATCGGTTAGATATGTAAAAAGTTCACTTGTTGAAACATTCATAAGCTTAGAGAGTGCTGTTGTAGAGATGTATTTCTGATTTCCCATCTTTACCTCCTGATTATGAGTCTATTTTAGTGTTCTTGAAATGTTGTTTGATAGAAAACGGTTCAAATTACCTTATTTCATCAAAAAACTACCAAAACCTCCATAAACGGACAAAAAAAGAAACCCGACTAGGTCAGATTTCCTCAAAATACTATCTAGTTAATATCTCTAAGTAATCTAGGGGCTAAGGAATCGATAATTCTTTTATGAGATAATTCCATAGAGACATTATGTATGTTACTAATATAGCTGTTTATTAATAATTTAAAATACTCTAAGTTCCCTTCGGATATTTCGCGCCAGAGGTTAGGTTTATATCTGACTATTATGCTTATAGAGTACAGAGTTAAAAAATGCAGGACAAAAGGATCGAAAAAACCAGGGAATAATTCACTAACTAATGTATTTTTGTAAATGGGAATAACTTGAGTAAGTCTTGAGTCTATCTTTGTTTCATAGTGTTCAAAATGACTATTGTAACGCCACTCTGTAATATAAGGCATCTTCCTAATAGTTTCCTCTGAAATAACAGATATTGAATTACCATGTAAGTGAACAGGAATACCATGAGGAAGGACATCGAATATTTGATGAAAAAGAACAGACATTTCTGTGAAATCAGGAAGTTCACAGACTCTCTCTAATAAGGTGTAAAAAGATATGGACTTTTCTTCAACATCTTTAGTAACATCTTCTGGAACTTTTTTAACTCCTTTATCTACCACATATTTTGAGATATTAACCCCTTCATACTTTTTAAATGCGTTAATAAATCCCCCGTTAGTAAGGTATATCTTTAGAGAATGAGGAAAATCTTCATTGGCATATTCATAACTTTTGGCTCCATGACCTAAAGATGTATCTTTTTCTAAAGAGGATAACGTCGCATTATTCGTTAGATCAGCCATACAAATTGCACTTAGTAATGAAAAATACCCATAATATGTTGATAATGCTCTAGAAGAAAGGCTGCCACTCTGAGCGAAATAATCAAATGCATTTCTTAAGCAAAAAGAAAGTCCTCTAGCTTTTTGCTCAATCAGTTCTTCACATACATTTAAGCTATTGAATTCAGCTTTTTTTAATAGCATTTTTTTTGCCATAAACTCACTTCTTAAATTTTTCAACATAATAGTGCCCATTTTCCTCTCCTCGTTATTTGTCATCAAGTATGCACTTGTCGTTAAGTATTAATTGGTTACATTGATTGTGACAGACTTGACTTTAGCTATAATTTCAAAATTGGAATCATGAAGTTCAATTGGTTCAAATGATGGATTATCGCTTAAAAAGATAACTCCGGAGCTAATTTTAATATACCTTCTTACTAAAAATGATGTATTAGATTCTCTAATTAGTACGATATCGCCGTTTTTTAATTCATCAGGATTTACCAAATTTAATACTGAACCAATAGGGATTCTAGGCTCCATAGAATCATCATTCATTTTTGCCCCAAAAAGAGGAGTTAATTTTAACTCCTGTTCATGTTTCGAAACATTATAATAGTCTGCATCCATATTTGGTACTTTATCTAAAGCTGCACTAATTTTATTGACCAATTCAATATCTGGAGTGTTATTTAATCCGGTTGTCACTCTCTCTAAATCTTCTCCTGTAATTAGAGTCTCGAGATTTGATATAACCTGTCGTTTTAAAGTTGAAGTTAAATCTCCTATGAAATCTTTAATAAAGGGTGGAGCTTTCTCAATATATCCTTCATATCTAAACCGTTCTACATCTCCTCCGCAAACTTTTGCGATAGCTACATTTACCTCATCAGACGCGGGTGCCTGCTTTTTAGTTTGTAGCTTACTTATATATGATCGGTTAATTTTTACTCCATAAATTGATTCACACTTATCTGCTATTTCTTGAAGTGTTAATCCTGATTTTCCGATCATTTCAATAAGAGTCTCGTAATAACCCATAAATTCAACTCCATATAATGAATAGTGTGTTTATTTTTTTATCACAATTGTTGACAAGAACATAAACAAAGTATACCATGATTTCAGAGTTACTTTTTTGTAACATTTGATTACTTATTAATCAACGGGAGGAGGGGAGTTTTTTGCGAATCCATGAGATAGATTCTTGCTTTGTTGAAATAGAAAAATACATTCAATTATTAGCGAAATCAAGAGCTATTCAAATTGGTCTTGAGAAAAAACTTTTAGAAAAAATTGCGATAGCCCGGCAAGCAACGAAGTAGCGCAGCCGATACCAGTATGCAGCGAAGCGGAGTACTGGCTTGGCCTTGATATGGAGAGGCGAGATGTGCCAGGCTGGTTTAGCGGACAAGCCCGCACTTGGCTTGACCGCTAAGCCTTGTCCTGCACACTCGCAGAGGCTCCATGTCAGGGCTGAGGCGTAGTAGCCTCTCGCCAAAGGGGCAACCCATATAACATGCCCCTCTCTAATTACAACCCAAAGGTGGTAGAAGTCTTGATACTAAAGGGTTTTGACACACTTGAATTTGGTATAAAAGTTGAAAACTATGAATCTAGCCTAAGACCTGTTTTAGATGTTTTTCAAAAATTAAAGCTGGAGGCACAAGAAACAGGGGTTGAACAGACTTTGATGCTAAACAATGTAACATTGACAGTTCACCGCACTGGAAAACGCTTCTACCCTTATAGGGTATCTTGTGATGACTTTATTGTTTTCTTTGCTGACAAGGAATTAAGTATGAATCCCCCCATTTTTGTTCATTTTTTATCGGGCTACATTTGGTCATTTGGTTTGGCAGGGGCATATAAACATTTCACTGATTGGCTTGGATTTTTAACTGATTCGGACTGCAGGAATCAAATATCACGTGTAGATGTATGCGTCGATAGTGATTCAGTTACTTTTAAGCAAATTGACAGCAAAGGGGTAATAACCAGGGCAAGAAAAAAAGAAGATTGCTTTGTTAGTGGAGAGTACACTAACGGTCGAAAGTTCAGTGGCTTCCGGGTTGGGATTGGCGGTCCATTGCTAGCGCGAATCTACAATAAAACGATGGAGATTCAAAAGTCTGGAAAGGACTGGTTCAAACAAATCTGGCTTGATCATGGATGGAATGATGACAAAGATGTCTGGCGTGTAGAATTTCAGCTGCGAAGAGAAGTGTTAAAAGAGTTCTCAATTCACACCATTGAGGAGTTGCTGGAAAAGGAGAATAATTTGTGGGCTTATCTAACCCATGAATGGTTAACGATTAGACAGCCATCATCAAATAACGTTTCTCGTTGGAAAATCAAACGGAAATGGTTAGTCATTCAAAAAGCGGACATGAAGTATGAAGCATCACCATTAACTAGAGAACTAGTTAAACAAGGTAGTTTAGAACAGCTATTTAAACCAAGGAAGAGGAATATTACTTTCAGTGGCCGCCATCGGTAATCACAATTCGATTGAGGACACAACAAAGTTATTTCAATCTTGGACTGAGATTGGTTTAGACAAAAAAAATACGTCTTTCCATGAAGAGAAAGAACGTAGAAGAAAAAAATACTTATTCAATGATTAGCTTATACAGATTTGGAGGAAAAATCAATGAGTAATAAGACTACGAACGTTGAAGAGTACCCTTTGGTATTAAATGCGACTCATATCGCTGAGATCATCGGTGTTTCCAAAAGAATTGCTTATGAAATTATGGAAAAGTCGGGTTTCCCGTTAATTCGTATAGGACGATGCAAGCGTGTTACAAGAGAAGCGTTGTTCAAGTGGTTAAATGAGCAGTACATCTAGAGGGAGTAGAACATGAAGGGATACTTTCGTAAGCGCGGCAGTCTTTGGTCTTTTACAGTGGACATTGGAAGAAAGGCAGATGGCTCTAGAAATCAGAAGACAAAAGGTGGTTTCAAAACCAAAAGAGAAGCTGAACAGGCGTGCGCTGAATTGATCACGCAATTAACTAAAGGGGATTATCTAGAACCAAGTAAAAAGACGGTACAGGAGGCTATGGAGGCATGGCTGAACACTATATTACAATCAACCTTGCGTATTTCAACTTATGATAACTACTCCAAGGCGATCGTCAAAAGAATTATTCCAGCATTGGGCAAATTGAAACTAAAAGACGTTCAAGCAGATCATATTCAATCGTTCTATCTGACTTTGATAAAAGACGGATTGTCACCCGAGTATATTCGGTATCTACATTCCATTTTAAAAAGCTTTTTTACATATCAAGTCAGATTACAGAACATTACAAAAAATGTTGTTAAACTTGCTATTCCACCGAGAATCGGACGTAAAGAACAAAAGACATGGTCAATTGAAGAAGCAGTTTGTTTTTTAGAAGTGGCAAAAGAAGATAACCAATCCTACTACATTGTCTATTTGCTTGCTTTGTATACCGGTCTAAGGAGAGGTGAGATATTATCTCTTCGATGGAGGGATTGTGATCTGGATCAGGGGAAAATTAGTGTCTGCCAAACGCTTTACTATTCCAATCAACAATTTCATTTTTTAGAGCCTAAGACAAGTCGTTCAAATCGATTGGTTTCCATTCCAGATACGGTCGTGGAGATACTAAAAGCTCATCGGCTGGAACAAGAGAAACACAAAAGAGACATGGAATGTATCTACGAAGATTACGACTTAATAGTAGCAAACGAGATTGGGAAGCCAATTAATCCTAGAAGCCTCACGGGACATTTCCGACGCACTATCCAGAAGGCTAGAGTGCCAAAGATTCGTTTTCATGATCAACGTCACACCCACGCCACGATACTTTTAAAACTGGGGGAACATGTAAAAATTGTTTCAGAACGACTTGGTCATTCAAATGCAGCCATGACGATGAATGTGTACAGTCATGTAACCAGTGATATGCAGAAAGAAGCAGCAAAGAAGTTCGATATGGCATTGATGCAGAAGAGTTCAGAAGAGGAGATGGGGAATTAAAATGAAAGAGATGTTGTTTGAGACAAGGGAAGGACATAGGCTTATCGGAATATCTGTTGAACCAACAAATGAACAAAAGGCACTAGTTATAGGAACACAAAGGCAACTTGGGATGGGGGCATTTGATGCTGTATTCATCCATAGAACAAGGTTGAACAGGGTTATAGTTTTGGGTAAAGAAGAAATTCTTCGTATTCGGCCAGTAACTGTATTTGATACAGAGTACGATCCACATTTAGGGATTGGGGAGTAACCTTAATGTGCTTTTCGTCTTCACCGAATGTGTCCTTACGTATAATCGCCATCCAGAATGAGAGTGCTGCTTGCGTATACAACTAAAGAAGGCTTCTTTATCGGGTTCCCTGCCAGGGCTATAGGCGCTGGCAGGGACGCAATAGAGTTAGGGCTATTCCGGGGAAGTGTCAGTTGAAAATACTATGTTAATAAACATTGGAGTGATAAAATTGCCGATCGACAGAAAAGAACTTTATCAAAAAAGAATACAAGATTCCGTTATTAAATTAGCTGATTATATGATGGATAATTCCACAAACGGTATTGTGGCAATGAAAGCAATAGAGTTAAGAAAAAATTGCAGATTAACGCCTCATTTATTTACTGAAGCCTCTGGAAGATTAAGAGCTATTGGGTTTCATAGTGGTGCCAAAAGTTTCACTAAAAGAGAGCTTATAGAGCGTCAAGGGGATTGTTCGTCTTATTATAAGATAAATCCCGAATGCCATCCTCTTAAGCTACGTCAAGAGGTAATAGATGCAGCACTTAAGCGTAGAGAGCGAAATAATAGAATTCGGCATTACGGAATTGAATTCGCTAATACGGAATTTAGAAAAAATTGAGATAATGTGTTTATATTGCAGCCCATGATTAATCGAAAGGATGATTGATGTTAATGACAAGAGAACAAGCAATCTTCTTCGAAACAATGGAAGATCTAGATTGTGACGGCTCATTTGAACCACTATTTTTTGCCTATCACGATTTTATTGTAGGGGTTGATCTAACTAGAGCTACTGATTTAGAAGTACATCGTCGTGCTAAAGAGTGTCTTCTACGATATAAACCGTTGTTAAATTCACCCATATGTTTTTATGACAAAAGAAGGGACATTATCGACCAATTAGATTTGGATAGTGCTGAGTGGGAGTATTTAGATTACATACGTGATGGGATGGAGATACCAGTATGAATAATAGAGAGAAGTTTATTTCGACAATATCTGAATATGGTTTTGATATTAATAAGCCTTTTGGTATTTCGTGTTCAGGAGATGAGGACGGAGTTAATTTATCTGTAATAATACAAGGTGATGACAAAAAATTCTGGAATTCAGATGCTAGGTTAGCTGCAATTACTCATTTAATAGGTGCACTCGATTATAAGCATGATTTGGACGCTGATTATGATGTTTTTCAGAAATATATGTTGGCCATTTTAGACTCCATCGGAAAGGCTATTAACTGGGCAGCACCTTATGATGAGGATCGAAATATTGAAGTAGTAAAGAAATTTATTGAGCATGCTTTGGGGTCAAATATAGTTGTTGACGCTGAACAGGAAGGACTAATCGATCAAAAAGAAGAAGATGATATTGATTTTGGAATCTAAGGAGTCTGTAAAATATTCTGTGTAAACTCTCAACCTCTAAACTACAATTAGTCTTAGAAAGGTTGGGAGATTTTTATGATGTCAAAAGAGCAGATCAAGCAGTGGATCAAAGAGAAAAACATGAAGTC
>NZ_JAMAUS010000011.1:0-214849 GCF_023714195.1 Brevibacillus sp. MER 51 | reverse complement strand
GAAAATTACATCTGTTTTTATAACCAAGATCGAATTCAGGAAAAATTGAACTACCTGTCTCCATACGAGTATGGGAAACAGGTAGCCTAGGTGCTTTTTCAACGTCTCATTAATTAGGGTCAGTCCACAATTGACCAGAGGGGATTTTTTATGGCTAAAAAAGGACAAACATTTAGAATTTATACGGAAGAGGAAAAAATGGAAGCCGTAAACGTCTTTACGAGACCGGAGTATCTTCTAGAGAAGTCGCCAGAAGATTAGGCATTCCAGAAAAAAGACAGGTGTTGGACTGGGTTAATAAGGTTCGTAGTGGGGAGGCACTAACAGCTTCTCGATCAAATCAGGCATGGCGAAAAGGGCGTCCAAAAACCAAATTCACAAGCGTTGAGGAAGAGTTAGCATACATAAAAGCGGAGAATGAATATCTAAAAAAGCGATATCCAAATCTAAACGGGGAGTGACTTCGAAGAAAGCAAGGTTCTCAATTATTGAACAAATGCAAACCAAATATCGATTATCATGGCTGCTCAGTTTTGCAAAAGTATCCCGTGCAGGATATTACAAATGGAGAAAGTCCAGAGAGACATCTGTTCGACGTAGCGAAAAACTAAGAAAAGGCACCCGCGCGGTGCTTTTTCTTTTGCAAAACAAACTCAATAGGATAAGTTTACTAGGCTTACACTTAGTTACAAAAGTTTACACTCCAGGAGATTTCAGCGAGAGAACAGGACTCTTTGATAAAATGGAGACAAGCAAATAGGAACTGAGCCACTCGGGACGCCGGGTGGCTTTTCTATTTGTGTCGTATGCTTCTGATTTTAAGCTATTAATCTAGGTGGATCAGTTAACATACGAAATTTCGAGAACAAGGAGAGGGATTATGAGTAAAATTCACCTGATTACCTTCAAGGAACACGACAACGGGAAGAACAAAACCAAGCTCGAAAAGCATCTTCAGAAACACGCTTCGAAGAAAATGGCTAAGAAGCCAAAAATGCATGATGAACTGAAACATACTCCTCGTGTATTCGTAATCGAAGATGCCAATGAAGAACTGTTGGAAGACCTTCGTAATGACCCAGATGTTATGTTCGTTGAAGAGGATTCTGTAGTTTATCCTGCCATGGCTCAAAGCCCTGCTGAGTGGTCGCATACAATGATGGACATTACGGCTTTCCATTCTCGTGGTTATACTGGCGCTGGTGTTAAAGTTGGTTACTTGGATACTGGTGCGGCACCCCACGAAGACTTGGTTTATGCTGGGACGTACAACGCAAACAGCACAACCGTTCCTGCTGGTGCAGATAGTCATGGTCACGGAACCAAAGTAGCTGGTATTATCGGTATGCGTAACAATACTCTTGGTTATGTCGGTATCGCACCTGACTGCTTGCTGTATGGCGTAAAAGTTGATAGCAACGATGGCTCTGGTGCAATGAATAGTTCTGCCATTCTTAAAGGAACTGACTGGCTAGTAGGACAAGGAGTAAAAATCATCAGTTGCAGTTTCGGTTCAGAAACTAACAGTCCTACTCGTGAAACACAATGGCGCGACCACTTCAACAACAACGGTGTCCTGTTCGTTTGTGCGGCTATGAATGAGGCAAATGGTGGTCAGTATTCTACAGACCCAGACCCAGACGACTGTGTGTTCTACCCTGGCAAATACGATTTTGTTATCACCGTAGGTTGTGTAACCGATTCTGGTAGAATTGCGGCCTATTCAAGTCGTGGTAAGGCTGTTGACGTTTCTGCTGTTGGTGACGGTGTAATGTCCACTCGACCAAGTGATGCAAACTACGCTGGTACTGACTGGGTTACTCCAAGCACACTGTACAGTTCCTTCAATGGAACATCTTGTGCCACACCACATGCGGCTGGTATTCTTGCACTGTATAAACAAATGTACCCTAACTACACAGCTACACAACTTCGTAACCTTTTCGAATCTAACGTTATCGACTATGGTGTTGAGGGTCAAGACATCGCTTATGGTAAGGGTATGCTAGTTTCTCCTTGGACATCCAAGACCGTTACTCGTGCTACCTTGACTGGTTCTAGTGTGTCTGGAACTCTTGTTGCAGGAAAGCCAATCATCTATAAGTATGTTCCTACCGTTTCTGGTAAGTACACGCTGACCACATCTGGTGCAATCACTCCACGAGTAGACGCATATGGTGTTGGTGGAAACCGTGTTACTGGTTCTAACTCAACTTCCCCAACTGTTGCAGACTTCGTTGCAGGAAACACCTATTACATTGGTGTATATGGATTTCCTTACACTCAAGCAGGTTCCTTTACTTTGTCCCTGTCTAAGACTGGTGAACTCGCAAGTGGTGATGGCTCCTCCTTTGCTGAATCAATCATTTTGCCTGTTGGCACTGTGGCAAGTAGTATCCCAGCTACAACCAATAAGTATGTGATTTTCCGCTTCGTTGCTCCAAGCGCTGGCTCCTACACATTCGAGACATGGAATGCCGCTATCGACTTGAAAGCTGACCTGTACAATGTCAATCTGGATAAACTGGCGAGTTCCGATGACGAGGGCAATGGAAGCAACCCAATGTTTACTCGCACTATGGCGGCAAACGAGGTTGTCTACATCAAAGTCATGCCATACAACAGTAGTAACACAGGTGCTTTCGACATGAAGGCTACTGCTGGTACTAGCGGTGGAACTGGAAGCATTCGCAAGACAGAAGACTTCGAAGGCTCAATGACCACCTACACATGGAGTGGAGATTGGGATGATTCGAAAATTAGTGCATCTACCGGTTCTTGGAGCTACAAGAGTTATGCAATCGGTCACGGTGGCTCTTCTCAAGCTTCGTTCACCGAGACTATCCCAACGACTGGTGTTAGCCCGAAAGTGATTTTCGACTACCGTGTAAGCTCCGAACAAAACTACGACTTCTTTGAAGTTCTGGTTAACGGAGTTAGCAAGTTGAAAATCTCCGGTTCTACTGGTTGGGTTCTCAACCATGAAATTGCGCTTGGAACGGGTTCTCAGACCGTCGCATTCAAGTATTACAAAGACGGGTCCTCTTCTGCTGGTGACGATGCGGCGTTTATCGACAACGTGCGTATCAGTTACTAATTTCACTCCCCCCTGCTGAAATATGCAGGGGGGTTATTTTTTTCAAATGGTTGCAAGGGATTCGGTCAGCCATATTGTACTATGAGAAAGTCGAGAGCTTTTTCATCCCATCTTGGGGAAGCACACAAATAAGTCTTTCCTAGCACTACTAGATTAAAATCAATATCAAGTTAGCTCCAGAGAATAAAAACTTTTTCATTTACATACACTACCAATATTTAGATTATATAAACAACTAGAGCATAATGGTTATTCCTATTAATGTGAATTATTGGAAATTGATTCGTGTATTCATACCTCAGCTTTCTGTTTGGAAAAAAGTTGTGGTTGCATGTACCCATGTTGTTCTCATGAAATGGGAACGAAGGTTCTGTTTTGGAGAGATACGAATTGTCCATAAAAATTAACGATTCGATTGGAATGGGCTTCAAGCTGCCAGAGCATGTAGCGGCGCTGAATCAACCATCGTACTAAGCTCATCTTTTGTTAAATCACGACCGATACAATCCCGAATACCATGTACAAACGGTCTGTATTGCTCAACTTGCCATTCTTCCATTATCAAACCTTCTGGACGGAATGAAGATGCGAGATCACGTTCAATCCATTCCATGCGTCCGCGTTTTGTTAACCCCTTTATATTGCAAATCCATATCTATATACGCTCCCTTGAGATTGAAGTTGTTGACCAGTTGTTGATGATCTGTTGACCAAACTCGTCAACAAGCACCCAAAATTACCGCATACGAACGGAGGTGCGAACGGGTTTAAGTGTTGATAAATATAGGTTTTTTTTCCAAGTCCCCATAATATAAAAGATCATCACTGCCACTCGAGTCGGGTGGATTTTTCTTTTTTTACAAGATAAATAGATTCCTTCGTGGAGTCCAACCGGTGACGTCGATTTCTCCAAGCAAGAAAAATTAGCAAGTCTGGGACGATGGTGTAATACAGTGGTGTTAATATAAAATTAAAAAAGGAAAAAAAAACCTCATGAAGAGATCATTCTCCATCATATTTGGTTTATCCCTTATTTTTGCTTCTTGCAGCACAACATCGCCGGAGCCTACGCATAATCAATTCCAAATGACTTTGAAAGACGTATTCAAACATCAACACACATCCTCTGTCTATCAGTTTGAACTTATTACGAAAGAACTCTCCAATGTAAAAGACAAAGAGAGGTTGGCATATCTATCAGGAATGATTGATAGCAATTTGATTCCAAACCCCCTTTTCCTCCCATCCATTATCTTTACCAATGAAGAAACAAAACAGATGATAGCAGATGAACAATTACAATCCGCAATCGTAACATTGTACCAGAATAAAAAAGAATATCTTAAAAAGATTCAGTCATTAGTAAATGAGAATAACCTTATGGAGATCGAAGGGAAACAAGATGAATTCAAGAAACTAAGTGAACTTATGGGGAAAATAAATGATGATCGGCTTTTCAGTAAAGATAAGCAAAAGGTTGATTCATTTAAGAAAGATCTAGAAATTGTTATTCAGGCATTCCCAAAATAAGAAAATGATATTTTATAGAATCAAAAACAAGGGAGGTACAGGATTGGGTTAGGGTCCTGTGCCTTTTTTTCTATAATCAGGCGGGTATTAAGTACCTTTTTGCTCCATTCTAGCAATCTTAATGTTGGTTTAATGTTTTCTTTATGTTGGACATTTACTATTTATGGTGTAAGAAAACAACAAAACACACATAAAAACAACTGAAAGGTGGAGTGACATCAGGGAAATGCTGGTAAACCGGATAGCCGTCTTGACGAAAAACAGATGAGGAGAGATCCGTAATGAAAAAAATGGTATCTAGTATCGCTGCTTCTGCCATTTTGTTGGGTGGAATTCTGCCAGTCGTTGATTCCGCTCATGCAAAAGACAAATTTTCTGAGAAAAAGATGACGATGACATTTGACGTGATCAGTGACATCCAGGGAGACCTCCGAGATTTTAGTCACGTTTTGCAAGACATCGATGAGGAAAATCCAAAGTCCAAAGCGCTAATCATTAACGGTGATATTACTCCTCGCGGTTACGATTTTGAATATCAAGCCGTACAAGATGTGCTCGATAAAAATCCTCATCCTGAAAATGTGTGGTACAGCATCGGTAATCATGAGTTTTATGTGCCGAAGTGGAAGAATCCCCAAACGCTTGCACAAAGTAGCTGGCCAAACGGGACAACGGAAGAAGAGTTGTTCGATAACTTCTACCAATTCAGCGGAGAAGACAAAGTCTATCACCAAAAAGAAATCAACGGATATCCCTTTCTCTTCCTCGGCACAGAAAAATACATGAAATACCACGATCCAAAATTGTGGGATGAAGTATACATGAGCGACGAGCAACTGGATTGGCTGAAAGATAATCTGAAGCGTTATAGCAAGAAGGACAAGAATAAGCCCATTTTTGTATTCTCCCACCATGTGCTCCCGGACAGTATCTCGGGCTCCAGACAAAGTCCATACACGAACGATTACCTGGATGTGGACAAGCTCCTTGACATCTTGAAAGACTATCCGCAAGTTGTTTTCTTCTCAAGCCACACCCATTGGGACCTGAATCTGCCGGACTGGGCAGGCAAAAAGAAAGTCAAAGGCGGAGACAAACGAGGCTTTACTGTCGTAAACACGGCCGGTATTGAAACGGGATGGATGTCAGCAGGTCCAGAAGGCGGCGAGAAAGTCACGCCAGATGGAGGGGATTTCAAGCAAGGGCTGCGCTTGCAAGTGTACGGTAATGATGTCGTCATCCAAGCGTATGATTACCAACATGACAAAGTCATTAAGAAGCTCAGCATCCGTAATGGAAAAATCGAGCAGTTGCCGCCGGATGTACAGGCAGACGATGATGATAATGTGCTTGTCAACGCGACGCAATACATGGAGTACGCAGTTGGCAAGCAAAAAAACTGGCGGAATTTTGATCCCGAAAATCCACCAACATTTCCAGGAAACCAGGTCGTGTATGTCCGTCATAAAGGGGAAATGAACCTGGAAGTCGGCACGCCAATCATGGTCAAATTCAAGAAATAACGGAACTGCGGTGCATTGTTCGTCATAAGAGGGCCGATCGGGTCCTCTTTATTTGTGCCCCACTCAACTTCGTTCGAGTATTCATACCAGTTGATGAAGAGCAGCTAGACAAAAAGCAGGGAGCGGTAGAAGGCCGTTTCCTGCTTTTTGCGATAGGAAGGACGAAGGTTTACACTAAGAGAGGAGAGCTTACGACAACAGATGGGAGATGGAACAACGTGAAACAATATAAAGGCTACTTGCTAGATTTGGATGGGACAATTTATCGGGGAAAAGAAGCGATTCCGGGAGCAGCAGCATTCATCACCCACTTAAAAACTCACCAGATCCCGTATTTGTTCCTGACAAATAATTCTTCTGCCTCTGCACAGCACGTCGCAGAACGGCTGGTAGCAATGGGCATAGAGGCACAGGCTCGGGACGTGTATACCACGAGTATGGCAACCGCTACCTATTTACAAGAGCAGGCACCAGCGGGTACACGGGTCTACGTGATTGGAGAGGCAGGCTTGCGTGATCAGCTGACGGATGCAGGCTATGTGGTGACAGAAGAAGATCCGGCTTATGTCATTGTCGGGATTGATCGTGCCTTTACGTATGAAAAGCTGGCGATCGCCGCACGTGCTATCCGTGCAGGAGCAGCTTTTATCGCTACAAATGCAGATGCAGCCCTGCCGACGGATGCTGGTCTGTTCCCTGGCAATGGTTCACTGGTGGCAGCCGTCTCCGTTGCCTCCGCGACCAAACCAATCGTGATTGGCAAACCGGAGTCCATTATCGTCCGTTACGCTCTGAATCAGCTTGGTACTGCTGCGGCTGACACGCTGATCGTCGGGGACAATTTATATACAGACATTGAGGCAGGTGCCAACAGCGGCTTGGACAGCTTGCTCGTTTTGACAGGCTATTCCACCCGCGAAGAAGCAGACCAGCATCACGTTGCGCCAACCCATATTTCGGAAAATTTGCCGGAATGGCAGCAGCGAATCTCCCTATGATTCAGCGCATTCTTCCTGCTGCTTCTGGCGGTGGGCAATGCGGCTGGAGGCAGCTGCTGCGACCGCACCGACGAGATCGTCCAAAAAAGTATGGACACCAAAACGCTTGTCGTTGAGATCAGCGAGTTTGCCGTGCTTCAGCTTGTCTACATAACCGAAGTTGGTGAATCCGATACTCCCGTACAGGTTGACGATGGCGAGGGCGAGTACCTCGTCTATACCGTATAGCGGCTCGTCTGTTTCAATAATCGCCTGGAGCGGGGGCAGCAGCTGCTTTTGTTCGGCGAGGATGTCGAGCTGAATCCCGGTCAGCAATGCGTTTTGGACCTCACGTTTTTTCAAGACGGACCCCACACTGTCGAGACACAAGTCTAAGGTGATGTCCGGGATATATTTTGACTGTAGGAACATGACAATTTCAGCAATGTCGTTCATGCTGACTCCTCGTTTTTCCAACAGCTCAATAACGAAATCCAGACAACTCTCGCTATTTAGTGGATGCTCGCTCATGCTTGTCGCTCCTCCTTTTCGGCATGAATGTATCTAGTATCTGCATACAGATAGGCACCTATCCCGATCTACCGACATACAATGCCAGAAGAGCAGTATGCAAGGAGGGTGAACAACTGTATGGAAGAAAAAGAGCTACTTCAGGAGAAGTATGGTTTTGAACTCCAGGGATATCGCACGTCGGGGGCAAGCAAGATACTGGAAACGGATCGAGGCCTTTACTACATGTTCGAGGCGCCAGCCGGATATAAATACAAAAGCAAGTTTATTGAGAAAGTAAAAACGCATTTAAGCCAGCAGCAAAACATTCGCTTGTTAAAGCTGGTGAACACAACAAGCGGGCAGGCTCACATCGTTGATGATGAGCAGCTTTACTATTTATACAGAGGCGTACGAGAGGCGGTTCCTGAAAATCCGCATTATGCCAGCGGGCAGTCGCTCGCACAGTTCCATCTGGCTACGAGTGATTTTTCATCTGACAAGATGTTTATCCCCTACAGCTCTCTTGGAAACTGGCCCAGCACGTGGCGCAAAAAGCTGCGGAATTTTCATGAGTATCGGGATGAGATGGATGAGGAAAATGTAGAGCTCGCGCCAATGGATGAATATTTGTTGACCTGCTTCACGTACATTACTCAGCTCGGGGAATTATCCGTTCAATATTTGTTGGATGCTGGATACGATAAAGTCGTGAAGGAAACAGCTGGTCTCGGGAAAGTAGCCTACCAAAATTTTGATCAAGGGTATATGCTATGGAAAGAGAAGGATGTACGTCTAATGGCCGGTGAATGGAACTGGGTTCTTGACATGCGTACTCGCGATGTGGGGCAGTGGATCAAAGCCGAGACAAAGCGAAACGGCTGGAATGAAGAGGCTGTATCCAGCTTTCTCGACGGCTACAACAGCGTCTCTGCTCTGCTGCCAGCTGAATATGCCGTGATTTATGCGCTCATGCTCTACCCCGGCAGATTTTTGAAGCTCGTGGAGACTTATATGGAGTTGCCGATAGAAGAGCGCCAGGAAGTCAACATCCAAGCATGGCAAACGCAGTTGGAAGACGAGCTAACCAAAATGGAAGACGGACTTCGAAAGTACCCGCTATTCATTGCCCAGCGTTATGACGTATCCATTCCACAAATTGATTGGTTGTGGAGGAAAAAAGATGATCAAGCAACAAGTTTTCGTAACGAGGAAACTCAATCCTGAAGTGATCGCGATGCTTGAAAAAGTAGCCGAGGTCGAGCAATGGACAAAAAATGCGCCGATCCCGCGTGAGTTGTTGCTGGAAAAGATTAAACATGTAGATGCCGTCTTGACCATGCTGACAGAACGAGTGGACGAAGAATTTTTGGCAAGTACAAAACGACTCCGTATCGTGGCAAACATGGCTGTCGGTTACGACAATATTGATTTGGAAGCGTGCAGACGACACGAGGTCATCGTAACCAACACACCCGATGTGCTGACAGAGTCTACAGCCGATTTGGCTTTCGCTTTACTGATGGCGACAGGCCGCCGATTGACGGAAGCCAACCGATTTTTATTGCAGGGGGAATGGACATCGTGGAGTCCGACCCTCATGGCTGGGCAAAATGTATATGGTTCGACTCTGGGGATTATCGGGATGGGGCGAATTGGAGAAGCTGTGGCGAGACGCGCCAAAGGATTTGGTATGCGAATCTTGTATCACAACCGGAATCGCAAAACGCAGGCTGAGCAAGAGACAGGAGCACGGTATGCGGATTTGGCGGAGCTTCTGAAAGAGTCCGATTATGTCGTTCTGCTTACACCGCTGACAGAGGACACGCGCATGTTGATGGGGGAAAAACAGTTTTCGCTCATGAAAGAAACCGCTGTGTTTATCAATGTTTCTCGCGGTGGGACAGTCGATGAGTCCGCACTGTATCAGGCGTTGGTAGATAAAAAAATATGGGCGGCTGGCCTGGACGTTTTTGCGGTCGAGCCTGTCCCGATGGATAACCCGCTTTTGCAACTGCCGAATGTAGTCGCCTTGCCACATATCGGTAGTGCAACTGTGCAAACAAGGGCGGAGATGGCGAGGCTGGCTGCTGCTAACATCGTAGAGGTGCTAAGTGGAAGGGGACCACTGACTGCGGTATGAACACGTTCTTTGTTTTGATTTCAGGACTCTTCGTGCTTCTCTTGATTGCAGCAGTAGCCGTTTCGTTTCACGTAACCTGGCGCTTGACGCATCCTGTACGAAAACCGCTTCACATGGAACCCAAAGATTTTGGAATCGAACAGGTGGAGCCTGTTGTTTTTTCGAGCAGGGAAACGACGATTTCGTTGGCTGGATGGTACGTGTCGGCAGAAAAAAATGGGCAGGTTTCAAATGGAAGTACGCTGGTCTTTGCTCACGGGTACAGTCAAAACAGATTAGAACCACATCTGCCTGCTTTGTCACTAGCTGCAAAACTGGTTCAGGCCGGCTTTGATGTTTTGATGTTCGACTTTCGCAATGCGGGAGAGTCCAGCAAAGCACTGACTACGATCGGTCTTCGAGAACAGCAAGATCTCCTTGGGGCCATTGATTTTGCAGCAACGAAGAAGCCGGAGCACAGACTCGGTCTCGTCGGATTTTCCATGGGCGCGGCAACCTCTTTGATGGTTGGTGGAGTGGATGAACGCATCACAGCGATTGTGGCAGATTCACCGTTCTATTCCTTGCGTGAATACTTGACTGAAAACTTGCCGCAGTGGACGGGCCTGCCCCGATTTCCATTCAACTGGCTCATTCTGACCTTGTGCCCCGTTTTGCTCGGAGCCAACCCGCGAGACGTCAATCCGTATCAGGCAGTCCAGCAAGCGAGAAAACCGATTCTTTTTATACACGGGACAGGCGATACGACGATTCCCATGGTAAACAGCGAACGACTGTATGAGCTGACCCAAGACGACGATTCCGAGATTTGGATCGTACCGCGAGCGGGTCACGTCCGCAGTTATGCGTTAGTTCCTGAAGAGTATGAGAATCGTGTCATTGCCTTTTTGGAAAAAGGAATGGGAAAAGGAAAATGAAAAAAGCAGCTACGCGGTTGCTGTAGCTGCTTTCATGTCGATGTGACTGGATTAGAATACTTGTTGAACTTCTTTGATGCCTGGGATTTCTTCCACCAGTGCACGCTCGATTCCTGCTTTCAGGGTGATGGTAGAGGAAGGGCAGCTACCGCAAGCACCCATCAGGCGCAGCTTCACAATTCCATCTTCTACATCAACGAGTTGTACATCTCCGCCGTCACGTTGCAGGTAAGGGCGCAGTTTATCGAGAACTTCTTGTACTTGATCCATGATATCCATGTTACATTCACTCCTTTCCAACCTCTCCTTTATTATAATCATACCATGGTGAGAAATCCATGGCTTACATGCCCTGTTGACACTTTGAAGTTCAGTTGGCACACCGAAGTTTAGCAGCATGGACTTTTTGTAATCTTTGCATGTTATAATGAAAAAGAAAGAAGCAAGTACTTCAATATAAGGAGTCAGATCTTCGTGAACGTATTTCGCAATGTGAAGGAACTGATTGGTAATACGCCGATCGTCGAAATTACTCAATTTGAGCTTCCAGAGGGTGTCCGCTTGTTCGCCAAGCTGGAATATTTTAACCCGGGGGGCAGCGTAAAAGACAGACTGGGCATGGAGCTGATTCGTGCCGCAGAAGAGAACGGCCAATTGGCCCCAGGTGGTACCATTATTGAACCGACAGCAGGAAATACAGGGATTGGTGTAGCGCTGGCCGCTGTAGGAACTGGTTATAAAGTCATTTTCTGCGTACCAGCGAAGTTTTCCGAAGAAAAACAAGAGCTGATGCGCGCCCTCGGAGCAGAAGTCGTCAATACACCGACAGAGCTGGGGATTAAGGGTGCAATTGCGAAGGCAAAAGAACTCGCAGAATCGATTCCAGGTGCTTTTGTTCCACAGCAATTTGCTAACCCGGCGAATCCAGACGCACACTACAAAACAACAGGTCCGGAAATTTGGAGTCAAATGGACGGCCAGGTAAACGTATTTGTGGCAGGCGCGGGTTCTGGCGGTACTTTCATGGGGGCTGCTCGCTACTTGAAAGAACAAAACCCAAACGTAAAAACGGTCATTGTCGAGCCAGAAGGTTCCATCTTGAATGGGGGAGAATCCGGCCCGCATAAAACAGAAGGGATCGGCATGGAGTTTTTGCCTCCGTTCATGGATACGAGCTACTTCAACGCCATTCACACGATTCTCGATGTGGAAGCATTCGATCTGGTCAAGCAGTTGGCTGCCAAGGAAGGCTTGCTCGTAGGCAGCTCCTCAGGTGCAGCCATGGCAGCGGCATTGCGCGAAGCAAGAGAAGCAGCTCCTGGGACGAATATCGTTACACTGTTTGCCGACGGCAGCGAACGTTATCTAAGCAAGAAAATTTACCAGGGAGGAATTTAAGATGCGTATCAAAACTCGTCTGATCCACGGCGGAATCGATGGAGATCCACATACAGGAGCCGTATCCGTTCCAATTTATCAGGTAAGTACGTATAAACAGGAAGCCATTGGCGTTCACAAGGGCTTTGAATACTCCCGTACCGGGAATCCGACCCGTCACGCATTGGAAACATACATCGCCGAAATCGAAGGCGGCGCACGCGGCTTTGCATTTGGTTCTGGTATGGCGGCACTCTCTACCATCCTCTCCATGTTCAACAAAGGTGACCATCTCGTGGTAGGTGACGATGTATACGGTGGTACTTACCGCGTCGTTACACGCGTATTCTCCCGGATGGGTCTGGAAGCAACCTACGTAGATACGAGCGATCTGGCAGCAGTAGAGGCGGCAATTCGCCCGGAAACCAAAGCAATCATCATGGAAACACCGACAAACCCTCTGCTGAAAGTGAGCGACATCAGCGCGCTGGCAGGCATCGCGAAAGCAAAAGGCGTGCTTCTCGTGGTAGACAACACGTTCATGACGCCATACTGGCAAAATCCGCTGGATCTCGGTGCTGACATCGTGTTTCACAGCGCAACGAAATATTTGGGTGGACATAGCGACGTAGTAGCAGGTCTGGTCGTAGCAAAAGATGCGCAAGTGGGCGAAGACCTCCATTTTGTACAAAATGCAATCGGCGGTGTGCTTGGACCACAAGATTCCTGGCTCTTGCTCCGCGGTATGAAGACGCTGGGTATTCGGATGGAAGAGCATGAGCACAATGCTCGTACGCTGGCAAAATGGCTGTCTGAGCGCAGCGACATCAAACGCGTCATTTATCCTGGTTTGTCCAGCCATTCCGGTCATGAGCTGATTAAAAAACAAGCGCGTGGATTTGGTGGCATGATTTCCTTCGACGTAGGCAGCGCAGAGCGTGCTGACGAAGTGTTGGCAAAGGTAAAATACTACACGCTGGCAGAATCGCTGGGTGCAGTGGAGAGCTTGATCAGCGTACCTGCACGCATGACACATGCTTCTATCCCGGCAGAGCGTCGTGCTGAGCTGGGCATTACGGATGGCCTGGTGCGTATCTCTGTTGGTATTGAAGATGTTCAGGACTTGATCGAGGACCTCGACCAAGCATTGTCCTAAGCTAGCTGACCCGGGGGAGGGCGGATAAGTGACTGTCGATATCAAGGTTTTTGGGACAGAGCAATTGTGCGCGAGCTGCGTCAATTTGCCATCTGCAAAGGAAACAGCCGAGTGGCTGGAGGCGGCACTCTCTCGCAAGTATGGGAGTGACAGCATCCGCATCGTTTATAGCGACTTTCAACAGCCGCAGACAGACGATGACAAAAGCTGGGCGAATCGCATTATCGAGGAAGATTTATGGTATCCGCTTGTCGTAATTTCCGGGGAAATTGTCGGTGAGGGAAATCCGAAATTAAAGGATATCTATGAAAAGCTGGAGAGCATGGGCGTGCAGCCGATTGCTTCGACAGCAGATGCCGAATAACAGCATAAGAGCAATGACAATTATCTTTTACAGCGACCAGATGCATGAGCCTGGTCGCTTTTTTCAATTGCGTATGGGACTGGAGCCGCGATCTCATCCACCAAAAGCAAAAAATCGTAGATGCCGTCTAGCAAGCGGTCAGACAGCAATATCAAAAGTGTGCTGGATAACGACAAATAACGTGCTGTTTACTTTTTGTATATCATTCGTAAACATTCTGTAACGAACTAGAGCAGGCTTCGTCCTATAGTAGTAAATGTAACCAATAACTTACCATATAGTGGAGGCCATAACGATGAATAAAAAATGGATGAAGCCTGTTACATATTTGCTGCTCGCAGGAGTTGTAGGCGTTACTGGATTTTCTGCAATGAATACACAAGTAGCTCACGCAGACTCTGAAAAAGGAAAGCTGTTCTCTGCCGCAACTGAATTGAAGCTCGCGAAAAACACCTATGTGATCGATCAAAAAACGGCTGACGTGAATGGCGATAAGAAGGATGACGTTGTATATCTGATTGGTGAAAAAGAAAAAGCGGATGACATCTATTCCTCCAATATGAACATTGTAGTGAAAGACGGAAAATCAGGCGCTTATAGCCAAACCGATATCAAAGAGCTGGGCGGCTATGAAGGCGAGCTGACTCTCGTAGACTTCACGGGTGATCATGTTGCGGATGCTTTCGTGAAAACAGCGACTGGCGGAAGCGGTGGTGTCTACAATCACGTAATCGCTACATTTGAAAACAGCAAACCAGCCGTGATTTTTGGTGAAAAGGAAAACGAAGGAATTCGTTACGAGGGGAAATTCGTAGATGGCTTTAAAGTAGAGGGCAAAGGCTCCCACCTGGATAAGCCCCTGACGCTTGACGTAAGTGCGAACCAGGATGTATACGTAGCTGCCAAGCTGTATGACAAAGCAGGCAAAGTACAGCCAACAGAAGATGCTGTTTCTGTATTCTCCTATCCATTCGGTTCTTTGACTCCAGTCGATATGGATGCGAACGGCACATATGAGCTGGTCGGGGAGCAACGACTTGTAGGGATGAACAACACAGATACCGTCTCCCGCATCAATTCCGTATGGGGCTACCAAGGGGAAGGCAAATGGAATCCATGGGAAGTAGAGTATTCTACTTTCTTGAAAAAACACCCGGGTGAAGCGATCAACACGATAATTGAAAAATAATAATGGCAGAGCTTGACCGCAGCCTCCTATGAAAAAGGAGGCTGTTTTTCGTTGCCAGCGAATGGTTCTACCAACGGACTTTTCCTCATAAGGATTTTGGGTACAGGGGTAACTAAAGGAGGAAAAGCGGATGGACCAACCGATTGCTCGCTACTACGAGTTGAAGGAAATTCAGAAGCAGGTAGAGGAAGAGTTGAACGAGCTGCGGAGTAAACTGATTGAAGCTTACAGCGAAGCAGGCAGCGCAGAAGAAGGCGAATACAAGCTGCTGATCTCCTATCAGGAGCGGCGAGAATACAACGATGATCGCCTTTACAACGCCTTGCCCGATCCTTCGCTTTGGCGCCTCATGTCGAAGGCGGATACAGGGAAAATTTCGAGCTTGCTCAAGCTGAATGTCATTCAAGAGAAGATACTGGCAGACACCTTTGAACCGAAAAAAGTGCCTGTTTTACGTGTCCAAAAGAGATAAAATAGCAAGATGAGAAAACCGTCAGGATTAGTCTTGACGGTTTTTACGTTCAAAGAGTTATCTTGTATAATGGGATGATATTTCCAATTTTTCTGAGAGGAGGATCGTGCAGCTGAAAGTCCTATTTTGCGGTCAACCATTTCAAGAAAACAAAGTCGATGAAACCTATGAATATGATTATACGTGCGCAAAACAACTCGGCTTGGACATTCATCTGATCAGCTTGGAACAACTGATATACCAGGACAACCCGTTAGGGGCTGTGAAACAAATCCAACCCTCTCCTGAAAAAGTAACGGCTATCTACAGGGGATGGATGCTAAAGCCGTTCCTGTACCAAAAATTGTACGACGCGCTGCTAGCCAAAAATATAGAGTTAATCAATACACCCGAAAAGTACGTGCATTGCCATTACCTGCCTGAATCTTATGAGATCATCAAAGATTTCACCCCGCTGTCGGTCTGGCTGCACAAAGAAGAGATAGACGCGTCATTTGAAAACGTGTATCGGATTGTAAAGAGATTTGGACAGGCTCCGATCATGATCAAAGATTATGTGAAATCTCGAAAACACGATTGGAATGAGGCCTGCTATATTCCCGATGCCTCCGATAATGAAAAGGTACAGAAAGTGACAAGCCGATTTTTGGAGCTGCAACAGGATGAGTTGAATGAGGGAGTCGTCTTTCGAGAATTTCTGAAGCTTCAATTTTTGACCCATCACTCGCAGAGCAACATGCCATTATCCCAGGAATATCGCGTTTTCTTTTTGGATGGTGAACCCATGTACATGGAAAATTACTGGGAGGAAGGACAATATGACGAAACGCCGCCAGATCTCAAGCCATTTTTAGAGGTAGCGAAAAAAATCAAGAGCCGCTTTTTTTCTATGGATATCGCCAAGCTGGAAAATGGCTCGTGGACCATCCTTGAGCTAGGGGATGCACAGGTGTCTGCTCTGCCTGAACAGGCTGATAGATTTGAATTTTTCACGAGGTTAAAAAGAAATCTTCCATAGAAAGAGGGATTCCCCATGAAAATAGGCTTGGCTCAGACGAGGTTCCCCCAATCAGCAGCGGAGGGGCTTGCAATTATTAAGCAGCAGATGATCAACGCTGCGCAAAACATGTGCGATTTGATTTGCTTTCCTGAATCGATGATTCCTGGGCTGCGCGGTGTAGGCTATGAAGTGGAAGCATATGATCATGAGGTACAACGGAGAGCCTTGGAAGAGATTCGTGCTCTGGCGAAGGAACGTCAGCTCGCTGTCATTTTACCGATGGAATGGAAGGATGAGCGCGGCTATCATCTAGTCGCCTTTGTGGTGGGGAAACAGGGAGAAGATCTTGGGCTGCAAATAAAAAATCAGATCGATCCAGATGAGGATCAGTTTGACTATATTCCGGGCGAAGGGCGCCAAATGTTTACGATAGAGGATGTGTCTTTTGGCATTGTCATTTGCCATGAAGGATGGCGATATCCAGAGACGGTACGGTGGGCGGCACGCCGTGGGGCGAGCATCGTTTTCCATCCGATGTTTACAGGAGAAGTCAGCAATCCCGATTTTTACAACGGGGCAATGGTTTGCCGAAGCTTGGAAAACAACATCTACTTCGCCAGTGTGAACTACGCGATTCCAAATCAACAAGTGACGACAGCTTTGATCTCACCGACCGGGGAACGGCTTTGTGTGGCGGTTTCAGGGAGCGAAGAGCTGCTAATGTACGAGATTGATCCCGCAAGAGCGACACGATTATTGGCCGAGCGCTTCCAGCCTGAGTTGGTTGAATAGTTATAGAAAGAGCGTGAATGAATGAATCTAGAATTGTTTCAACCGAGTCTGAAACCCGATGTGAACTATGAAACCAAATCATACAATCTGACCTCTTATCTGTATGCATGTATGATTGGCGGTTTTTTACCCGCGCTTGTGTTGGGGATGCAAAATGCAGTGTGGTTACGTGTCAATCCGTTGTTGCGTACCGTCATTTTGGTCGTAGGAATTATTCTTTATTTCGTCTTACCACTAGGGCTACTCAGATTTTTTTTAGGGACATGGATTGGGCTTGCTTATTACTATTTCATGAAAAGAAGATATAAGGTTCATGAGGGAATCCACGGTACAATTCAGCCAATGTTCCAAACTGCTATTGGGTGCTCCTTCGTAGGCAGGATGCTGGAAGTGGGTTACATTGTAAAAGGAGTGCCGTTATTATATGGATCTTAAAGTTTTGGAGGGTTCTCCCCACTATCAGTTGGGCGAGCATTACTATGAAATGGGGCGCTATGAACAGGCGAGAGAACAATTTAAGCAGGTATTGGCCGAAGACGCTGCGCATCCAAGACTACTATACATGATGGGATATTGTGAATACCAACTGGACAATTATGAAGAAGCCTATGAGCTTTGTACAAACGCCATTAAAGAGGGCTTCGTTACAGAATATGTCTATAATACCCTTGGATTGATTCTGAAACAGCAAAAAAAATGGTACGAAGCGGAGGAGGCGATGCTTTATGCGTTGTCCTTAAATCCTCTCGAACCGAGTAACATTGCCACGTATGCGTTCCTGATGTACGAGACTGGCCATCTAAAAAGGGCTAGGATACTGCTGGAAGAAGCGAAACGTCTAGACCCGATGGACCCAACGGTGCTGCATTACCAATTTTATATGGCCATGATCGATGGTAAGAAAAAAGAGAAATACGAAGCGCTGGCAGGGTACATACAAGTAGCCGAAGACGATTTGTACAAGCTAATCAAAATTGGAGAAGAGGCTTACTTTCGAAATGATTACAAAACAGCGAAGGAAGCTCTGATCCACGCCTTTATGCTAGACCCGACAAATTCTCGAGTAAAGGAACTACTAGACGGTATAGAAAAGGAGACCCATTTTCTTTTTTTTCCGAACCGAATTGTTCACAAGCTGGGAGGACCTATTGGTTCATGGGCAGCTAGCGTGGGACTAATTTTACTGGCTATTTACTTGTATCCACCAGCGTTTGGGGGCATCTTTCTCTTTCTGCTTATCTTTAATGTTTACACGTGGATTTCGGGGTTTGTTTATAAATTGTTTGTAAAGTGAGGAAGTTTCATATGAATAAAATCGATGTCGTTAAACAAATGGCGGAAAGCAATCCTGAAAATGGATCTGCTTGGTACCTGTTAGGCTTGGAATATGCGCAGATCGGTCAAAATAATGAAGCGTTACAAGCATTCACTCAAGCGCTTCGGTTCTGTGATCACGCCCTCCAGCAGCAAATCATCGTGGAGTTGGGTAAGTTAGCAGCTTCAAATACGTCTCCCAGTCACCCTCGACTGGTTCAGCATGAGGCTTTTGAACAGACTTCGGTAACAGTACAAGAAGTGGAATTGGATATCCGCGAGCAAGTTGAAACCCAAGAGGACTCTTCGACCTTTCAAGTAATTTCCGGCGGACAAGCTGGCAAACGGGGGAGAGAGAAAGAACGGGTGACCTTCGAGGATGTAGGCGGACTTCATGAGGTGAAGAATGCCATTCAAATGAAAATTATCAAGCCGTTTGTGTCCCCTGGATTATTCGAACTCTTCAAGAAAAAAGTGGGGGGCGGAATCCTCCTTTACGGACCGCCCGGATGCGGAAAAACGTTCATTGCCAAAGCGACAGCAGGGGAATGCCGTGCCCGCTTTGTGCCCATACATATTTCGGATATTCTCGATCCTTATATCGGCGCTAGTGAGCAAAACCTCCGAGAGATCTTCTCGTCTGCGAGAGCGAACAACCCGAGTGTCCTGTTCCTCGATGAAATGGATGCACTTGGCTACAATCGCAGCCGTGCTTCATCTAATACAATGCGAACAGTTGTTGATACGCTCTTAACCGAGATCGAAGGGATCGATACCAGCACAGACAAGATGCTCATCATCGGTGCGACCAATATGCCATGGGATGTAGACCCTGCCTTTAAGCGTCCGGGCCGTTTCGACAAGATGATTTTTGTCTCACCTCCAGATGAAGAAGCGAGGAAGACGATTTTTCAAATCAAGCTGGCAGAACGGCCAGTGGTTGAGATCGATTACGATTGGTTGGCCAAGGAAACAGACCTGTATTCTGGCGCAGATATCGAGAATGTCGTAGAGACTGCGACAGAGATGGTGATCGCTGAAATTATGAAGACAGGCTTTGAACGCCCAATTCAGATGAATGATTTGAAGCAAGCCATCACATCTACCAATCCTTCTACCATTGAATGGCTGCGCACAGTCAAAAATTACGTAAAATACGCCAATCAGGGCGGGCTGTACAATGATGTAGAGTCGTTCTTATCACGTTATAAGCGCATTTAACAATCACTAATCAAAAAAAGCTGACGTCCAACCATCCCGACGTCAGCTTTTTTGCCAGTCTACATCTCCATATCCACGTATCGTCCATACTTGGGAACAGTTATCCGATCAAACTCAGCAACCAATTGGACCAATCCATCGGCCAATTCCTGGCCATACATAGGTGGACCGTGACCAGTGATTGCATACGCAGGGGCGAGATTGGCAAGCTTTTCGACGGATTGCCAAGCTGCCTGCCAATCGGTTGTCAAATAAACAGGGGGACCGGTCAATTGCTGTTGCTGAGTCACGACTTGATACAACGAATCCTGCTTTACCGTAACAAAAGCGTCTCCTGCGAGAAGAGTTCTGTCTTCATCACGAAAGAACGAAATGTGCCCGGGCGAATGTCCAGGTGTATGTATCCAGCGCCATCCAGGCATTCCGGGAACACTCCCGTCTTCGGGCAAAGGATGAACATGGCTGCCCAAATCGATTGGTTCATTTGGAAACAACGGTGATATCTTCGCAAGCAGCCCGCCCTCAACCGTTCCATCTGGCTCCGGATAGTATTTTTGACCTGTCAAATAAGGGATTTCAAGCGAATGGGCATAGACGGGAACCCTCCACGCTTTTACGAGCTCGACGACTGCCCCGACATGATCGAAATGACCGTGAGTGAGCAGGATGGCTCTTGGCTTTGCTTCTTCACCAAAGCGCTCCCGGGCAATCTCGATGATTTGTTCCGCCGATTGTGGCATCCCCGCATCTACCAGAACCCATGAATGTGAATCTCCGACCAGCGCGATGTTCACAATTTGAATGGTGTAGCATGCTACATCTGGTCTGACTGTCTCTTCGACTCCACTTCGAAAGGAAGTCATCGGCATGTAGTTGTCAGCCAGCGTATCTTTCATATCCTCATATGTGTTTGATTCCACTAAAAAACCTCCAAGCTGGTTATTCCGGTCTACGATATTATGCCGATTCAGCTTGGAGATTATATACAAAAAGAAAACCTGTTAGACCATCCGGCCAACAGGCTTGTACACTATCCCATATGCTTTTTGTACATCCATAACTGACCGCTCTTGATGACACGAGCCATCTGACCGACCAGAGACATTTTCCCCATGCTGGCAAAGCCTTCCTTTTTGCCGAGGGAACCGAGGAAGCCTTTGTGCTTGAGAGCAGGCAATGAGGCTGGATACTCCTCACCTTTGATGTCTTTTTTTAACATCAGGGCAATTTGATCGCCTTGGATCTCAGCTGTTTGTGCGCTCGGCGCAATGATGGTGCTTGCACAGTCGCCTACCACATACACGTTCGTATGGGTTGGGATTTGATGATACTGATTTAGTTTGGCGCGTCCGATGTTGTCTGTTTCGATCGGCAGAGAGCGCACGATTTTGTTCGCTTGAATACCTGCTGTCCATACGATAACATCACTTTCAACAGGCTGGTTGTGGTTGTACACGATCCCTTGCTCGATACCAGTGACATTCGCCATGGAAACAAGCTGTACATCGTGCTCAATAAACCATTGAGAAGCATATTCCTGAAGTTTTTTCGGGAATGGGCTCAAAATGCTTTGACCGCGGTCGATGATGCGTACATTCAGGTCGGGACGGCTCTCGCGCAGCTCAGCAGCCATTTCCACCCCGGAAAGACCACCGCCTACAACGCTAACCGTGCCGTATGGGTTCACATTATTGATTGCCATGTATGTGTTGCGAGTAGCTCCCATGGTTTGAATCGAACACGTAAATTGATCAGCACCAGGGATATCATGGTAACGATCCTCACAACCCAATCCGATTACAAGCCAGTCGTAGGAGAGGGTGTCCCCGTTAGCAAAATTGACGACCTGCTCGTCCAATTCCACGCCAGCAATTTCTCCGTATTTGACGGTCAGGCGTGGATCATTTGGAAAAGTAACACGCAGGTGAGATTCCGGTGTAGTACCTGCCGCCAGAGCGTAATACTCTGTTTTCAAGCCATGAAACGGCATACGGTCTACGAGGGTTATAAATACGTCATCTGGTAAATCAGGGGACAGGACTCGCTCAATAATACGAAGACCCCCGTATCCTCCTCCAAGGATCACAAGTCGTTTCATAGAAGGTCTAGTCCTTTCTTCTGTCCGTTTTTTACAGCACCCACTCTATTTTTAGTCTCTTTCACTAAAAATGCAAGCAGAATCTTTTTCCCGTTTTCTCCGCTGGATTTTTATCAAAGTCGCGGTACAATAAAGTACGTGATGATGTCGAAATAATCGGTAGGTGACAATAGATGAAACCACTAGTAGAATTTTGCGCGAGCAATGTTTCCTCTTATACGCAATCCGTCGTGGATGCATTGGAAAATGATCCTGATCTGGATGTGGACGTACTCGAGTACGGCTGTCTGGGGTATTGCGGTGAATGCTACATGGAGCCATTCGCGCTTGTAAACGGCACATTGGTACAAGCTCCAACAGCGGATGAATTACTGGTGAAAATCAAGAATAAATTACGGGAGGAAGAAGAACTGCTGGATGCAGATTTTCCTCTGTAGATTGTTCTCTTAGGATGTTCATCGGGGAGCATGATCAACCGTGCACGTATCAAAATAGTAAAGCTGATGCCCAAGTGATTCGGAGCATCAGCTTTTTTATGGATTAATGTTCTTTGATCACGTTGTAGAAGGTATCGCGTTCCAGGGCGCGTTTTCCTGCGCCTTTGATCAACCAAACCAACTCATCTACTGTCAGAGCCTGCTGGGTAAGTGCACCGGCTGAGTGGCTGATGCGCTCCTCGATCAAGGTTCCGTGAGCATCGGAAATCCCCATTTGCAGAGAAAGCTGTGTGAGCTGGGTACCGATGTTGATGAAGTATGCTTTGATATGTTGGAAGTTATCGAGCATCAGACGGCTGATTGCCATTGTTTTCAAATCATCAATGGCAGAGTTGCGGCGCTTGATGCCAGCTGTTGCTTTGATCGGTTGAACAGCCAATGGAATGAACACCATGAAGCCGTTTGTGTCATCTTGCAGCTCGCGCAGGCGGAGCATGTGAATCACGCGTTCTTCCAACGTCTCGATGGAGCCGTACAGCATGGTGGTATGTGTTTTCAAGCCCAACTCATGTGCCGTGCGGTGTACTTGCAGGTACATGTCTGTACTTGCTTTTTCCGGGCTCATTTTCATACGATAGCGCTCAGTCAAAATTTCAGCGCCACCACCAGTAAGACTTTGCAGACCAGCTTTCATCAGCTCTTGCAAAACCTCGCGGATGGATAGACCGGAAATACGGGAGAAGAACTCGATCTCAGCACCTGTATACGATTTAATCGTCACATCCGGGTACGCTTTTCTCAAGGTACGAAGGGTGTCGAGGTAGTATTCAAATGGCTTGTGCTGGTTATGTCCGCCAACGATATGGAATTCACGGATACCCGGATGGAAGCGCGTTTCTACATAATGAAGCAACTCTTCCATGCTCATCGTGTAGGCACCTTCATCCCCTTCATCGCGGCGGAAGCCACAGAATTTGCAATGAGCTTCACATACGTTGGTTGGGTTGATGTACAGATTTTGCAAAAAGTAAACGTTATCCTGATTCTTGCGATAGTTAACAACGTTAGCCAATTGTCCAATCGTCAAAAGATCGTTGGAATTAAAAAGGGTGACACCGTCTTCCAAGGTAAGTCTTTCGCCATGCATAACTTTTTCTGCAATTCCGGCGAGAGATTTGTCCTGTATGGCAATCGTTTCAAGCGCCATTCCAAACACTTCCTTTCAAAGTCAATGGTTCTTAGATGAAAGAGCTTTAATCCAGTCGTACCCAATCGATATTCGTACCATGGGAGTGGATAAGCTCTTAGGAATAAAGCGAATCTCGGGCAACAAGAGCACCTATATTATAAACCTCTTGGTAAGTACGAACAATATCATAAGTTCTCCAACTCTACACTCGGCTCCTCTTCGCCCGATTCTCCACTCCATTGTTCATGAAAAGTCGTTATTTCTATGTGCGGAATATTGTAAAAAACTAACAAATATCGGCATTAATTGGGGAAAGTAGGAATTTTCCGTTTGCGAAATTCTAGCTGTTCTTGTAAAATATAGTAAGAAAGCCTGATCTATTATTAGGAGGAGCTTCAAATGCGGGACGTTTTGCTCGAGAAAATCGAACTCCTTCGACAGCGTATGGTATATATGGGGTTAGAGTTTGGGTTAGATCATCCAGATGTCCTAGAATACAGTATACAAATTGATCAACTACACAACGAACTGAACCAGATCGATCATAGTCTGTCTAAGGCAGGGAACCGGAAGAAAGCGTATAGATTTTATTTAATGGAAAACAATGCACATTTTGCATAGGAAGGGGAAACCCTTCTTTTTTATTTGGAAAGAGAGAATGAGCGCGTAAAGTGCAGGGGAACCTTGTGGGAAGAAGCGTTTCTTAGTAAACTGAATATACTGGTTGTAACAAGTGCAGGAATGATGAGCCTGTGAAGGAGGGAAAGAAGCATGATTACATTGACAGAGCGCGCCAGTCTGAAAGTAAAAGAAATGCTGGCAGCAGAAGGCAAGCCCGATGTGTTTTTGCGGGTAGGTGTCAGAACTGGTGGTTGCAGCGGCTTTACCTACGGGATGGGCTGGGACGAAGAGATGAAGGAAGGCGACGAGACCTTCGAGCAAAACGGTGTGAAAATTGTTGTCGATAAGGACAGCTACCCATACATTAAAGGTACAGAGATCGATTTCAAGGAATCGATGATGGGTGGAGGCTTCTCCATCGAGAATCCGAATGCAGTCGCTTCTTGTGGCTGTGGATCTTCGTTCAAAACAGCGTTGGCTGAAGGAAAAGCGGAGAAATGTGACGACTAAGAAGGATAAGGACAGAACCCCTTCGACTTGTGTGAATGATTGCGCACGAGTTGAAGGGGTATTTTGTTGTGCGAAAAAAAAGAAATTTACAAAATATGGACTTGAATTTATATTAGAAATAATTGGAATCGCACCCGCACAATACAGCCTCTATGCCAAAACAAAAAATGAGCTTTACAAGGTTCAGTGGAAATAACACAAGGAATCCATACTTTGGTATGGATTTTTTTTGCGGCAATCTGTCACAAAATGACGCCTTTGTTTGTTATACGTGCGAATCGGAGGTGAGAGGGCTTGGATCATAGCGAAATGGAGCAAGTGCTAAAGGAGGTCAGATCCGGGGATATCGACCAATTTGGTTTGATCATCGATGCGATGCAAAAGCCGTTGTTCGTGTATTGCTACCACATGCTGGGACACCGGCAGGAAGCGGAGGATGCTGTCCAGGAGGTTTTCTTGAAGGCATTCGAGCAGTTGGACAGCTATCGACACCACGTTTCTTTCTCGGCATGGATGTATAAGATCGCGTATCATCATTGCTTGAACTTGTTAAACAGGGCGAAGCTCAATCGCGTGGTCACTTTTTTGCGAGCGGGAATTCAGACGGCTAGTCGCCATGAGGGTGAAAAGAAGATAGAAGATACCGAGTACTTGAACAACCCTCTTCATGTAGCGATATCAAAGCTATCCGTAAAGGAGCGGAATCTCCTGATCTTGCGTGTGGTGGAAGAACGCAGCTACGACGAGCTGGCCTTGTTGTTCGATACAAAGCCAGCTACGCTGCGAAAACAGTATGAGCGTGCATTGAAAAAATGTAAATCTTACATGCTCGTGAGTGAAGGCGGTGATAGACATGACTCGATCTCAGCAACCCGATGATTGGAAACAGCAGTTACTAGCAGCCGCCGATGATTTCGATGTCAAGGATCAAGTCCTTCAAAAAATCAAGGAACGAAAAAATATACCGGAGGGAAAACAGATGAAAAAAAGATTGGGATTACTGGTTGCGGCTATTCTTGTGTTTGGAGGAACATCCGCATATGCAGCCATGAAGGTATACGAATTGAAGAATGAAAAAGGGGAAGCAGTAGTAAAAGTGGAGCAGACTACTACTCCACAGGAAAAAAGCAGCGCTGAAACAATGAAAACTTTTGAAGACGCACGAAACTCGCTTAAGCAAGGAGAAGGGGCAGCTATTTATATACCTGGACCGGACAATCCGAAAAAACGTGTTTCCTTCACATATATTCCTGTTGAACATTTGACCACACCACCGTTGCAGAAAGAAGTGGGCAGCTTTTATGAGGTACCAGCAGAGATAGCGGGTGGCTACAAATTCTTAAAAGGACATGTCGAGTATCCATTTGATTATAGCCAACCAGAATTATTCGCAGAAATGCACAAGGAGGCGGAGAAGGACAAGAAACAAATCGTCATGCGAAAAGTATCTCCTAAGCCGACAATAAATAGAGTCTTTACGTTGTACAAAGGGAGTGAAGGAGCAGGAACGGACGGGGACGTGTACATCGCCATTACGAACTTTGAAGGTGTGAAATGGATCGAAGAAGCAGCAGGAGAGGATGCAATTGTAGAAAAAGTGAAAGTCCAAAAATATGAGGGAATGTATGTAGCTCAGAAGCTATTGGATGGAACAGAACAAAAACTTGTAAAGGTTTATCAAGAGGACAAAAACAGGCTCATTGAAGTGGGGGCCATGAATCCAGCGTTGACGAAAAAAGAATTGCTGTTGATTGCCGAGAATTTAAAGTAAAAACAGTTCGGGTAAAAATTGTAACATTTCACCAATTATGCACGTACTTACAAGAGCAGCTCTTTTATGGAGTCTGCTCTTACGTTATTTTTTGGGGCAAAAAGTCGTAAGGAGTGAAGAGATTGGCTGATATTACGCAAGAACAAAAAGGCTTGCAGTGGCTTTTGCTAGGGGCATTTGGGATCGGCATACTGTTTGACTGGATGTTTTACGGGAAAGGCTTTGGCATCTCTTATCTGTTGTTCGTAATGGGCCTGTACGGTCTTTTTATTTGGCAGGCTAGGCAACGCATTCATTTACGCTTTTCTCGAAAGCAAGTATTCGACTGGATATGGACGCTTCCGATTTTTCTACTGGCGCTAACCTTTTTTCTATTTTCCAATCCTCATTTTCATCTGTTCAACCTGGTACTGATTCCGTTTTTATTTGTGATCCAAACGATTCTAATCACCAAGCGTCATCAAGCGAAATGGTACGAAGCAGGCTTTTTCATGGAGATGGTGGAGACATTGCTCCTGTACACCCCGAAGTATACGCGCCTGCCATTTAGGCTGACAAAGGAACGGATCAAGGACAGGTTGGACCAGGAGAAGTATGGCGTAATGAAGAAGGTTTTCATCGGAATCGCCATCTCGGTGCCTCTTCTGGTGATTGTACTCTCCTTGCTCTCGAATGCGGATAGTGTGTTTGGACATTTTCTGGGGCAAATCCCGCGAAGGGTGATTGATATCGATTCACTTGAAGCAATCTTTCGAATGATGCTAATCGGGCTCATTACGATCCTTGTGTTTGCTTACATATATTCTCTTTTCGGGAAACGAGAAGAAGTAGTGGAACTGCCGGTACCCGAAGATGACAAAAAGATTGTCTGGGACGGAGTTATCCTTGTAACGATTCTGGCGATCATCAATATTGTGTATACAGCGTTTACATACATTCAGATATCGTATTTGTTCATCGGGGCGAAGCGAGTTTTACCAGATGAATTGACGTACGCCGAGTATGCTAGAAATGGATTCAATGAGCTGGTGACCGTCAC
Source organism: Brevibacillus sp. MER 51 (assembly GCF_023714195.1). Taxonomy (NCBI): domain Bacteria; kingdom Bacillati; phylum Bacillota; class Bacilli; order Caryophanales; family Paenibacillaceae; genus Brevibacillus; species Brevibacillus sp. MER 51. The sequence goes on along the minus strand of NZ_JAMAUS010000011.1, from coordinate 187,602 downwards.
TGTCATTAATTTCTTGATTCTCCTATGTACGATGCACTTCGCATCACGGGCTAAGCCAATGCTCTACCAGATCATTCAAATTCTGCTGAGTATGCTGACGATTTGTACGGGCTTCATGCTTGTGTCCGCCTATTTTCGCCTCTCGCTGTATGAGGATGCTTACGGGTATACGCATACGCGGCTGTTAGCTCACGTTTTCATGATCTTTCTGTTTGGGCTGTTTATCATTGCTCTTTTGAAAATTTGGAGAGATGGTTTCTCCTTGATCAAGTATTACGCGATTGTGACACTCGTGAGTTACGTCATTCTGAATTACATGAATATGGACGTCATTATCGCCAAAAACAATGTACAGCGCTATCATGCTACTGGACATATCGACATCGAGTATTTGAGCGAGCTGTCTTATGATGCCATACCAGTAGTTATGGAACTTGTTCGGGATAGAAAGGTAGAAGAAAGGTTTATGGAGATGCTGCAAGAGCGGAAGGAGATTTTGTATGAGGACAATAGCTGGCAATCCTTTAATCTCTCGGAGTACCGGGCAAAAGCTTATCTGAAATGAATTTAGAGGACGGAGACGATGGAGTTATCGTCTCCGTTTTGTTTGAAACAAAAAGAGATAGAACAAGATTCCTCCTGCGATGATGACAATTCCTGTGGATAAATAATTATTCCAATCAAGACTTGCTGAACCGACAGGCACTGTACCTGGCCCCAATACTTGCAAGTCTTCTCCTGCATCCGCTTTGAGGGCTGTTCGTGTACAGATATTGGTTTCTAGCTCATTTAGCTCCCAATAAGAGGCATAGACAAGATATTCTTGACCCGGTTGAAAAGGAATGCCGCATGCACCTCCAAGGCCGCTGGTGACGATCTGAACTTGTGTCTGATCTACTCCTTTCCACGTGGACTGCACCTCGAAAATAACATCAAAGCCTCCCCGCTCTGGTTTATCCCAAAAGGGGAGCCAACGAAGCCAGTCTGTTCGCTCATTTACCTGGAGCACCTTGCCTGTAAATACAGCAGCAGACTGATCTTTTTCTGTTAAAGGGTCAGGGGGTCTGGCACAACTACAGGCAGACGCAGGAAAAGGTTGGACGAAAAAGGTGAAAAGAAGCATGAACGAGAAAACGGTAAGAATACCTTGAGTGTTCCTCAAAATCATCACTGATCCACTCCTCTAAACCATAAGACGGAAGAAAGCGAGGATTGTTCCGAAAATGATGACAACGACAATTATGTGTATCCTGGTGGGAATAATCTTTCTCGCCTACCATACGACTTACGTCAAAACATCGACAGTGAAGCTGACGATTCCTTCTGTCCCTCCACTTACATTGGTTCATCTTTCCGATCCTCATGGACGAATACGATTTTGGAATGGAGAGCTGCACAAGCTGGTGAATGTCCACGATCCCGATTTGGTGATGGTCACGGGAGATTTGACACAGCACAGCGGGCAGTTGACGCGTGTGTTGAGCGAGCTAGCGAAAGTAAAGAGCAGGGATGGAATATTCTTCGTTCCTGGCAATTACGAGAGAGAAGCGGGGAGACTTCACAAAAAGGTCTATTCCGATGCTGCCTACCATTCGCAAAAAGAGGCCTGGCAGCAGGTAATGAAGGTGTTGGAAAACGAGAGTGCCGTGATAGAAAAGGGCGGCCGTCGCATTTGGATATATGGCTTCGATAATTCGATTTACGGCAATGAACAGCGTCCGGAACAAGAGATCCAGCAGGCGAACATGACGATATTTTTGGCCCATTCCCCAAATATAATCTCATTGATTCACAACGAGGATTTGAAGGCTGATCTTCTCTTGAGCGGACATACCCATGGTGGACAAATTCGCTTGTTCAATCGGACTGTTGGCGCCTACAAGCATTTTCATGTCGGGCAAAAAGAGGATCAATCCGTTGGTGTATTTGGTATCAGTCGTGGACTAGGTACTTCCAGGCTGCCAATCCGGCTGAATTGCTTTCCAGAGATCACTGTGTACATGATCAATCCAACATGAACGCTCATGTTCAACAATCGTTCCCCAATTCGTCACTGTTCGTTCACAAGATGTCAGATTTTGGATTGATCTCATCGAGTAAGATGGAAGTGTAGAAAAAGAAGAAAGAAGGGGTCAAAAGTGAACAAGAAGTGGGGTCTATTGATTTCTTCAGTTGCATTGTCTGCAATGTTGATGACAGCATGCGGCGGAGACAAGGAAGCTGCTAGCACGGGTGCAGCGACTACTGCAGCGACTACAGGCACACAAGTGAATATCGAAGCTAGTAACTGGAAATTCAATCAAGAAACCTATGAAGTAAAAGCAGGCGAAGAGTTCACGATCAACTTCAAGTCGACAGAAGGCTTTCACGGTATTGGTATCCAAGGGCTGGATGTAGACCTCCAGAAAGATGGCAGCAAAACGATGAAAATCGATACAGCTGGCGAGTACACCATCTTTTGCAACGTGATCTGTGGACCAGATCATGCCAAGATGGTAGCAAAATTAGTCGTGAAATAATTCGATTTTCTTATTGGCATAGATCAACAAACAAGCACTTTGGCCTGCTTAGCGGGTCAAGGTGTTTTTTCATTTCTCGGGTGGGGACATACTACATGGGCAGCTACTCATCGAGTAAGGGAGGGAACTACATGTCCAAGCACAACAACAAAGACAAGCGCCCAACGGAAGCATCCGCCGGCTCACGCAGCACTCCCCCGAAAACAGGAGAGAACACCGGGCATAATTTGCGGAAAGAAGATCGATCATAACGTACAGGCGAAATTGAAAGAAGGAAAGAGTCCTCCTCTGATGGAGGGCTTTTTTTGCTTGTTAAATACATGTTTTTGCGATTTTTGCACATGGTAAGGAGGAAAAGTTTTCAAGTCGGTGATGCGATCCAAAAAGGAGATGAGTGACACTGAATAAGAAACACTACTACGTGACCTTGCAAGCGGGAACGACCGTGGCAGAAATCCGCGATGAAAAAGGCTCCGCCACATACGATTTTGAGATCGAAGCGACCGACGTACAAGTGGGTATGATGCGCGATCTGTTCAATAACTGTGTTCACGGCGATTTCATGATGTGGATGCATGGGCATACGCTATGGTCTGACATGCCGGATCGGGACAACGACGAATACGATGACAACCTGCGGGCCATCTACCAGCTTATTTATCAGTATGGCACCGAAAAAACGAAAAGCGATCTGGAGCAAATGGGCCTCGTAAAGCTATTGGGGCTGGATAGAGAAGAGTTGCGTCCTTTTTAACGGATTAATCATAGACGTTAGACGTTATCTACTAGAAGGAGTGAATAGGATGAAGATGTGGAAGCAAGGAATGATGACAACAGCGCTGCTAATGGGTCTCACCATGCCAGGTGTCGCGTTGGCCCAAGATGTGACTGCAACAGTTGCCCAGGTGATCAAGCCGACTCACAGCCATGATGAGCATGGAGAGAAGCACATGAAGGTGCGAAACAGCTCAAACAGAGGCGTTCATCAAAAAATGTACATGCTCTTGCTAGCGGAAAAATATGCACCGGATAGCGTGGGGAAATGGCAGGCAGCGTTTAAAGAACGAGATCGTTTAATGAGCGAGTTCGAGACGTTGAGTGATGACCCGAAGTGGCAGGCGAAGCGTGAAGAACGGAAGCAACTGATCAATAAGCTGAATGAAAAACTCAAAAAGGGCGAAATCACCAACGAACAGATGGAAAAGCAGTTCAAGGAATGGAAAGACAAAAACATGGGGCCAAAAGAAGAGCGTGACGCCCGAAAAGCTCGGATCGAGCAAATGAAAAAAACACACGAAGCTTTTGACTCTGCGATTGAATCTGGTGATACAGCCAAGATTAAGGAGTCACTTCAACAAATGCTGGAGCAAATGCAAGCAAACAATTCTCGCATGGCGGAAAAGCTGGCCATGAAGAAAAAATAACGTTTCGAACAAAAAAGGACGTGACCAACTTACTGGTACGCGTCCTTTTCCATATCGGTTACAAGCATAACGGGGGTCCATTCATCCAGAAAGACCATCTCTTCGGTTTGGCAGGAGGGACACCAGCCTGTATGAATGCATTGGTGGCGCTTCCGATCTAGGTAACCGTTGTCCATCTTGGCATCGTCTATCTCCCGGTACGGGCTGTAGCTCCCATAAAAGTCATAAAGTCGGCCTGCATCTTGCATAGCTTGACCGCACGTTGAACACGCTTGTTGGAGCGGCGTAAAGCCATTGCAGACTGGACAGAGATGATTCAAAGCGTATCGCCTCCTCGTTGCTTCTACTGTGCGCGCCAACAAAAGCCGTTATGCAAGGAATTAAAAATCCCTGTCGCAGCCATCGGAGGCAACAACAGGGACGAAACATTTTTACGATTTGAAGTTGTCCATGCTTGAAGAATGACCAGGCTGCAGTTTTGCATCCGGATTAAAGTAGGAAACTGCGTTGTTTACAGCGGTAGGGGCCTCACCAAATCCGACAGCGATCAGCTTGACCTTACCGGGGTAGGTTGCGATATCGCCTGCTGCAAAAATACCCGGGATGTTTGATTCCATGCGTGTATCGACTACGATAGAGCCTTTTTCGAGTTCCAGCCCCCAGTTCTTGATCGGACCGAGAGAGGAGATGAAGCCGAAGTTGACAATGACTGCATCGACTTCCAGATCGATTTCTTCTTTTGTCGTGCAATTGGCCAGTGTGAGTTTTTCAATGCGCTCCTCGCCGTGCAAAGCTGAAATTTCGTAAGGTGTCGTGACGTTTACTTTGGAGGACATGAGCATTTCTACGCTGTGTTCATGTGCGCGGAACTTGTCTCTGCGGTGGATGAGGTGTACTTCTTTTGCGATAGGTTCTAGCATGAGGGACCAGTCCAGAGCGGAATCACCGCCGCCAATAACAGCTACACGCTGTCCCTTGAAGGAGTTCAGATCGGTAACAAAATAGTGCAGATTGGATTTTTCATATTTGACGGCATCTGGGTGTTCCAGCCTGCGAGGTTCGAACGCTCCTACCCCAGCAGTGATGATAACGGATTTGGAGTAGTGAGTGCCTTTGTCCGTTGTAATTTCAAACACATCGTCTACTTTTTTTACGACATTTTCCACTTTTTCTTCCAGGCAAACGGTCTGCTGAAAGCGGGAAATCTGATCTTTCAGATTATTGATCAAATCTTGTGCTAAAACCTTCGGAAATCCGGCTACATCATATATGTACTTCTCCGGATAAAGAGCGGATAATTGCCCGCCTAACTGGGGCATGCTCTCAATGATTTTTACACTGGCCTGCCTCATCCCGCCGTAAAAAGCGGTAAATAACCCGGCAGGGCCTCCACCAATGATCGTAATGTCGTAGATTTGCTCGTCCTTTTGCAGAAAATTCAATCCAAAGCACCTCCGAATTAATCGTAAGCGAACTCCTCAACCATTATAACCCATACAAGTGGAAAAACAGGAGAAAAATTCGAAAGATGATAGGCAAAAAAACCTTGCAAATCCAATCGGTTGTCGATAAGATGAGGATGACTGTAAAGAAATTGTCACATTTTTCTATGGCTGACTTTGTGCATTTTTTCACAGAGTGGTTCGGATGGCATCACAGGGCAATAATTCCGATACTACCCGGATCATGAATTGGGGCATCTTAATTTGTACCAGACCACGTGAAAAATCGCACAATCTTCCTTAAGTTACCATGAACAATGACATCATACATGATTGGAAGGGATACTGATGGGTACACCCAAAATCCTGATTCTTGGCGCTGGATACGGTGGTTTGCTCACAACGTTGCAGCTTCAGAAAAAGCTCAACTACAATGAGGCAGAAATCACCTTGGTCAACAAGCACAACTATCATTACATCACGACTTGGCTGCATGAGCCGGCTGCAGGTACCGCATCAGCGGATCACGCCCGCGTCAGTTTGGATGGCATTTTGAACAAGGACAAAGTCAACTTTGTCAAAGGAACGGTGCAAGCCATTCAGCCAGAGGAGCAGACCGTCACGCTCGAAAACGGCGAGGTGCTGTCGTACGACTATCTCGTCATCGGATTGGGCAGCGAGCCGGAAACGTTCGGAATTGAGGGACTCAAGGAGCATGCTTTTAGCATTCGCAGCATCAATGCGGTCCGCAATATTCGCGAGCATATTGAATACATGTTCTCCAAATTTAAAAATGAGCCGGATCGTACGGATTACCTCACATTTGTTGTGGGTGGAGCTGGCTTTACAGGCATTGAGTTTTGCGGAGAGCTTGGCGACCGTCTGCCAGAGCTGTGCCGGGAATTTGATGTCGATCCAGAACTGGTGAAAGTCTACTGCATTGAAGCAGCACCTACTGCATTGCCTGGCTTTGACCCAGAGCTGATCCAATACGCAATAGATGTATTGGAGAGAAAAGGCATCGAGTTCAAAATTGGAACACCCATCAAGCAGTGCACCCCGGATGGCGTACTGTTGAACACTGGAGAAGAAATCAAATCAAAGACCGTTATCTGGGCAGCAGGTGTCCGCGGCAACAGCATCGTGGAAAAAGCAGGCTTCGAAGTCATGCGAGGTCGCGTCAAGGTAGACGAATACTTGCGTGCGCCTGGTCACGAGAACGTTTTTGTCGTAGGAGATTGTGCCTTGATTTTCAACGAAGAAGGACGTCCGTACCCGCCAACTGCGCAAATTGCGGTCCAGGAAGGCGAGACGCTGGGTGAGAATCTCGCTGCCTTGGTCCGTGGCGATCTTCCACAAAAATTCATTCCGCATCTGCAAGGGACATTGGCCTCTCTTGGAAAAGGCGAGGGTATCGGGCAAGTTGGTTCGAAAAAGCTGTTCGGCAGCACAGCAGCCATGATGAAAAAAGCGAGCGACCTGCGCTACCTGTACAAAATTGGCGGCGTCGGTCTCGCACTGAAGAAAGTAAAGCTGTAAAACGATGCGACACGCGAGCATTCAAGTCCGGGGGCTCATGGTCCGCGAAGAGATGGATCGGTACAATGCCTTGATGGAAGTGGGCCTTTATCTGGAGGAGCAGGGGCGACACGATTTGGCATGGCATGTACAGCGTGAAGTAGATATTCTCATCCTGCCTGCCATCGAACGGCTCAAGGAAAAGGGCCGCGAGAGGGATCGGGAAAATCTGCGATACATGATCGATAATGGGCTCCTAGATGACGAGGATGATTGATAGGTACCCCCGGCGATGTAGAGCCGGGGGTTTCGTTTAGCTAGATGTGGAAGGAGAGAGTTGGATGCGCGAAGGAAAGGTTTGGCTAGGCGCTTGCGGGATTGTTGTTCGCGGGCAAGAAGCATTGGTTGTCAAAAAAACGTACAGCGGACTAAAAGGACAATGGTCGTTTCCAGCAGGATTCGTGCAGGAGGGCGAGACTGTAGATGAAGCAGCAGTGCGTGAGGTGATGGAAGAAACGAGTGTCGAGGCGGTCGTGCGACAAGTAGCGGGAATCCGTTCAGGCGTCATTCGTGAGTCCATTAGCGACAATATGGTCGTTTTTTGGATGGATTACATAGGGGGAGAACCACGTCCGCAGGAAGGTGAGATCGCGGAGGCGAAATTTATGCCGATACAAGAACTGCTTCGTGATCCGCTGTCTTCGACTTATTTGAAAATCATATTGCCGGACTATATCAAACGGGAGCAGGGAATGACAGGTCAATCATTTGCTATCGATCCCGTTTTTCAATACACTTCCTATAAAATCTTTAAGTAATCCTGCGAATAAGCTAGATAAACCACAATGTTTCCGCTTACATTGCGGTTTTTTTATGTTTTTTCGCAATGAACTACATTGTGAACCAAGGGGAGATTCTGATATAGTTAGATACATCTAAATAATCTGAATATACATGCAATTAATTTTCACGCATGTATGCCGAAAGGGGAGCTCAACATGAGACAAAAACAAGAACAGTGCCCGTACTGCCATGGCCAAGGGTATTTCCAACTGCTCCTGGGGGGCTCGGAGAATTGCCCTAACTGTGACGGAGCTGGTACACAGGACGCTCAGAAGGAAGCTGTTTCTTCTCATCCATAACGAGTAACTAACCTCGCATAGAAAACCGTCGAAGCAAATGCATCGGCGGTTTTTTCTGTCAGGCATGCAACACATAGGCTAGGCTTCTCGTATTGACCGATCCCTCGCCTTTTTGCTACACTTAATACCGAAAATAGCCCGTCTTTCCTGTATTTGCCGAAAAGGTGGCAAAAGGTGGAGAAGGTGGCAGGAGGTCTTTTTCGTCGATGAACTTGATGCAATTTATGGTATCCATTGTTCTGTTCTCCGTGCTAGGGTTTGGCATTGGGTTTATTTTAAACATGATTTTGAAAACAACATGGTTTCCAGTTGTGATCGGCGTTGGTGTAGTCGTAGGTGCACTTGTCTATCAACAAATCGTTCCGGGAATTTGGGATTCACTCATTCTCGGCTGCGGTATGGCAGGTACAGTGGCGAGTGGCTGGACCATTCAAACGCTTCGCAAAAAAGGATATCGGATGTTCTAAAACAAGTACAAGCAGGCCTTTGTTTCGGGCCTGTTTTTCTTTTGGCATTTGATTGGAAAAATGGGCAACTGACTGAATATTTCCGTAATCAACCAAAATTTGTGTATACTTTCCTCCTCGTCGGGACATGACTAGAAACGAGAGGAGGTTTACCAAGAAATGAATGGAAAGCAGTTCGTAAGTATCGTCGCGCTGTTCATCCTGGTCTTGACGGCCTTCGCAAGCGATGGATACAGCTATAATGTTGTGGGAGACTACGGTGTCTCATCCACTTTTGGAATCAAGGAAACGAAAGAGGGGCAACGTGTCGTCAAAAAACGGATGGTCTCTGCCAGTTCTCTTACTCAAGTGATTGATAAAGCGGATGTATTTCACGAACAATATCCAAAAGTACGTGTAGTAGCGACAGGCTACTATGCAGGATACGAGTCGACGGGAAAAAATCCATCTCACCCGTCCTATGGCATTACCTATTCAGGTGTGAAAGTACGGAGAGACGACTATTCTACGATTGCAGCTGATTTGCGTGTTTTCCCGCTGGGGACCATTTTGTACATCCCAGGTTACGGTTATGGCGTCGTAGCTGACAAGGGTGGAGCGATTCGCGGCCACAAGATTGACCTGTATTTCGAGACCAAGCAGGACGTATTCTCGCAATGGGGAAAAAAATCGGTGGATGTGTATATCGTAAAAAAAGGTGAAGGCAAAGTAACGGAAGCTTTTCTGAATAGCTTGAATGAAAAAGGAATCGCAGCCATGGCGGAACCCGTCAGCGGTCAACAACAAATTGAATAGCAAGTAACGAAAACGAATGGATGCCGCATAGGTGGCATGGAAGAAAAAAAGAAAAAACGTTCAAGGCACAGGCTTTGAACGTTTTTTGTGTCATTTTGTATGAATCAAATCAACCAGCTTCTCCAGTCCTTCCAAAATGCGAGGAGAAGGGCGGCAATAGAGGCCTTCCTCCAACAAGTGGACCTGATTGTTTCGAATCGCGGTCATGTTGATCCACTCTGGGCGGTTTGTGATCATGCCAGACTTGATTCGCTTCAATTCAATTCCGCACCAGACGACGCAAATATGATCCGGATTACGTTCCATGACCATTTCCCGCGTAGCCTTGACGTTTGCGACAGGATAGTCTGCAAAAATATTGACGGCACCCGCAATTTCACTGACATCCGTCAACCAGTTTTCCTGACCGGGTGTGTAAATGGGATTCGGCCACCATTCCCAGTACAGTTTGGGGCGTTGAGTGTATGTCGCTGCCTTTTGTCGGATGCTTTCAATGGTTTCGTCAAATTGGATCGCAAGCTGCTCGGCTTGCCTCTGTGTTCCTGTCGCCTCACCGACGAGTCGGATATCATGAGCGATTTCCCCGATCCGGGAAGGATTCAGGATGATATGAGGAATATCTCTGTTGCGCAGAGCTTCTATATTATTCTCCATGCCAGGAACAGAGAGCGACGCTACGACCAGATCCGGCTGGAGGGCAGCGACCCGGTCCATATCGATTGTCAAATCGGGTCCAACCCGGGGGAGATGCTGCCACTCCTGCGGCCAGTCAGAGTGATCATCCAATCCGACGACATGCTCATGCAGGCCTAAATAATACAGGATTTCGGTATTGCTGGGACAGATGGAAACAATGCGCATGGGAGCCCTCCTTTAAAAAAACGGATGGAGCAATAACGCAATCATGACGCCTAACCAACCGCCGATTAAGACCTCGATTGGTTGATGACCGAGCAGTTCTTTCAATTTTTTCGCTTTTTCCTGGCTAGGACGTACTTTTAATGATTTCATTCCTTCTAACAGATGGTTGAATTCATCGACCAGCTTATTTAAGACAACGGCTTGCATACCGGCATGGCGGCGGACACCTGCGGCATCAAACATCACAATTACACCGAGAATGGCGGAAATAGCGAACATGTTGCTGCCAAAGCCCTCACGCAGTCCCACGGCTGTCGATAATGCTGTCACGGCAGAAGAGTGAGAGCTGGGCATACCGCCTGTACTCATGAGCAGTGACCATTGCCACGTTTTCGTTGCGAAAAAATGGAGGGGAATTTTAATAAATTGGGCGATCCCTATGGCAAGCAGTGCTGCCCATAAGGGGAAGTTTTCAAAAAAATCCGCCACGGAAAATCCATTCCTTTCTACTGTGCGCTTATCTCTAGGATTATTGTAACAGAAGGGCGTTGTCTTAATCCGTGAAGTTTTTGTTTGGATGTAAAGTCACTGCCAATCTGTGTTACCATGAAGACGGAAGGTTCGAAACGGAGGCATGCATCCATGGGGTATCCCGAGCAGTATTTACAGTTCATTGAAAAATTCAATGATGGAGAATACTACGAATGCCACGATCTGTTGGAAGACATCTGGATGGAAGACAAGTCAGACAAGTTTTTGCAAGGATTGCTGCAATTGTCAGTCGGACTGTATCACCAAGAGTACGGCAATATAAAAGGTGCTCGCTGGATGTTAGGCAATGCACGAAAGTATTTGACTCGTTACCAGCCAGTTCACTGGGGACTGGACGTAACAAGAGTTCTTCGCTACATAGATGAATGCGAGAAATTGTTGCCGGAAAAGGATGTCATTTCTTACACAGAGGCAAAAGCCATGACGTTTCCACCCTTGCGCTTATATGTCGACACATCGTGTTAAACAAATGTGCCCATATTGTATCCTACCACACAGAAAGAGGGAAGAGTATATGAAAGTAGCAGTAGAAAAACGCATACAGCTTGTGAATATCTCATGTGATGAGCTGATTGTCCCGCTATGGAAGGGCGAGGAAATTTCGCAAGTATACCCGGAATTGGACGAAGCTTTTGGTGGCAGTCTGAGTGGCTTGCAGCAGGACAAAGAAGTAACAGGTGAGGCGAAGGAAATTACGGTTGTCCACGGAATGAACAGCGTAGCTGCAAAAAAACTGGTGATCGTCGGGATGGGTGAACCAGGGAAATTTGATTTCGTCGCAGCCCGAAATGCATGGGGACGTGCAGCCAAAACGGTTGTGGGAAAAGGCAACGGCAAAACAGTGGTGATTGATTTGCCTACAACAGAGCATTTGAGTGCTGATCGTTTGGCACAGGCAGTGACAGAAGCCTTTGGTCTTGCCGAATACAACTACGAGGGCTACCGTCAAAAGGCAAAGCGTGAGTTTGACCCAATTGCGACGGTACAAATTTTGGCTGCAGATGCCGATGCTTCATTGGTACAGGCAGGCGTTGCACGTGGTTTAGCGCTCGTATCCGGGACGAATCTGGCTCGCACACTCGTCAATGAACCAGCCAACTACTTGACTCCACGCGCTTTGAAGGATGCGATGGTCGAGGTAGCAGAGCGACATGGCATGACTGTGGAAGTAATGGAGAAAGCGAAGCTGGAAGAGCTGGGGATGGGTGGAGTGCTCTCTGTAGCAAAAGGCAGCGAGCTTGAGCCTTATGTAGTCGCAGTCAAATATCAAGGAAGAGACACGTGGGACGATGTCATTGGCTTGGTCGGTAAAGGCGTGACATTTGATACAGGTGGGATCTCCATCAAACCAGTAGCAGGCATGGAAGACATGAAGTCGGACATGGGTGGAGCGGCAACGATGATCGGTGCATTGGAGGCACTGGGACAGATTAAACCAAAAGTAAATGTACTGGCTGTCGTCGGTACCGTGGAAAACATGCCATCCGGAACGGCATTCCGTCCGGGTGATGTCATCACGACCATGAGCGGCAAAACGGTAGAGATCATTACGACAGACGCAGAAGGTCGTCTCGTACTGGCTGATTGCATCACCTATGCAAAAGAGCAAGGAGTGTCTTGCCTGGTGGATGCTGCTACCTTGACAGGTGGTATCGTGGTCGCACTCGGTCATTTCTGCTCTGGCGCCATGACCAACGACAAAGCACTGTTGGATGAGCTGATGAACGCAGCAGACGTGGCGGGTGAGCGTTTGTGGCAACTCCCGACCTTCGATGAGTACCGCAGCCTGAACAAGAGCCGTTTTGCCGATTTGAAAAACTCTGGTGGACGTTTTGGCCACGGCATCATCGGCGGTGTTTTCCTGCAGGAATTCGTTGGCGACACACCATGGGTACATCTGGACATCGCGGGTACGGCTTACACAGCAAGTGCTGGCGACATGCAACCAGCTGGCGGTACCGGAGCGATGACCCGCACCGTTGTTGAGTTTGTTTCCAGCCGTAGTGAATAAAAGGTAGTTCAATATTTTATTTCAATATAAAAGAGGAGTGTTTTCACATGGCACAAAATCCAAGCAATGAAGTACGCCGTCAACTGCTGGAGGATGCAAAAACGATCGCAGTAGTAGGTCTGTCCAACAAGCCGGACCGCACCAGCTATATGGTATCGCAAGCCATGCAGAACGCGGGCTACAAGATCATTCCGGTCAATCCTGTCATCGCGGGTGAAACGGTTTTGGGTGAAAAAGTGGTTGCCAGCCTGTCTGAAATCGATCAGCCAGTCGACATCGTCGATGTGTTCCGTCGCAGCGAAGACATGATGCCTGTTGCCGAGGATGCATTGAAAATGCAGAACAAGCCAAAAGTGTTCTGGATGCAACAAGGCATTGCCAACGAAGAAGCGGCTAAATTGGTTGCCGATCAAGGCATTGAGGTTGTGCAGGACATGTGCATCAAGGTAGATCACGCCTTGCTGCGGGTTGGGAAATAATCGAGAACACTGATCAGCGAGGGGAGTGGAAACAACATGTTTATCAATCCATCATCAGACACCAAACGCGACCGTATTCCCCCTAATCAGAAGCAGACGACAGGTTTTCCTGTCCTGCACTACGGGGAGGTTCCTGAATATACAGACCTGTCCACCGAGTGGAGCTTTCGTCTTTTCGGTCTCGTCGAAGAAGAAGTAACACTGACCTACGAACAAATGATGGCTCTGCCAAAAGGCGGCACGACCAACGATATTCATTGCGTTACAGGCTGGAGCAAGCTGGATAATGAATGGGAAGGTATTCCGGTTGAGGAAGTTCTGAAGCTGGTCAAGGTGAAGCCGGAAGCGAAGTACGTCATGCTGCATGCCGAGCACGGATGGACGGTGAACATTCCGCTTGTTGACTTCATGAAAAGCGGCAACCTGTTCGCTACGAAACATAACGGCGAGGATTTGACCCCAGAGCACGGCTGGCCGCTGCGTTTTGTTATCCCGCATCTCTACTTCTGGAAAAGCGCCAAGTGGGTGCGTGGGATTGAGTTTATGGAGAAAGACAAGCAAGGGTTTTGGGAGAAGAATGGGTATAATATGTATGGAGATCCTTGGAAAGAGCAGAGGTTTGCTTGGGATTGATTGGGGAAAAGAGGCGGTGATTATCCGCCTCTTTTTTGTTTTCATTGGGCTTACTCTTAGCGACACAAGTTTACACTTTCGGCGCCAAAAGCGCAAAATCATACCCATTCAAGTTTTAGGACAATAATTCAATTTCAAAATTACAAAATTAACATAGCCTTCCCCCGTGGAGAAATCCATGGTAACAAGCGATTTTACTACTTCCGATTATCTTCAGGAAGTAGCTGTAGATTGTCATTCCGTCTGCATAGTGTTGCCTTGGATAAGATTATCGTATTTAGAGCAAAGTAACATCAATGGTTCCACTTCAGACCTGCAAACAAAATGCGACGGTCTGAAAAATTATTCTCTGATTGACAATACAGCAAGGGGGTTTTTCAAGTGAAAAAGTTGAGGGTAATTATGTTAGCTTTAATGTTAACTGTAACAATGAGTTTAACTGCATTTGCTGAGACTGGTGGTACAGGTGCAGGGAACACAGGAGGAACAAACACCCCAAATAATATGACGGGCAATACAGGTGTAGGAGTTACAGGAAATGGGGCACCCGCTAACACTGGTATTAATAACAACACGTACAGAACGACAGCAGTAGACACTGATTCAGACTGGGAATGGATAGGGTTGCTTGGATTAGCTGGTCTTTTTGGTTTGAGGGGAAGAAATAGAGAACGAAATCCACAGAAGTAACCAAAATCAACAACCCGTCCCCATTTTGAGGAGACGGGTTTGTTTAATTAATAATCTATAAATAGTTACAAGTGATTCTTGGAAAGAGCTAATAGTTACTTGGAATTTATGAATTCTCATTTCTGTATGAAAAAGATTCACCTGTTCCCCCTGTACCACAACATCTATACTATTAGGATGTTTTGTTTCGTGCCAATTAAAAGGAAAAATGATACCGTCCATCCCCTCAGATGAAAGGCTTCCAAGCGTACTCGTAGTCCCTTACCCGTATGTAAGACACGTTTATTAGGAATTGGAGATTTGAATAAATTGAAGGATTATAGGTACACCTTGGAACGGGACATCACTAAGCATCAAGACGCCCGGCTGGACTACATACGTATTTGAAGGCTGGAGTATGCCGTTGATAAAAAGATTGATAATCGATACGGTGCTGGGGTCGAGAATTCCGGAAGTACTAAATTGTAGGGAGGCGTCGGCATTTGTATATACATTTTTTTGACCATCTGAAAAAGTCGTGTATTGCGAAATTACTGTCGTTAGCAGTCCAGGCGTACAGGGGCACGGCGGGCAGGGAAGACAGGGTGGACAGGTCGGGCAAGGTTGCCCGGGAAAGATATCAGGGCACCCGAGTGGCGGCATTACTGGGTAACAGGTGCTCAGATTATTAGATCGAGTCACTACTATTCTTTTACTGGTTTTTTGCTGCATGGTCTCCAGCCCTTTCTCATAGTGATGAAGATGTACAAGAATCTGAGGCTACAACATGTTCTTGACATGTTACTCTTTTATGGAATATTCCCCAGGCGTTATCCTCTCCTGGGGAAATTCTTATTTACTTTCTGGTTGTCAGTTGATGACGAATTCTACGATCAATGGTGTTCCGCCGTTTTCGACATCACCGTCGGGAATTGTAATCGCCGTTGTTGTGACAGTGGAAGTGTTCCCTGACTGAAGTACCCCATTGATGTAGAGATTGTAAAAAGCAAACGAACCAGGGAATGCTGTAGCAGCTGTGCCCGCGTCATTCACAAATGCTGTTGCCGCAATGGCAAATGTTGCTCCAGTCCCTGTTCCAGCCCCCATCGTCGAAGTGAACCTGAGCGACGTCATAAATGGTTTGGTAATCGGCATTCAACCAACTCCTAAAAAATGGTAATGTAAGGAAAAACCTTACACTTTTTATTTAATGCGTAATGTTTTCTTCTCGAAACGTACAAACACCCTTCTAGGAAACCTATTTTAAGGAGACGGGTTTTCTTGGGATAGATCAGGGAAAGAGGCGGTGATTATCCGCCTCTTTTTTTATACTAGAGGATTTATTTACCAAGATACTCGTTGTTCTGGTCCACCTACGGCTTCACCAACTATTTCAGAAATCAGGGTATACATAATAAGTTTTTTTGTTCGAGTTCAAAATGTCCCCAATTTTCTTTTACAGTAGTAGTTGCGATATCGATGACTTCTTGATTTGTTACCCTTAACAACTGGTTATGAGTTTGATCAACTTTTGAAAGAGTGTGAGAGCATAAAATATTGGGAATGAGCTACTTGGCTTCTGCTGAGTAGCTTTTTCTTTTGCAAAACTTTAAATAATACGATTGTACTGTTAAAAGGTGTGTGGTATGATAGTTTTGAGAATGTAAATAGTTGGAAAAAATGTATTATTTTAATTTGTGACCCATCGTACACACCTCGTTAGTAGACGAAGGGTGTGCTCGAAAAAATTAAGCGGAAATAGGAGTGTGGATTATGATTAAAAAGCTAATGACTTTGGGTGCAGTTGTTTCTGCATTAACTTTTGGTTCGCAGGCTGTGTTTGCAAATGACATTCCACAAACTGAGAAATTAGGCCAAGAAAAGGCTTGGTTACAAGGGGGAAGTGTCATTGGGAAAGAACAGCAAAAAAACTTTCAAATCAAAAATGTTCAGCAACAATCAAATGAAAACATCTTTTTTAGAAAGCTCGGATTAAGAAATACTGATGGTTGGATAGCTTGGGAGGATTATACCAAGTTCACTGTTAATTACTACAGAATCGTTGAGATTACCACTCACCATACAGGACAGAACGCTGATATAGAATACGTAGTGGTTTGCCCTGGCAAGGAACCAAAGACTTTTCAGATAAAAGGAGAAGTCATAGGTAAACAGACATTTTGGCTCCCACCCGGCGAGTACTATGTGAACTTCAGAAATCTCTCAAGTGATCCGGCAGATGTTTCGGTTTCAGTAAATCAATACATGTAATGGAGCACCCCTGGCTGTGGAAACCCGTGTCCACGGAAGATTCAAGCCACTATCTCGTTTTCCAACAGTATAAACAAGCGGTATAAAGTGCAAGGCACCTTCCTGTTTTACAGGAGGTGCCTCAGCGTGTTATTTGGTATATTCCATAACTTCAAAGGATTGAATCTTGCTAAATGCTACATAATCTTCATTCACATTCATGCCTAAACATCCATATCATGATCAAAGGCATTAGCATAGAATGCACCACGTACATTTTTTAGCCTTTATTGGTGTCTGGAGTGAAGCATTTCGATCAGGAATGACTGCCTGTATCTCTGTAAGAAAGGGTGAATCCAATTTGGCCTGCCCATTTTTTCAGCCCTCAGTCGAATATAATACGGGAGGAACATCTCCTTCCAGCATTACTTCTGCCGATTTTAACAAAGACGGTCGCATAGATTTGGCCGTAGTGGATATTGGGTCTAATGATGTTTCCATTCTTCTTAACAATGGGTCCGGCGTGTTTTCCGTATCACAAACGATCCCCTTCAGTACTTTGTTCCCTGGGTCTTTATTAGGGCAAATTACAGCAGCAGATTTTAATGGAGATGGCAACATTGATTTGGCTGTAACGGATCAAACTCCCAATGACCGCGTTTTTATCCTTTTGAATAACGGGGATGGCACCTTTGCTGCACCTGTAGCTTATAGTACAGGTGTGTTTCCTGCTGTTTCGCAATCTTTTGCTATTGCTACAGGTGACTTTGATGGTGTAAACGGTGTGGATTTAGCTATAGCAAATGTAGGCCAAATTACAGGAACTAGTTTCATTACTGTGTTGTTAAATAATGGATCAGGTGTATTTACCATGGCGCCAGGAAGTCCTTTTGCCACTACCCCTGGTTTGGCCCCTTTCGATATTGTAGCAGCTGACTTTAACGGAGATGGGATCCTTGATCTGGCGACTGCCAATCGAGACACGAATGATATAACTATTTTTAATGGGATTGGAAACGGTACGTTCCAAACTCCTGGAGTGAGTTTCTCTGTACTTCCCGGTGGCTCATCCCCCAGTAGCCTTATATCTGCTGACTTAAATGGTGATGGGTTTATTGATATTGCTGTCGCAAATAACGCAACGAGTAATGTAACCGTTTTTCTAAACAATGGATTAGGTTCTTTTACAGAAGCAGCAGGAAGTCCCTTTTCCTTGGGCACTGATGCATTTCCTTTTGATATAACAGCGGCTGACTTTAATTGTGATGGAGCCATTGATTTGGCTACCCCAAATGCAGGTTCTGATAACGTCTCTATTCTCATAAACAACGGGACGGGAGGGTTCTCGCCTCCCTTTCAGTTCCCTACAGGAGCAGGTCCGCTCAGCATTACAGTAGCTGATTTTAACGGAGACGGAAGAGTTGACATCGCTACTGCAAACGAGGATTCGAGCAATGTTTCTGTTTTGCTCAATGGCTGCGTGCAGCCACCAACCTGCCCACCTGACATGGTAGTACCCTGCCCTATTGTTAACTATCCAACACCTGTTGCCACCTGCCCCGGCGTCACTGTTACCTGTTCTCCGCCTTCCGGATCGCTTTTTCCAGTGGGAGATACTGTTGTCACCTGTACGGCACAAGATATATTTGGGAATACAGAAGTTTGTTCATTTACCATCACGGTGATTGACGAACCTCCAACCATCACTTGCCCTGAGGATATCACAGTCCCTGTTTTACCTGGGCAAACTTCCGCTACTGTTACCTATGAAGTCACTGCCACTGATACTTGTGGGGTAACCTCAATTACTTGCCATGGGATGACACAGTCTTTTTCCCCTCCAGCCCCAATTGCAGTTGCCACTTTTACCATGGACTTTCCTGTAGGGATGACGATGCTCACCTGTACAGCAAGGGATCAGTCAGGAAATACGGCCTCTTGCAGCTTTGTGGTTACCGTCACTTCTGGAGTCTCCAATAGTATTCAGCCAGAAATCATTCGCGTAAAAAAGGTGTATGATTGGGTAGTCATTCAATCTAATTTTAGACTCATACTGGATTTAAATAACAGTCGTGATGATCAAGGTAATCAAAAATGATGGAACCCGTCTCCTTACAAAGGGACGGGTTTTCTTCGTTGTTTATGGCTTACTGGATCCTGATTCATTTCTTTAAGCGGTATGGAACCGTAGCAATTTTTACATCTTGGCGGGCGAATAAATATGCCCGGATTAATAAACTCGTTTGGTTATGAAGTAAGTTATGCCACCAGCGCTTGGTAATAAACTGCGGTATCATGACGGTAACATGATCCGTTTCTGCTTTTTTCCACTCAACCGTGTCTATAAACTTAAACAAAGGTCTTATAATACTGCGATAATGGGAACGCAAGACGATCAAACGTACTCCGGGATTCCAGATCTCCCATTTTTCCTCCATTTTTTTCATGTCTTCATCATTGAACCCGATGTAGACTGCGACAATGTCGTCTGACAAGGATTGCGCATAACTAATGGTGTTTTTCACCACCTGCGAAATCCCTGCCACAGGAATAACGATGACACTCCCTTTGGGTTCGGGTTTGTCTGTTTCCATATCAAGTCGTAGCTCATTTGCCAAATCTCTATAATGCTGATTTATCTTCCTAAAAATGAAAATGACGATAGGAAGGAACACAAAAATCGGCCATACCTGCGAGAGTTTTGTAATGAAAAAGATCAGGCAAATCGTAAGGGTCGTTAGCATTCCTAACGTATTAATAACAAAAGGTGTGAACCACCCGCGGGGCTTTTTGGAAATCCAGCGTTTCATCATTCCTGCTTGTGACAAGGTAAACGGGATAAAAACACCAAGCGCATATAAAGGGATTAAGTTTTCCGTTTCTCCTTTAAACGCAATCACTAATAGTGCTGAAAGAATGGCCAAGAAAATAATCCCGTTTGAAAACCCAAGACGATCTCCTCGAACCATGAACATATTTGGCATGAATCTGTCCTTGGCTAACATAAAGGCGAGTAAAGGAAAGGCTGCAAAAGCGGTATTAGCCGCCAGGAATAAAATAAGCGCTGTAACAGCCTGAATCGCGTAATACATAATTCCTCGTCCAAAAACAGTAGAAGCAATTTGAGATACTACTGTTTCCTTTGGAGTCGGTGAAATACCATACAAATAAGCCAAAAGGCTAATGCCCATGAACATAACTCCGAGGATAAGTCCCATCATGATAAGCGTTAATGCAGCATTTTTCGGTGCGGGGTCCCGAAAGTTGGGAATGGCATTGGATACGGCTTCTACCCCTGTTAATGCCGAACACCCTGAACTAAATGCTCTCAATAGAAGGAATAAAGTTATTCCTGGAACAACCGCCCCATATTCTGGGGGATGAGCTTGAACATTTCCCACCATCCATTGATATCCGCCGCCAATAATTAAGACGAGAATTGCGACAACAAACAAATAAACCGGATACATTAAAATCGTTGCCGATTCTGTGATTCCACGTAAATTCAATACCGTTACGATGGCAATCATGAACAGAGCAATAAGAACGCGATGTTCATGTAGGACTGGGAATGCCGAAGTAATAGCGTCTGTAGAAGCAGAAGTACTAACAGCAACCGTTAGAATGTAGTCCACGAGCAACGAGCCACCAGCAACCAGTCCCGTAGTGGTTCCTAAGTTGTCCTTTGCGACAATGTATGCTCCACCACCAGTTGTATAAGCAAAGATGGTTTGGCGGTAAGACATAATGAGGATGGTTAACAGACCAACAACCGCAATGGAGATGGGAATTGAGTACCACATTGCTACTGCACCCAGAGTAATTAACACGAGGAGAATCTGTTCTGTTCCGTAAGCGACAGAAGATAGAGCATCAGATGAAAGAACCGCCAAAGCTTTTACTTTATTTAACTTTTCTGCAGCAAGTTCACTTGATTTCATAGGTCTACCGAGTAAAAATCGCTTGAATTCTGAGATCATGTGTATTCCCCTATCTGCCATTTCCCGTTAGTTTTCCCTCTCCCGCAATAAAATTACTCAACCTAATCAGAAGGAACTTGTATACTTGATGATCGAATAATTCAAATACCATAATGTCAAAACTAAAAATTGACATGACACCAACTGGATGAGGGGTGTTCCTGATGACAACAAGTAAAACGAATCCGAAGGTTGATGAATTTTTAAGCAAGGCGAAAAAGTGGAAGGCAGAATACGAGAAGTTGAGAAGTATTGTGCTTGACTGTGAGCTGACCGAAGATTTTAAGTGGATGCATCCCTGTTACACGTTTGAGAAAAAAAACATCGTTTTAATACATGGATTTAAAGAATATTGTGCGCTACTGTTTCAAAAAGGTGCCTTGTTAAAAGATCCACACGGGATTCTCATTCAACAAACGGAGAATGTACAGGCTGCCCGCCAAATCCGGTTCACCAATGTGGAAGAAATCATGGAAATGGAATCTATTTTGAAGGCCTATATTCAAGAAGCCGTTGAAGTTGAAAAAGCCGGTTTGGAAGTTAACTTTAAAAAGCATGAAGAATACAGCATTCCTGAAGAATTTCAAAATAAATTGGATGAAATGCCTGCCTTGAAAACTGCTTTTGAAGCATTGACTCCGGGACGGCAAAGAGCCTACCTTCTTCATTTTTCGGCACCCAAACAAGCCAAAACGCGCGGGGCAAGGGTTGAAAAATGCATGCAGCAAATTCTCGAGGGAAAGGGATTAAATGATTAAGAGGCGGAAACTACCGCCTCTTTTTCGTGCTTCGCCATAGGGGTCGTCGCCTTTTGCAAAAAAAATACGAAGAAAACCGAACCTTTTTTCGAGTGAGAGACAATATAGGGTGTAAGCTGCTTACTCAGGAGGGCCCTCTGAATGGAAAATGAAGAGATATACCAATTGCTTATAAAAATGAAAGAGGGTGATCAACAGGCGTTTCATACGATGTATGATGCCACCTTTCAGGACGTATACCGGACCGTCTCCTTTCTGGTGGATCACAAGCAGGATCGGGAAGATGTCATGAATGAAATCTATATGCAAATGTGGACCTCACTTCCTAATTACGATACGAACCGTCCTTTCCAGTTCTGGCTGCATGGCCTGGTAATCCGTCAAGTACAGAGATTTCGGGTCAAGAGCTGGAGGAGATTCCGCATATTTGAACGCATCCGTGCCTTCTCCCACGAAGAGTCTTATTGGGATGAACATACCGCGTCGATGGATGCCACAAACCAAATGATATCCCAGTCCATACGAAAGCTGACGGACAAACAGCGGGCAGTGATTATCTTCCGCTTTTATCACGACTATACTCTTGAGGAAATTGCGACTTTGCTTGATATTCCGCTGGGTACAGTCAAGTCCAGATATCATGCTGGCCTCCAGGCGCTTCGAAAATACTTAGGGAATCTCCCCCTGGAAAGGATGGAAAAGATCAATGACTATTGAACGCAAAATCCGTGAACATTTGCACGAAGAGGCAGAAACGATGGAGTGCCCGCCGGCCATTTCCAAACGAATCGAACAATCCTATTCTCACTATTTGCAAAGAACAAGGAGCGAAATAACCATGAAAAAACGATTAATTGGTGGAATTGTTGCTGCTGCGATTTTGATTCCAACCGCAGCATTTGCGGCCCCTGTAGTGATTGACATGTTTACTCGAGCACCAATGAATTCTGAACAAGTCAAGCTGGATGAGGCTGGCAAAGCAACACTTGAGAAGCTGTATCTGGCCATTCCTGAAACAAAATCGTTTGAGATTATGAATGTAAGCTACCTTGGAGACCCCAATGATTCAACCAAAAAGGTCCAACTAAGCATCGTCTTGCAGGAAAAAGGGGGAACTGGCAAAAAGCTTACTCTCCATACAAACGGTATTACGGATGAGATTCAAGACCTGACGCAAGAGAATTGGGAGCCTAAGGAGAAACCACTCAATACTTTACCCGATCAGGAAATCAAGGGGAAGGTAGATCAGCTTATTGATAAATTGTACGGCAGCATCAAAGATTACGAGGTTGCCATGGAGCAAATGGACAATCCTGATCAAAAAACATTTATCTTGAATTACACGAAGAAGGGATCAGAAGGATTTGAAGGAGGGGGTTACCAAGTATTTGTTCAGGGTAATTCAATTAGTCTTTCTCCGGTAGCTCCTGAACCAAACACGGGAGTAGAAGGTTACTTCTCATTAAATGGTAAGCCGGATTATACTGCTGATAGCTTCTTAAACGATGAAAAACTGTTTGCTCTACTAAAAATGAGTCCGACAGAGTTAAAAGAAGAAATAGCAAAAGGGAAATCTGTTGTAGAGATTGCAGCATCGAAAAATATCTCGAAACAACAAGTAATCGATGTGATCGCAAAAACACAAGCTGAACGACAACTTCAAGATGGAAAAAATAAAGTAACGATCAGCGATGATTTACTGAAACCAATGATGAAAGAAGTTGAACCAAAAGTCGTACACATCATTGAACACAAAACGGAAACGGAATGGTAGTAGTTTGCTAAGAATTGTTTGGAAGAAAGAGAGGCGGGAAACCGTCTCTTTTTTCAGCAAAAATAAAGTTGTGCGTCCGCCTACGGGAAGATTCATGATGGCTACGTATACTGTAACGTACTATTTTGACTTCACGCTCAAGTCAATCGAAAGGAGAGGTCGACCGTGGCAATTGGACAGACGACTCGGGTCAGCTTGCCGTACCCATCTACATGGGAAATTCAAGCGAGCTTCGGTGGAAGACCCACCACTTTGGGTACATTGGTGATTTCCAATGTCGTAAATGGCAGGGTCATTGGTACCGTTAATTTCCGTGGTACTCCGATTCCCATACAAGGAAGTTGGGATGAGAGGTCCAGACGAATCACGATTGAATCACCTTATGCCAATTTTGTTGGCACCTTTGCTTACAAAGACGAACCAACACTTGGGTTGCGACATTATGTATTACGAGGAACGGTTCGAATGAACCCCCCATCTGTGCGGGCAGGAGAAGTGGGAACATGGACAGCTGTTACGAATTTGCCCCTGTAAGGAAATAGGAGGGTCTTATCTACCGATGGATAGGGCCTTTTTAAAATTCCATAAGAATGAGGCACCTTCCTGTTAGAAGAAGGTGCCTCATTTTGTGAGTTGCAGCGACAGGCGACAGCCTATTGCGTGATTCCGAGCATTTGCTTCATATCTTCTTGGGCATCGCCAATCAACTGAATATGGAACAAGTCTTGCAATACTTGCAGAACACCCGGTTGAATGAACTCAGGCAATTTTGGACCGATCCGTATATCTTGGATTCCCAGGCTAAACAGACCGAGCAGAATGGCAACCGCTTTTTGTTCAAACCAGGAAAGAACGATACTTACCGGCAGCTCGTTCACTTCACACTCGAAGGCATCGGCTAATGCAGCCGCAATCGTAATGGTAGAAACCGAGTTATTGCACTGTCCCAAATCGATATATCGTGGGATGTCGGTACCTGGCACGGTGCCGAAATCTACATCGTTAAAACGGAATTTTCCGCAGGAGGTCGTAAGGATGACTGTTTCTGGCGGTAAGGACGTAGCCAATTCACGGTAATACTCGCCTCCCTTGCCAGGAGCGTCACAACCAGCGATGACGAAGAAGCGTTTGATCTTTCCTTCCTTGACTGCCTGAATGATTTCAGGGGCGATGCCAAGGACAGTTTTATGATGATACCCGGTTGTCAATGTCAGTTCCGATTCGATGGAAACCTCAGGAAGAGACAATGCTTTTTCAATGAGCGGTGCAAAATCGTTTTCTACAATTTTCGTCACATTTTCCAAACCGGTTATATCATACGAAAAGAAACGATCAGCGTAGCTGCCTCGAATAGGCATCACACAGTTTGTTGTAGCCAGGATGGCGCCGGGAAATTTCTCAAACAACTGGCGTTGATCGTACCATGCTTTCCCGATGTTCCCTTTCAAATGAGGATATTTCTTCAGTGCGGGATAGCCATGTGCAGGCAGCATTTCGGAATGCGTATACACATTGATTCCTTTGCCTTCTGTCTGTTTTAACAGCTCTTCGAGAGCAAACAGATTGTGCCCCGTAACAACGATGCATTTTCCTTCTATTTTATTTTGCGAGACGGTGATTGGCTGTGGGACTCCGAAATGGTCTGTATGGGCCCGATCCAAAAGCTCCATGACTTTTATCGCGGCACTCCCTACTTTCATAGCCATTTGCAAATGTTCATCCAAGTTAAAATTCACATTCGTCAATGTAAAATAAAGAGCTTCCTGTGTAATCCCATCCACTTCAGGATCGATATATCCCAGTTGTCGAGCATGTGTGGCATAAGCTGCAATTCCTTTTAAAGCAAAAATAATTGTATCCTGAATACTCGCAAGATCTTCATTCTTTCCGCAAACGCCGATGACCTTACAACCACCTGATGGAGTCTGTTCACATTGATAACAAAACATGTATAATTCACTCCTTCGATTCAAGATTTCGCTTTGATTATAAGCGGATTGCCTGGAAGGAGCTGTGATTAAAATCACAACGAAACCAAACTTTGCCTCTTATCATAGTGGATGAAGAAGATTTCCCAAGTGAGGGGTGTTGTTTATGGTACGAAAATGGCAGTTGCCATTACAGACGTTGAGTCTTACGGTCGGTTTTATGGTATGGGTCATTCTGTCATCGCTCATGCCTTTTATCAAAGAAACCGTACCCATGAGTGCAAGCGAAGTGGCGTGGGTGACAGCGATTCCTGTTCTTTTAGGATCGTTGCTGAGAATCCCTGTTGGATATTGGAGTAACCGATTTGGGGCGAGGATATTATTTAGCATAAGCTTTCTCTTGCTGCTGGCTCCTGTTTTTTATATTAGCCAGGCGACCACTTATACAGATTTGTTAATCGGCGGGTTATTTATAGGGATAGGCGGAGCGGTGTTTTCTGTTGGTGTCACGTCTCTACCTAAATACTATCCGAAAGAAAAGCATGGTTCTGTAAACGGAATCTACGGTATGGGGAATATTGGTACAGCAATCACCACTTTTTCAGCGCCCGTTCTGGCTAAATCGTTTGGATGGGCAACTACTGTACAGATGTTCATGTTATTGCTTGTGGGATTCGCTGTTCTAACCTTCTTGATGGGGGATAAAAACGAACCTAAGGTAGTGACTCCTCTCGGTCAGCAGATAAAGAGTGTCTACAAAAACGAAAAGCTGTGGTTAATCAGCTTGTTCTACTTTATTACGTTTGGTTGCTTCGTCGCTTTCACCGTGTATCTCCCGAATTTTTTAGTGAGCCATTTCCAACTGGATAAAGTAGATGCAGGTATGAGAACGGCAGGGTTCATTCTTTTGGCGACACTTGCGAGACCAGTGGGAGGCTGGCTAGGTGATAAGTGGAACCCCTTCAAGGCATTGATGATTGTGTTTGCCGGGCTCGCCTTGTCTGGTATTGTCTTATCGTTTTCGCCATCGATCTTGATGTATACGGTAGGATGCTTGTTGGTAGCGCTATGTGCCGGAATTGGTAACGGTGCCGTGTTCAAATTAGTGCCGATGTATTTCTCACGACAAGCGGGGATTGTGAACGGGATCGTATCTGCCATGGGGGGATTAGGAGGATTTTTCCCGCCGTTGATCTTAACGATGCTGTTTAATCTGACCGGGCATTACGCGATTGGTTTCATGGCGTTATCTCAGTTTGCGCTGGTAAGCTTGGTCTTGGTAATGTGGATGTTTTATCAAGAGAAGCTGCAGCTCGCCGCAACCATTATGGAAAAGACGGGAGAGGCGATACTGATTACTGATACACGAGGAGTCATTAAAAGTGCGAACCATGCTTTTACGAAAGTGACTGGTTATGAAATGAATGAAGTGATTGGCAAGTCCCCCAATATTTTAAAGTCTGGCAGGCAGAATGCCGATTTCTATCAAAAGATGTGGGACTCGATCAAGAAGAATGGCTATTGGCAAGGAGAGATCTGGAATCGCCGGAAGAATGGAGATCAGTATCGCCAATGGCTAACGATCAGTGCGATACTGGACGATGCAGGAGACGTCGAGTACTATGCTGGCATGTTCAGCGAGCTCGCAGAGCAAAGACATGGATAAGGAAGCTTGAATCACTCATGAAAAAAAGTCTTGGACAGACAAGTCCAGGACTTTTTTTATACAGGAGGTATGAAGACTTTGCTCACATTTGGCAAATATCTGGAGGGCAGTCATCACAATAAATCGCCTCTTTTAAATAGGCAAGGTCTTTAATCAAGATATGCCCGTGCGGAAGCAAATCGATGGAATCCTGTTTTTTTAGATCGGAAAGCATACGATTGACACTTTCTCGTGTCAGACCAATGAATTGTGCTAAATCACGATTGGTAAGGGAAAGGTCGATGAGGATTCCGTCGGGGTGTGGCTTGCCGTACGTGTTACTCATGCGGATGAGCGTTGAATACAAGGCGCCGATTTTGCCATTGAGAAGCAAATCGCGAAATTTGGACTGCATTCGCCTGTTCATCAATCCCATCCAACGCAGGAAGTCTACGCAAAATTGACCGTTTTTGATGAGCATTTTTTCCAACGCTTGTCGCGGGATGATCCATACCTCACCCTCCATCAACATGGTGCCGGTGGAGGTGTATGTCAATTCCTGTTCGAAGAGACCGGAGACGCCGACTAGCTCTCCTGCACCAAATACTTGCAGAGTCAGTTCTTTTCCATCGTTCGTGTTTTTTGTGAGCTTGATTTGGCCAGACGAAATTAAGAATAGCTGATCGGCTCTTTCGCCATCCAAAAACAGAACGGCTCCGGGAACAAAGCTTTTCCGAACAGAAAACGTTTCAAGGCTATTCACAAAATCGGAAGAAATCTGTTCGACAAAGGTTGTGCCATTTCCGGTCATGTGGGACCCCCTTACTCCAAGGATACATAGGTAACTCATTATATCATTCGAAATCGATGGTTGGGGGTAGGAAAATCGTCCTGATTGTGGCAAGGGTGTGAGGTAAATCACAACCCGGATTACGAGCCGTTGCTACAATGGTCTCGAGCGAAAGGAAAAAATGAGCAGCAGCAGGGAGGGTGTTGTATGAACTATCTATTTGCTTCCAAAGTGGCGAAGCGTGCTTTTATCATCATTGCTTGCTTGTTCGTCCTAAGTTACGTGGGAACACGTTTTTTCACGCATATTGATTTGGCGCTTTACGGCTATATGGTGGGGACTCTTGTCTTTATCGGAGGTTTCCTTTATCGATTTTCTGCCTGGGCAGACCGCCCGCCAACGAATGTCATTTTGAAAAAGGGGTTACGTCTTCTCTTTCGTAAAAGCACGGCGAATACAGCAGTGGATCAACTGGCTATCTATCGCTTTATTTGGAATCGGGGATGGTATCGCTGGACACAGCACATTTTGCTGGGATGGGGATGCATCTTGGCCGCGTTTGTCACCTTTCCGTTAGTGTTTGGCTGGATGTATTTCACGATGACAGACAATGGCTACTATCAGGTCGTGTTCATGGGTGTGGATATTCTGACCGTACAAGCGGATGGCTGGGTTGCCTTTCTCTTTTACAACGCGTTGAACATTACGGCTTTTATGGTCATCGGTGGAGCAGTCATGGCATTGTATCGCAGAATGAAGAACATGCAGGCACGGGCTGAACAATCCTTTGTCTACGACTTTTTGCCATTATATCTGCTACTGTTTATCAGCGTGACAGGCTTGATGCTAACTGCAAGCAACATGTTCTTAGGGGGCTTTGGGCACCCGGTCATATCCGTCACTCATCAATTTGCAGTGATTGTGACATTGATTTATCTGCCATTCGGAAAACTGGCTCACATACCGTTCCGTCCCATGAGTGTGTTCGCTCGCAATTATCGCGAGCACTATGGCGAGCAGGAAATGAAAAAGTGCAAAGTGTGCAGCAAAGAGTTTGTTTCTGCGGAACAGTCGGCAGATGTAATCAACGTGCTGGGTAAAAACGAAATGGCTTTTCAAATGGAAGAAGGTTTCCACTTGGCTGAACTTTGCTTGCCGTGCCGCAGAAAATACCGGATGTTCCGCTTCACAGGAGTTCCTACGCACGAGATCAATGCCAGGGAGGCAAATCAACATGCCAAAGGATAAATTTTTTAAAGTAATTGAAAACAAGGTACATCCCAATGAGAAATTGGTCAGTACACACTGCAGCTACTGCGGTATGCAATGCGGGATGAACCTGCGTGTAGATACAACGACGAACAAGATTATCGGAGTGGAGCCACGGTACGATTTCCCTGTCAATCTGGGGAAGATGTGCCCAAAAGGGGTAACGGCTTATCAGCAAGTGAATCATCCGGATCGGATACAGCGGCCGTTGATTCGAACAGATGCTTCATTAAAAGGAACGGCGGAAGGTTTTCGGGAAGCGTCTTGGGAGGAAGCGCTTGACTTGATCGTTTCCAAGTTCAAGGAGTTGCAGCACAACTATGGCAAAGATACCTTGTCTGTTTACTCTGGCGTTTCCATGACGAACGAAAAATGCTACCTCACGGGTAAGTTTGCGCGGGTCGCCTTGCAAACCCGCTATATCGACTACAATGGCCGCTTCTGCATGTCCTCGGCTGCGGCAGGATTGAATCGAAGCTTGGGGATTGACCGAGGTTCTACCATTCCCTGGACGGACATTCACCAAACAGACTGCTTGTTTTTGGCTGGATCAAACGCGGCTGAGTGTCATCCAACCAGCATGTTTCGTATTTGGGAAGTGCAAAATCGGGGCGGCTATCTGATCGTAGCCGATCCAAGGGAAACACCTTTGGCACGTCGAGCTGATATTCATCTGGATTTGCGGCCCGGTACAGATTTGGCCCTGGCAAACGGAATCGTTCATCTCCTGATCGAGAATGGACATATAGATGAAGATTTTATTCAAAATCATACGAATGGTTTTGAAGAAACAAAAGAAGTGGTTGCTACCTTCACACCGGAGTATGTCAGCGAAATAACAGGGGTTTCGGTGGAGAAGATTGTGCGGGCTGCCGACATTTTCGGTAGGGCCCCCGATGCGATTGTGATGTTCTGCCGTGGTGTGGAACAGCAGTCGAAAGGCACAGACAACGTATCGGCCTATACCAACATGTCGCTCGTCACAGGCAAGATTGGCCGACCAAAATCAGGTGTGGCAACCCTTACTGGTCAAGGAAACGGTCAAGGGGGGCGGGAACACGGGCAAAAAGCCGATCAATTGCCTGGCTACCGCAAGCTCGACAATCCTGAACATGTGCGTGAAATAGCATGTGCCTGGGGCATATCCGTGGAAGAGATGCCGCAGAAAGGTGTTTCTGCTTATGAGATGTTCCAGTTGATGAAGGACAAAACGATTCGCAGCTTATACTTACTCTGCTCCAATCCGGTTGTAAGTGCGCCAAATCTAAACCATGTCCGGGAGTCCCTGAAAAGTCTGGATTTTATGGTTTGCTGCGACTTTTACTTGTCCGAATCGGCTGAATACGCCGATGTCGTTCTTCCCGTTACGACTTGGGCAGAGGACGATGGAACGACAACCAATCTCGAAGGACGCATCATTCGTCACCGTCAGGCACAGGAATGGTTTGCCGAATCCAAGCCTGACTGGTGGATTCAGATAGAAATCGCCAAAAGAATGGGGCGCGGACAATTCTTTACTCACTTGAAGTCTCCCCAGGATATTTTCAATGAAATACGTCAGGTCTCCAAAGGCGGAATAGCTGATTATTATGGGGTCACCTACGAGAAAATTGATCAAAACAATGGTGTTTTCTGGCCGTGCCGCGAGGAAGGCGACGAGGGGCAGCCGCATTTATTCCTGGATAAAAAATTTTATCACCCGGATGGAAAAGCCAAAATATGTGCGCTGCCTTACCGCCCGCCAGCGGAGGAGCCGGATGAAGAATATCCTTTGCGGTTAACGACGGGACGAGTTGTGTTCCATTATTTGTCCGGGAACCAGACAAGACGAATCCCGTTTTTGAAGGACATGTATCCTGATCCTCTGCTGGAGGTTCACCCAAAAACAGCGACACGTTACGGTATTGAACACGATGAGCTGGTCACTCTGAAAACGAGAAGAGGCGAGGCGCAGTACCGTGTGAAAGTTATCGAGGCGATTCGAGAGGATACGGTGTTTGTTCCATACCACTGGGGAAAAGAGCAGTCTATCAATCTGTTGACCAACCCGGCATTGGACCCTTACAGCAAAATGCCTGAGTTTAAAGCGTGCGCCGCGAAAATCATCAAGCACAAACATGGAGGAGTTCGCCATGGGTAAACAAGTCTTATACATCGAAATGGATAATTGCATCGGTTGTCGAAGCTGCTTGGCGGCGTGTACACAGTGTGGAGGTCATGACAACCGAAACCGAAACTACGTACTGGATGTGGACCCGTTTATCAGCAGACAAACGATTCCGCTCATGTGCTTCCATTGTGTCAATCCTGCTTGCGCCCGCAGCTGTCCTGCTCAGGCGATTCAAATCGCAGATAATGGGGCCGTATTGTCAGCCTTGGTAGAGAAATGCATCGGTTGTCAAAATTGCACGATTGCTTGCCCCTATGGGATTCCTAAATTTGATGAAGAACAGAATCTCATGTACAAATGCGATTTATGCTACGACCGTACGAAAGAGGGAATCCCGCCGATGTGCGCTTCGGTTTGCCCGACAAACACCTTGCAGTGGATTGAGGAAGCAGAGCTGGAAGAAAAACGGGCACAGATTCCTTTGGCCAATGGCAAATGGACTGCCAGCCACGACCCGGATGTGCTGGAAGGCGAAACCAATGTGAAAATTAGCCTGCCTGGCATTCTGCAGGGCAAACAGAAGCTATTTTAGAGGGGAGATATACCTTATGGAGAACGAGAAAACCCGCCCCATTCCGTTGAAGGATGACAATTATACCCATAACATCAATCGTTCCAATGAGCGCAGTCTGGATCGACGGAGTTTTATGAAAACAATGGTAGGAGCAGCAGGTCTTTTCGCGGCATCTACTCTGCCATGGGGGGCGTTAGCTGCCAAAGAGCTGATGAGTTCATCCAGCAAGTCGTATCCCACACAAAAAATTGCGAATCTCAGCGATATAAAACCCGGAGATGCGATCGAGTTTGCTTATCCAGGAGAGCATGACAGCGCGTTGTTCGTATATGTGAAGGAAAAGGAATACAAGGCGTATCAAAATGCGTGTACCCATCTGCGTTGTCCGGTATTTTGGGATCGAGATGAGAAAGAGCTGCTATGTCCTTGCCATCATGGGAAATTTGATATCGCTACAGGTAAGCCGCTCGCTGGTCCCCCTAGAAGACCACTTCCGGAAATTGTGCTTCAAGAGAAAGATGGAGCCGTATACGCTGTAGGGGTGAAGAGTTATGAAGAGCAGCTATAGAGGTGTCATCCTATTAGCATTGATCTTGTTCGCCAGCATTGTTTGCACCCAGTACACAGTCAATATGTATTTTGCCCAGCGATATATGGAGGTGCTTTTGCTCAGCGGTGCAACGGTAGTGTTGTTCCCACTGGCATGGATGGTATTGAGAAAAGATCAGCGAGACCGAAGAGAACAAGGGAAATAATCCGGGGAAGGAAGTGTGATCAGTTGCCATGAATCCTAGTAAGCGAACGATTGCCGAGCTTCACCAGGAGCTGCCTGCCTTAGTGGATAAAAAAATGGGGATACTCATTCAAGATTTGGCGGATGATGCCGAACCACATAGTCCGGCTCTCTTGGAAAGGCAGCTGGCAAAATGGGAGATCACGGAGGATGAGGAGCATCTGCGACTCTATTTTAATCCTTGTCAGTTTGTAGCGATTCCCATCCAGAATGGACCGGTTGTTTTTTCGCAAGACGATGACTGTATTCGAATGGTTGCTAGGGACAACCGGGGACAGCTAGCATATCATATTTCTTTTGGTAACTGACTCCCACTAGTAGATGGAGGGATTGTAATGGGACCACCGCCTATAGGATGTATGGGGATGATGCAGGAGTTTGAAGGGAGAAGGAAGCTGTGTCCGGCCCTGGAAAAACTGAAAGAAGAACACCTATCATTAGCTGAGCAGATGAATGAGCTCGTACATCTAGCAAATAACCTGAAATCTACTGCCGAACCTACGAAAAGAAAGAAAGGCTTAACAAAGCTTCATGAGCTGGCGTCCTCGTTTCGGGCGGAACTGGAGAAACACTCCAGACGTGAGGAAGAAGACCTGTATCCCCTGATGGCTAACTATATCGAACGGGAAATGGGACCGATTGCTGTCATGGAGGAAGAACATGATCTTATTCATGAAAGTCTGATGTCGTTCATGCGAATCGTAGAAAAGGAAAAATCTGAACCTGTTGAAGTAGAAGCTGTCCACACCCATTTGCTGAAATCAATAGAAATACTCATGGAACATTTCTTTAAAGAAGAGAGTGTACTGTTCCCGATGGCAGAATACGTATTGAGTGACGCAGAGAAAGAGCAGTTGCGAGTACTGTTTCAAGATTAGAAATCATGTAGCCCTCCTACTGGTAAAAGTAGGGGGGTGATTTTATTTTCCAAATAGCTTCTTTTGAGGGAAAATGTGCGTGCTTCTCCTGTCATTTGTCGGTTTCAATCGGATGAATCCAATCATTTACTAGTAGGGATTAATTAGAGGAGGAGATTCGAAGTGCCGATTGTTAAACCGTATCTAACCTCATTGAGATTTACGTCCACCATGGGTGCTGGAACTGGTACTGGTGCAACGTTTGCCATTGCGGCAACTGCATTTACCACTGACGCTGGTGCTGCTGCGACAGCATTTCCTGGTTCGTTTGCTTTTTACAATCTCTACATCAATGGGGTGCTTCAGGCAGGTAATACTTCCACAATCACAGCGACAGCGATCACGATTCCAGATGGAGATGTCGAAAACGGTGGTACACCCATAGTTGTAGAGTTTGTCGTTAACTAAGATGAATAGGATGGTGGCCCCAGGTGGATGAAATGTGTCTGGGGTTACTCATATGTGTAAATGAGAGTGAACGGTCGAAGCATTTCGAGAAAGGACGAGTGATTTCATGAGGCACTATGTCACACAGTCATACACAGTGAGGAGACAGAGTCTGCAAATCGTGCCGCCCTGCCCCCCATGCCCATGTACGCCTGGTTTAATACGAACAGAAACCTATCAGTATACAGCAATTTCAGATGGAGTCAAAAACATGTATACCAACAGTGATGCTGTCATGCTATTCAGTACTTCAGGGATTCTGGACCCGAATGAAGTTTCTATTGTGAATCTTTTCATCAATGGAATGCTACAACCTCCCAATGTATACGCTGTCCAGCCGGGAGTTTTGATTCTGAGTGACATTCCTGTACAAGGAGTTCCTCTTATTCTTCAGTTCATCAAGATGATTACCTCATAAATGGTAGCTTCCACCTTGGGAAAAGGTCATGTCATACATACATGTCATTTTCCTTCTACGTTGTGCCCTTGATGGCGTACACAGCGCACACCAAGAAGGGTAGGCGAATATCATGGCGATATCGACTGAATCTGTACAGGAGGTATTTTCCATGTATCCGAGATACCCATATTACAGTTACAAGACTACTTGCGAAGAGACGCCCCTTACGTTTCCGCCACAGCATCAGGATCGACAACCGGGGATGGAATACTTGATGGTCCCGCGACCGATTTTCGATAATCCTGACTATATAGGGAGCGGCAAGCTTCGGGGAAAGGTAGCGATTATAACTGGTGGAGACAGCGGGATTGGCCGTGCTGTAGCGGTTGCTTTTGCGAAGGAGGGGGCATCTGTAGCGATTCCTTATTTCGATGAGCACATCGACGCCGAGGAGACCAAGCAAGTTGTTGAGTATTACGGAGGGCAATGTTTGCTGCTGCCGGGAGACTTGCGCGACGAGGCTTGGTGTCGGGAGGTTGTACGCCAGACGATTGGCTGTTTTGGCAAGTTAGATATACTCGTTTTGAATCAAGGCGTACAGTTTCCACAAGAAAGCATCCTCCAGATAAGCCGCGAGCAACTGGAAGACACGTTTCGGACCAACCTTTTCCCCTTATTTTACATCACACAAGAGGCGTTGCCATATTTGCAGCCAGGCAGTTCCATCATTAGTACGGCATCGGTTACTGCCTATGCTGGTCATCCGCAATTAGTCGATTATTCAGCAACCAAAGGAGCCATCGTCTCCTTTACCCGCTCCTTGTCCCTTCAATTGGTCAAGCAAGGCATCAGGGTGAATGCAGTGGCTCCTGGACCAATCTGGACACCGCTGCAAGTATCCAGCTATTCGGCAGAATACATCACGACTTTGGGTGTCGACACGCCGATGCGTCGTGCAGGACAGCCGTTCGAGCTGGCTCCGACCTATGTTTACCTGGCCTCGGATGATTCGGGATATGTCACGGGCCAGGTATTGCATGTCAATGGTGGAACGATGACAGAGACGTAGCGGTAATCAAAAGTCTCTCGTTTTCGATTTCGTAGGCAAGATCGCTTGCTCTCCTTTTTCATAGAGAGCAAGTAGAGTATGGACAAAACTCAATCTCGGCACGATTATATAGACGGCCAATGCAGACCCAATGCTGATCAGGGCACCTACAATGACATCTGCCGGATAATGAACGCCTACTAAAATGCGAGAAAGCCCGACACAAGCAGCAAGCAGCATCCAGAGTGGCCCCGTCGTCTTTCTAAAAAGCCAGTAGGTCATGCAAAAGGAAAAAAACAGGATCGTATGGTCGCTGGGAAATGAATTGTCGACCGCTTTTTGTACCAATTGATTGACGTTCGCAAGCTCAGCGAATGGCTGATTATTCGCATGAAGGCTTCCAGCTACTTTCCCGAAAAGCTCAGCGATGACAAACGTAAACGTCGCACAAATGACCATGATGCGATTCTCATGTTTTCTCGTAAACCAATACACCAAAGCACTCAAAGTCAAAATAAACACCGTATATTCCGCTACGTAAAAAGATACGGGATTGAGAGCCGGATACTCTTTTCCCAAGTCATTAATCAAGCGAAAATAGTGAATGTTGATTTCCATGCCATTCATTTTTGGTGATCCTCCTTTACATGTAACAGGAGAATCGTAAACGATAAGAGAAAAATGGGAAATTGATTTACCTTACGAAATATTACAGGGTTGTAAGGTTGGTTTCGCAGCATCCAAAAAGAGACGGCAGAACCGTCTCTTTTTCATTGGACCAAAGGTTCACGCTATTTTCTTTTGCCCGCTGCTTTGGGGTAGATGTCTTTTTTGACAGCCTTTAATTTTCCGACACGATCCATGGTCACGTTGATGGAATGATCCGGGGAAGTGTAAATCACGAGAATCTGTGTCTTGTTATCCTGAACGGTAGAGGAGTTAATTTGTGAGAACTTGTATTTTTCTGCTTGCTTTCCAAACAGAAGTTTGAGAAGCTCCTTGCCTTTTTTGATCGCTTCCTCATCACCTAACACTTCTTTCGAAGACGAGAGTCTGTTTTGAATGTCGATGCTGATCAGCTCTCCTGTACTTGCGTTTACATGGACAACTCCAAAGTCTGGGGTAGTACCCTCTGGTGTGCTCGACAAGATCACTTCCAGACGTTCGATCGGACCAGAAGTGGTGTCGACATTCTCCTTTACGATGGAGGTGACGGGATAGTTCTTCAGGTCTGGGATGACTTCTTTGACGTGATTCAGAGTCGCTTTTGTTTTTTTATTCAGATCGTTTATGGAAAGCTCCTCCAACTTGGTTGCAGTTACAGTTGCTTTCGCTTTGTAGGAAGAGGCTGCTGCGGCTTCGTTTAACAGAACAGGTGTGATTGGCAAAAGGAGTGCCGCTATCAGGGTGAATACGAGTGCCTTACGCTTGGTCATTTTGATCATCCCCATTATTTGTCAGTCGGGTGTACATGGATTAATACGAAAAGAGATTCGTATTAGTAACGGTAAAAATTGTGAAAAATTTATAACAGAACGAAGAAAAGGAGAAAGTGTCGAAAAATAGATTTGAAATTTTATTTCAAATCTGACAATTAAGCTTGATATTTTATTTCAAGTGTCTATAATACAAAATATGTAATCAATTACCAAAGTCACACTAGAATGTAAGCGCTTAATAACTTTATGGACTAAAGGGGTGGTATCGTGTTGAATGGCGGGTTGCTGCGCATCCGCGAATCGTTGCACAATATCAAGCGTTCTGAACAAAACGCAGCGCATTACATTTTAGCCAATCCGGATGAGGTGATTCGTCTTTCCATCAAGGAACTCGCGGAAAGAAGCGAATCCAGCCAAGCTGCCATCATACGCATGTGCAAAAGTATCGGTGTGGATGGTTTTCAGGAGTTGAAGATCAGAATAGCGGGTGATTTGCAATCGTCTACCGCTCAGGATGAATACAAAGAGATTCTTCCCGATGCTGATATGTATACCTTGATTGAATCCGTTTCGCTCAACAACATCCTCTCCTTGCGGGAAACGATTAAAATTTTGGATACAGAAACAGTAGAGCGGGCGATTGGTGAGCTGTTCCGAGCCACCCGGATTGATTTTTACGGGGTGGGTGCTTCGCAATTGGTTGCCCAGGATGCCCAGCATAAATTTTTGCGCATCAATAAAATGTGCACGGCCCATTCGGATTCCCACTTGCAGCTTACTTCGGCAGTCACCTTGACGGCTGGAGATGTGGCAGTCGGCATCTCGAATTCCGGGGAAACCTCGCAGATTATAACCACGATGAAACAAGCCCGCAAATCGGGAGCTGTGACCATTGGCATGACCAAATACGGCACAAACTCCTTGGCGGAATGCGTGGATATTCACTTAACCACGTTTTCAACAGAAGCGGATGAACGCAGTGCCGCCACTTCCTCACGGATCGCACAACTCAATGTGATCGACATCTTGTTTAGAGGTGTTGCTGCCAAAAATTACGACGTCTCTGCTGCGTACTTGCGCCAGACGCGTAAAGCTGTTCGAGAGCAATACAAATAAGCAAATCCTCCTTAGACTACACAAACTCCTGCCTTTATCCTTTTATCCTTATCAGTCAATAAAGAGTCCCTATCTTCAAAGTATCTACATGGAGCTAGATGTACGTGAGGCTTTTAGAGATATCGTTAGCTATGCAAGTTTTCTACTTATTGCAATTGGGGAGGTTTTCCATGAAAAAGAGAAGGTTTCTCTCAGTACTCGGTATGATTGGCTTAGCAGCGGCATTGCTTATTTCTGGATGTAGCAGCCAGTCTTCCACACAGCAGGGGGACAAAGTCGAATTGTATATGGGCTACAGCTCTGATCCACCCACGAAGAAAAAGATGGAAGAAATTATTGCAAAATTCGAACAATCGCATCCTCATATCAAAATCAAAACGATGACAGCACCTTATGATGACTTTTATCAAAAGCTGACGACTCAGATCGCGGCCGGGAATGCGCCTGATCTATGGCAGAGCGACGGGACAAAAGTATTTGGTTACGCCCAACGTGGCGCGATTCTCGACATCACCGACTACGTCACAAAAGAAATCAGCAAAGAGGAGCTCAACGGTCTGGAGTTCAACAAAGACTCAGACGGGAAGTATTGGGGCGTGCCACAGGGCATTCAAGTCGGAGCCCTTTTCTACAACAAGGATTTGTTCGACAAAGCGGGCGTGGCATACCCAACGGCTGACTGGACCTGGGATGATTTGAAAGCGGCTTCCGTCAAGCTGACCCTCGATGCCAACGGGAAAAATGCAGACGATCCTGCCTTTGACAAAAAATCAGTAAAGCAGTACGGCTTCGCGTTTTTCGGTAGCTCACGCGGGGCGTTTAACATCTTGAAAGCGTATGGTGGCGGGGTATTGGACCCGACCTTGACAAAATCGATTATCAACAGCCCTGAGAACAAAAAAGCGGTCGAGTGGATGGTCGACGGTATGCAGCGCAAGCTATTCCCGAATCCGGCCGATCTAAAGGCGTTCCAAAGCAACTTCAAAGCATTTTTGAGCGGGGCTGTGGCGATGCAAATCGATATTTATGCAGCAACAACCTCGATGAATGGTGCAGGGTTGAATTACGATGTCGCTCCTATGCCAAAAGGACCGGATGGAAAACGCTTCGCACCCGTCATCGCCAACTCATGGGTCATCAACAAAAAAGCAGAGGAACAGAAAGTCAAGGCTGCTAAAGAATGGATCACCTACTGGACGACATCTGATGAAGCACAAAAGGAATGGACAGAAGTAGGAGAAGCCATTCCGGTGAAAAAATCAGTGGCGAATTCCGAAATGTTTCTAAACCCAGCCACGAAACCGGAAAACAAAAAAGTGTTCCTCGACACCCTGGAGTTCGCAGGCACGATTGATACCAACGCTGTCTTTACCGAGTGGGTGAAGGTGTTCACGGATAATCTGGCGGAGCTGTTCATGGATAAATACGGAACAGATGAATTCATTACGAAAACAGACCAAGGCATTCAAAAAGTTCTGGATGATTTCTTCAAGAAGCAGTAGTCATCTATCAGTGAGGATGTGTGCCAACCATGCTAGAGCTGCAAACCAAGCAACAGGCGAAGCCTGCTGTGAAAAAGAGAAAATGGTTGGATAGCGAGGGGAGATGGGGACTGCTCCTGGTCTCCCCTTATCTCATCCACTTTCTCGTATTCGTCGTGGGAACATCGGTCGCGTCATTGTACTTCAGCTTTTCGGACTACGATATTTTAAATCCGCCTAAATGGACGGGCTTGGACAACTATGAAAAGCTGTTTGAAGACCCGCTGTTTTATCGCTCGTTATGGAATACGGTCTATTTTACGATCCTGTACGTCCCGGCCAAAACGTTTTTGGCGTTGCTGTTAGCCGTTGCCCTGAATCAAAAGCTGAAGGGCCTGAAATTTTTCAGGATGGTTCACTTTTTGCCGGTCATCTCCTCGTGGACGGTGATTGCGTATGTAGCGGATGCGGTATTTAACCAGCGGATCGGTTTTGCCAATGCTTTTCTGTCCAAACTGGGCATCGCCCCGCAAAACTGGCTGATTGATGAATTTTGGGTCATCCCTGTCTTGGTTCTCATCGCCATCTGGAAGTCAGTCGGCTACATGATGATTATTTTTCTCGCCGGGCTGCAAGGAATTTCTTCTGACATGTACGAGGCAGCCTCGATTGATGGAGCGAACGCTTGGCAAAAGTTTTGGCGGGTGACGGTCCCGATGATTTCCGGCACGACGTTTCTGGTCATCATCTTGAATACGATTTACTCCTTCCAAAACTTCGAGCAGATTTTTGTCATGACCGGGGGATCTACGGAAGCAGGCTCGACAGGTGGTGCGAACAACGCCAGCCTCGTCCTGATGCTGTTCATGTTCCGCCAAGCATTCAGCTTTTTCAAAATGGGCTATGCCTCTGCTATCGCGTGGGTGTTGTTCCTCATCCTGCTTGCCATTACGCTCATCCAATTCAAGCTGCAAAAGAAATGGGTTCATTATGATTAAGAGGCAAGGAGGTAGCCATGCAAAAGCGTTTTCCTCTCAATAAAATCGTCGGATACCTGTTTGTCATAGCCAGTGCGTTGATTATGCTGGTGCCGTTTTTGACGACTGTGTTTAACTCGCTGAAAACCTACAAGCAGTACATGCAATTTCCGCCGGAATGGCTGCCCAATCCTGCACAGTGGAGCAATTATACAACGGTGTGGGAACAGGCGAATTTTAGCAGCTATACGATCAACAGTCTGATTGTCGCGATTCTTTCGGTTATCGGGGCCTTATTGTCCAGCTCGATGATTGCCTTTGCTTTTGCCAGGCTGCGTTTTCCTTTTCGCGACACGCTGTTCATGATTGTGCTCGGAACGATGATGATCCCGGGGATCGTCACGATTGTACCGCAGTTTATTATCTTTAAAAATTTGGGACTGCTCGACACGTTGGCTCCACTTTGGATTTTGGAGTGGCTCGGACAGCCGTTTGCCATTTTTTTAATGAGGCAAGCATTTTTAAATATCCCGAAGGATTACGAGGAAGCGGCAAAGCTGGATGGCTGCAATCCGTTCCAAATTTATTGGCGGGTGTTTTTGCCGATGTGCAAGCCTTCCTTGGCAACACTGGCGGTCTTTACGTTTATGGGGAAGTGGAATGAGATTTTGGCGCCAGTCATTTATCTTATTTCGGACGAGAACTTTACGCTGCCGATCGGGATTTTGTCTTTGAGCGGTCAGTACAAGACAGAGGATCAACTGCTAGTAGCAGGGGCATTGATCAGCTTGATCCCGATTTTGATCGTTTTTTTGTTTGCGGAGAAATATTTTGTGGAAGGCTCCAAAACTTCCGGATTGAAATAGGACGTAAGGGGGGAAGCATCCGATGCAATACGTACCTTGGGACGATCAATATGCGGACGCTCTGTGCGAGCTGTGGAATCAGGAGTTGGGTGATCGCTTTCCCATGCGGACGGAACTGATGCGGCAAAACAGCTTCGAGGATCAGAATGTAGTCAAAGCCGGGTCGTGGATTGCGATCGATGCTGTGACGCAGCGTCCCGTCGGCTTTGTGGTGGCCAAATGCTGGCAGGAAAGGCTCGACATTCAGTTGGGAAAAGACATTGGCTGGATACAGGTCTTGCTCGTGGCTAGCGTACATCGCGGGCAGGGGGTCGGGCGTGAATTGCTGGCAAGGGCAGAAAATGCGTTGCGAGAGCAAGGGGTGGAAAAAGTCTTGCTGGGACGCGATCCGTATCATTATTTCCCGGGCATACCCGATGAATCTACGGATGTAAAAGCGTGGTTTGAGCGACAAGGGTATCACTCGGAGGATCGGTTGGAAAACGATCTGTTAGGCCGGTATCTCGAACCAGCCGAGCTGGAATTGCCAGAGGTACCAGATGGTCGCTTTCGACTGTTGACGAAGGCGGACCAAGCTGTCTTTTTGGCCTTCTTGCATCGATGCTTTCCCGGACGCTGGGAGTATGAAGCCATTCACTATTTTAAGCGGGGAGGAACCGGACGCGAATTCGTCGTGGTGGAGCTGCACGGAGAGATCGTCGGTTTTTGCCGGATCAATGATGCCGATTCTCCGTTTATTGCTCAAAACGTCTACTGGGCACCTTTGTTTGCAGATGGGCTTGGCGGCATCGGTCCGTTGGGCGTAGATGCAGAATATAGAGGACGGGGTTTGGGACTGGCGATTGTGGAAGCGGGCATTGTGGCTTTGCGGAATCGCGGTATTTCAAACATTGTCATCGATTGGACGACGCTGGTCGATTTCTATGGGAGGCTCGGGTATCACAGCTGGAAGCAGTATGCGAAGTACGGCAAAGCATTCTCTTAACAAGAGCAATTCGGTAGGGAGGAGGATTCCATGCAAGCCGAACATATGACGGTGGAACAGAAGGTCGGGCAACTGCTGATGATCGGTTACCCTACGCTGGACATTCCCGAAGAAATGGAAGTGTGGATCAAACAAAAAAAGATTGGCAACGTGATTCTTTTTAGCCGCAATATCGGGACACCGGAAGAGACTTATCAACGTGTACAGAAACTCCAGAGCTGGGCGTATGAGTCTTGGCATCCCTATCCGCTGTTGGTCGGGACTGATCAGGAGAATGGCGTGGTTTCCCGTCTGCAAAAAGGGGCGACGCGCTTTCCCGGAGCGATGGCTTTGGGGGCCACAGGCAATCTCGATCAAGCCAAGCGCATCTACCAGGCAACAGGTGAGGAGCTGCGTGCAGCAGGGATTTCAGTCAATTTCGCTCCGACGGTCGATGTGAACAACAATGCGGACAATCCAGTCATTGGGGTGCGGTCTTTTGGAGAAGCGCCAGAGCAGGTAGCGCGGTTTGGTGAGGCCGCCATTCAAGGCTTGCTTGAGAGTGGTGTCATTCCCTCTATCAAGCACTTCCCCGGTCATGGTGATACGAGCACCGATTCTCATGAAGCCATTCCTGTGCTTGGACATGATCGGACGAGGCTGGATCAGGTCGAGCTGGTTCCATTCCAGCGCAGTATTTCGGCAGGTGTCCCCATGGTGATGGTTGGACATATCAGTTTGCCCAGTATGGATGAGTCAGGCTCTCCTGCTACGTATTCCAAGGAGATCGTGACGGGAATATTGCGCGAGTCCCTCGGCTTTGATGGGGTTGCGATTACGGATTGCATGGAGATGGCTGCCATTGCGGATACCATCGGGGTTGCGGAAGCGGCGGTGCGTTGTGTGCAGGCTGGGATCGATCTTGTTCTGGTTTCCCACACGCATGAAGTTCAGCTAAAAACGTACGAACGACTCGTTGCGGCCATTCATTCGGGGGAGCTGTCAGAAGAGCGGGTCAACGAAGCCGTAAATCGCGTGCTTCAATTAAAGAAACGATTTCTGTCCTGGGAGCATTGCTTGCGAACAAAAGGCCCTTCCTTTGACCGTCTCCTGCATGCAGACATGGCGAGAAGTGCGCTCGCCCAAGCCATAACCTTGGTGAAAAATGAACATCAGCTGCTTCCTTTACAGAGAGGCACGCAACCGCTAGGCGCGATTTTTCCGGGGATTTCCAACCTTACTTTGGCAGAGGATGGGCAAGCAGCTTCTGGTGATTTGGTCGAACCATTGAGAAAATACCGTGAAGTTGAATACCATATGATGTCGACGCTCAACCCGACAGAGGATGAAGTGGAGATGGTGGCGAACGTGATGTCAGCCACGGAGCAAATCGTCGTTTTTACGTACAATGCCCATATCTTTAAAGGCCAATCGCTGCTGGTGAATCGGCTAGTTCAAC
The DNA here is from genome assembly GCF_023714195.1 of Brevibacillus sp. MER 51. Taxonomy (NCBI): domain Bacteria; kingdom Bacillati; phylum Bacillota; class Bacilli; order Caryophanales; family Paenibacillaceae; genus Brevibacillus; species Brevibacillus sp. MER 51. The sequence goes on along the minus strand of NZ_JAMAUS010000011.1, from coordinate 144,105 downwards.
AGGGGAAAAAGGTCGTAGCTGTCGCCCTGCGAAACCCGTATGATCTCTTGGCAATGCCAGAGGTCGATGCGTATCTCGCCGTTTACGACCATACGTATCATGCCATAGAGCTTGTGGCAGACATTTTGTTCGGGGAACGAAAGGCCGTTGGACATCTTCCGGTCAGCCTGTTTCCGTCGGAGAAAAAGCAGCATGGTGTGGGGTAGAAAGAGAAGATGAGTGCAAATGGGTGGGAGGTAACTGGATGAAGTTTCACCTTCGTGATTTAACGACAGAAACAAGAAATCGAAATACGGAAGAGCTGGATAAATTCTCTACGATGGAAATTGTCCAGATTATGAATGAAGAGGATAAAACAGTTGCGTTTGCCGTTGAAAAGGAGCTGGCTTCGATTGCAGCGGCCGTTGATTTGATCGCAGAATGTCTGGAAAACGGCGGAAGACTCTTTTATTTTGGAGCGGGAACGAGCGGGAGATTGGGCTTGCTCGATGCTGCTGAATGCCCCCCAACCTTTGGGACGGACCCCACATTGGTGCAGGGAGTCATAGCAGGCGGGGAAAAAGCTATCGTCAGAGCCGTCGAAGGAGCCGAAGACGTGGAGCAGAACGGCAGGGAAGATGTGATTGCCTATGACGTAAAGGCAGGGGATGCCGTGGTGGGAATTGCAGCGAGTGGTCGGACACCCTATGTCATCGGAGCATTGGCGGAAGCAAGAAGGCAGCAGGCAAAAATCATTTCGTTGTCCTGCAACCAGGCGGCGCAGATCAGCCAAGGTGTGGATGTGGCGATTAATGTGGTAGTAGGGCCAGAGGTAGTGACCGGATCGACCCGCTTAAAAGCAGCGACGGCGCAGAAGATGGTTCTCAATATGATTACGACCGGATGCATGGTACGGTTGGGGAAAGTGTACAAAAATTTGATGGTCAATGTGCAGGTAACCAATGAGAAACTGAAGGAACGGGCAAAACAAATCGTGGCAGAAGCGACCAACGTCTCTACCGATGAGGCAGAGGTACTGTTGCAAAAGGCAGACGGTGACGCCAAACTGGCAATCGTGATGCAAAAGACAGGGCTGCAAGCAGAGGACGCAAGCCGCTTGCTCACCCAGTACAAGGGCAATATCCGGCGAATTTTGGAAGCGAATCACACTCAGGAATGACCAGCCTAATCCTTTTGGATGAGGCTTTTTTTGTCTTGGTACGACATGACTGGTAATGAAAATCACTTGTATGATCCATAAAATGTTCATTTGAATATTGACGAAAAAGAGGATATGATTACATTAATTCTTACATTATAATTTTTATAATTTAAATGGACAGAGGTGATAGGTATGAAAAAGGGTGATTTTCACCATCTTGATCATGTGAAAGAACAGCAAACATCGAAGAAAACATTGTGGATTACGCTCCTATTGACGTTGTTTTTTACGATCGTGGAGGTTGTGGGGGGCTTGATGTCCAATTCACTCGCGCTCCTGTCTGACTCCGCCCATATGATTTCTGACGTCTTTGCTTTAGGGTTGAGTATGACCGCTATTTATATGGCGACACGTAAGCCGACTAAGAAGTATACGTTTGGATTTCTCCGTTTTGAAATTATTGCTTCGTTTTTGAATGGCTTGGCTCTTGCCGTGATTTCGATCGGGATTGTCATTGAAGGGATCAAACGGATGATCAATCCGCAAGACGTTGATTTGCAGTTGATGCTGACTATTGCATCCATCGGTTTGGTTGTAAACATCGTGCTGACCATCGTACTTTCCCGCAGTATGAAGGAAGAAGACAACCTCAATGTAAAGAGCGCGTTATGGCACTTTATTGGGGACTTGCTCAGCTCCGTCGGTGTGATTACGTCGGCGATTCTCATTTACATGACCGGCTACTACTTGTTCGACCCGTTGATTAGCTTGGTGATTGGGGGCATTATTTTTACAGGTGGTGCCAAAATCATTCGTGAGTCGCTACTCGTGTTGATGGAATCTGTTCCAGAGCAGTTTGATCTTGATCAAATTCGTCAGGACCTTGGTGAAGTAGAGGGCGTGGAGGATGTTCATGAGCTGCACCTGTGGGCAGTATCCACGGAACATTACTCCCTGACAGCGCATGTGTTCGTTCGTGAAGGCATCCAGCCGTATTGTGTCATTCTGGCGATTAATCACATTTTGCAAACGAAGTACGGAATTGACCATTCGACGATTCAGATCGAGCACCCGACGATTCTGGATCACGGGGAATATGGCAAGCAGTTTTTGCTTAAGCAAGCATAATGATCATGAGAAAAAGGCTATTCTCCAAGCAAGCTCAGGAGATAGCCTTTTTTTATTTATCTCCCCATTAAAGAAACTGATTACATAGGGTGAACGTCTTACTAGAAAGGGGAGGTTTTTTTATGAGAATCACAACCAAATTGCCACAGTATCATGAAAATGTACATGTTGAGTTGATGAAAAATGAATGGGTTCCACTGAATGAACCACAGAGTTTGGGCAGGGCAACTCTTTTATCGATTCCTTTCATGCTGATTAACGCACTCATCGTTTTTGGGATCATCCATATTTTTTCGCCAATAACCTTGGAGGAATTGGGGCTGACATCAGATTCGCTATCCATATCCATTGACTTCAGTGCGATATTCTCTCTACTCGCCTTGGTCATTATTCATGAATGCTTGCATTTGATTTTTATCCCGAATTTCTTGAGATCAGAAAAAACATGGATGGGGCTAACGTTGTTTGGCGGGTTTGTAGCAACGGAAGAAAAGATTCCAAAAGCAAGATACATCCTGATTACCATCGCTCCATTCATTCTCGTTTCGATTATGTTGCCTGTTCTTCTAGGGTTATTGGGGCTGTTCACTACTGTATTAAAATTTATGATTTTGATAAACGCAATCGCTTCTTCGGTCGATATGCTGAATCTTTTCCTGGTGATGAAGCAAGTTCCGAGACAAGCAATCTTGATCAGTAACGGACAAAAAACGTACTGGAAAGCGCCCGGAAACGATTAAAGCCAAAGGAGAAGCAACGAACAAATAAGCATAATTCCTGCATTTATCGCCATGACGGGTTTATGCTTTGCCCGAAAAAGATGGGCATGGATAGCACCGAGCATGAGGATGGCGAACAGGATACAAGCGAATGTTAATACTCCAGGAATCCAAAAGGAGCTAACTACTCCGATGACTCCGACCAGCTCAAGTGAGGCAATCACGTCCATAAACCAAAGGGGGTACCCATATTCCTTCCAGTGCTGAAGCATAGAGTTTGCGCGTAAAAATTTCATTAACACAGAGATGGAAAACATCAAAGCCAAAATCAGTGAAAGAATCATGATGAATGTGTTCAACGATTTACACTCCTTTGTTCATTCGAAATCCATTGCTTAACAAGGAGTATAATGGGTGTGATCCATACAATATGTAGTCCAGCCTACAGTGAGCAGGAGGAAGTGCACGGTGATCGAAAAGGAGAAGTTTTTATCCCGCATCAATTTGTTTCAGTCGTTAAGTGAAGCAGAGCTAGCCCAATTGGAACCGGCGACTCCTATGGAAGTAGTCAAAAAAGGAACGATAATTTCCTCTCCTCACCTGGAGCTAAAAAGGCTGTTTTTGATCAAGGCTGGGAAGGTTCGTCTATACAAGCTTTCGGCTGACGGCAAAGAGCTGACGATTGATTTGCTCGGCACGGGCCATGTGTTTGGCGAGATCGGCTCGTTTACGATTAGTTCAACCAATATGTACGCCGAAGCGTGGGAAGATTCGGTGATTTGTTCGATTGATAAAGGACAATTTGAAGAGCTGATGCTGGAGAAGCCGAGGCTTGCCTTGCATTTTATCGAGATTGTCTCGAATCGCTTGCAAGAGGTAGAAGAAATGATGGAGCTCATGGCGTATGGAAGTGTGCGACAGCGTCTAGTATATTTGCTCGGCAGGCTGTGCGAGAAATACGGAGGAGAGCGCCAGGCTGACGCACCAGAATGGATCGAGCTGGCAGTGATCCTGACGCATCAGGAGCTGGCGACGATGATGGGGTGTATTCGTGAAACAGTAACAGAGACACTCCATGAGCTAACAGTAGAAGGTATCGTGAAGAAGGCGGGACTGCGAAAGCCGTTATGGGTGCATCGGGAGCGGTTGAGGGAAGCATTGGGGCAGGTGTAAACCAACAAAATCCCGTTGCCCTGTCAAAAAGGGAACGGGATTTCGTTGGTAGAAGCAGCTTATTCGACAATGATTTTGACAGTGTCAGAGACAGCGTCGTATTTGTTTTTTGCTTCGATGGTAAGCATGTATTCACCAGCTTGATCCGCACTGAATAAGATTACTTTTTTGTTTCCATTGCTGGTTCGGGTTGTTGAAAGCTCTGTAACTTTTGTGTTGTAAGTAAATTTAGGTGTGTACTTCGAAGAGTAATTGATCAGAATGGGAACCTCAGTCCCTTTTTTTACATGTACGGAACCGGGAGTGACAGTCATTGTAATTTTATTTGGATTTAGTATTTCGATAGTGGCGGTTTCTTTAATTGTTATTTCTCCATCTTTCAATTTTAGTTTTGCTTGGAACTGAACAAAGTACACACCTTCCGAGGATAGTGTCAAGTTACCTGTTGTTGTATACGTTGCATTAGACTTTCGGTATGTAGTCTGAACACTGGTGATCGCATTGTTTATACTATCGCCTCCGACAGAGGCCACTTTAAATACTACATTCGTTAGCTCACCACCTGTTTGCGTGTTCACCGTTAATTTCACACGCTCCCCAATGCTATAGCTTTCTTTCAAACTGGTAAACTTGGTTACATATCCTTTTGGGTCGATCGGTTGAGAAGCGAAGGCGTTGCCAGACAAGGTAAATAGCAGAACAATTGCCATTGCAAAACGTAAAAAAGTCTTCATCTTTCCACCCCTAAACAAAATAGTAATTTTCCAAACTTAGTACATTATCTAATTATTTACTTATTTTTACAATGGCATTTTCTATCGTTCAAGAAGAGGGGATTTCCATTTCTCATTCATTCACAAATGTATTCTTTACTCGTATGGACAAGCGGAAATAGGGAATCCAGATCATTGCCGTAATGCCAGTCTGGAGCAATCTTAGTCCTGATTGCTTGACAAGCTGACTTGTGTCTCCGAAAAGACTATCAAAGCTCGCCCAGGCCAGCAAATCGATCATGTTCAAGATGAGATAAAAAAGAATCAGGCCAACAAATAAATGGGGAGCACGTTTCTTTTTCTGGAAATAAAAAACGAGAAGGGTCAGTGAAAATGCGAGCAAACCTATCTCTAACAAAATGTTGCCGTAGTAATACAAAGTGAACGACAGACTCTGCTCCATAAACGGTTGGAGTTCTTCCATTGCTTCAGCATGATCTTGAAAAATGCCGATAATGGATGCAAGCGCGGAAAATGGGCTGAGAACGACCATAATGGTCGGCCAGATTAACCAACCGCCCAACCCTTTTGGCTTATTTAGATTTGCTTCTGTTTGGACATTCATTCGTGTTTTCTTACCTCTCTGATCGTAATGAAATGGATACCAAATAATGGTACAAAATAAAAGAGGTAAGGTCAAATGCAAAAATTACGATTTTTGCGAAGGAAGTTGGCAAGAGTTAATCCCAAAGATACGATAGAAGAAGCATTGTTTGGTCAAGGCTGTATACAGGAGCGGAATGCCCAGCAACGAAAGGTATTGATAGCCTCCGTCCAGAAAGAAGAACAAGGAAAGAAAGGCTAACCCAGCAACAATACGAAACATTTGATCAAAACGACCGACGTTTTTCATTCTGATTCCTCCGGTTACGGTGTTTGTGATTGATGAGACTTATTGTACCGGAGTACTTTTGGGTTGCATGTAACAAAGTCACATAACGCGAAGATTTTTCCACCCCATACAAACGTCAAGTAGAAGGGAAGAAAAGCATGAACCAAATCCGTTACCATCGCAGAAAATATACGCAGGGTCATACACCGATCGAAAGACTGGAGCGTTTGTCCAAGGAGTTAGGCGGACCGAATATTTCTATCAAGCGAGACGACATGCTCGGCTTGACAGCAGGGGGAAACAAGACGCGAAAGCTGGAGTATTTGGTGGCGGAGGCAATTGAGCAAGGGGCAGATACGTTGATTACATGCGGAGCTGTCCAATCCAATCACTGCCGGTTGACTCTGGCGGCGGCAGTTCGCGAAGGTCTGCACTGCCAGCTCGTGCTGTCCGCGCCTGGGACGGGGGACTACCAACCGCAAGCGAGTGGCAATCATCTGTTGTTCCATTTGCTCGGAGCAGAAAAAATCGAGGTTATTCCCGCAGAGGCAGATTTGCTTGCAGCTATGGAAGAGCTCGCTGTAGGTCTGCGAAAACAAGGCAGAAAACCATATCTGATCCCTGTAGGAGGCTCCAATGAAGTCGGCTCCTTGGGGTATATGGCGTGCGCGGAAGAAATCGAGCAGCAGGCTTGGGAAACGACGACACCGTACGATTATGTCGTGACGGCAACGGGAAGTGGCGGTACGCAAGCTGGTCTGCTTGCCGGCTTTATGGCGCGCCAGTCCAACACAAAAGTACTCGGGATCAATGTCAGCCGCGATCGGGCTGCACAAGAAGCAAAGGTAATGGGGTTGCTGCGCAGTACAGCTGCATTGATTGATTTGCAAGGGGACATACGAGCAGAAGCTGTGCTCTGCGACGACAGATTTGTCGGGCCAGGCTATGCGATTCCGACGGATGGCATGATCGAAGCTGTTCAGTTGGTCGCTCGGACAGAGGGGATTTTGTTAGATCCGGTCTATACGGGTAAGGCAATGGCAGGCTTGATCGGCTTGATTCGCGAAGGGCGTTTTAATCGGAACGATCACGTGCTGTTCCTGCATACGGGTGGTGCCCCGGCGCTGTATACCGTTCCGCATTTGTTTTTGCCATCCAAATAACGGAGCAGGCAGCGGTAGTCTAGGATGTACTTTCAGTTCCATAGCTACCGCTGTCTTTTTAGAGGAAAGCTGACAGACTTAGTGCTTCACAGTGCCTTGGTCAGTCACAACATCGGTGGTGTCTACCTGCTGCATCAGCATACGCATGGAAAAGACGATTCCTAGTGTGGCCGTTACCAGAAGACCTGCCAATACAAGGTAACCGACTGATGCGCCTGTTGAATCTAACATGAGCGTAAATAGAGCGAGCAATAACAGTCGCATGCATGTACCAATCGACCGAAAAAAGCTCAGGACCCTGCCCATAAAACGATTGGGTAGCAGTTCCATATAGATGGTCTGTCGGATCAGTCTGGTTGATACATTGCACCAGCCCATAAACGCAGAGAGCAACACAAAAACCGAGCCCATTGGGATCACAACGGTCATTACAAGAGCAATCGCCATCAAGATGAAGTTCCCTACCATATAAGGAAAAGCACCGATTTTTCCACGAAACCAGGTAAGAAGAAATCCCGCCAGCACTGCACCGATGGAATACGTAACCTCTCCCATGGAATAGATCGCCACATCCTCCCCCAAAACTTGGCTAACAAAGATAGGGTTAAGCAGGTTCGTCAGCATAACGGCGAGGAATGGTATCAGCGCAGCAATTCCGAATACGATAAACCCTCGTTTTTCTTTGATATAGACCCAGCTTTGCTGAAATTGTGACAGCCAGGATGTTCGGAGGTATTTTTCTACTTGTTTTTCTTGTGTAAACACATAGTCGATTCCGGTTAAGGAGAGAAAAGCGATCAGATAGGTCAAAGTGTTAAGGATCAGCACGATATGTAATCCGTATTTCCCCAATAGAAAACCTGCGAAAGCTCCTGCGAGGACCAAAGCGGTCTGGTTTTGAATTTCCATGGTAGAATTGATCACATTGTAATCCTTTTGCTCAAAGGTTTCCTGTATGAAGGCTGACTGTGTAGGTTCGTGAATCTGAAACATGAACATCGACGCCAAAAAAACGAGAACCATCATCCACTCTTGATAAGTCCCCCAAAATCCCCAAGCTGTTACAAGAGCGAGGACCGAGAAGCCTCCTAGCTGTTCCAGCTGTAGAATAGTCTTGCGGGAAAAGCGGTCAATCAATGTACCAAAATAAGGTCCGAGGAGCAGTGTCATTATCGAGGAGAGAAGCATGGTGGAACCAAGTAGGCTGGCTGAGCCTGTGGATTCTACCAAATACCAAGATATCCCGATCATGGTCATCCCCTGGCCAAAGCCTGAAAACAAATTGGAAAGAAACAGCTTGCGAAAATTGCGAATGCGAAAAATCTCGTTCACTCTCGTCACTCCCTTTTCGTTAATAGGGCAGATGAGCAGCCCTATTACAAACATAAAGGAGCCTGATTATTCACGAGGGTCGCCCTTCATCAATAATCAGGCTCCGGGAAGTTCCGAGAGCTCTTTTATGAAATCTTATACCATAAATCGTATCACTTTTTTCTTAAGTCAGCAAGATGGAGAACAAGCGTTACTTATTCAAGATACCCAAATATTCCCGTCATGGTCCAACATCATCCGTGTATCTTTTGGCCATGACCCGTACGATTTGCGCCGTGTGCGTTAAATCGTGAACGACCCACGTAGAGAGCAATTCCCGTACTTTTACGACGCCAAAAGCAGGATGGAGTCCGGTTAATTCCAGATGCTTTTCCGGTTCCACGAGTGTTCGCAGCTTGGCGATATTTTGGGCACGAAGCGTTTTGAATTCCAGCAGCTTTTGTTCGAACGGTCTAACCGAGTTGTCCTGTAAGTGAGCGTACCGATCAAAGGGAGGAAACGGTTTACTCTCTCCCTCTTGCAGAATGATTTCCAGACGTGGGAGCCAATTCGTTTTCTCAGCTTCAATAAGGTGCTCGATCACTTCGGTGGCATTCCAGGTGTCGTCGCCTTCGTTGTGCAGCAACCACCCATCCGATAAGCCCGTTAACAAGGATTCCAATGCTTGTGGTGTACGCGCTAGAACCTCAATCGCTTCATCCAGATTAAAATTCATGGTACGACTCCTTTCGGTAGGGAATCCGGAGTTATTCGCCTTTCACCAATGTTATCCCTTCCTAATGGCTAGAGATCACAGATCATGTCTGGATCGTCAGCCATTTTTTGCTCTTCGGAATCGACAATCAACATACAGCCGCTGGCTTTCATTGGCAAAAAAAAGAACCTGTGACATACTGGAGCTATCACGGTCATCGGAGGAAATCAACATGATAGATGTGGTTGCATGTGGTGAGCTATTGATTGATTTTACACCTGTACAGCAGAAGGAAAAGCCGGGCAGCATTGCATTTGAGCAAAACCCTGGAGGAGCGCCTGCCAATGTGCTTGCCGCCCTGTCGCGCTTTGGGAAGCGGACTACCTTTATCGGTGCGGTGGGAAACGATATGTTTGGGCGTTTTTTGCAGCAAACCTTGATCAGACAGAATATTGGCACAGAAGGACTTGTATTCACGGAGGAAGCACCTACAACGTTGGCTTTTGTCCATCTCGATGAGACAGGCGATCGTGCTTTTCACTTTTACCGCAATCCGGGTGCAGACATTATGCTACGGGAGCAGGACGTGAACGAGGCGCTGATTGCACAGGCAGCGATTTTTCATTTCGGTACGCTGTCCTTGACGCATGAGCCAGCCCGATCAGCAACCTGGACAGCCGTCCAGTACGCGAAAAAGCATCAGCGGCTCCTTTCATTTGACCCGAATATTCGAGCGTCCTTATGGGGGGATCTGGAGGAAGCAAAGGCTATGGCCCTTAAAGGAATGACGCAGGCCGATATCGTCAAGCTGTCCGAAGAAGAGCTGGCTTTTCTCATTGGGAGCGAGGATGTCGTGGAAGCGACAGCGTGGATGCTTGCGCAATATGAGCTGCAGGCTGTTTTTGTCACCTTGGGGGAAAAAGGGTGTTTTTACCGCACACGAAATCAGTTCGGTACAGTCGGTGGATTTCCAGTAACCGCGATTGATACGACTGGCGCGGGAGATGCGTTTGTGGGCGCGCTGCTGTATCAGCTTCTTAAGGTGGGGGAAAGTATGCTGGATATCTCACAAGCCACGTTAGAGGACATGATGCGTTTTGCGAATGCCGCAGGTGCACTCGCGACAACAAGATCTGGTGCCATTCCCGCCATGCCTACACTGTCTGAGGTCAAAAGCTTCATGGAAGCAGCACGGTAGGAGGGAAGAGTCATGATTTTTGTGGAGGTCATCCTGCCTGTCCTGCTCATTTTTCTCAGCGGCTACATTTTGCAGCGCATTTTCAAAATGGATTTGAAGCCGATTTCTTCCCTGGCTATTTACATCTTGTCGACGGCGCTCGTCTTTCGTACCTTTTACAAAACACAGCTCGACTTGCAATTATTTTATATCGTGGTGATTTCTCTGCTTTTGCTGGCAGCTCTCGTTGTGATCACGCAGTTGACGGCACGCATGTTCAAATACGACAAGCAACAGGAAAGCGCACTGATGCTCGCGACCGCCTTCATGAACAGTGGCAACTACGGGACGCCGATTATCTTGTTTGCCTTTGGAGACGCTGGCTTTACGTATGCGGTGCAAATCATGGTTTTCCACTCGATCATGATGGGCGTATTCGGCGTGTATTTTGCCTCCCGAGGCGGGAATGGGATGGGGACGGCCATCAAGGCGATTTTCAAGCAGCCATCGAATTACGCAGTGGTTCTCGCGATTTTGCTGCAACAGCTGCAAATCGTCATCCCGCAAAGCTACTACCAGGCAATTGATCTCGTTGCACAGGCGGCGATTCCAGTCGTGATGCTCATCTTGGGCATGCAGCTCGCCAATGTATCTACCAAAGCGCTAGAGTGGCAGGGACTCAGTGCTGCGAGTGTCATTCGACTCGTGGCGTCACCACTTTTGGCGTACCTCATCTGTCTGTTATTCCCGATTGATCCGCTGCTGCAAAAGGTGCTGGTCGTTCTGGCAGCCATGCCTTCTGCAGCAACGACTGCGATCTATGCGATCCAATTCAACATGCGACCACAATTCGTCTCCAGCAGCGTGTTGGTTACGACGGTGATCAGTATAGGTACATTAACGTTTTTGCTGAACATTTTGCACTAGTCCTGATGTAGACAAGGGAGGAAGAAAACTTGAACAAGGCAGAAGTATTGCGGCTTTTTGACAAGGAGATGAGGGTGAAAATCACCTATCCGCCACTCCGGCGGGAGGAGACAGAGCACCTCGTTCGCCACGTCTCACCCACCTCGGATGATTCAGGAGTCGTTTTGTATTCTAGGCTGTCTGAAGAAAATGCAGAGGAAGTTATCAAGCAGGAACTTGAATATTTCTCAAGTCTTCAGCAATCCTTTGAGTGGAAGCTGTTTGACTATGACCAACCCGTTAATTTGCTTGAGAGGCTGAAAGGTCATGGTTTTACGGTTGATGAGGAGGAAGCGACGCTTGTGTTGGAGGTGGCCCAGGCAAAGGAGTTGCGAAGCCTTGTCATTCCGCCAGAGATACGGCAAATCACAGACGCGGCGGGCATTGATGATATCATGCAGTTGAAGGAGCAGCTATGGGGGAGTGTGAGTGCTGAGCTTGCTGCGAGATTAAAACGGGATTTGGCGGAAGATCCTGAACACCTGCTCGTGTACGCTGCGTACAGTGGCGATCAGGCAGTGAGTGCAGCTTGGATGTACTTGCATGAGGATACGTCCTTTGGCAGTCTGTGGGGAGGCTCTACTTTGCCTGAATTTCGAAATAAAGGCTATTATACGGCTCTCGTGGCAGTGCGGGTACAAGCCGCACAGGAACGCGGGTATCCGTTATTGATGGTGGATGCGAGCCCGATGAGTCGACCGATCTTGGAGAAAAAAGGCTTTGAATTTCTCGCCTATTCTTATCCGTGCTTTTTTGAGTATTAATAGTATCGTGGAAAAGGAAGCTGCCCAATGCTATAGGGCAGCTTTTGTAGTTGCAGGGATGCGCCTGTGTAACTATTATGAGAATAAGAATCATTTGCGAAATTATCCTACATATGGTTAGGCAGGGAGAAGGTCATGGAGCAAGCATCTGTACATTCCATATATGATAGCTACATCAATGCATTGCCTTCTACGAAGAGTGATTGCATTGTGTCCGAAGCGAATCGGTATACACGGACGAATAATGACGGCTACTTTCGGAGAGTGATTCCCCGACCGGGATTGGAGCTGGTCGAATCCAACTATTCCCTCCAGGAAAACCGCGTCATGGATATACAGTCGCAGGCAGCCATGGTGGAGCTTAGCTTTTGTTTGGAGGGGAGCGGGGAGTTCGTCGTTTCGGGAAGTCAGCACGAGTTTTTGCCTGGGAGCTGTTCTCTTCAATTGATGAACGACTTTCATGCGCATTTTATGTACCGGGCGGATGGTTCTCATCAATCTGTCGGCATCGGTATATCCGTGGAGCAATTTAATGATTGGGTGGCCGAGAGCGATGTGGGAGCAGCCTATTCTTTTCAAGGGCTGCTAGGCAATCAAGCCTATCGTCTGTTTCGTATGCCGTTGCAACCATATATGGCTCGGATGCTCCAGCAGTTGAACGATTTTACATCCTCCCATCAGAAGCTGCGGAGATTGTATACAGAAAGCAAGATTCTTGAGATTGTGTCGTCGGCGCTGGATGCGTTTTTGTACGAACGGGAAGTAAATCGACCGAGATCACAGTTATCTCGGAGTGATCGGGAAAAGATACACAACGCTCGTGACATTTTACTCGAAAATATGGAGTCTCCCCCTTCTCTAATCGAATTGGCGCGTTTGGCGCAGCTCAATGAATACAAGCTGAAGATCGGCTTCAAAGAAGAGTTTGGGACAAGTGCATTTGCCTATTTGCGGGAAAGGCGTTTGGAAAAAGCGCTTGGCTTGCTGCGGGAGGGCGATCTGAATGTCAGTGAGGTTGCACTCATCGTCGGATTCTCCAACTTCAGTCATTTTTCCGAGGCGTTTCGCAAGCAGTATGGACTCAATCCTTCCGAAGTGAAGCGGGGGAGATTTAGTTAATTAGACGCTGCTTCCTGTGGATGAAAAGGTAACTCTTCTACCCTCCGTTTCCTCTCATCCACGACATTGTACAGCACAACCTAGCGATTCATCGATCACATATAGTAGAATGATACAAAAAAGGGAACAGAAGGTGTAAGCGATGTGCAGAAACATCAAAACCTTATTCAACTTCGACCCACCTGCGACAGAAGATGAGGTTCAAGCAGCAGCCCTGCAATTCGTGCGCAAACTCTCGGGCTTCAACACGCCTTCGAAGGCCAATGAAGAGGCTTTTAACCGCGCGGTCCAAGAGGTCTCCGTTGTTGCGAAAAACCTCCTGGATTCGCTCGTGACGAATGCAGAGCCACGCAATCGAGAAGTCGAGATCGAGCGTGCTCGCGCGAGAAACGCCAAACGGTTTGGCACGACAGAGTAGGAGACGATAAAGAGTAACAGACTATTTAACGGGCAGGCCTTCAAGGTGACTGCCTGTTTTTGTTTTCTGTATCAGAAATTTCAGTATCTTATCATCGTCTTATGAGATGATTTATCATTTCGCTACTATGTCTCTCTCCTGCGAATTATATTATCGTAGAAGGCAAAGGGGAGAGGATCATCATGGAAAAGGTGAACGTCGCACAACATTTATCACGCTTGCAAGATTCCTGGGGCTCTCTGGTTGTCGGAGAGATGAATGATACGTCTATTAAGCTAGAGAAGCTGCAAGGTGAGTATCCTTGGCAACAAAATGACCAGAAAGATGAACTGCTGTTTGTCGTCAAAGGCAGACTGCTGCTGATGTACCACGAGCGTAATATATGGGTGGAAGCCGGAGAGTTTATCATTGTGCCAAAGGGAGTTTCCTATAAACTGTTTATCCCGAACGGCGATTGTCATCTACTGGCGATTGAACCGAAAAAATTCGCTGCTCTCAAGCGCTGCTCCTAAGACGATCAACATAGAAAATCAAGCGCTATTCGTTTGTGGATAGCGATGATATAGAGCTGTCAATTGACCGGTCACTTTCGTTGGCTGGACAATTGGCGGCTTTTTTGCTATTAATATATGTTCAAAAAAGTGTTGACTTATACGTAATTTGTACTGTAATAAATACTGATAGCTCCAACTCTTTTCGAGGTGATGAATGTTGGACGACGGCATATATGTATTGATCAAAAAGGGAGACCCCGAACAGCTTCAAAAGCGTCAGTTTCTACATAAGGAAGAGTGTACGATTGGGAGACGGGGCAATCAATTACAACCAGACATTGCTTTTTCCAGTCCGTATATATCCAGAAGGCATGCAGTGATACGGAAAATCAATAACCAATATACGATTTCTGATTTGCAAAGCAAGCATGGGACAGAAGTGAACGGAATGCCGATACAGCAGGCACCCCATTTTCTTTATCATGGTGATCATATTACGCTGGCCAAAGGCGTGGTAGAAATGATATTTTTCGCAGAGGGTAGCGAGATGGATGTGACACGGGAGTTCTCATTCCCTTTGACGTATCCAAAAGAAACTACCTCTACTTCCGGCTTGGTCATCAATCTGGAACGCAGAGAAATCCGTCTCGATGGTGCGAGAATCCATTTGACCGGAAAAGATATGGACTTGCTCATGCTTTTGTACCAACGTGCGAATCAGGCGGTTAGCTATGAGGAAATCATGGTACTCGTCTGGCCGGAGCGGTTGCTGAATGCTGAGAGCAGTGTTCCCGATGTTGGACGAGCCGAGATCAACGCTCTCGTTTATCGCTTGCGTAAGCGGCTGGGCAGATATGGCGAGAATGTCACCACGATCCCGCGCTTTGGTTACATGTGGGAAGAATAGTAGGCAGTACGACAGACACAGGATAAATTTCCTGTGTTTTTTTGCATTTGATGTAACTATCTGACACTTATCATCGTACTATGAGAATAGTCTCATCATGTCATCATCTTTTTTCCATATATTATGGTATCCGACTGTAATATCGTGTGATAGGGAAGGTGAATGACTAGTGAAAAAGACATGGATAGTATTTTGGACGGTTTTTGTCGTTGTTCTTTCAGGTTTTTTCTATCTTTTCTGGGACTTTTGGAAGGACACTACGCAGTCGGAAGGCGAGAGAGCAAAGGCCGCATTCACCGCGTATACGACAAAATGGGGAGAACAGAAATTCTCTGACATGTACGAGCAGCTTTCTTTACATACAAAAAGGACCATTAATAAAGAAGAATTCGTTTCACGTTATCAAAACATTTACGGAGGAATCGAGGCCAAAGCGATTGTGGTCGAGCCGATGTACAATGGCGACGTTTTGCCAGGTGAGGATGGGCAGATCAACTTTCATTACCGGCTGACGATGGAAACTTTCATTGAACCGATTTCCTTTACGGGAAAAGCGACGCTAGTCAAAGAAACGCAGAACGACTTGGAGGATTGGTACATTCATTGGAATCCTTCTTTTATTTTTCCAGAAATGAAAGAAGGGGACAAAGTAAGAGCCAATACGGTGTATCCCAGACGAGGTGAAATCACGGATCGGGCAGGGCGGCCATTGGCAACAGAGCGTATCGTGGTAGATATCGGGATAAATCCGGGAGAATGGAGCCAGACGTCACAGACCGGGAAAATGGCGGTCAGCAAGCTTTTGCAAATTCCGTTGGATGACCTCACCTCGAAGGTACAAGCTACGACAAGCAAGTCGGCAAAGTTTATCCGGATCGCCACGCTGCCACAGGACGATGAACGCCTCAAACAATTAGAAAAAACAGAAGGGCTCAAATTGCACAAAAAGAAGGTCCGTTACTATCCCTATCAGGACGCGACGGCCCATCTGGTTGGCTATGTAGGAGCGATCAATCAGGAAGAGTACGAGAAGCGAAAGAATCAGGGCTATAAAACGTCCGATGTGATTGGAAAATCAGGACTGGAACAGATTTTTGAGGAGAAGCTAAGAGGGAGTACAGGTGGGCGCATTATCATCACGGATGCAGATGGAACGGAAAAAAAGACCGTGGCGGAACGCTTTGCCAAGCATGGACAGCCACTGGCATTAACCATAGATGCTGAAGTACAGAAAACGATTTACCAGGAGCTGAAAAACGAAGCAGGCACGGCTGCGGCCATCTCACCAAAGACCGGGGAAATACTGGCGCTCGTCAATTCTCCTTCCTTTGATCCGAATGCGTTTGTGCTTGGGATGTCGGCTACAGAGTGGAAGCAACTGAATGAAAACCCGCAAAAGCCGTTTCTCAATCGATTCGCGCGCGGGTTTGCGCCGGGCTCCACCTTCAAGCCGATTACGGCAGCGATTGGCCTTGAGTCGGGTGCAATTACCTCTGCGGACAGTATCCACGTCCGCGGACTGCATTGGCAAAAGGATGCGTCCTGGGGTGGATACGAGGTAACGCGGGTCAGCGATTACGGGGGACCTGTCAATTTGGAAAAAGCATTGGTGTACTCCGACAATATTTATTTCGCGAAAGCGGCGCTCTCCATGGGGGAGGGGCAATTCGTGAAAAAGAGCGAGCTGCTTGGATTCCATGAAGCTCTCCCGATTCCATATCCACTGGAAAAGTCGAAGCTGTATAACGATGGTTTCAAAAACGAGATTCAATTGGCAGACTCCGGTTACGGTCAGGGCGAGGTAACGATGACGCCGCTTCACCTCGCGTTGGTATACAGCGCTTTTGCAAATGACGGGAATATCGTTCATCCATCACTGTTGCAGGAAGACAAAAAAGACGGGTATTGGAAGACGAATGTCATACCTGCAGATGTGGCGAGTACGGTGAAGCAGCATTTGATACAGGTTATGGAAGATCCGCGCGGCACAGGACGAGGAGCACGCGTGCCTGGTATTCGCATGGCAGGCAAGACTGGAACTGCTGAGCTAAAGCAGAAAAAAGGCGAGCTTGGGCTGGAAAACGGTTGGTACGCCGTTTTTAATGTAGATGATCCGCGTTTGCTGGTTACCATGATGATAGAAGATGTTCGTGGTCGGGGTGGCAGTCATGTACTCGATGCACGTATCAAACGGATTTTCACGAAGGTACTGAAAAATTAGGGAGAGCAAGTATGAAGGAAGAAAAAAACGATCGTGTGAAACGGCTGCAAATCGTCTATATCGTCGTATTTCTGATGTTTGTGGTTATCATTTTGAGATTGGCGCAAATCCAAATCCAGCAAGGGAGCAGTTATGCAAATGAGCTGGCAGACAGATCGTATAAAAAAGATTACATTCCCGCTATGCGTGGAAACATTTATGACCGCAACGGATATGTCATTGCCGAAAGTCGGCCTTCCCATCTCGCCGTCTTCCGTGAACAAGAGATCATGGAGCAGAAAGCGTACGTTGACCTGGTGGAAAAGCTGGAGAAAATACTGAGCCTCGACAAGGCCACGCTGTTAAAAAAGATGGATGTCGGCTATGCCTACGAGAAAGGCAAGTATGTGGAAGCGGCGCGACAATTGCCGCGCTATTTGGAGAAAGAGCTGAAGGTGGATTTGACGAATAAAGAAATCGCGGTATTGGGTGAGCATCGCGGCGATTTGCCGGGGATTGAAGTCGTGACAAAACCGATCAGAAAATATGATCCGAAGCAAATCGCTGTACAGGCGGTTGGGTATGTCCGGCCCTTTCACATTGCTGAAAATGTGAAGCTCGCCTCCTACAAGGATGAGAGTACGCAGTATTTACCGAACCAGTTAGTCGGGCTGGATGGGATTGAATTGTCTTACGAAAAAGAGCTTCGCGGGAGTAACGGTTACCGGATGTATGAGGTCGCAGCAGATCAAACGGTAGTGAAGCAAGTGGAGGAAGTTCCATCTATTCCGGGCAATCATGTGTATCTCACCATTGATCAACGGGTACAGCTAGGTATCCGGGATTCGATCCGAGAGTTTCTTCCGAAGATGCGTGCAACCATCCCTGAGGCGAGGGGGGCAAAGGGAGCATACGTCGTGGCGGTCGAGGTTAAGACAGGCAAGGTCGTCGCGATGGTCAGCTATCCTGAATACGATCCAAACGTATGGATTGAGGGACCCGATCAAAAAATGTATGACCAGATCAAGCTGGCGGTGACGAATGGGACGATTCGGGAAGCACCTTACGACACGCGGCCATTAAATGGCGAGTCGGCGATCCAGGAGGGCTACAAGCACCCGGGCTCAATCGTGCCATCAGGGTCTGTCCTCAAGCCCATTACAGTTTTGCTCGGTTTGCAGGAAGGCATCATTACTCCCTCCGACCGTTGGAATGATGGAGGTGTGTATCACTATGGACGTGGTACAGATCGGATTAAGAACGACAATTCCAAAGCGCATGGCATCATTACCCCTCCGATTTCCCTGCAAAAATCATCGAATACGTACATGGCGAGAATTGGGGAGGAGCTGTCCCGTCGAAAAGGAAAAGAGTCAGCGTCTGTACTGCAATCGTACTATCATGCGTTCGGATTAGGCGTTCAGACTGGCGTGGATTTGCCGAATGAAAACAAAGGCAAAGAAGACTATTTGGTGATGGATGAAAACTACGGACCATTAGCCGCGATGGTGCAGGCTTCCTTTGGGCAACAAGTTCGGGCGACGACGATGCAATTGGCTCAGTATGCAGCGACACTTGCAAATAAAGGGGTACGTTTGCAGCCGCAGATGGTAGATAAGATTACAGATGCAAAAGGAAAACTGGTGAAAACGCACACGCCAAAAACGATGAGTACCTTTCCTCACTCAGATAAATATTGGGACATTTTGGAGCAAGGCATGGTGATGGTGGCGAAGCCAGGGGGAACAGCAGTCCGCGCGTATGCGGGAATGCCGTTTCAGGTAGCTGCAAAAACGGGTACATCTGAGCAAGACATTTATGTACCGGTAACGGTGACAGATGAGAAAACAGGACAGAAAAAGACAAAGTGGAAAATGCATGCCCGCATTACGAATGGTGTCAGCATTTCGTATGCGCCTGTCGACAATCCGGTCCTGGCAGTAGCCGTAATCGTTCCAGAGGGTGGTTATGGGGGAAGATCGGCTGCGATCATCTCACGTTCCGTGTACGATGTGTATGACAAGTATATTGGATTGAAATAACAGGATAGATAGGGAGAAAAATAGGCTGTTCGAAGTGATTCTGCCGAGGATCTACTTCGGACAGCTGCGTTTTTCCATTTGACAGACTAGGGGGATGATTATGGCCGGGGTGGAGATAAACGATTTATTAAGATTCGTTTTGATTACTTTTATCATAAGTTTAGCAGTTATTTCCGTTGCTTTGTTGCTTCAAAAGAAACAAGGTAATCTTGTCAATGGATTCACACTGAGCATGATTTCAGCAATTTCAGTAACCGTTTCTGGAACGAATCTTATGATGATGGGTTATATAGCTGATGAATTGAACCTAGGTGGAGACGCTATGTCTACCTATATGTTTTTAATCATTGTAGGGCTAAACATCCTTAATTTCCTTCTTTACTTAAAAAAAGAATGAGGGTTCGGAAAAACTCGCATCGTCGGCGATACGAAGTTTTTCCGTTTTTTTATTTTGTATCTGCTTTTTGCAAAAAACGGCGGATCACTTTCACGTATTCGTCTGTCTCTTCCAAATAGCCGACATGCGAGCTGTTTTCAAAGACATGGAGCTCGGCGTTTGGCACCAGAGACTGATAATAACCTGTCGATTCAGGTGTCGCTTCATCATAACGGCCGCAAACGAACAGGGAAGGGATGTTGATTTGATGCAGCTGGGGTGTGTAGTCGAATGTTTTCAGATTCCCTGTTGGACAAAACTCAGACGGTCCCCACATCGTCATGTACACTTCTTTGTTCGCTTTTGGACGGCTTTCTGTCATGACTGTTGGCATTGGATCAAGGCGGCACACATGGCGCTTGTAGTATTCCTTCATGGCATCCTGATATTCTTGTGAATCAGTTGTACCCTGCTCCTCGTGTGTGGCGATGGTTTGTTGCACATCCACTGGCAATTGCTCGATTAAACGATCTGCGTCCTGTTTCCAACGCTCTGCGCTCAGGCATGGGCTGGAGAAGATGATACTTTGTACCCCTTCCGGCTTGGCATCTACCAAATAAGCTGCTGCTAGCATCGTACCCCACGAATGCCCCAGAATGTGAACCTCTTTTAAGTCAAGGGCTTGTCTGATGCAAGCGAGCTCCTCCACAAAGCGTTCGGTTTTCCAAAGAGTCAGATCAGTCGGGCGATCGGAATTTCCTGAACCCAGCTGATCGTAGAAAATGACGGGTCTGTCGTTGCCTAAGACATGGAGCGTTGATTTGAGTGGATCATGCGTATTGCCAGGTCCGCCGTGAAGGACGATCAGAGGCGTTTTCTTCCCCTCGCCGACGCGACTGTACCATACTCTTCCACCAGGAACGTCAATATAGCCTTCTTGCATACTCATCGATAATGCCTCCACTTCAGGTTCAGACTGATTTTTCTTCCTTTCAATATAGCATATGGAATCGTTTTTACACTTTTTTTAGAATTGATTTAGAGCGTGTTTAGACCCTCTCTTTATCATCACGAGTATAGAAAGCGATGACAGTTGCTTTCGATGAAATAGGAGGGATCATCATGCGAAAAAAATGGCTGGGTATCGGCTTGTCGGTTGGAATCACAGGGGCATTGATATGGGGATACGGGGCTTCAGCGAGTGCGGATAGCACGACGATGGACGTGTATGAATCAGCCCTGCATCAAACGAAGGAAGCGAAGAGCATGACGGCCCACGCGCAGCTAGCGCTCACAGACAACGGAGCGAAGCTGCTCACATTCGAGGGAGTCGCAAAGATCGATCACAACCAGCACATCGGAAATGTGAATGCGACTTTTATAGACTCGCTGGGCGAGAAAAGCATGCAAGCCTTTTTGGAAAAGGATAAAGTTGTGGTTAAAAAAGGGGATAGTAACGTTTATCGGGTCATGGAAAAAATGGATAGTAGACAACAACCAGAAAATAATGCGGATAACAAACGCGGGGCCATGATGCATAAGCTGTTTGCTACGGTATTCGGCGATCTCGGAAAAAACGCGACCGTTGAAAATCTACCGGACGGAGGCAAGCGTACGTCGCTTCAGCTCTCCAAAGAGCAAATTCCGGCATTTATTCAGGCAGCGGGGCCTATTTTCTACGATAAGCTCGCCGAACATAGTCAAGAAGCTGCTTCCTCTGAAAACCATCTAGCTGTCAAGCTTCCTCGCTTGCAAGAGGATTTTCAAGTGGACCAAGTTTTGTTGAACGCCGAGATCAACGAAAAAAATCAAATCGAACAGCAAACCTCTGTGGTACACCTCTCGGGAACGGATGCGTCTGGAAAAGAGCACAAGCTCCAGCTTTCTTTGGATATCCGCCTGTCTGATTTGGGTACGACCACACCTGACCGCATCGAACTTACTGGCAAGCAAGTCGAGAAGGTTTCCCGTGAGGACATGAAGAACAAATGGAGAAAAGGCTGGGCGAAGTATTCCGATTCCGAGTAAACCATGACTGCAAGGGGGGAATGAACCATGTCGATCAAAACAAGACTTTTGCTCTCCTATATTGCCATGATTATCATCCCCCTTGTTTTGTTTGGATTGGTGGCATCGGGATTGGCGAATTACTTTTGGGAGGAACGGGAGGCAGGCAAACCATTCATTCGTGATACGCTCAATAAACGAGACGAGTTGTTTGCTGGTGTCTCATTTATGGCCAAATACGCTCCCAACGAATTGACGAACCAGAAGATGCTGACAGAGACGGATGAGCAGCTACAAGCAGTTGGCGGAGCATTGATTCTGACAAAGGGCGATCATGTGCTATTTGTTTCCCCGTCGATTGATAGCGCTGACGTGCCTGATTATTTGCAAGATCAGCCGGATCAGGGGCGCATGCATAGCTGGAAGCAGTTTAAACAGGACGGCTACACGTTTGATACGTACGAGTTCACTTTTGCTGATCAAAGTAAAGGAAAGCTTTACTTCCTTGCGAATTCTTTCCCCTTTATGCAGACTGGCATTTATTTTTTCATCGCATTGATTCTCAGTCTTCTAACGATTGTGGCGCTGACGAACGGTGTATTAACGTTTCTTGTTTCACGCAGTATCATTCGACCTTTGTACGCTTTAAAGCAGGCAGCGAACGAAATCAAAGAAGGCAATCTGGAGCGTCCTGTTCAACTCCATCGCAAGGATGAGCTGGGGGAGCTGGGAGAAGCATTTGAAGAAATGCGCGGCAGATTGCATGCTTCTATCCACTTGCAGCTTCAGTATGAGGAAAATCGTAAACAACTGATTTCCAGTATTTCGCATGATCTAAAAACACCCATAACAGGAATCAAAGCATGTGTGGAAGCGGTGCAGGAAGGGATTGCGGATACGGAAGCGAAGCGGGAAAAATATATGAAGATGATTGCCATCAAATCAGAACAGATGGACCGCCTGATTGATGAGCTGTTTTTATTCTCGAGACTGGATTTGAACAAGCTTCCCTTTCACTTTGAAGAAGTCGATGTGCGAGCATATATGGCTCAGTTTGCCGATGAGCTGCGGCTAGACCCGCGGATGAACGACGTTTCTATTCGCTATGACGAGGAGAATACGAGTCCGATTCCAGTCATGGCTGATCAGGAAAAACTCCATCGCGTGCTCATGAATATGGTAGACAATAGCCTGAAGTACTTGAACAAGGACGAGAAGCTGATCCGATTGGAGGTGGAGAAAGCCGACGGTGAAGTGATCGTGGCGATCTCCGACAATGGGACCGGGATTGAAAAAGAAGCAATTCCCCATATTTTTGACCGCTTTTATCGGGCGGACCCTTCACGTAATTCGGCCATGGGCGGCACCGGTCTCGGACTCGCCATCGTCAAACAAATTGTGGAGGGGCACGGTGGTCGTGTATGGGCGGAGAGTGAGAGCGGACGCGGGACCCGCATTTGTTTTACCTTGCCAGATTTGAAGAGAGTCGGGGGTGACACGAAATGAAGCACATTTTAATCATTGAAGATGACACGGTGATTGCAGAGGTGCAAAAGGATTACTTGGAGGCAAACGGCTACTCGGTCGATGTTGCTACTTCCGGCGATATGGGCTTGGAAAAGGCGCTGCAAGAGGAGTATGACCTCCTGATTCTTGACCTGATGCTCCCGATCGTGGATGGCTTCGAAATCTGCAAGCAAGTACGGAAAGCCAAAAATATTCCGATCCTGCTCGTCTCCGCGAAAAAGGAAGACATCGACAAGATCCGTGGACTGGGTCTGGGCGCCGATGATCATATAAGCAAGCCTTTTAGTTTGGGAGAACTGGTAGCGAGGGTCAAAGCCCATTTGGCCCGTTACGACCGTCTTGTCTCCGATTCCAAACCGCATACGGCAAAAGAGGAGATCAGGCTTCGTGGGATTCGCATCGACAAGCTGGCGAGGAGAGTTTATATCAACGGAAACGAAGTGGCGTTCACTTCCAAGGAATACGACCTCCTGCTCTTTTTGGTGACCCATCCCAACTGGGTATTTAGCAAAACAGAGCTGTTTGAAAAAATTTGGGGTCTCGATTCGTACGGGGATATCGCGACGGTGACCGTGCATATCAGCAAGCTGCGGGAAAAAATAGAAAGTGATCCGGCTAAGCCGCAATACATCGAGACGGTGTGGGGTGTCGGTTATCGCTTTTTACTATAACAGGTGGAAACGAACAGAAGAAATGCGGCATACATAAACACTTGGGTATTTCGTACCAAGTGTTTATTCTGTTTACCATAAATCGACAAACTTAGGTAAAATAAATGGCAGATGTCGAAAAGTGTGTGAGTAATGCGAGCGAGCTAAGGGAGACACAGATTATGGAGAGAAAAATCAAAATCCTCGGAACAGGGAAATACTTGCCCACTCGGCAAGTGACAGCGGCAGAACTGGAAGAAAAGCTGGGACTTGCGGCAGGATGGGTAGAGAAAAAGTCCGGGGTTAGCGTCAGGCATTTTGTGACGAACGAAACGGCAGCACAGATGGGAGCCATCGCTGCTAGGCGTGCCTTGGAAGCGGCGGGACTGTCCCTTCACGATATCGATTGTATCGTATGTGCAAGCGGGACGGCCCAGCAGGAAATCCCATGCACGGCTGCTTTGATACAAGAAGAGCTTCAACTAAGCAAATCAGGTATTCCCTGCTTTGATATAAATGCGACATGCCTCAGCTTTGTCACTGCGCTGGATGTGATGTCGTGCCAAATGGCAGTTGGTATTTACGAGCGAGTCGTGATCATTTCATCAGAGATATCCTCGGCAGGTTTGAATTGGGAGCAGAAAGAGAGCTGCGTGCTGTTCGGAGATGGGGCTGCGGCTGTTGTCATCGGCAGGACGCCCGAAACAGAAAGCTCCCGTATCTTGGGTTCAAGCATGAAAACATACAGTGAAGGCGCGCACTATTCCGAAATAAGGGGTGGCGGTACGCTGATCCACCCAAGCCAATTTGCGCAAGGAAGAGAAGCAGACTTTGCATTTGATATGGACGGACGGAAAATTTTTCGCCTGACCTCGCAGTTGATTACCGGATTTGTGGATCGTTTGCTGTCCTCTGCCTCCGTAACCAAGGAGCAAATCCGTACAGTCATTCCTCATCAGGCCAGTGGGATGGCGATGCGGATCATGGCAGGCAAGCTCGGGTTTAGCGACCAGCAAATGGTGAACATTTTGGCAGAGCACGGCAATGTCATTGCAGCTTCAATCCCGATGGCGCTGCATGAAGCGATTGGGCAAAAGCGGGTACAGCGAGGCGACTACCTGATGCTGCTTGGCACATCTGCTGGCTTGTCTCTCGGAGGAATTGTGCTTGAATACTAAACAATCAGTCTTGCTGACAGGAGGACGAGCGCCAGCTACGTTGGAGTTGGCGCGCTTGCTGGGTTCTGCGGGACATCGAGTCATTGTAGCGGAGAGTGCGCGGCGACATTTATGCCAGCACTCTCGTTATGTAGAGCTCTCCTACCAAGTACCTTCTCCCCGACAGCAGTCCGGTGCTTATATCGAAAAGCTGTGTGAAATCATGCAGCGTGAACGCATCGATCTGTTGATCCCGACTTGCGAGGAGATCTTTTACGTATCGCGGGGGCGGGATCAATTGGTTGACTATGGTGAAGTGCTCGTGGAAGGGATCGAGGTACTGCGTTCGCTGCATGACAAATGGCTTTTTGCCGAAATGGCGCGCGAGGTGGGAGCACTGGTCCCACAGACGGTTCAGGTACAATCTCCTGCTCAGTTGCGGGAGGCCATGCTGCAAGCAAGGGGACCTGTGGTGCTGAAGCCCGTCTATTCTCGTTTCGCCGCTCATGTAAAAATCGTCGCAGACCCATTATCAGCGGCAGGGCAGTCCATGCTGTCCGAGCCGACAGTCAGGGAACCATGGCTAGTCCAACAGTTTATAAAAGGGAAACAGGTGTGCAGCTACGCGGTTGCTCGGGAGGGACAGCTCACCTTGTACGCCGATTACGAAACAACACATACAGCAGGACAGGGTGCCTCGATTTACTTCGCCTATTCGGATCATCCACAAGTAAGAGATTTTGTTAGTCGTTTCGTGCAACGGCATGCGTTTAGCGGACAAATCGCATTTGATTTCATTGAGAATGAGCAGGGAGAGCTGTACGTGCTCGAGTGCAATCCACGCCTGACAAGCGGTGTGCATTTGTTTGCAGGACAGGAGGAAGCTGCTACTGCCTATTTGTCTGATCGGGGAAAAACCATTGTTCCTGCTGGAAAACAAGCGAGCATGCTAGGGATGGCGATGCTGACATACGGCCTTCTTGGCATGAAGAATGGAATGAAGGCAAAGCGTTGGGTGAGCGACTTGCTTTCTGCAAGGGATGTTCTGTTTAGATGGGAGGATCCACGGCCTTTTTTTGATCAGTTTTCCATGCTGGCTGATTTGGCTTGGCAAAGTTTTCGAACGGGAAAGAGCATGATCGCTTGCAGTACGAGCGATATCGAATGGAACGGAGAAGAGGCGTAAGGAAGTGAGGAAGAAATGAACAAGCGGGTTCTAGTAACAGGGGCGACGGGGTTTCTCGGACAGAAGCTGGCTACACGACTGCATGAAATGGGCTATGACGTAACAGCGCAAGGACGAGATGAGCGAGTCGGCCGACAATTGCAGGATCGAGGCATTCGATTCCTTCGGGCAGACCTAAGAGACAGAGAAGCCATGGTGAAGGCTTGCCGCCATCAGGATATCGTGCATCACGCGGCTGCTTTTTCATCCCCGTGGGGGACGTACCATGACATGTACCAGACGAATGTGACAGGAACCATTCATGTCATCGAGGGTTGCAAGCAGCACGGTATCCGGCGTCTGATCCATGTATCGACGCCGAGTATTTATTTTGCTTTTGAAGACAAGCTGGGAATCCGCGAAGATGAGCCGATGCCCGTACGGTTTGCCAATACATACGCACAGACCAAATACCAGGCGGAGCTGGAGGTCGACAAGGCGTATCTTGCAGGGCTTCCGACGATTACGATTCGTCCTCGTGCCTTGTTTGGTCCTGGGGACAATGCAATCCTTCCCAGATTGATCCGCGCCAATGAAAAGAAGTTCGTTCCGCTGATCAATGGAGGCAAGGCGATCATTGATTTGACCTATGTGGAAAATGTCGTGGACGCGCTGATCTTGTGTATGGATTCTCCAGCGCACACATTGGGACAGGCTTACAACATTACAAATGGGGAGCCAGTGACGATGATCGAGGTGTTGTCAGATGTGTTTCGTCGCTTGGGAGTTCCTCTGAAAACGCGCGAGTTGCCATATTGGAAGGCGTATGCGGCAGCATGGGTACTTGAGACACTCTCCAAGACCGTTTTGGGCTATCGCGAGCCGATTTTGACGCGTTACTCGGTCGGTGTGCTCGCCAAATCACAAACCTTGGATATCTCTAAGGCGAAGCGCGATCTGGGCTATGAACCCCGGGTGAGCATTGCCGAGGGCATCGAGACGTTTACAGATTGGTGGAGAACGCATGAAGGACGTTAAACTGACGCTGATGGACACAGGCTACTGCCAGCAGCTCGAGATGTTTTCACGAAAGGGCGGTCGGATGAAAAATATTCCGTTTCACGCCATCGCAGGGCTTATCGAGCATCCCGTCCACGGCTTGCTCCTCTTTGATACGGGCTATTCACAGCGCTTTTTTGAAGCCACGAGCAAGCTTCCTTATTCGCTGTATGGCAAAATAACGCCCGTATTCTCAGAAGCACATGAGAGTATTGCTGAGCAGCTCGCGGCACGCGGAATCAAAACGACAGACATTGCGGGTATTCTCATTTCCCATTTTCATGCCGACCATATCGGCGGTTTGGGTGATTTTCCGCATGCGCGACTATACTGCTTCGAGAGTGCCTACAACCACGTAAAGGGAAAGACGGGTTGGGCCGCGCTGCGGGAGGCGTATTTGCCTGATTTGATGCCGGACGATTTTGAAGAACGGGTGACTTTCATTGATCGAGGAGCGCTGGTGGCATTGCCTGAAGCTTACGCGCCTTACACGGAAGGCTACGATTTGTTTGCCGATCAGAGTCTGTACATCGTCGATCTGAACGGACATGCAATCGGGCAGTTTGGTGTGTTCCTGCGCGATCAGGATCATGGGGATGTATTGTTGTGCGCGGATGCGGCTTGGTCGAGTGAAGCCTACCGCGGCAACCTGTTGCCTCATCCGTTGGCTATGTTGATTATGGCGGATCGACAGGCATATCGCGAGCATTTACACAAGCTGCATCTACTGTCCCGCCAATGTCCCGACATAAAAATCATGCCGACACACTGCGGGGAAGTCTGGCAGGCCAGCAGAGGAGCATTCACATGGAGATCATGACGCTCTTGAAGCAGTATGTAAAAACGAAGCTGCTTGCCCGTCGGTTTTCCTCGCGCGAGCAGCTGGTGAAATGGCAAGACGCGCAGGTCAGAGCGATGCTGTCACGCATTTTGCCAGCCTCACCTTTTTACCGAAAGAGATTGGGAATGCCAGAACAATGGAGACAGATGGAGCCGATTGATAAAAAGCGCATGATGGACCATTTTGACGAGCTGAATACGTGCGGGGTCAAGAAAGAAGAAGCATTTGCGATTGCACTGAAAGCAGAAACGACACGCGATTTCACTCCCCAATTAAACGGCGTGACCGTGGGTTTATCTTCTGGGACATCTGGCAATCGCGGGCTTTTTCTCGTGGGACCGCAGGAGCAGGCGAAATGGGCAGGTGTGATTTTGGCGAAAGCATTGCCTGGCCAGCTATGGTCGACACATCGGATTGCTTTTTTCTTGCGAGCGAATAGCAATCTGTATACGGCGGTCAACAGGCGTCGCATTCAATTTTCGTTCTTTGATCTGCAAATACCGCTCGATCAGCATCTTGATCACCTGAATCAGTATCAGCCGACGGTGTTGGTTGCGCCAGCCTCGATGTTGAGAATGCTCGCGACCGCCCAGCGTCAAGGGAAGCTGCGGATATCTCCGATCAAGGTGATCTCGGTGGCTGAAGTGCTGGACCCGTTGGATCAAGCGTACATCGCAGAAGTGTTCGGGCAGATCGTGCATCAAATTTATCAATGCACAGAAGGGCTGCTTGCGGTGAGCTGCTCACACGGGACGTTGCATGTCAATGAAGACCTCGTGGTGGTGGAAAAGGAATATCTCGATGAGCAAAAGGAGCGATTCTTTCCGATCATCACAGACTTTTCCCGGACGACACAGCCGATTATCCGTTATCGATTGAACGACATTTTGACGGAAAAGCGTACGCCTTGTCCATGTGGCTCGGTGTTTATGGCACTGGAATCGATTGAGGGCAGGGCAGATGATCTGTTTGTTTTTCGCCATGAACACGAAGCGCGATGGATATCGGTCTTTCCTGATTTCATCCGTCGGGCTGTCATTGCCTCGTCTGATGCGATAGAAGAGTATACGGTACGGCAGCTAAGCTACGAGCAAGTTGAGGTAGCACTGCTCATGAAGGATGGGGAAGGACCGTCGACGCAAGAGCAGGAACGAGTACGCCAAAGTCTTGAGCGAGCCATTGCCGATCAACAAGGAAAAGTGCCTGCGATTGTGTTTGTGCCGTACGGGTTGAATCTGGGTACGAAAAAATTGCGGCGGGTAGAGAGGATGTTTGTTCCAGGTGAGCAGGCCATTGATTGAATGGTATGAAGGGACCTCAGCGGGGCAAATCCCTTGGGAACAGGCGCAGGATGCAGACTACGTCAAAAGCTACTTGCTGCCCATGATAACGGAACAGCCATCCCGCTATGTGCAAAATGTCCAGACACAGATGCATGCACTCCGTGTAGGCGATCGGATCATGCCTGTATCGGTGAACGATACCGAGTACGACAATTCGTATGTCAGTTCGGTGTTTACCCATTACGTGACATATGCGAAGGAAGAGCTAGGCATGCTCGATTCAGCGGTGTTGAGGCGGGCATTGTCGACCGTACTCACAGGCCTTGGACGCTGGATGAAAAAAAGCCAATGCAACCAAATGGTCATCGTCAACAACTGGCTGCTATCAACGAATCTGTACCATGATTTGCGTGCAGATGAAGTAAAGGACATCACGGAAAGCTGCATTCAAAAGTTCCCTGGTCATATCATCGCGTTTCGATCTGTTTGTCGCAGGCTGTATCCGGATTTTCACAAGGGGCTCATCGAGAAGGGCTATCTCATGGTTCCCAGTCGTTACGTCTACCTTTTTCACCCCGATTGGCCAGCGCAGGGAAAGTGGCGGGTCCGCAATACACTCAATCGCGATCGAAAAATGCTTGCCAAATCCGGCTATCGCATCCTGCGTCATGAGGAGCTGGGAGAACAGCATGTCGAGAGAATCGTTGCTTTATATAACGCGCTGTATCTGGATAAATACTCCCAGCATAATCCGCAGTTTTCGATGGAGTTCGTCCGACTGGCGATGCAAAAGAGGACATTGACCCTCATCGGCTTGGAAAAAGACGGACGGCTGGACGGCATTCTTGGCTATTTTGAACGAAATGGTGTGATGACGACACCGCTATTCGGGTATGATACGACGCTCCCCAAAGAGACCGGGCTGTATCGGATGCTGTCGTGTCTCTTGGTGCTAGAAGCACAGAGCAAAGGCATCCTGCTCCATCAAAGTGCGGGCGTAGGGGCATTCAAAGCGGACAGGGGAGCGGAGGGAGAACCAGAATTTACAGCGGTGTATGTCAAACATTTGCCGTTTTATCGTCAGGCGGTCTGGAAGGTACTCGCCGCCTTGCTGAATCAAATCGGGACTAAGATGGTGGAAAAGTACCGGCTGTAAACCATATGCACACTTCGACCCTTATCGAACTAACCGTCAGGTACACTACATGTAAGAAGAAACAAGTAGCTTGCCTGAAACGGGGGGAACAATGCGATGAATCGAATTTTGTTCGGGATACTTGTCGTCTTGACGACATCATTGATGGGCTCGTCTTTTGCGGTAGGAAAGATTGGATTGGCCTATTTTTCACCATTGCTGCTGGTAGGACTGCGTTTTACGCTGGCAGGACTGATCATGGGAGCGTGGGTATGGAAAAAGCCGCTCCCGAAGTCGGCGGGTGACTGGGGGAAGCTGTGTTTGATCGGATTTTTGCAGACGGCTGCTGTCATGGGGTGTATTTTTTTGAGTCTGCGTACGATCACAGCGGGTGAATCCTCGATCCTGACGTTTATGAACCCACTGCTCGTGGTCATATGGGGAACGGTGTTTCTAGGAATATCCTATCGGCTGACGCAATGGATGGGGGCTCTGATTGGACTGGCTGGGGTGTTCATCACGCTTGGCTTCCATCTGCAATGGGAGACGGGAACGCTGTTTGGTATCGGGTCCGCATTTGCGTGGTCAATGGCTACGATTCTCGTTAAAAAGTGGGGAGTCCGCTTCAATGTGTGGGTGATGACAGCCTATCAGATGCTGTTCGGAGGAATTCTTCTCCTCGTGATGGGGTTCACGTTGGAAACGCCGAAGCTCATTGTGACTCCGACCGCTGTGTTCGTCGTCCTCTGGCTCGCGATCATGGCTTCCATTGTGCAGTTTGCGACGTGGTTTTACTTGCTGAATCACGGCGATCCGGGCAGGACGAGTGCTTTTTTGTTCCTCGCTCCGTTCTTCGGTGTTTTGTCGGGTTGGGTGTTGCTGGGGGAGGTAGTGCAATGGCATGTGTATGTGGGAGGATTGTTGATTTTCGCAGGGATTTTCCTGGTGAACTGGACGTTTGCCCCACGCAGGCAAGTCAGTGAAAAAGCACAGCTGGCAGAGTAGCTAGCTGTGCTTTTTGCATTCATCTACATGCAGTCCGAACTCGGTCATAAAACCAGAGCTGCCTAACGGCGTTACACGGACTGCCCTCCCTCCTGGCACTCGCTCGATCCAGCCAAGCTCAAAAAATCGGTTGGTGAGTGAGGCTCCTAGGCTACCTGCCAAGTGATGGCGACGCTCGCTCCAGTCCAAACAGGGACGGGCAAAGCGACGTCTGCTCTTTGGTTTGGCCACAAGGTCTACGCCGAGTGATTGCAGCTTGGTTTTCCCAGCTTCACTGAGCACGTAGTCTTGATCGGATGCTTCGATCAACTGCATTTCCAGCATTTTCTGCGTCAGGGCAACGCCCACTTCTCCTGCGAGATGGTCGTAGCAGGTACGAGCATAGCGTATGGCTCGCAATTGGTCAGACTCGCGCAAGGAACGAACCGGCTTAGGTGCTGCGATCGTCATTAACGATTCAAGGGCATGGGCGACATCAGGGCTGGCTAGGCGATAGTAACGATGTCGGCCGTGTGACTCGCTGATCAAAAGGCCGCCTTCCACCAGCTTTGCCAAATGCGTGCTTGCCGTTTGGGGGGTGACTTTTGCGTTTCGGGCGAGTTCACTGGCGGGGAGTGCCTTGCCGTTCATCAGGCTGATCAGGATGGAGACGCGGGATGGCTCTCCTATGAGGGACGCGACCTCTATAATATTCGGGCTGGTACTCATCAGATAGCGGACCTCCTCCAGCATTTTGTACCTTCTATTAATGACTCTAGCAGAATCTTACAGCTAAAAAAACTAAAGATGTTCCCAATAACGCTTTGTAAAATATATCCAAACATGAAATGGGGGAGATCCATATGGAAACCAAGCAATGGCGAGTAGGAATTTTTTTGTTTGACGATGTGGAGGTGTTGGATTTTGCAGGTCCGTTTGAAGTATTCTCGGTAACATCTATGGAAAATGACCAATATGCCTGCTTTTGATATTCTCATCATTCCAGGTGGGATAGGTGCGAGGGAACGAGAAGTCCATAATGAGCAGGTGATCCAATGGATTCGTGAGCAAATGCAGCAGGTGGAGCTGATGGCCTCTGTCTGCACAGGAGCCTTTTTACTTGCAAAAGCAGGCTTATTAACAGGCAAAAGGGCAACGACTCATTGGGCCAGTCTCGAGCGAATGGAAAAGGATTTTCCAGAAGTCGTTGTGCAAAAAGGAGTAAAATTCGTGGATGAAGGAAATATCGTGACATCTGCTGGAATCTCAGCGGGTATCAATATGTCCTTTCACATCATCAAACGATTAGTAGGTGCGGAAGTAGCAGAACAAACTGCCAAGATAATGGAGTATGATATTGTCCTCTAAAAGGAAGCGGCAGTCCATCTCTTTGGATACAAGACAAAAGGATGGACTACCGCTGTTTAACAGCTACACTATTTATTTCGCAGGAATGCTGTCACCTTGACGCGGATTTAATCCGTTCTCCCACTGCACGCGAATGGATTTGCTATGGAACAAATCCTTGCCGTCAGAGACCTGATAATGCAGATGAGGCTCGCTGGAATTGCCAGAGTTGCCGCATAGCCCAAGCAAATCCCCTTTCTCCACACGATCGCCAACCTTTACCTCGGCGGAGCCTTCCTTCAGATGGGCGAAGTAGCTGTATTCTCCGTTACCATGATCGAGAATGACGACGTTGCCAGCGGGCTGCTGTGCGTTCATTGCTCCGACAGGGACATTATCCTTGATATCATGGACGACATGCACGACGGTTCCAGCCTGGGGGGCGTGTATTTCTTGCCCGAATGCGAAGTAGCTTTCGTTTTTCGCAGGATCGCCCTTGTAGGATAGTCCGTCTTTGACCTGAATCAGATCGTATGCATAGCGTTGGCTCTCTACCTCGTAGTGATAATTCGAAAGGACATTCTGACCTCCCCAGAACACATACCACTCACCTGTAAACGGTGCGCTGTACGCCAGCTTTGTCAAAGCATTGTCGGTGTCAGGGTAGCTTTGCAGCGGCTTTAATAAAACGCCCGTGATGATCCCTTTTTCATCCATCGAAAGGACAAGGCCCCGTTTGGCGTCCTGATCCACCCAGGTGCCATAATAGCTGCCGTTTACGGACGTGTGGGAATGGTGAGTCCACGACTTCAACCCCGAGCTAAAAGCAGTATACCCTTCTACAAACTGCGCTTTTGAAACCTGCTGTTTGAATGACGGGCTTGTTTGCTCATAGACCTCCTCTATTTTTCCGTGAAGGAGAGCTTGCACAATAGATTCCGCTTGAATCGTCATCGTCTTTCCACCTTTTTCTTTCTTTGTAGGGGATTCAGTAGTAGAGGAGATTGCGGTTGCTTCTGATTGCGCAGCACATCCTGTCAAAAGAATTGCTCCTACACCGAGTGAAATCCAAACTTTTTTCATGTCGCCACTCCTATCCTGTTCTTCGCGCTAGTTTCATTATAGAAAGTCACTCTTATCAGATATGAAACGCTGGCTTACAGGATACTTAAATCTGTCGCGGCAAAATTATGATTCCGTTAAGGTTGTTGCGGACACGTGTCGACACTACGCATGATAAAATGGAGGATAACGCAAAAGCGCAAAAGGAGCGAAGTGATCGTGAAAGATGCAGCTATCCTTCTCGTGGACGATGAGCAAGCTATTCTCCAATTGCTTGAGACCGTACTGCACAAAGAAGGATTCCACTCGATCGACAAGGTGAAAACATCGGAGGAGGCGCTCTGTGCATGCGAACGCAAAAGCTATGACCTGATCGTCCTGGACGTAACGCTTCCGAACATGAGCGGCACAGAAGCTTGTCCATTCATCCGCCGTCTGACGGATGCGCCGATTTTATTCTTGAGTGCGAGAGATACCGATTTTGACAAGCTAACCGGATTTGCCGTTGGCGGGGATGATTACGTGACGAAGCCGTTTAACCCGATGGAAATCGTCGCGCGCATCAAGGCGTTGCTCCGTCGTACGCGCAAACCGGACTCGGTTGTCCCGATTGCACCCGTTCAGGGGGTCTATGATTTTGGCCGTTTTCAAGTCTATGAAGCTGCAGGGGAGCTCTATGTGGAGGGAAAAGCCGTTCCTTGTCCGTCCCTTGTTTTTCAACTCTTGCTATTTTTGTGCAAAAATCCGAATCGAATATTTTCGAAAAGTGAGCTGTACGAACGAGTATGGGGTGTGAATAGCTTACGTGACGACAACACCATCATGGTACATATCCACCGGATTCGGGAGCGCATCGAGCCTGATCCAGCGCAGCCAGAGTTCTTGGTGAACGTCAGGGGACTCGGGTACAAATTGGTGAAAAAGGGCCTTCCTTATGAATATTAAGAGCAGAATCGCCCTCCATCTGGTCATGTGGTTGGTGCTGGTTGGCCTCATTCTCTTTGTGCTAGCCGGGTTTACGTTATATTGGACACTTGAAGAAATGTCAAAAGTGCAGTCCTCACGTCAATTTGAGAGTGTCGGCTTGCAGCGGCTGATCCAGACCATAGAAATAGAGGGAGAGGATGTCCGCTTTGACCCGGAGCTGCTGGAGGAGGTGCGAGATAGCGGTGGGTGGCTTCAGCGGATTGATGAAAAGGGCTATGTCACCGACTCTTTCTTTACCCCGCCTGACGTACCCAGCTACTACGGTCCTGGCCAATTAACGGCTTATTGGCTCCGTAAAAGCCCGTTTCCCTATCAGCTATCGTTATGGATACAGGAAAAAGATGGCGTGGTACACACCTTGTTGTATGGCATGACGAACCGCGATCACGATTTCTTGCAACAGGTGATTAAGGAGGCTGATCATAAAAATAGCGAGATCATGCTTCCGCCAAGTATCCAAAATCAATTGAAGAGTAAAGCGGGTTGGGTGCAGCTCCTGGACCCGAAAGGAGCAGAGCTGGC
The DNA here is from genome assembly GCF_023714195.1 of Brevibacillus sp. MER 51. NCBI lineage: Bacteria > Bacillati > Bacillota > Bacilli > Caryophanales > Paenibacillaceae > Brevibacillus > Brevibacillus sp. MER 51. The sequence goes on along the minus strand of NZ_JAMAUS010000011.1, from coordinate 108,961 downwards.
TTCCTTTAATAAGCCTGCAAAAGCGATCAAGGATTTCACCGTGGAAGAACTAGCGCTGCGCTCGGTATACCCGGATCGCTACGGAGCAACAATCGTATCGCATTATGATCAAACAAGCGGCCAAACATGGGTACTCAGTTATCCGTTGCCAGGAACGACTCCTGGGGAAGAGCCGCTTTTGACACCGGAAAGTAAGGCCCTTTTTATCGGGATGGGCATGTTACTACTGTCGGCGATGCTCGTCTTCGGGATTGTGTCCTACTTGTTCGGACAGCGATTTGGTGCACCGATTGTTCACGTATTACGTTGGCTGACCTTTTTGCGTGGAGGAAAGTACGAGGAGCCTGCCAATGCGGAAGGTGTTCCGCTCAGCCAAGACAAGCGAGGGAAGAGAAAGCGAAAATACCGTATCTACCAAGATGTAATCGATTCGATGGACTCCTTGTCGCAAACGCTTTACCGCAACGAAAAGCTTCGCCAAGAAACGGAGCAATTGAGAAATGAGTGGATCGCAGGCGTTTCCCATGATCTGAAAACGCCGCTCTCCTCTGTCAAAGGGTACGCGCATCTGTTAGGAAATGCCGAGTATACGTGGACGACAGAAGAAGTACATGCTTTCGCCAACATTATTTTGGACAAGTCAGCGTATATGGAAGACTTGATTAACGATTTGGCGCTGACGTATCGATTGCGGAACGGACAAGGTGCCCCTACAGTCGAGCTCGTTGACTTGAATGTTTGCACAGCTAATGCCATTACGGAAGCAGCAAAACATCCATTGTACCCGGAAGGCTGCATCCGGTTTACCCCCTCTGTCGAACCTGTTTACATGCTCGTCTACAAGCCTTGGTTTCAGCGTATCGTGGATAATCTGGTTGCCAATGCCTTGATTCACAACGAGAGCGGTACGATTGTGTCCATCAGCGTACAAGCACTCGAGCCAGCTACAGCTTTGCTCATTTTTAGCGACAATGGTAGCGGGATGGATGAAGAAACAGCAGATCGGCTTTTTGAGAGGTATTATCGTGGCACAGACACCGAGTCTCGGACGGAAGGCTCTGGACTTGGGATGGTCATTACAAAAGCATTGGTGGAAGCGTTTGGTGGTTCAATCGAAGTGAAAACAGCTGTCGGGCAGGGGACGACGATTTCGATTACGTGGGAAGCAGAGCAACCCCGCCTCGAATTTAAATAGGCTGATAAGGAGAGGAAAAGGCTGCGTTTGCGAGGTCAGAGGTGACTAGCAAACGCAGCCTTTTTTCGTTTGAGTGTTTATAGTTACACCTTAAACTGTTGAATCGATTCATGCAGCTCGTCCGCCATTTTTGACAAGGAAGCAGCAGAGGACGAAATTTCCTCCATAGAGGCTAATTGCTGTTCAGCGGCAGCGGAAATGTTCTGTGTTCCGAAAGCCGTTGTCTCCGCAGTCGTGGCAATCGCTTCAATGGAATGGACGGCTTGCTCTGCTCCGGTTGTCATGTGATGGGTGGCAGTGGTAACTTGCTGAATCTGACGTGCTACTTCTGTCGTTCCAGACAAAATTTCCTGGAAGGCCTTGCTGGCTTCATGTACGACTTCGATTCCAGCCGAAACCTCAGAAGTCGTCGTCTGCATTACGTATACGGCTTTGTTTGTATCGACCTGAATCGCGCTAATGAGGTCTTTAATCTGCTGGGTAGATTTTGCTGATTGCTCTGCCAAGATACGTACTTCATTGGCGACGACAGCAAATCCACGTCCATGCTCTCCAGCACGGGCCGCTTCGATTGCAGCATTTAGCGCCAACAGGTTCGTTTGTTCGGCAATCGAGGTGATGACCTCGACAATATTGCTGATCTCCGAAGAGCGGTGACCAAGCATTTTGATTGATTCTGCCAGCTCTTGGACAGTTGTGTTGATGGAATTCATTTGAGCGATGGCACCGACAATTGCTTCATTGCCGTTTGAGACCAGCATGTTCGTTGTATCGACTGTCAAAGAGACTTGTTCGGAACTGGACGCAATTTGTTGCAGACTCGAGGACATGTCGTTGATCGTCTTGACCGTTCCATCGATCGTTTTGGACTGATCTTCTGCTCCAACGGCGATCTCTTGCATCGTGACGGCAATTTGCTCGGTTGCCTTACTCGTCTGTTCTGCACTCGCCGTCAACTCCTCAGAGGTAGAAGCGACATGCAGAGAGCTGGTGCGGACACGAGAGATGAGCTCGCGCAAATTCTCTGTCATATGGGTCACGTCATGGACCAATTGTCCGATTTCATCACGGTTTTTTACGACGATGTCTTTCCCGGACAGATCACCACCGGCAATTTCTTTCACGCGCTCGGCAACCAGGGCAATAGGTCTGGAAATGAACCCGGAGGCATACCACGAGACGACGAATCCGACGATCAAGGAGATTCCCAGCACGATCATTAAATCAGACAGTACACTTTCAGCAGCGGCATTGAAGTCTTCCATGTAGCTGCTTGCGCTAACGATCCATCCCCAGTGAGGGTCTAGCTTGGAATAGGCGATTTTCGGATAGAGAACATCTGGCTCCGCTGGCTTCGACCACTGATAGTATGTAAAGCCGCCACCTTCCTGACCGCGCTTAATCATTTCTTGGGTAAAAAAGATACCGTCAGGATCTTTTGCATCCCACTGATTCTTCCCCTCAATGGTAGGAGAGGCGAGCATGACACCTTTCTCATCCAGAACGAACATGTATCCACTGGCACCGGAATCGACATTTTTGTTAATCGAGCGGGTTCCATCCGACTGCTTGGGGCCGAGGATGTGAAGTTTTACTTGCTCTTGTGCATCTTCTTTGCTGATTTTTCCAGCTTCGACCTGTTTCTGGAGAACATCAATCATTTCAATCGTCAAGTTCACGTTGTTTTTTAAGATGCGGCTGCCCAAGTCGTCCAAGCTGTAGCTCGCAGAATAATAGCCCTGAATTCCGATGTTAAGGCAAGGAAGCGCCAATAGCAGGAGACATAGCAGGACGAGCTTGGTTCGAAGAGATCTTGAACGGGAGAACTTGGCTGTTTTCATAAAGAACACCTCGTTGATCCATAGTATTTTATCTAAAAAAGAAAACACCAAGATGATTGCCCCTAGATTACGTCAATTATCGACAATATGGAAACGTATTTATAGAGGATTTTCAGTAAATCAACAAAAAATATTAGATTAGGAAACAATGCTTCTTACATGAGCAGATTCGAAAACAGTACAGACCAGCAGGAAATGGTATGATTAGGAAGATAGAACGTTTACGGATGGAGGCTATCTCATGAAATTCATCGATAATCAAGGGATTACAGATCCCCGCATCAATTTGGCGATTGAGGAGTACGCCCTGAAGCATTTGCCCAATAGTGACGACTACTTGCTGTTTTATATCAATGAACCTTCTATTATTATCGGAAAAAACCAAAACACTATTGAGGAGATTAATGCAACTTATGTAGAGGAAAATCATATTCATGTCGTTCGGAGACTGTCTGGAGGCGGCGCTGTTTATCACGATCTGGGCAATCTCAACTTCAGCTTTATTACGAATGATGACGGTGAGTCCTTCCACAATTTCCGCAAATTCACGGCGCCTGTGGTACAAGCCTTGAAAACATTAGGGGTAGAAGCAGAGCTGACAGGACGAAATGACATACAGGTCGGGGAACGGAAAATTTCTGGCAACGCGCAGTATTCGACCAAAGGACGCATGTTCAGCCACGGCACGCTCCTTTTTGATTCGGAGATGGAAAATGTCGTATCTGCGCTGAAGGTAAACGCAGAGAAGATCCAGTCCAAAGGGATCAAATCGATTCGCAGCCGTGTCGCCAACATCTCGGAGTTTTTGGAGACGAAGATGACTATTGAAGAGTTCCGTCTGGCGATTCTCCGTTCGATTTTTGGAGAAGGGGAGATCGAAGAATACAAGCTGAGTGAAGAGGATTGGGAGAACATTCACGAGCTTTCCCGTTCCCGTTACCAGACTTGGGAGTGGAACTACGGCAAGTCACCGAAAAGCAATTACCGTCAATCGAAACGTTTCGATATCGGCACCGTGGAGATCCAGCTTGATATTGAAAAAGGCAAAATGAAAGAAGTAAAGATATACGGAGATTTCTTCGGTGTACGTGATGTAGCGGAGCTTGAAGCGGTGTTGCGAGATACGCCGTACGATCGCTCGTCCATCAGTGAGCGACTCGCCGACATCAATCTTCAGGAGTTTTTCGGAAAGCTGGATCAAGCATCTTTTGTCGATCTGTTACTCGTCTAAAAAAGAACGTCAAAAAACCTAACTTTTGTTAGGTTTTTTTCATTTCCTCCTCTGATAGCATTAGTTTGCATGATTTTGTCATACAAAAGAAAAAGAGGGGGTATTTACATATGGGCAAACAGCAGCCAAAAGCCAAAACAATCCTAACAGCGGTTGTATCCACGGGTTTTTTGCTTTCTTTTGTCGGCAATGCCTATGCAGCGGTTTCCTATCCGATTAAAGAAATCCAGACAATTGGGACAGCCAGCGCATCAGTAACAGAAGAGCAAATGGATGAGGAAGTCCGAGAGGCTTCAGAGGAAGCAGTAGAAGAAGATAACCAGTCAAAGGAGTCCTTGCTAGAGTCAGAGGGGCACACAGCGACGAATGGATTTATTGCCTATCGATTGGAGAATGCTCCAGACAAGGCACCTGCTGCAAAGAATTTCCGTTTGACGGCCGCCATAGATGATCGAAATCCTACACGGATCAAAATCAAAAACTTTATTTGGCTAGAGAAAGAGCAGCTTGTATTGCTCAGTTTTTCACCGATTCGTGCCGCGAAAAAAGAACAGACGGTTTCCCTGCGCTTGCAGTATGACGGTGAAGAAGAGGAATTTGAACCATTCGTCATTGCCGAAAGAGGGACAAAAGCAGAGCGGATCGAGCTGGTAACGGTCGCAGAGGATGCCCAGCTATCTACCAAAGATCATACAGATAAATCGTTGATGCTAATCGCCGTTGCATTCGATGAAAATGATCGCATCGTTACTGGACGGGAGCTGCTGTGGAGCTCTAGCAATAGACGAATTGCCTTCGTCAACATCGAGGGCAAGGTAACAGCCAAAAACGAAGGATTGGTAGAAATTACGGCAAAAATGGACGATGCAGAAGCCGTCTTTGAGATCGCCGTAGATGGAGCCGAGTTGCCTGATTTGCCCGCGCTTTCCGTCAGCGAGACGGTGATAGAAGAGGCAGGAGCAAATGATGGCAGCATCACGGCAAAACAAACGCTCAAGCTGTCTAATGGCAAGTTCCTTGGTGAACTTTCTGCCGATGATATCGAAATACATAATCTGCCTGACGGACTGGATATTGAGGTCAAACAAGAGAGCGACGACGAGCTCACGATTTGGTTTACGGGACAAGCCAGAAAGCATACAGTCGCGGACACTGTGAAAGAGGTCAGCTTCACGATCGACAAGCGAAACATTAAGCGCGCACAGAAAGATGTCACAAGTGACAGTTTTTCCATCCGTTTCAGAGACCCCGTCATTGTGATTCCATCCCCAAGCGATCCTCCACCGATCCCGGCTCTGCTAAAAGCGAAGAGAGCTGTCGAAGAGCTGTTTACGGATGGGAAGAAAGAGGAGCTGCGGGAAGGAACGACCCAGAAACAGATCGATGATGCCAAGAAGCTGGTCGAAGATCTGGATAATAGCGTGCAGGAAAAGCCTGGTCTGCTTGCCGATATCGAGAAGGCACAGGACCAATATGACGACTTGCTGCTAGTTGAAGCCAAAAAAGCCGTTCGCGACCTGTTCACCGATGAAAACCATACTGCGCTAAAACCGGAAGTGACACAAAGCACAATCGATGCAGCGAAGGCAAAAGTTGATAAGCTAAAGGATGGTTCGGAGGCAAAGGTATTGCTGTTGGCAGACATCCAAAAAGCACAGGAGCTATTTGATCTAGGGAATAATCTCCCGGAGGAAGTGAAGCGAGCAGTTGAGGGACTTTTTACAACGAATGATATGATCGAACTAAGGCCCAAGGTCACGCAGGAAATGATTGATGCAGCCTATTCCAAGGTCGAGCTTCTGCGTGAAGGTCCAGAAAAAACACACTGGATGTCGTATGTAGAAAAAGCACAAATGTTGTTCAACAATCCACGCGTAGATCGTTTGCCAGATGCAAAGATCGAGCTGCCAATTGCTCCGACCCAGAACCGTCAAGTTACGATTGGCGACAAATGGGAGCCGGCAATGGACAAAAGGGCATTGAGCGAATATCTGGAGGTATCTGTAAAAAACCAGCCTCTCTCGTACAACTATGACAAGCAGTTGGATCGTTTTGTAATCAACGAAAAGGAGTACATCACCGTCGAAGTCGACGAGTCTTTACTGGAAATGACCCATGGAGATTATGGAGTGACGTTTAAGGCCAAACCAGCGGTTACAGAAGATGACAACTCTTATGCAGTGTTCAAGCTGTATCGCGGCCAAGATTTGCTGGATACAGAAGAGATCGGTGTCGGATTTGATGCTACAAACCCACAATTGTCCCCAGACGTTACTGAAGAGGGAGCAACCTATACATTGTCGGCGTCAGAGCCACTTCGCAATGACCCAAATCCCAATTTGCGGTTGTTATTCTCACCTTCAGGGAATTTTGACGACAAGAGAGAAGTGACGGGGTATGCCAAATTCCAGGTGTCAGGAAACACCATTCGCGTAACGTTCAATGATACGTTCTACAACACGTTCGGGCCCCTCATCACGGAACAGAGCAAGGTTTCCTTTGAACCAGGCTTTATAAGGGATAAGGCCGGGAACCTTATACAAGGTACAGCAACAGCACCTGTAAAACCCAAGCAATGAGTAAGCCAAAGTCCATCGAGGAGGTACGAACATTGCAACTAGAGGAACTGACTGCTAGCACTGCACGGGCGTATAAATCGTTGGTGCACCCCAAGCACATGGAGTGGCTGGACCAGATCAACGGCTCATCTGTTTGGGGATTTGGGGCTTCTAACAACAATCAGCCTGCGGGCATCGTGTTGGGGCGATCCGCTGTAAACGAAGGACAGGCCAAGATCATCGAGCTTGTGGTAGCAGAGGGGCATCAACGGCGGGGAATAGGCATGAAGTTGCTGTGGCACGCTGAGCAAAAAATGAGAGAACAAGGCATCAGCGATGGACAGTTTGCAGGCTTCATCAAAGCGCAAGATTTTCCATGGCTCTCCAAAATTGCGATCAGGGAAGACTGGCAGTTGCCGAAGGTGAAAACCTATTTGTACACACTCGGCTCGATGCGGTTGGGTGAATGCCAGTGGGTGCAGAGGCTGGCTCTCCCCGAAGGTTTTACCCTTTTTCCCTGGAAAGACCTGACGCCAGCAGAGCGACTGGAAATTGAGCAAGGGGAAGGCCAATGGTACCCGTCACTGTTGTCTCCGTTTTTTGAAGAAGGAAAATTCGATCCCGAATACAGTACAGGCTTGCGCTATCAAGGGAAAGTCATTGGCTGGGTGATCGTACAGCGAATGGCCGGTAATCTGCTTTTGTACAAAACGATGTTTGTCCAGAAGAAGTATCAGAAGCAGGCAAGAGGAATTACGCTTTTGATGAAAACCATTGAACACGCGCAGCCGACGTTTCCCTTTGGCATGTGTTTTGTCGAGCATGACAACGAGCCTATGCTGCGGTTTATGGAAAGAAGGCTGGGTCCGACGATTTTGCAACGGAAGCTCTGGATTGAAACGACGAAGGTACTAGTCGGACAATATTCGGATCACTTCTGTTAAAATTGTATGCTTGTCACGCAAGGGGAGCGGCGACTATCGATATAAAAAAGGATAGAGATTCAGGGCTTCCTGAATTTCTATCCTTACTTTTTTAGACTACATGGACGGAACTTTTCTTCCACTTGGTTGTTGCTTGGCGATTGAACGGTATGGCAGTTGCTTTCTTTGGAAGTGGTTGTTCCCGATCAGGGCCAGGATCACGAGCAAGGTGCCGCACAATTCGTAACGGCTGATTTCATAACCTTGAAACGCCATCATGGCAAAGGTCGTGATCGGAACCAGGTTGATAAACAAAATGCCGTTGAGCGGAGTGAGCAGCTTGATGCCTGCATTCCAGCTCAAAAGAGCTACAAAGCCGGGTAAAAGAACCATGAATGCCATTTCGTATTTGATAGACATCACCGTTTCGACGCTAGGAACCGGAAGCCATTGAAAGAGTGAGGAAGTCGTGACAATCACGAAATTCACTCCTGTTCCCAAGAGACACGTCAACGTGGAGTAGCGAAGTGTAGACCACGTGTTAAAACGCCCGCCGCCGATCGAGTAGACAACCCAACCCACAACGCCGATGAAAATGAAGAACAACGGGATCAAATGCTCACTTGCTGTAGTAAAGAAGGTAAGATTGCCATTGGTAATTACAAGAACAGCGCCGACCAAAGCAACCAGAATCGTCGCCAATGTATAGTACGGCGGCAGCTTTCTAGTGGTAATGGACAAAAGTACAATCGAGATCATCGGCATGAGCACTTCCATAATGGATGCGGCAATCGTGCCCGGCTCTCCCATCAAATCCTGCCCGAGAAATACTCCCATATTGTAGACGGTAAACGCCATTGTTCCAAAAAACAGCAGAGACTTCCCGCGCCCCTCAAAACGAAAAGCAGACAAGCCTTCTTTTGCCCAGAGCAAACCGCACAAAATGACTGTTACGAAAAAATAGCGAAGAAATGAGAAGTAAAATGGATCGATCTCTTGCAGTGCGATGTGCGCAACCGGAAACATCGCCCCCCATGACATACTGGCGACCATGCAGAAAATAGACCCCAAAAGTAGTTGCTTGTTCATTATGCGATTTCTCCCTTTTTTTGAACTTCCTCTTAGATGTTGACTTACCACATCATACTGGATGGAAATATGTTAGTATAATGATTGATAATAACTTTATGTATCATTTTCAGTGATAGATGAAAAGAGGGAGAGAAACGTGGAGATCAATGATTTGAAAATATTCCAGATGGTCGCCACATTGGGCAGCGTGAGCAAGACCGCAGCCGAGCTGAGCTACGTTCAGTCGAATGTGACAGCACGGATCAAGCTGCTCGAAAAAGAGCTGGGGACACCTTTGTTTTATCGCAACAAGCGAGGCATGACCTTAAATACAGAAGGGAAGCGCCTGCTCGAATATTCGCGGGAGATCATTGCCAAATTCGAAGAAATGCAAAAGTACTTCCATCGAGCTTCCGAGCCGTCTGGAGTGCTGGAGGTCGGGATGGTCGAGACGATCAATGCCCTTCCGAGGTTGCTATCCTCGTATTGCAGCCAGTATCCGCATGTGGATATTTCCCTGAAGGCAGGCGTGACAGAGCAATTGCTGCAGAAGGTATTGGATCTCGCGCTGGATGGAGCGTTCGTGAGTGGGCCGATCAACCATCCTTTGATCGAGCAGGAGCAAGTGTTTCAAGAGGAGCTGGTGTTAGTAACGAAAAACGGTTCCTTCACTGCCAGTGATATCACAGGAAAAGCTCTTTTGCTCTACAAAAAGGGGTGCGGGTATCGAGAACGGTTAGAGACCTGGATGAAGGTTGAGGGCTTGATTCCCAAAAAAGTGATGGAGTTCGGTACGTTTGAGACCATTATCGGGGGCGTAGCAGCGGGGATCGGCATTACCATTTTGCCGAAGTCGGCCGTACATCACTTGGTCGAGAGCGGAACGGTTCATATTCATCGCATCCCGGAGCCTTATCATGAGGTGACAACCGTTTTTATTCGTCGAAAAGATTCCTTTGTAACGAACACGATGCAAGCGTTTCTAAACGAAATCCGTTTGCAGAAAACGAAAGCGTAACTCCTGCAATTTACTTCTTCCATCGTTCAGAAAAATATGGTAAATTTTATTTCAGAACAGATGTTCTGTATTTTGCTGTGCAGAAGAGGGAGGGAGCAGTTCGATTGATGGACAGGTATACTGAAATTGACGAAGTGATCGCTTATATACATCGGCATTTAGACGAGCCGTTGCCACTTTCCCGGTTGGCGAATCATGTTGCGTATAGTCAGTATCATTTTGCGCGGATTTTTAAAGAAAGAATCGGTCTCCCACCTCTTTATTACGTATCGACCATGCGACTCCAACGGGCAAAAGATTTACTGCTGCGCACGAACATGAGTGTCCGCGACATTGGTCTGGAAATTGGCCAGCAGAGTCTAGGTACGTTCTCTACCCGTTTTACGGAGCGTGTCGGAGTTTCGCCTAGCGAATTTCGGGAAACGGCCCAGTTAGCGGAAGACCGCCTCCGTTCCTTGCAGCAGTTGACAGAGTGGACTCGGTTACATCCGGCCCCCGAGCGACCGATGACCATTGCAGGGACAATCGAGTCCACAGAGCCTTTTCAAGGCGTCATTTTGATTGGATTGTTTGCCAAGCCGATTCCGGAAGGTCTTCCTTTATACGGAACATTGCTGCCCTCGCTAGGCAATTTTTGTTTTACCAATGTCAGGCCAGGCACATATTACTTGATGGCGACGTCTGTTGCCTGGGGCATGCAGGCGATGGATTTTCTCTTGCCTTACGAGACCTTGCGCACACGTTCCAAGAAACCGATCATTGTCACACCAACTACGATCGTCCCTCATCAGCAAGTTACTCTTCATGTGCCTCATCCGGACGACCCTCCCATCTTGATCTCTCTTTCTTTGCTCATGAACAGATTCATTCAGCGGCTTCCTCAATAAGAACAAGAATCCCTTGGACTGCCTTTTCAGCGTGGTTTGGTTAGAATAGAGCTTCTTGGGAAAGCCTACTATCACAATAGTCGAACTTTTTTCCGCGAGCAGGATATTGGACGGAAAAGCGAAATGATAACTAGGCGTGAATACCATGCGCAAAAGAAAGGAAAGCAGGGAACGAGAATGTCAAAGCCTTACAAAAAAGTTTTTTGGGCAGCCGGTTTTGGCTGGATGTTCGATGCCATGGATGTTGCACTTTTATCTTTTATTATGGTGGCATTACGACAAGAATGGGGTTTGACGGGGGAAGAGGCCGGGTTGCTCGGGACGGGCAATCTCGTCGGCATGGCGATTGGGGCGATTGCAGGTGGTTATTTGGCTGACCGGATTGGCCGCAAACCAGTGTTTTTGCTGACTTTGATCTTGTTTGGCTTGGCGAGCTTTGCGAGCGCTTTCGCAACTGGTTTTGCGACCATGCTGCTGTTCCGCTTCCTGATGGGACTCGGTTTGGGTGCCGAGCTGCCGGTAGCCTCGACGCTGGTAAACGAATTTGCGCCACCGGAGAAGCGAGGAAGTACGGTTGTGCTGCTGGAGAGCTTTTGGGCGGTCGGTTGGATCGCGGCAGCCGTCATATCGTATTTCATCATTCCGGACTACGGCTGGCGCGTGGCTGTCATGATCGGGGCGTTGCCCGTCGTGTACGCCTGGTTCGCGCGGAGGAGCATTCCTGAATCTCCGCAGTTTCAAAAGCAGGAGGAAAAGATTCCGGTTGGGAAGCTGTTAACGTCCCATCGCACAGAGACGATTACGCTGTGGGTCGTCTGGTTTGCGATTGCTTTCTCGTACTACGGCATGTTTTTATGGATGCCATCTGTTTTGGTCGACAAAGGCTTTACGATGATCAAAAGCTTCCAGTACGTACTGATCATGACGTTGGCCCAACTGCCAGGCTATTTCGCGGCAGCCTATCTCGTGGAAAAATGGGGACGGAAATGGACGCTGGCGACCTTCTTGTTCATGACCGGAGTGATGGCCTTCGCTTTTGGACAAAGCAGTGGCACCATGGAGCTCTTGGTGACAGGAGCCTTCTTGTCCTTCTTTAATCTGGGGGCTTGGGGTGCTTTGTACGCATACACGCCGGAAAATTATCCGACACCGCTGCGCGCTACGGGTTCTGGTATGGCATCCGGTGTCGGAAGAATCGGCAGTATTATCGCGCCGTATCTCGTCGGTTACTACTCGTCACATCATTACAGCTACACGTTCATTTTTAGTGTATTTACCGCGGTGCTGATCGTGGGAGCAATCGTACTGCTCATGTACGGACGAGAAACAAAAGTCCTTGCTAATTCTGGTCCTCGTACAGGCCAAGTATAGCATGCGCCTGCGCTATGACCTCATGTTTCAGCTCTTGTGGCTCCAGCACTTGAATGTGCGGGCCGAAGCTGAGCACTAGCGAGCATGCCGACGCAAGTGTGTGAAATTCAACCTCTGCTTCCATCCAGTCGTCTGTTGCGGCTTGGGTGGAAGCTATTTTTATATAACGCTCCTGTTTTACGGCAGGCAGCGTCCCTTTTTTGACGAGTAACCGCGCAGGATAACGTGGGAGGCTGGATTTGAAGTCCAAGGTGGATTGTTCCCAATAGGAAGCGAGGTCGAACTCACTTGGGCGGATGAAGCCATCGTCTAGCAGATGTGCATCCAACAGTCGTGAAATCCGGTACGTCCGCATGTCCTCGTCCACTTGTGCGACCAAATACCAAATGCTGCGCTTGGCGACGAGTCCGAGCGGGCAGACAATTCGCTCTACGGCCACATCCTCGCGCATGTAACGAATGAACAGCTTGCGGGAAAGCCATACGGCATCTTGAACCACTGACAAGAAAGGAAACGTCTCCGTCGATTCGTGCCAGCCAGCCCCATCGATATGCAGGAGCTGGCGCACGTGGATGGCATCCTGCTGAACAGGTTTTGGCAGTGCGGACAGCAGCTTGAGAAATGCAGCTTCATAGTTTTCATGCAGCCCGAGATCATTCAACAAGGCAGCGGGGGACGCTACGAGCAGTGATTGCAGCTCATCTATTTTCATTCCGGTCAAATTACTGCGATAGCCTTCTGCCAAAGCCCAGCCCCCATCTGCACCGCGAAGCGCATAGACGGGAACACCTGACGCACTCAAAGCTTCCATATCACGGTGAACAGTTCGCTCGGACACCTCCAGCCTTTCTGCTAATTGCTTGGATGTCATGCGACCGTGGTTTTGCAAGAGTAACAGGATCGTAAGGAGTCGATCTGCCCGCATAAAAAGCCCTCCTAGAGTAAGAACAACATTACTTTGATTGTATCGTAACGAATATGACAGCAGTTGTCATATTTACTTCGTTATTCTTGATGCATGAATCGATGAGGAGGCATGACGAATGAAACCATTACAAGGCAAAGTTGCGGTGGTAGCAGGCGGCACAAGAGGAGCAGGACGGGGGATTGCGGTTAGTCTGGGAGAAGCAGGGGCGACGGTATATGTGACGGGACGCACGGTGCGTGGTCAGCACTCTGATATGGCACGACAGGAGACGATTGAAGAGACAGCAGAACTCGTGACGGCAAGCGGCGGAAACGGGATCGCTGTTCGAGTCGACCATACGCAGGAAGATGAGGTAAAAACGTTCTTTGAGCGTGTAAAAGCGGAGCAAAATGGTCAACTCGATCTTTTGGTCAATGACATCTGGGGTGGAGATCCGTTGACTCACTGGGGGACGCCGTTTTGGGAGCAGCCATTGGCAGACGGCCTATTGATGCAAGAGCGCGCCATTCGTACGCATATGATCACCAGTCACTATGCGGTTCCACTCATGGTGGCGCAGAAAAAAGGATTGATCGTCGAGATAACGGACGGAATCGACTATCGGTACCGCGGCAATCTGTACTACAGCTTGGCAAAAATCTCGACAATTCATTTAGCGGTGTCGATGGCAGAGGAACTGCGCCCACACGGGGTTACCGCGTTGGCTTTAACACCGGGCTTCCTGCGCTCAGAAGCGATGCTCGATCATTTTGGCGTGACAGAAGAGACGTGGAGAGAGGCAACGAAGCAAGATAAGCACTTCCTCATGTCGGAAACACCTGCGTATATCGGTCGAGCGGTGGTTGCGCTAGCATCGGACCCGGCTGTCGCAGAAAAAACAGGGAAAACGCTCAGTACATGGGGCTTGTCGGACGAGTACCCCTTCACGGATCGAGACGGCAGTCGCCCGCATTGGGGAAATTACGCCGAGGAACAAGGGTTTTACCGCTAGTTTCAGGGAACATACCAAACGGCTCCTCAGATTCATTCGAGGAGCCGTTTCTTAAATTGCATCCAGTACATCCTCTTCCGTAATAGAGGGAATCTTGTCTGACACAAACACGTTCTTATACGCGGTGTCGCTGTCCCCACCTGTCGCCTTAAATAACTGGTTGGGGGTATTTGGAAACCATCTCACGTGACCAACTTCTTCATCATAACCACCGTTGAGAAACAGAAGATACTCGCCTTCTGGGATTTCAGTCTGCTTATGGTCCGCAATCAGAGCGATCTCTTTATCTTTATCAGGTTGATAACCTACGATGCGGTACAGCTTGATCGTATCTCCCGCCTCAATCTGGTGATCGGTGAGGTTTTGAAACACGTTGTCCGTCCACGGCTACTTCGTTGTGCAAGCAGAGCCGACCACTAAAAGGAAAGCTGAAAGAGTGATGACACCAAACCATTTTTTCATGGGACACTCTCCTCACTTTTAGGCAGCTACGCCAACGGCTGAGTATTCTTCTTTTTCACAAACAAACTCTTCACATTCCCATTCAAAATCAGATGGGTGATCACCCCTGCAATCAAGCCCCAGAAAGCAGCGCCGATTCCGCCAATGGAGATGCCGGAAATCGTGACGAGAAACGTAACCAAGGCGCATTCCCGTTCCTTCGCTTCTGCCATCGCCTGTGCGAGGCTGGAACTGAGTGAGGCAAATAGCGCCAAGCCCGCAATGACGGCGATCAATTCTTTGGGCAAGGCAGCGAATACGGAAGCCATCGTAGCCCCAAACATCCCGAAGATTAAGTAAAAACCTCCGCAGGCAATCCCGGCAATGTAGCGCTTGGTATGATCCGGATGAGCTTCTTTTCCTGTGCAAATGGCCGCCGTAATCGCCGCCAGATTGATTCCCGGTGAACCAAAAGGAGCGAGCAACAGCGACGCGATGCCAGTAGTCGTTACGAGCGGTCCAGCAGGTGTATCGTACCCGTCTGCTTTTAAAACGCTAATTCCTGGGGCGTTCTGAGAGGCGAGCGCAACGATGCACAATGGAATTCCCAAGCCGATGATCGCATCGAGAGAAAACGTCGGCATCGTAAAGACAGGCTGGACAAGGGACATCTGAACATTGTCCATTTGCAAACGCCCCAAAAGAAAGGCGACACCCAAGCCGACCAAAAGCGTAAGCACGACAGCATACCGCGGAGACCAGCGTTTTGCGAATAAATAGCAAAAGATCATCGGCAGAGCCAAGGCAGGCAGGTGCTGCATGGAAACAAAGACTTCTACGCCAAAAGACAGGAGAATCCCCGCGAGCATGGCGGTCGTAATCGACTGCGGGACGTATTTCATCAAGACGGAAAACAAACCGGAAACGCCGACAAGCGTAATGACTACGGCTGAAAAAATATACGCGCCAATCGCGTCGGGGAAGGAGTATACGGTCAAACTGGTGACCAAAAGGACTGCCCCCGGCGTGGACCAAGCCGTGATGACCGGAGTGCGAAACCAGATACTGAGCACAATGCACGTCAAGCCGCTCCCAATCGAGATGGCCCAAATCCAAGAAGCGAGGACAGCATCACTGAGTCCTGCACCCTTGGCTGCTTGAAAGACGATTAGCAATGGTCCCGCATAGGAAACCATCGTGGCGATGAGTCCAACAATAACGGCAGATAGAGAGAAGTCAGCAGGGATTTTTTTCAGGGTCGAGAAAGGTTTTTCGGGAACCACGACGTGAATGCCTCCTAGATGCGCCAATGCAGACGTTATGCTTTTTCGTTCAAAATGTAGCGAATCGTCCGTTTGGTGATGTTTAATTTTTTGCTCAAAAGCTGCCTGTTTCCATTCGTTTCGGTTAAGCCCTTTTCGATAATCGTTCGCCCGATCTCGCCTTCGAGCTGTTTAACCCGCTTGATCAAATAGTCGAAGTCGAACCCGTCTACAGAGGTGACAAGGCGACTGATCGTATCGACAAAGCGCTCGCATTCATGATCGATGACCTGCTCGATCCGTTTGGGGACAATGGGTGGATGCGCTTGTACCGTGCGGCTCCGCAAATTCGCTGGCAAATGCTCGGCACGCAGTCGTTCGCATTCGTGCAACGCGATGGTTTGATTCAGTACGTTGATCAGTTGGCGGACATTGCCGGGCCAATCGTAGCGCTGCAAGAGCTCAATGGCATCCTGGTCGATTTCACATGGGCCTCCACTGCGCTTTTGCAAGTAGTAGTGCGCGATTGTCGGGATATCCTGAATCCGTTCGCGAAGAGGTGGAATCGACAGCTTGATCCCTTCCAGACGATACAACAGGTCACTTCGGAAACGATTCATTTCGACTTCATGCTCCAAATCACGGTTCGTAGCAGAAATAAAGCGAATATTGCTCTGACCGATCTGCTCGCCACCGACGCGCATGAACTCTCCCGTCTCTAATGTCCGCAAGAGCTTCACTTGGATGGAAGGGGGAGCCTCCCCGATCTCGTCAAGAAACAGTGTTCCGTTATGAGCCTGCTCGAACAAGCCTTTGCGAGATTTGAGCGCTCCGGTAAAAGCGCCCTTTTCATAGCCGAACAGCTCACTTTCCAGCAAGGATTCTGGCACGGCCCCGCAGTTAAAAGCGACAAAAGGCTGTTGGGCGCGATTGCTTGCTCCGTGGAGAAAACGGGCCATTAGCTCCTTGCCTGTACCCGTTTCGCCCTCTATAAGCACGTGGATCGCCTTTTTTGCTAATTTTTTGGCAATTGCGGTCACATTGGCCATCGGACTGTCAGATGAATACACGATACCATATTGGGCGGCTTCTTGGGATAGGTGATCGCTGTGTTTGCTGGAAGAGGAGAGCACCGCCTCGATGACCTGCTCCAGACTGTTCAGATCGTCGAACGGCTTCTCCAAGTAATCGCGCGCGCCCCATTGCATCGCTGTCACAGCCGATTTAATCGTACTGAAGCCCGTCATAATCAAGACTTCGCAGGCGGGAAATACGGCCTTGATCTGTTTGAGTAGCGTCAAGCCGTCGGCATCTGGCAGCTTCAGATCCACGAGTGCAGCGTGAAAGCCGGTAGAATCCGAATGAAGCAGCCGTTCCACGTCCTTGCCAGAATTGGCGACGACGATATCGCAGTCTTTTTTCTTGAGAAAATAGGTGAAAAAGGTAGTCACTTCTGTTTCATCATCGACGATCAAAATCCGTTTTTTCTCCATCGTTGTCCTCCTCGTCAGCTAACAGTGGCAAAAGCATCGTAAACTTGCTGTACTCTCCCTCTACGCTTTCGGCAAACAGCTTCCCGCCGTGTGCTTCTGCAATTCCAAGACTGACGGAAAGCCCGAGACCAGTCCCTTTTGTCCGTTCCTTCGTCGAGAAGAAGGGCTGAAAAATCTGCGAAAGCTGTTCTGCACAAATCCCTGTGCCGTTATCGTAAACGGATAAGCCAACGTAAGAGATGTTGTTCTCTTGTCTGAGGAAGGAACGGATGGCGATGTGTGGAGATTCCCTGTCTGCCACAGCGTCCCGTGCATTTAACAGGAGATTGATCACAATTTGTTCGATCTGATGACGGCTTCCATGAAACAGCAGGGGTGGCACAGACATTTCCCGGGTTATGGTCAATCCGGAAACAGACAGCTGATAGCCAATCAGCCCCAGTACATCCTCTACGACCTCGTCAATAGAGGTAGTGGAAAACAAGTACTCTTCCTGCCGCGAGAAGGTGAGCAGGTTTTGAATGATCTTTTTGCAGCGCACTCCGCATTGATAGATGTCTTTCATCAAAGGAGCCTCTGGTGCATCTGCATCTGTCATCTCGCGCATGAGTAATTGAGAGTTTCCGAGGATGGCTGTGAGCGGACTGTTCAGCTCATGGGCAATGCCAGCAGCCATCTCGCCAATCGCCGCCATTTTTGCGGATTGAATCAGTTGGGCTTCGATTTTGATCTTTTCATTCACGTCTTGAAAAAGCAGGCTGTTTTCTACGACGACACCGACATGGCTGGCGACGAGCTGGATTAATTCGGGTTCGTCCCGATCGACTGGCTGCTTTGTTTGGCGTAAGAGTGTCAGAAAACCAAAGGTCTGATTCAACTGGCTGCGCAGTGGAACAGAGGTGGCATGATGCTCCGGCAGCACTTCGGCAAGGGTAAGATGAACCTGCCCGGTGAGCACAGGGGCTTCCACTGCAACGGTCTGTGTCAGCGTATGGCATTGCCAATCCCCGTCATTCCACGTGGCGAGATAGGAGGAAAGCATGCCTCCCTTCACGATGGTCAGGGCAAAGTGCTCGAATATGAGAATTTGCGAGAGCTGTGCAGCAATATAACTCGTCGTTTGTTGCCAGGTGGCGCTGATCTGGATTTGTGTCAGCTGGTTAATGACGGCGAGCTGCTTGTTTTTCTTTTTCATCTCCTCGATCAGATAGACGAGCTCGCTGTAGTAGCTTTTTCGCGAGGATTGAATCCCGGTCAATTTTTCTAAAATCTCTTGTTTGGTATGCATGACGGACCTCCTACAAGGCTTGGCGAAACAGCGTCGCGACATCGTGGACGGTCATATCGCGGGGATTGGTCGTCATGCACACGTCCAGTACAGCGAGAGAACTGAGCAGGTCGATTTGCTCTGGATGTAGTCCAATGGCCGACAAGGATTGGGGCACCTCCAGATCGCTTACCAGCTCCTTGACCGCTTTTAATGTGAGTCGAGAGGCGGCATGTGTGCTCAAGCCCGCCGTGTTTTCACCGAGACATTCTGCGATTTGTCTGTATTTTTCCGGGGCCGCGATGTAGTTGTACTCAAGTACGTGGGGGAGCAGAATGGCATTCACCTCGCCATGCGGAGCGTCGAGGAATCCCCCGAGCTGATGGGACATGGCATGCACAGCACCGAGTATGGCGTTGGAAAAAGCGATTCCGGCTTGAAGACTCGCCATAGCCATGGCTTGCTTGGCCTCTGTATTGTATTGACTGGCGACAGATGGGCGCAAATGCTGGGCGATGAGACGAATGGCTTGCAGCGAATGCACCTCGGTCAGCGGCGTTGCGGCAAGCGAAATATACGATTCAATAGCATGTGTCAGCACATCTATGCCTGTATTGGCAGTGAGCAGCTTGTCCTTGGTCATCAAGGTTTGCGGGTCGATGATAGCGATATCGGGTATGAGCGATTTGGAGATAATCGTCATTTTCACCTTGCGTGCACTATCCACAATAATGGAAAATTGCGAAACCTCAGAACCGGAGCCGGCTGTCGTCGGTACCATTACCATGGGAGGAAGAGGATGCTGGATATTATCGACGCCTTCATATTGGACGATGCTGCCCTCGTTGGTAGCCAACAGTGCAATTGCCTTGGCTGCATCGATGGCACTGCCTCCGCCAACACCGAGAATGGCATTGCACTCCTTGGCGCGATATTCAGCAATCCCGGCATGAATCTCGTAATCTTTCGGATTGGCTGTCACATTTGTCCATAGATGGTAATCGAGCTTTTGTTGCTGCAAGTAAGAGATGATCCGCTCGACCCAGCCTGCGTTTGCGACACCAGGATCACTGACAAGAAAGACCCGAGAAGCTCCTAATCGGCGCAAGCTTTCCCCTACCTGTCCGAGAGAGTGATTCCCAAAAATAATTTCCGGTGTCATGAACTTGGATATTTGCATGCGTTCGCCTCCTTTTTCCACTACGTAGTAATACAGCAGGCAGGGAGGAATACCCTTTTTCGGCCAAAAGGTTGGCAGGTGGGCCGTTTTTTCGGCTCATGTGCCGCAATATCGGCTGCTTGAAAGAAAAGAATCCGTGTAATGACTCATTTTTGAAGCGCTTTCATTTTGGCATACTGCTTGCTAGTAGTAGGAAGCAGGAAGAACACCTGCCCTTTGCGCACATGCCTGAAGGGGAAAAAAGAGGAGGAAGGTCAAGATGAAAGCAGCAGTAGTCAACGAGTTCCATCAACAGCTGGAAGTAAAGGAAGTCGCCATTCCAGAGGTCGGACATGGTGAGGTTCTGGTAAAAATCAAGACGTGTGGTGTCTGCCATACAGACCTGCATGCGGCACATGGGGATTGGCCTGTGAAGCCAAAGCTGCCTTTGATTCCAGGACATGAGGGCGTAGGTGTTGTCGAAAAGCTCGGGGAAGGCGTTACCTCGCTAAAAATTGGTGATCGGGTAGGCATTCCGTGGCTCTTCTCCGCTTGCGGCGAATGCGACTACTGCCTGACAGGGTGGGAGACACTGTGCTTGCAGCAGTTAAACGGGGGCTATTCCGCCGACGGTGCTTATGCCGAATATTGCGTAGCGCCTGCTGCTTACGTGGCACGCATTCCTGACGAGCTGGGCGATGTGGAAGCAGCGCCAATCCTGTGCGCTGGGGTAACCACGTACAAAGCATTGAAGGTAGCAAACGTGAAGCCAGGTGAATGGGTGGCGATCTACGGCATCGGCGGCTTGGGTCATGTGGCCCTCCAATATGCCAAGGCGATGGGCTACAACGTCGTAGCGGTCGATATTCACAAGGAAAAACTGGACTTGGCCAAAGAACTAGGGGCAGATGTGACAGTAAACGGCAGTGAGGTTGATCCGGTACAAGCCATTCAAGAGCAGGTGGGCGGTGTCCACGGTGCGATCAGCGTGGCAGTTACCAAGAAGGCGTTTGAACAAGCCTACAAATCCGTTCGACGCGGCGGCTCTCTCGTCGTTGTTGGCTTGCCGAATGCAGAGCTGCCCATCCCGATTTTTGATACGGTGTTGAATGGTGTGACGGTAAAAGGCTCCATCGTGGGGACGCGCAAGGATATGCAAGAAGCACTTGATTTTGCGGCACGCGGCAAGGTTCGCGCGATCATCGAGACCCAGCCGCTTGATCAGATTAACGAAGTGTTGGAGCGTTTGGAAAAAGGTCAAATCAATGGTCGGGTTGTTTTGACGATGGAGTAGTCGGAGGATAGGTGAAGCTGTTGTTGGGCTATGCTTTTCGTAAGCATGGGCTGGGCAACAGCTTTTTATTTGTATGAATGAAAGTGGCTTTATTATGACCAAGGGATAGCCTTTCATTTTTTCTTAGTACCATGCAATCAATCTGTAAAAAACCAGAAAAAAGACCCATGTAAAAACATGGATACATAACCTAAAATTTATGTGTTATGTCAAAAACAGGGATAATGGAGGCGTTTTTTTGAAGAAGTACCTAAGAATATTTTTAGCTTTCGTTCTATTATTAACAGTTTCAGTCCCAACAAGCTATCTTCCAAATGCGGTGCAAAAAGTGTCTGCGTCCAGTTTACAAGATGTGAATATCCCAAGTTCTGAAGAAGAGAAGGTTGATCAAAAAGTAAAATCATTATTCGCATCTCATGAAAAAGTGGAATTACGAGTCGGGGAATCGATAAACGTTCGTATATTTAGTGACTCCTATGGCAACAGTGGTGATGTTACTCAAGAGGTCTCTTGGAACCCCAAAAAGAAAGATATTGTATCTATTAAAAATGGAAAGTTTACTGCAACAGCTATTGGTTCAACTTTGGTAACTGTTCAGTATGGAGAACAAGAATTAAAAATTCCAGTTCAAGTATCACCTAACCTAGAGAATCTAGAGATTAAGGCAAGTGAAAATGAAGGAAGCGCCATTTTAAGTTGGGGAGATATGGATGCTTCTAGTTATACAGTGAAGCGAGGAGAAAATAAGAGAAAGTACGAAGTTCTTGCGGCTGATTTGAAGAAGAACACTTTTTCTGATGATACAGTCAAATCTGGTACAACCTATTACTATATGGTTGAAGCCCACTTATCTAATGGAAATACCGTTGTTTCAAAGCCAGTAAAAATCAAAATGAAAAAAGGACAGAATGACTTTACATTAGAAACTGATTCTTCTAGCCTTGACCTTCAAGTCGGTGAATCCAAATCAGTAGAAATAATTGCAAGGTTTACAGATGGTACGACTAGAGATGTAAGCACCAAGTTAAAATGGAAAGTCGAAGATGAGGGTATTGTTTCGATAACCAACGAAAAGATAGAAGCAATGAATGCAGGGAAAACGAGGATCAGCGGCTTTTACAATCAAAAAGAAATCCAACTGGAAGTATCGGTTGGTACCGATGAATCTATTCACCTTAGTGCGCAACAAGAAGACGAAGAAATCCAGTTGACTTGGAGTGAATGGTCAGAAAACTCAAAGTATATCGTACAGCGTCGAGTTGGTAATGAAGACTTTGAACAAATAACGGATGAATTATGGGCAACAAAGTATAAGGATACCTCATTACAAAAGGGAACCACTTATGAGTATAGAATTATTGGGGTTGGCACCGACGGATCACCAACTTTATCAAATGTAACTGCTGTACAGATACACCAGGATGAACCTACATTAATTCCTTCTCTTCATAACGTAGCTTTAGATGTAGGTGGTGAAAAACAAGTAACCGCTGAGCTTCAAAATCCAGATGGCACAATGAAAGACGTCACAAACGAGGCTCTTTGGAAGGTAAAAGATGAAGCGATAATTAGTGTTAGTAATGGCAAGATAACTGCACATGCTGAAGGAACAACACTGATCAGTGTTTATTATGAAGATAAGACGGTAGATATTGAAATTGATGTAACTGATCCTCAAGAACGTATTGATCTTGATGTTACTCCAACAATGAACGGGAATGTTCTTCGTTGGAATACGGAAGACAAAATTACGAGTTATAGCGTAAAAATGCGCAGCAGTAATTCTCAAAGTTATGAAGAGTTAATTTCAAAACTAACGGAAACCTTCTATGTAGATCATTCCATTGATCGAAATTCTGATGAATCTAGATACTATGTAGTAACGGGTATGACTGAAACTGGTGAAATGCTTATCTCGAATGAGGTAGAAATTACCTCACAAAAGAATGCATTGAATTCCGTTCTTCCAGAGGAGATCAAACCATTAATAACACCTGGTCCTGTCGAAGATACAATCGGAGCTTCAGGGTATAACTGGTATTCTATTACATTACAAGAGAATCATACGTTAAGCGTATTTACACCTGATCTTCAGGGGAGAGGGACCTCTAAAGACATTTACAGTGATCCAAATCAACCATCATTAGCTTACACAACAAAGAATACCTTAACGTATACACCCAAAACCACCGGCACTTACTATATTAAAATAAAGGGAAACAGTGGACAAAAAATTACTATCTCTGCTGGTGATGGATCTAGCATTGAGCAAGCATATGCAATCGTTTTTGATAAAGACGATAGAAAGAGTATAGGAAAATTCTCAAGTCCTGGTAACGATAGTATCTACTTTACTGCGGAGTTGACAAAGGGATATAACTATCACATTTGGGGAGACCCATTAGTTAAAGGCTGGGTTTTGTACGATAGCGAACAAAGAGAGGTTTTATCTGGTACTACTTCACGTACTGATATCAAGGTTGATACAAGTGGAACATACTACATTAAATTGTTAACCGGTGAGAATGCTGGGGAGCACGAATACTATATTCTCAAATCTATCCCTCTATCGGTATCTACGCCTCAAAGCTATACGATTGGGCCAGAAAAGAAAATATGGTATCAAGTGAAAGCAAAAGCGGATCATACCTTAAGAGTTTATACACCAGGTTTGAGTGGTTTTGGTAGCGGTACGTATTTATACGATGATCCGAACAAACCTGCTATAAAAACGGTTTCTTCAGACACTCTTACTTTTACCCCTACGGAAACAAGTACCTATTTTATAGTAGTTTCAGGAAGTAGCGGAAAGACATTTTCTATCACAGCTGGTGATGGGTCTGATCTTAATCAAGCATATTCGGTTTCTTTGGATGGGATAAAGGGAACGATTGCTACTTTTTCCACTCCGAGTAATGATAGTATCTTCTTTCGGACGGAATTAAAAAAAGGATTCAATTATCATCTTTGGGGAAAAGGCTCTTCACCGCTTGAAGGCTGGGTCTTGTATGATAGTACAAAAAAAGAAATCCTATCTGATACTACTTCACGTATGGATATAAAGATCGAGACAAGTGGAACGTACTATATCAAGATGCTAACTGGCGGAAGTGGTGGAGAAAATAAGTATGAATGGCTCGTATCCACACCAGTATCGTTCCCAGCGCCTCAGACAGATACTTTTGGCTCATCTAAAGACATTTGGTACATTGTAAAGGCACAAGCAAATCAAACTATCAAAATCGTGCAAAAAGGACTCAGTTGGACAGGATCAATAACTCTTTTAGATGACCCAAATGGTTCAAAAATTGTATCTTCTTCGGGTGATACTCTTACTTATACTGCTTTGACTTCGGGGATATATTTTATTCGGATAACGGATCAGAATAAAGCTCCTGGTGATGTGGTTACGATCAATATAGAAGGGGTAGAACCATGGCAGCCCCCCTCTACATCGCCATCTACTAACCCAGACCCTGAAAGTATTGAAATTTTGAAAGAAAATGAGTCTATAGATGTAACAGCAAACTCTGGTAAGAGCTTGTACTACAAGTTTACTCCTTCAGTTTCTGGGAACTATCGATTTTTTACCAGCCCATATAAGAACGAAGGACCCGAAAACGATACGTACCTTCAATTATATTCTGATGATTCGTTCACAACATTATTGGCAGAAAACGATAACGTTCCGGAGGGTCCATATGGAGAACTCTTCTCAAAGCTCGAATATAATGTGAGCGCAGGTACGACTTATTATTTGAAATTAAGCTCACCCAATGGCAGTCTGAATACTCGTATTACAGTTGAAGCTGTGGATGCCGATAGCACAAGAGAAGGAGCCATTCCTGCTGAGTGGGACGAAATATACACTGATCAATTATCATCCCGCTATGATGTTGATTACTTCGTTCTCACAGCAGAAGAAATGGCTTACATGAACCTTTATGTCACAAATAACATGTTAATCCTGGAAGATTCCCACGGTAATAAGCTCCAAACATTCCATGCAGATGAGCAAAATACGTTATTTGTGACTGAGACATCTGGTACCTACTATGCAAAAGTTGTTTGGAATAAAGACCCAAAATTACTTACTAAATCGGGCATATCCACATTATCAACGCCGATAGGTGGCAGCTATCAGGCAGGCTTTCATGATCCAAAACGAATTTCTAGTAATTTCGCCCTAGATACGACGCCAGGCTTTGAAAAATCGATAACAGTACAATGGAGATTTTCTGATCCTCATCCAAGTGTCAGAATTCAAGTTCTAAAGCAGAATACAGTCGTTTATGAAGAGACTAGAACTAACCTAGATGCTACGTATCAAACGTTTACTTGGAATGGCCGCTATACAAAAGTGAACCCCGGCCAATGGGCTCCCACCGACGTTTACTTTATCAAGATCGTAGCTTCTGATGCACCAAAGTATCCAATTACTTTACCGATAAGTGTAGTCAATACAATCCCAACTGAAGAATATGATGTTCAGTACCTAATTTCTCACTACAACAGCAGCATATCTAGTGAAACCATCCGTAAATCGCAAGAGAAATTAAAGGCTATGATGTTCTACGATGGTCCTATTACGGGTAGGTATGATGAAGAATTCTTGATGTCTGTAATTGCCTTTGAAGCAGTTCTCAACAGAAGTACGCACGTTTCACTCAATGTTAACGTTGGAGGAGGAGAGATACTTAAAGAGCAAGGGGAATTAACGAACCAGTTAGTTCATTACATTAACAGCGGAAGAGCAACCGGAAAAGATAAGTACGGACTCTATGCCCAGTTCCTATTTTCTGGAGATATTGTCATATATGAAACCGGTGCCGCACTCGTTCCAGCGTTCCGTTTAACAAAGATTGGCGGAAAGCTAGTCAAAAAAGCAGCTAAGACTATGGATGAACTATTCGAATGCAATTGCTTTACAGCAGGAACAAAGGTTTTGACGGAAGACGGAGAGAAGAATATTGAAGACATTGTAGTCGGAGATAAAGTTCTTTCAAAAGATGAGAAGACAGGTGAGATTGCTTACAAGAAAGTTACACATCTACATCGAAACAAAAAAGAATACATCTACGAATTGAGTGTTGGAAACCAGATCATTGAAACAACCGCTAATCATCCGTTCTGGGTCGAAGGAAGGCAATGGGTTCTTGCTGTAGATCTACAGGTTGGTGATCTGTTAAAACAAAGTAACGGGAATACCTTAAAAATAGAAAAAATCAATGTAGTCAAGCATGATGAAAAAGTCAAGGTATACAATTTTACAGTTGAGGATTTCAACACGTACTTTGTGACTGACTTAGGAATTTGGGTTCATAATATCGGTAATTGCGAATGGGATGATATTGAAAAGTACTTTGCCCCAAATGCTAGAAGACATATCCTTGAAGGAGAAATTAATGAAAAAGGAAAAGCTGTAGGGTGGCATCATGAGCTAAGTTCAGCAAGCAACAGAATTGTCGGAAGCCCAACTAATCCTGATTCACACGGTGTTTATCAGGCAGTAGTAGATATTTTTAATGGCACATCTTATGTCAGGAAAGAGCAAACATCGTCCTTCTTTCCAAAACATTGGTCTGCTGATGATGTAATGACCGCTATTTATGAAGTGTATGTTGACGCAATCCCCGCCTTAAAGTCTAATGGAACGGAAATGATACACAAATGGGTAGGTAGGCATTCCTCTGGCATTAAAATTGAACTTTGGCTAGACAAGGATGGAAGGATTACTACAGCTTACCCAATTTATGAACTGTAATCTAGGAGGAGCCCTATGATACCTTACGAAATTGTTTTCGATGATAAGGCAGATAAACTACGTATCTGCTTACCAGAACATTTATCGATTGTAGAAGAATTTTTAGAAGTCGAGGTTCGATCAGAACTCTCGAAGAACTTAATTTTAGACAGGATACAAAGAGTGGTATCTGGTGAAGAAGAAGTATCAGATGGTACTGGAAATTTATACAGTTCCGAAATACGGAGGGATTATACTCGAATTTATAACTCATACGTTGAGGATCAGCTAGAAAAGGGTATAGACACTGGCGAAGAATTGGAGTCGATCATTGAAACAAAGCATTTTGCAGAGCTCGTTACGATTTGGATGGATGCTCTAAATGAGCATCGACAACAACAACGTGATTCTATGAAATGATTGAAAGAACGGATAGTATTAAAGAAGACAGAAGTAGATAGCTACAAAAAGCCGCTTGTTTAGTTAAGCGGCTTTTTCGTAAATACCTTCATGTACGGATAATATGATTAATTGTTGATCTATACACATACGAATACTGGGTGTTATGACGGTGAATTATTGATGAGTGTAGTTTCAGTCATTTTTAACAAAATTATGTTTGACATGATCAACTCTATAGCACAACCTAAAATAATTTAGTCACATTAATAAACCAATTGCTCGGCTTGCATAAAAGCTTTATCAACTCCATTTTGATGAAGCTATGGAACTTTCTGGATCACTTCATGGTTCAAATCTTTTCCACTCAATTGGAAATAAATAAGTGATCATTGCCTTATGGATTCCTAATAATAGTATTGCCCACTCTAAAGAGTTTGTTTTCCATCTCTTCCCCACTCTAGTAAAAAGTGTAATCTATTTAAAAATGATTCAAATCGATTATATCATTCGTGGCTTAATGTGCTATCATATCCATAAAAAGGAATCATCAGGAGGGTGTATTTGCTGTGATTTCAGAGGGAAAGACCTTTGGGGGCATATTACGAGTATATCGAAATAGAGCAAACTTAACACTGACTGAGTTATCAGAAAGAACAGGTGTAGCTTCTGGAACCATTAGTAAGATAGAATCCGATGCCTTTACTTTACCAAACATGCAGCATGTAATGAAACTGGCAAAAGAATTAGATATTCCACTGTATACAGCGATCGTACCCTATTTACATAAAATTAAGCGCGAAGCGACACTTCGGACTCTATTAGAGGCTGTGATGCAAGAGAAGAATGTGGTTCTTACCAACAAAGTCGCTTTGCAGCTGCTAAATTGTCCCAAAAGCAATACATTTCTTTCTTTAGACTATCTGTATCAAACCGCAGGAACGGAAGGGAATGAAGAGCTGCGCTTGGCTCTTTATGACGTGATCTGTGACTACTCACGTGAGAATGGAATTCCTTTGTATCTGGCAAGATCGCTTTTCCAACGCTACATGATTCGACGTGAAAATTTAAGCCAATTAGATCAGACTTATGTAGAAGGCAAGGAGCTATTACACTACACGTCCTATCTGCATATCAATGAGCGAATTTTGACCTACTATAAATTTTCCTTCCATGCATTGCGTCTTGGATTCTATTCAGATTGTATTCATCTGTGTAAACAAGGACTTGAGATCGATCACAGTCAGAGTGAGCAAAAAGCAGCAGCGATCCTTGCGATCATCATTTCCTATTTTGAGCTGGAAGACTATACATTGGGGCATTTTTATCTGGAGAGATACGAAATGTTCGATTATCCCGAGGTACATAAACATGCCAGACATATTCGGGGGAAACTATACGGAAAGACGGGGAAATTTGATAAAGCCATTCCGGTATTACAAGAGTGTCTTGCGCAACAAGCACAGGATGACAAAATTGTGATCGCGAATGATTTGCTGGAGATTTATATCCAGGTAGGAGAAGAAGAGAAAATCCGTGAACTATTTTTGGCAGAAGCATCGATCTTGCCAGAAAATTTAACTACTCCGAATCAATACAATCAAATGGGACAGTATTTCCGAACGAAGGGCATCTTTTACATTCAAAAAAACGAAGTAGACTTGGGAATCGATAGTCTTGTGGAGAGCGTGAATTACTATCGCGCAATCAATGAGATAAAACAGGCGGATAAGAGTCTGAGTGTTCTTTTTGAATTCTATGTGTCACAGAAAAAAAATCTTCCTGTTGGTATACTCCATAAATTGGTAAACGTGTATAATGGAAGTAATCATAGATCCAAACAGGAGGTATAGGTCATGAAGAAATGGATATTGTCTTTGTGTATGTTAACCGCCTTCATTACAATGCCAGTTTTAGTAGAACAACCAGCCAAGCAATCCAACAAGATTATACAATATGGCTGGCCGGAGCCTTGGTAATTATCTTTTTTCTCTGATAGTAGAAACATAAGCAACATACTGAACCATACAATCAATGCCCTCCAATTGGAGGGCATTTCTTATACATACAAAATGTTTCATGCACGAAGAAATCCGAAGCTGTACAGAAGCTGGGAGACAACATTTTCACTTGAGTAATTCGTTATAATTAATTATAACTAATTATATATAGTTATAATTGGTATGGAGGTAGCGGATGCAGATGGTGACGACGACGATGGTCGATTCGCAAAAATTATGGATGGTGGTTAAGCGGATGGAGCCTCATTTGATCCGCAATCAAGCCAATATCGAGAAGCTTTTGAAAATGCTCATGATCCAGGATGTTTCAAACGACGATAACAAAGAGCTATGGAGCGAGTTCGAAAGCAATGAGACGTATGAAGCGAAAGTCGCCCATGCCATAATTCGTCTGAGCAACCAAATCGAAATCTAACGTCTACCATATGCTGTGTCCCGTGCGGACTGGCTATGGTAGTTTTTTTATGCTTTCGCACACAATGGGCGCATGTGCCATAGGCTGATGGTAGCTTTTTGCTGAGGTGATACACATGAGACGCCCGGATAATCAGCCAGATTTTATCGGTGCCCTTCTAAGTATGTTCCTTGGAGTGGTCATATCGTTCGAGGCCTATCGTCTGGAGGCATTTTCGACGTCTTTGTACGTAGGCGATCACACGCTGCCTGCAATTCTCGGCCTATTGTTTTTCTTGCTGGGAGGTGTGTTGTTGGTCCAATCATTCCGTGTGACGGAGGAAGCCTCTTCGCCAAACCCCGGACCGTTTTTTCCTGGAAAAAGGCTGCGCCTGTTGCTTTGCTTTTTATTCCTGTTGCTGTATGTCTGGCTGCTCGGCGCGATCGGCTACACAATGGCGACGCTCTTTGTCTCTTTTGCCTTTTTTATACTGATCGGCAGCTATCGGTGGCGTATGTCCATCGTGTACTCCGTCCTTTTGACAGGGGGACTGTATGTAGTGTTCATCTACTCGCTGCATATCACACTGCCTGGAGGCGATTGGTTTTAGAGCAAGCAGGATAAGGAGGTGCTGATCATCGAGACGTTCCAATTACTACTGGCTGGTTTTGCTTCAGCCCTCACGCCGGAGCATTTGCTCATGGCAGCACTCGGCGCTCTTATTGGCACCTTTGTAGGTGTATTGCCCGGCCTCGGTCCCACCTCTGCCATCGCGATTCTGCTTCCGGTGACAGCCGTACTGGAGCCGACACAAGGGATGATCATGCTGGCAGGGATTTATTACGGTGCCATGTACGGTGGCTCGACGACAGCGATTCTGCTCAATATCCCGGGGGAGCTATCGTCAGTCCCGACGTGTCTGGACGGCTATCCGCTCGCGAAAAAAGGGAGAGGTGGACCGGCATTGGGGATATCTGCACTGGCTTCGTTTGGTGCAGGGGTACTGGGAGTAATCGGTCTCGTCTTTTTCGCTCCGATTCTGGCAGATCAAGCATTAAAATTCGGACCGCCTGAATATTTTGCGCTGATGATTTTGGCTCTCACGCTGATGGTCAGTCTATCAGGAGGATCATTGGTCAAATCGTTTTTGATGGGGGCATTCGGCTATACGCTCGCTTTAGTTGGGCTGGGACCATCCTCAGGAATGCCGCGCTTTGATTACGGCGTCCCCGCATTGGTAGGCGGTTTTGACATGATTAGCATCATTATCGGGTTGTTTGCGATTACAGAAGTCCTCAAAGGAATTGATGAAAAACGCGCAGCTACTCTGATTGGCAAGCCAGGCAGTGTCTACCCGAAAAAGGAAGACCTGAGGGAAAGTGCCGGGCCTATGCTGAGGGGCGGAATTGTCGGTTTTTTTCTTGGATTGCTGCCGGGCTGTTCGGCTGCGATCACGTCGTTTTTGGCGTACGATATGGAAAAAAAGCTATCGAAGCATCCCGAAAAGTTCGGTCAGGGAACGATCGAAGGGGTAGCGGCACCAGAAGCAGCGAATAATGCGACCAGCAGTGCTGGCTTCATTCCTCTGTTTTCGCTCGGAATTCCATCCTCACCGCCACTGGCGATTTTGTTGGCAGGCTTGATGATCTACGGATTGACGCCAGGCCCTGTTTTGTTTGAACAAAATGCGAGCTTTGTCTGGACGGTCATCGCCTCGATGTTCGTGGGGAATGCGATGCTTCTCGTGCTGAACCTCCCGATGGTATGGGTGTGGGTCAAATTGACGAGGGTACCATATGGCATCATGGCTCCAATCATCCTGATGTTCTGCACGATTGGGGCATACAGTGTGCGGAACAGCATGTTTGATGTGTGGGTAGCGTTTCTGTTTGGCGGACTTGGGTATGTTTTTTCCAAGTATAAATGGCCAGTTGTTCCGCTGGTTTTATGCTTCATTCTGGGACCTCTTCTGGAAGAATCCTTCATTCAAACGATGGCGATGGGCGCGGGTGATCTCAGCATTGTTTTGTTTCGGCCCCTATCGTTGACCATCTTGCTGGCAGCTGGAGCACTCTTGATCATCTCCATGATGCTGAACCGCCGGACACAGCAACGGCTAAAAGAAGAGCGAGACCGGGGAGTAGATGTCGCGTAGGGAGGAAGAGTCATTGAAAGGATATAAACAATGGGCGGCTGTCATGATGTCGTTGCTTTTGGCGGCAACCGTTAGTGCATGTGGAAATCAAGGTACAGCCGAGTCGGCCTATCCATCGAAGCAGGTGGAGTATATCGTGCCGTATTCTGCCGGGGGCGGAGTCGATCTCGTGGCAAGAGCGGCAGCAGATTATTTGAGCAAGGAATGGGGGCAGCCCATCGTCGTCGTCAACAAGGCGGGAGGTGGTGGGGCGGTAGGAGCGGAGTATGCTTTAAAGCAAGCCAAAAACGATGGCTACACAGCTCTTGCTGTCAATGTATCCAATACGACGATGCTCGCTGCCGGGATGAAAACACCGCCGATTACAAACGATGATCAAGTCTATACAGCCAGGATTGGCAAAGGGACGCTTGCTTTTGCTGTGAAAGCCGACGCGCCTTGGAAAGATTTCGCTGAATTTTCCGCGTGGGTGCGTGCGAATCCGGAGCAGTTAACATGGACTTCTGTAGGGCCAGCAGGTTTTTCCGCTTTTGGGGTAGCCGAATGGCTGGATGTGATCGGGGCTGACTTCGCCAAGACGAGAATGATCGTGACGAAAGGAGCCTCTGATTCCGTCCCGAAAGTCGCTGGAGGGCACGCGATTTTGGCGGTACATACAGTAGGAGAGATCATGCCGATGCTGCAAGCGGGCAAGGTCAAAATCCTCGCCGTATCCGGTGATGCGCGAAGTCCGTTCCTTCCTGATGTCCCGACTGCGGAAGAGCAAGGCATACAAGGCTTGTCGGTTTTCTGGTGGACCGGAGTGTCTTTTGCCAAAGGAACGCCAGAGTCGGTTATCCGCAAATGGGAAGAAGCGATTGCCAAGATGGATAAGGACCCGGCCTTTTTGCAAAAGCTGAGTGAAATCCAAGTGGAGCCGGCATATGCGGCAAGTGAAGCATTTACAAAGGAAACACAGGCAGAAACGACGTACTACTTGGAATTGGCGACCAAGAAGGGCATTCGAAAATAAGGGCGACAAAAGAAAAAGGGGAGAATGGCCAGTAGCTATTCTCCCTTTTCCATCTATCTATTTAGGTATCCGTTTTTCGTACTTGAATTTATAAAACCCATTCGCTGCGTTCGGCTCAGTCTCGCCGACTTTTTTGTAACCGCATTTCTCGTAAAAGTGTTGGTTGCGTACCGCTTCATAGCCAGTATCGAGCGTCCATTTCTTGATGTGTGGATATGCGGCCTCCATGAACTGCATGGTTTGGGTGCCGATACGCAAATTTTGTTTATCAGGATCGACATAGATGATCCCCAGCTCCAAATGCTCATGATCGACTGGAATGAGGCAAAAACCGCCGACGATCTGGTCATCCAGCAAGATCGTATAGTAATGGGCCTTTTGCATGAACAAAATATGCTGGTCAGGCTGGTCATGTCCGGCAGGGCCCTCTCCGTACTTTTGGACGTCATCTGCGAAGCAGCGAATAGCAATTTGTGTGAGTTGCTCTGCGTTCGCGGGGACAGCCTTTTTGAAAAAAACCATAGGACTCATGAGATCATCTCCAGTTCGTCTGACTACTTCGAATTTGGTGTATGAATGATTAGAAAAATTCTCCTATATAGCAGACGGATGAACCCACAGAATGGTTACCCACTTATTTTTCTCATGAAGCACTCCAACGGTCCCCGCTCGAACCAACGTCTCCATAAAAGCGAGAGCACAATGGAAAAGAGGAAGAATCCTACGGCGTAGAGCATCGCAAAAGCGAGCGATTGATTTTCGAGTCTGCCAATCAAGGCAAGGAAACT
This sequence comes from Brevibacillus sp. MER 51, assembly GCF_023714195.1. NCBI lineage: Bacteria > Bacillati > Bacillota > Bacilli > Caryophanales > Paenibacillaceae > Brevibacillus > Brevibacillus sp. MER 51. The sequence continues at coordinate 75,519 of NZ_JAMAUS010000011.1, read as the reverse complement.
GAGTCCGACAATGATATGACTGACGTAGTGTGTCAGTGTTAGCTGACCTGTTTTTACGCATGTCTGTGTAAACCAGCTGTTTGCGAATTTTTCCGCAAAGCTGACGCACAACAGGATGATGATAACAGCGGTGCTTGAGCTGGACAGCACATAAAACAGGTTTGGTGGAACTGGTTTTGTTCCCCATAAAAATAGGGCGCTCTCGCTTCCGACAACCGGAATAAAGAGCTTGATCAACCCATACGATAAAACTTCCAAGCTGACGAACAGGGCAGTTGCCCAGCCCAACATTTTTTTGCGTACAGATCGATCAAGCAGGTTTCGTCGACCAAGCCACAGGCCGAGAAGGAAAAAGCACATCCATGGAAAAACCGGGTGATAGCCATTGTACAGCAGGTTGCGCAGGAATCCCTCGACTGTCCAAAAATCAAGGTACTGGATAAATGGTTGCCGCGGGTCCCACCCTTGCAAATAGTTAAGCGACAATTGTAGCGTTTGAGCTGTGAGCAGGATGCCGCTACAGGCGACAAGAAGTGTTTTCCCCGATACGACGAGGAGGAAGGAGGCGATAAGCATATAGACACCGTAGTAATGCAGGATGTCGCCGCTCCAACCACCGAGATAAAGCAACATCCCGGTTACAAATAAAAACAAGGAGCGCTTCCAAAGGACGTGGCGGTTAGCCTGCAAGAGGGCCGGGTCTCCTGAGGTCCTCGCTTTTTTTGTCATAAACGCAATGCCAATTCCCGCTAAAACAACGAATACAGTAGATGCTCTGCCTTGAAACAAACTGGATAAAGCGATAAGCCAGTCGGGTCCGTTATGCTCTGCGTTCAAGATGACGACGTAGTTGACGATCATCATCCCCAGCATGGCCCACGCCCTCGCAAAATCAAGACCAATGACTCTGGTAGAAGACACTTTCATCCGGGTTCTTTCCTCTCCACTTTTATTTACTTACCGGTAAGTAAAATATAATGGGATGGATTGGAAATAGCAATCCCTAAAATGTTGGAGATGGATAAGCCCAACTGTCCTTTCCCCGGACACAGATGTCTCATACCTGTCTGGATTTGAGAACGTGCAGACTTGATTGTCACTCGCAAAAACCACGTACGATAAGGGGGAACTCGGTTGGTATCCAACTTGCAGAGCTTTTTTCTGAATGCGGATGCAAGTGCAGAGGAAGGGAGAGAATGGCTTGGATATGCGGGAAGTGGTTGCCATTGTAACGGGTGGTGCTTCCGGTTTGGGAGAAGCCGCTGTGAGGAATGTAGTTCAACACGGGGGAAAAGTAGCCATTCTTGATTTGACGGTAGAGAAGGGGCAAGCACTGGTGAATGAGCTGGGGCGCGAAAATGCTTTGTTCGTGCATACGGATGTCATGAGTGAAGTGAGTGTTAGGGAGGCAATCGATCAGGCTGCTGGCACATTCGGAACGATTCACACTGTGGTCAACTGTGCGGGCATCAGTTTGGCACAAAAAACGCTGTCGCGAAGCGGGCCACATCCACTGGAATCTTTCAGCAAAGTTATTTCAGTCAATTTGATCGGTACTTTTAATGTTATTCGGTTGGCGGTGGAACAAATGGCAGGAAACGAGCCGAACCAACAGGGGGAGCGGGGTGTCATCATCAATACTGCATCGGTGGCGGCTTTTGAAGGGCAGGTGGGGCAGGTTGCCTATAGCGCCTCCAAAGGTGGAATTGTAAGCATGACCCTGCCGCTAGCAAGAGATCTGGCTTGGTATGGCATACGCGTGATGGCGATTGCTCCGGGTCTGTTTGACACGCCAATGTTCGATCAGCTCCCGCGCTCTGAAAAAGCTGCATTGGGTGCAACTGTCCCTTTTCCCGCTCGCATGGGTGACCCGCAAGAATATGCGATGCTCGTGAACAGCATTGTCACCAATCCGATGTTGAATGGAGAAACGATCCGGCTGGATGGGGCAATCAGGATGGCACCGAAATAGAGAAGACGTGTTGACAGGAAGATAGTTAGGTGCCATACTATGTCCATGACAAACCATTTAAACGGAAGAAAACAAGAAGACGCGATCCCATCGCTAATTCAATCTCAGCGCCAGATTGATCGGTATGGTCTCGATGTTGATGCACAAGCTGTACTCGTCGCCGCCAGGCTGATGGAGGCAGGAGCCAAGCTTGGGCATGCGGCCGAAATGCATTTTGCCAGATTCGGCTTATCAACGGGACGATATCGGTTATTGGCAGACCTTGAAGATAACGGAGGGGAAGTACTGCCGTCACAATTGGCAGAGCACTTGGGGGTAACACGCGCTACTGTTACCGGTCTGATTGACATCCTCGAGCGCGATGGCCTAGTCTCACGACGAGCGAGCGCAAAAGATGGCAGGCAAAAATCAGTCATTTTAACGGAGCTCGGTGCAAGCAAGCTGCGTGAAATGGCGCCTGAGCACTTTGCGAGGTTGGAAGCGATGGTCGAATTGCTCAATACCGAGGAGCGCAGTGTGTTTCTCGACCTGCTTGGCCGCGTGACACAAGGCATCTCGGCACTGACAGAAGAATAGCAAGCAGCAGGCAGTAAAACGGGCTAGGCAACTAGCCCATTTTCATCCTTATATAGTTAGGTTCCTAATTATTTTTCGAAACAGGGGAAAGGAGGTGAAAAACATGCGTAATCCTGCAAAATCGGGGTTTGTTTTATGGAGAGAGGTAATCATGGCTTATTTGTCTCCTGCGATCATGGCGAGTATTGGAGGATGGATTACCGCTGACAATAGGTTGCAAATAGGTGCATTGACCACGATTGGCGGAACATCCGCATTCATTGCCGCGCTCCTTGGGCGATGGTTACAGAGCCGTGGTGTACATAAGAGCTGGGTCACCCGCACGCCTCATTTCGCGCTGGTAGCGGTTATGGGGATGACAATGGCAGTGATCGGTCTACTGGCAGCATGGCTAACAACGGAGTTACTCGTCATCTTTGCTCCCAGTGAAGCGTTGGCTTGGCTGGGTCGTGTCTGGATCGACTTCCCGCTATCAGCGATAATCGCAAGTACGTTAATCACATGGCGGTGGCGTAGTAGCAATCATAAGATGGAATGAATGACGGAGGAGATAGAATATGATCGTAGTCATGGGAGCGACAGGAACCATAGGGAGTGCACTTTTGAAACGATTGATAGAGATCGGTGTCCCAACTCGGGCATTGAGCAGAACGCCAGAAAAACTTCAGATGCGAATGGGAGATACGGTGGAAGTCGCAGCAGCGGAAGCTTCTGATCCTGAATCGTTGCGCCGGGCGTTTGCAGGTGCGAATCAGCTCTTCCTTTCCCTTTCGAACAGTCCCAATCAGGTCGAGCTGGAAACAGCGATCATTCGCATAGCAGCTGAGGCTGGAATCCAACACGTTGTGAAAATATCCAGTCCAGCCTACGACGAAAAGGCGCCAGTCGCCGTAGCGGGATGGCACCAGGAAATCGAGAGAGTTTTATCAGAATCGGGTATAAAAAGTACTGTATTGCGACCGTACGCCTTTATGCAGAATCTACTCCGTTTCGCACCGACGATCCAGTCGCAACATGTTTTCTTCGGCACGCTGGGCGAAACTGCCTGCAATTTTATCGATTGCCGGGATATCGCCGATGTTGCTGCAAAGGCATTGACCCATCCCGAAAAGGCAGGTCGTGTCTACACACTGACAGGTTCTGAAGTTTTTAGCTACCCGCAAATGGCGAGCAAGCTGTCCGAGCTGCTCGACCGCCCGATTATGTACATCAACAAGGATAGCGAAGCACTCCGGCGTGATCTGATGGAGTACGGAAACATGCCGGAGTGGCTCGCCAGTCATGTCGTTGAAATTCAAGCTATGTCAGTAGCGATCCCGGAAAAGCCGACAGATGACGTATGGCGTGTCCTCGGCAGAGAACCTCGCAAGCTGGACGCTTTTCTCCAAGAACATATCGAAAAGTTTCGTTAATCAACAGAGTTATTTTCTAGCAGCGAAATTTCCTGGGCTTTCAGAAGAGCTTGCGTGCGATTGGTGACACCTAGCTTGCCATATATCCGATGCAAATACACCTTGACCGTCCCAAGCGTATTCCCTAGCTCATCGGCAATCATCTTGTTGGATGCTCCTTTGGCCAGCATGGAAAGGATGATGATTTCTTTTCCGGTTAGCGGCTCGATCAAAGGAGCCTTTCTTTTCTCCACTTTCTTAGGGAAAAGGGATAGCAGATGATTGACATACGCAGCCGATACGGACGGACCTGGCTGTTGGGATCGTTTTTTCAAGCGAAGCTGGTAATCGTGCAGGAGGTGAGACATCGCGGTACCTTCGTCCAGAAAGCTTCGGACGTAGCAGTTGTTTCCGCCAATCAAGAGTGCCTCGTGGAGGAAAGCCAGCGCTTCATTTTTGTTGCCGCATTGCTGGTGGGCGAGCGCTTGCAGAATGGCGATGTCTACCTGACTGATCAATAGCTCCTCGCGAATACTGGATGGCTTAAGGATCGCTAAAATACGCAAGGCTTCCTGTTCCTGCTGCTGGGCGAGCAGCAGACGGACATAGGTCAAAACCTCCAATTCTCTCTGAATGCTAGGCTGATTCAAAATGGAAGGGGGAAGCTTGGACAATTCCATTTTCGCCAAAGCGATGTCCCCTTCTTGAATCGCGATGTGTGCGAGAAAGGCTTGTAATGGGTTTATCCAATACGAAGCACCCCAGCTTGCAACTGTCTCCCGTGTCTCTGAAATGATTTTTCGAGCCGCAACAAAATTCCCCTCCACTAGCTTGTGCTTGGAGTATGTCAGCGCATAGGGGACGAGCAGGCCAGGTATTTGCTTTTGCAGTGCGACCAAACGAACGCGTTGAAGATGATCGAGGCTTTCTTCCAGCCTGTTTTCCTCATACAGCCCCTCCGCCAATGCTTGAACGACATACAGATTGATCAAGGAATCCTTCCAGCCATGTGCTTCGAGTATGTCGGAGAACTGCTTGCCAACAGCCTCTGTCTGATCGGACAGCATCCCTTTTAAGCCGAATCGCGTACGCCGAATAAAGGGCTCAGTCGTGTTGTAATTAAAATGGTAAAACAACGGGCTCTCTGGCAGCATGCTTAACTGCGATGAACTGGCAATCCAGCTCTCAAAATCTCCGGTTGCAAACACTAGATTCGCTCGCACAAAAAACAGCCCGCTCAAAAACTGTTGATGCTCCGTCGAGTCTTCCAGGTTCGCAGCGCTTTTCTCCAATTGGGTGAGGGCAAGCTCTGCCCGATCCGTATAACCGCAAGCAACCAAGAGGAACACATAAATTAGGCGAAAAAGTGGTGAGAAATGGTTCGTGTGATCAGGGATGCTGTCCAGCGTTCTAAGAAAGCTGGAAAATTCGCCTCGTTGGAGCAATACCGGAATATGTTGGGCAAGGTAGCTTACAGCCAGCATGTAATCGGCAGCGGCAATCGCATGATCGATTGCTTCGTCCAGCATTCCACGATCCGCGTAGCTCTCACTGGCTCGCCGGTGCAACTCACGTGCTTCTCCGGGAGCTGTTTGCTCCAATTGACTGCGCAAAAAATCGGCAAATAAGTGATGGTACCGATACCACGTGCCATAATCATCCAGCGGGATTAAAAAAATGTTTTGGCGGTGCAATCGGGTCAGCATTTGTTGGCATTGGGGCAGGCCGGTCAGAGCGTGGCACATGTGGGCGTCCATTCTTGCCAGCACAGAGGTTTTGAGCAAGAAGCCGCGCTCCTCTTCTGGAAGTCGCATGATCACTTCATGAAACAAATACTCCGAAATATTCCGATGAGACCCAGTAAATCCGGCAAAAAATTGATCGTGATTCTCCGTATTCACGAGTGAAATGGCTGCGAGCTGCAAACCGGCGACCCAGCCCTCCGTACTTTTCACCAGCTGTTCTATTTGTGTTTCGGTCAGTGGTAAATCGTGAACCTGCCGGTAAAAGCTGTCCGTCTCTTGATGGCTGAAAAGGAATTGTCCCGCCTCAATGTGACATACTTCATGGCGTACGGTCCATTTGGCTGTAGGAAAAGGCAACGTGTTGCGACTGGCGATGTACAGATGGACGTGAATCGGGACGTATTCCAAAAAATAAGCAAGACTGTTGTGAATCGTCTCATCCGAGATCACGTGATAGTCATCGAGTATGATAGCAAGGGGCTGTGTCGTAGCAGCGAGTTCATTGAGCAGAGAATCGATGAAGGTAAAGATCGAGGTATGACTGGTTGCCTTCATGGCTGGTTCCATTCGCTCGGAGAGTTCAGCGAAGTCAGATTCAGCTAGCGTAAATACGAGGTATTTCCAAAAGCGAATCAGGTCATTGTCCATCTCATCGAGTGAGAGCCATACGGTGGAACCGCCGTACTGATGGGCCCATTGACTGAGCAGGGTCGTTTTTCCGTAACCGGCTGGGGCGTATAGTGTGGTTAGTCGGCATTGCAGACCAGCGTCCATTTTTTGCAGCAGTCGGCTCCTATGAACGCTATTCGACCGAACGGCGGGCATTGCTGTTTTGGTTTTCAGCATAATGGAATGATGGAGCATGTTCGTACCGTCCTATGTATTAGAATCTTATGTGTCCATTATACTTGTTATCGGCAATAATCGACATTTGGAAAAAGAAGGAATATGTTGACTCGAGGAGCAGGCCCCAAACCGTCATCTTTTGCGTGCCCGTCACTTTTCGGCGAGAATTTTCCACGGAAGCCAGACATGCTTCAACAGGCTTCACATCCCGCGGCTACTAGAATGGAAGCAAAAAAGAAAAGTGGGCGAAAGAGGCATGAAGATTGGACGATGGAAACACGCTGTAATCGTGCTAACTGCAGTGATGCTCTGTGTTGCGGTGGGAACAGAATCTGGCGTCGTCCTGGCGAACGGCGCAGGGGATGTGCAGGACCAGGATTCCATTAAGGTAGCGTTTGTCGGGGATGTGATTTTGGATAAGAGCGTGGGGAATCAGATCGGTCGTCACGGCGTAGATTATCCGTTTCAAAAAACAGCGGATTTTCTCAAGCAGGCAGACCTGACAATTGGCAATCTGGAGACACCAGTCAGTACGCGTGGACGTCCAGAGAAAAAGGAATATACTTATCGTGCGAAGCCAGAGTCGTTGAAGGGGCTCGTGAACGCGGGCTTCGACGTGGTCAACCTGGCAAATAATCATTCGCTGGATTATGGCATGGACGCGCTCTCTGACACAATGGAGCATCTGAAAGAGGCAAAGATCGGTTACGTAGGGGCAGGGAAGAACGAGGAAGAAGCATACGCTCCCTATATCCAAACAATCAAGGGAAAACGCGTGGCAGTCATCGGGATCAGCCGAGTCCTTCCAAATGAGCGTTGGTATGCGCGAAAAAACAAGCCAGGTCTCGCACATGCCTACTCGTATGAGCCGATGCTGTCCCATGTAAAAAAGGCAGTGGCGGAGTCAGACATAACGATTGCGGTCATGCACTGGAATCGGGAATATAAGGATTACCCAGAACCATATGCGCGTGAGATGGCGAAAAAGCTGATCGACAGCGGTGTGGATGCAATAGTCGGGTCGCACAGCCATTCGATTATGGGCGTTGAGTTTTATAAAAAGGCGCCGATTTATTACAGCGTAGGGAATTTTGTGTTTACCACCTCGCGCAATCCGAAAGGTCGCGAAGCCATGATGGTCCAACTGACGTTTACAAAAGACGGGAGCAAGAGCCGCGTGATCCCGGTGAAGCTCACGAATGGTCAGCCTGCTCCCATGGACGAGAAAAACAAACAGCGGATCATCGACAAGCTCAACCGCATTTCCTATGGGGCGAGTATATCCGAAAAAGGGGAGGTAACCGAGTCTAAGCCTCAATAGCGAGTCGTGGCATCGTTTCTCTGCGTGTGAAACCAAACATTAACTAAGACAGGCATTTGCCTGTCTTTTTCTAATTCTCTTACAAAAATTCCAAAGCACTAATTAGACTCCAAAAATAACGTTTTAGACTGAATGGATTAAGCAAACAGGCAACTTGACTTAGAGTCAACTCAAAGGTGTAAGATTGGACCAAGTCGACAACAGAAGGAGCTCCTCGAAATGAATATTAAAGAAGTTGCGGAAAGAACCGGACTTTCTGCACATACCATTCGATTTTATGAAAGAAGTGGATTATTTCCTAAAATAAAGAGATCCAAAAATGGAATACGCGAATTCAGTGATTCTGATGTAAACTTTCTTATTTTCATGGCAACTCTCAAAAAAACAGGGATGTCACTTGAAGATATTTCGGAGTTCACAAAAGATGGCTGCATACTTGAACGTTTGGAAGCCGGGGAGATGCCCAAAGAACCAGTTAGGAATCGACTTTCGATTCTTATGGATCATCGGAATAAGTTGCTCGAGCAACAACGGAATATTGAATTATTTATAAATGCTGTAACTCAAAAAATTTCATTTTATGGGAGTTACATTGAGGGGACAGATAACAAAGAAGCGGAGGATTTTAAAGATGGCAGAAATAAGGTATGAAGTCGGTTCACAAGTAATGAATCAGGTTGTCGGAGAATCTGGTGTTCGTACTCGCGAGTTTTTGAAAGGAATCGCCCCTGATTTTGAACGTTTTTTAGTTGAATTCCCATTTGGAGACATCTATAGCCGACCAGGATTGGAATTGAAATCTCGTGAGATTGCTACCGTTGCAGCCTTAACCGCTCTTGGGTACGCAATTCCTCAACTGAAAGTACATATTAACGGTGCCTTAAATGTTGGATGCACAAAAGAAGAGATCATGGAAATAATGATGCAAATGGCCGTTTATGCTGGTTTCCCCGCCGCTTTAAATGGACTGAATGCAGCAAAGGAAGTTTTTACAGCTAGAAATTTATAAAAGGGGGAGTATAAACATGTTAAACCGAGTTATTTCTTTTACTTGGATTGGTTTTGGCGGATTTTATATAGAAACATCAGGAAATAAAAAAATACTTATTGATCCATGGATTAAAAACAATCCCTCCTGTCCCGAAACGATTAAAAACATAGAAAAAGTAGATTACATTTTTTTAACACATGCACATCGAGATCATGCTGAAGATGCCGTTTGGCTTGCGCAAAAAACAGGTGCCAGCGTGTTGGCAGGTTGGGAACTTGCTTTTATTCTCCAGAAAAAAGGTGTTCAAAATATTGTTGCGATAAATAAAGGTGGAACTCGACAATTTGAAGATATTGCGGTTACTGCTGTACATGCAGACCATTCCTCGGCTTTCGTTGATGGTGATCAGATTCTCTATGGTGGGGAGCCTATGGGGTACGTGATCAAATTCGAAAATGGATACACTGTCTATCACGCTGGGGATACAAACGTATTTGGTGACATGGCTCTAATTGCTGAATTATACGTTCCAGACCTGGTACTATTGCCGATCGGTGATGCTTATACGATGTCCCCCCGAGAGGCTGCTAAGGCAGTCCGATTGCTAAATATAAAAAATGTCATCCCGACACATTTTGGCGTATTTGATTTTTTAACCGGTCGGCCAAGCGAACTCTCTGCTTTGCTTTCTGATGTTAAAGATTTAACGGTTTATGATATAAGTCCTGGTGATACTATTGTTATCAATCACGATAAATGAGAAAGGGAGATAGTATTCAGTTAAGGATGTTATAACGGCAATGACTTTCTAGTGTGAAGCAGAGTTATGCATATGGGAGGAATGGGCAGAATGGAGACGTATATCATCACGAAAAGGAGTGATTATCAGTGCAAGCCATCACTACGTTTTTCATGTTCCACGGACAGGCGGAAGAAGCGATGAAGTTTTACACTTCTATTTTTGATCGCTCCGAAATCAAGCAGATCATGCATCACGAGAATGGGCAAGTTCTGCAAGCTACCTTTACCTTAAAAGACCAAACCTTCATGTGTATCGACAATACGAACGGTGACTATCATGCCTTTACTCCGGCGATTTCGTTGTTTGTGGACTGCGATTCGGAGGAAGAGATTGACCGGGTTTTTGGACAGCTTTCCTCGGATGGACAAGTACTCATGCCGCTTGGACAATATCCGTTCAGTGAAAAGTTCGGATGGGTTCAAGATCGTTACGGAATATCATGGCAGATTCATTTGCCGAAAAGATGATATTGAAAAGCCGGTACACCTCTTGGTACCGGCACTTTTTATGTTTATAAACGTTGCTGTAGTGGGGGAAGAAGCGAATTTCCAGTCTACGCTTCGGCCTACGCCCAGCAAGGGGTATACACTGTCCGCTTCGGAAAAAATGGCGGGAGCGCTTCAAACGTAGAAGTTTCGAGGAGGTAGTTCATAGGTGAAGCTGAAAACCCCCGCCATTTTTTCCGAAGCTAAGATGGGCTCCAGAGGCGCTTGGACTGGAAATGCGCTTCTTCTGGCGTAGCTATTCGTTAAATCATTGAAAGTGGTTCGAAGATGTTTTATTTTCAACCGAATTTTCTTTCAGAAGCTTCCCGGTGTTAACTTGCAAAACGTTTTAAAAACACGCATGAATCCACAGTTGTACGAAAGTCCTGTCACATGTTTGGAAGGAGACAGCCCGAACGAAGAGAGGATACAGGCGACTGGAAAACATGTGGCAGGGCTTCTCCCGACCACAACTGATGGAATATATCTTTTTTCTACATCGTCATCAACTGACGAAAACTATGACGATAGCTCCACAGCAAATACCCTTCCAAAATCGCTACAATCAGCCCCATTGCGAGCATGTCGGGATCGACAAACAGGTGAAACGTCAAGATGTTGACAGCAAGCGGAGCGGTGGCGGTTAGAGCCAGTGGGACGAAGCGGTTGGTCAGGAACAGGAATCCACAGATGATTTCGACGGTTTTGACCAAAACGAGCAGGTACCCTTGCAAAAGCTTCATGGCAGCAGGACTGGTTGGAAAGATAGGCTCGTATCCAAACAAGACCATGTACCCATTCACACCTGCTCCAAGCAAAATCACTCCAAGGATAATACGGGAGAATACGGGCAAAATCCGTGTCATCAGGCATCACTTCCTTGTGGTGGAATAGGGATGATGAAGTCTTCGAGGAAAGTATAACTCCGCTTTGACCACCTGGTCAATAAGCGTTATGATAGGAAAAAGAAGAACGGAGAGAAGGTGACGGACATACAAGGAATTTGGCAGGACGAAAATTTGGAGCCGAACAAGCGAAAGCTGTTGGATGCGGCCCTTGTTGAATTTTCCGTGAAAGGCTATGAACGAGGCTCCACCAATCAAATCGTGCAGAACGCAGGCGTATCAAAGGGGATGCTGTTCCACTTTTTCGGGAGTAAAAAGGGACTGTTCCTAGCGAGTGTCGATGCTTGTATTGAACGTTTTTTTGCCTCTATACAAGCACGAATGGAAGCAGCGCCGCAGGACTTTTTTGCGCGATTTCTTCACGTCCATCAAGCGAAAATGGCGCTCTTTGCCGAGGAACCAGCTATTTATCAAATGGCAGTTGCGGCCTTTTTCGATTATCCCGAGGAATGCCGGGCTGAGATCGAGGACAGAGAGGCCCAGTTCAATGCGCGATATCTTCCCTTGTTTTTGGATCAAGTCGATACATCAATGATCAAAGTGCAGTTCGATCCACAGAAGGCGCTACATTTTTTGCTGTCGGCTGTAGAGGCATTGACGCAAAAGTATGTCCGCGAAAACTACGAAGCCAGCGACAAAGGCTTTGCACATATCCAATCCTTTTTTGCGGAATTAGAATCGTATATGGAAATGATGAAAGTAGGGCTGTACAAACAATCAGACAGTGGAGCATAAAGGGGGTAAAGCAATGGATGAGAAATGGACACGCCTGGTACATAACATGAACCCTTCAGCCAAGCTCCTTCGTGCATGGGAGCTAAAAGGGGGGATTTCTGCACAGGTCACCGCGCTTGAAATGGAGACCCCTGACGGCAAAAAGAAAAAAGTAGTCGTCCGCGAGCACGGTCAGGCTGACCGCAAGCGCAACCCGCAGATCGCATCGGATGAATTCAAACTTTTGCAAATTCTAAAGTCCGCTGGCTTGCCGACTCCAACGCCTTATCATCTCGAAGCATCTAGCGAGATTTTTCCCACACCGTGCCTGGTCATCGAATTCATAGAAGGCCAGACAGTCACCAATCCAGCCGACTTGTTCAGCTATTTACAGCAAGTAGCTGAGGTACTGGCTCGCATCCATTCGATAGAAGCTTCTAGGCTGGCAGGCACTTATTTGCCGAAACAAGAAGAAGCGCTAACAGAAAAGCTCCAAAAAAGACCGGCGATTCTGGACAAATCATTGGATGAGGGACTCATTCGCGAAGTGCTGGAGTCCGTTTGGCCGCTGCCCCAAGCGAATGCAGCATCGCTTTTGCATGGCGATTTCTGGCCGGGAAATACGATGTGGAAGGAAGAAAAGCTGGCTGCTGTCATCGATTGGGAAGACGCTGCGATCGGCGACCCCTTGTCTGATCTCGGCAATGCCAGACTGGAGATTTTGTGGGCATTTGGCGTGGAGGCTATGAATGATTTTACCCTTCACTATCAATCTGCCAGCAAGACACTCGATTACACCCAGCTTCCGTATTGGGATTTGTGTGCCGCACTACGGCCAGCTTCGAATCTATCTGATTGGGGATTGGAAAAAAGGATAGAGAAAACCATGCGTGAGCGACATGCTCTATTCGTGATGCAGGCGTGTGAAAAACTAGGCATTCCGTATAACCGACATGCAACTAACTTGAGCCTCGAATAATCGGGGCTTTTTTTGTTTGGAAAAAAATGTTGACTTGATCAGGTGTAGATACCTATAATCTAATTCATAGTAAACAGGTAAGAATTATAAGGTATCATTTTTGTATCCGACCGGACCACCGGAGGAGCTGGTTTCACTGAGTGAGTGGATATGAAGGAGGATCACCATGAAAAAAAGGCTTTCGCAAATCATTTCAACTTTGCTGCTAGGGACGCTACTGGTCACAGGTTGCAGTTCCGAGGGCAGTGCGCCGGCTACCTCGACACAAACGGCGACTCCGTCGACAGAAGCATCAGCACCTGCTGCCAGCAAGGTGCAAGACATAAAAGACGGCATCAATTTGGCTACGGATTTATCCAAGCTGCCGGAAGCAGCCGCCAAAAGGACCGATACCTTCATTGCTGGCCTGACGGAGCCAGGCGGCGTGTTTAACCCGTTTTTTTACCACAACGGCTACGATGGCAACGTCTCCTCAGCGATCTTCGAATCACTGGTGGATGTCGATGCGACCGGAAAGCCAATCCCCAAGCTCGCGGAAAAATGGGACGTATCCCCCGACCAGCTGACGTATACGTTCCACCTGAGACCGAATCTGAAATTCAGTGATGGTTCACCGCTGACGGCAGAGGATGTAGCCTTTACACTGACGATTCTGCACGACAAAACGTACGACGGCGAAACGGACATTTTTGTAGCAAGTATCAAGGGTGGACGTGAATACAAGGAAGGCAAAGCGAACACGATCACAGGAATCAAGGTGATTGATCCCCAGACGATCCAGATTACGACGGAGAAAGTGAACGCCAAGTCTCTCGTCCTGTTAGGCGGGCAGGTGCTCTCCAAGGCGTACTACGGCAAGGAGTACAAACCAGGCAATCTGGAGTATCTCCGCACCTTGCACGGCAAGCCATTGGGAGCTGGACCTTACAAATTTGAGGCGTACATTCCTGGTCAAGAAGTCCGCTATCTCGCAAACGAGCACTATTACGCGGGCAAGCCGCAAGTCGAGCATTTTATCTACAAGACGACAGAGGGCGACGCTCTGCAGTTTATCCAGACAGGGGAAATGGATTACAACTCCTTTACCGTCAACTCGGATAATATTGAGCAGTTGCAAGAGCTGGGATACGTGAATATCAATCTGTACACCTCCAGTGCCTATTCGTACATCAAGTTCAATCATTCCAAGCCATTTTTTAAAGACAAGCGCGTCCGCCAAGCCTTCATCTACGGACTGGATCGCCAAAAGATTCTGGACCTGACCTATCAAGGCTACGCACAAGTCGCCAACGTACCGATTAGCCCTGTTTCGTGGGCCTATACGGAGGATGTCAATCCGTACGCCTACAATCCGGAAAAGGCGAAACAGCTCCTGGATGAAGCGGGCTGGAAGCCGGGCGCGGACGGTATCCGCGAAAAAGACGGACAAAAGCTGATCGTGCATTACTACACGACAAAAGGAAAGCTGGGAGAAGTTCTGATCCCGATTGCCAAAGAAAACTACAAAGAGCTGGGCATCCAGTTTGAAGCAGAAATGATGGACTACAACGCCGTTTTGGCACGGACGGAAAAAGGCGATCACGACCTCGCTTCGTTCTCGACCACGATGCTGATCGATCCAGATGACGGTGTAGACGCCTTCTCCACGAAAAAGGGCAAGAGCGGATTTACCGGAACGAACGGCTACTCCAATGCCAAAGTAGACGAATTGCTGGAAGCAGGTCTATCTACGCTGGACATCGAGAAGCGCAAAGCAATCTACAAAGACCTGTACAAAGAGTTGAGCGATGACCCACCATACATCTTCCTCGGCTACCGCAAAATTTTGTCTGCGCACAACGGCAAGATCAAGGGCTTGGAACCGAATCCGTTCACCGGTATTTCGACCAGCCTGCCTGGTATCAGAATTGAGTAACAGGTTCGAGTAACTGATTTACGAATGTTGTGCCCGGCCCTGGGGCTGGGCTTTCTTTTTTCCCCAAGCATGAAAGGAGGCCAACGATGACGTCCTACTTCCTGAAAAGGGTCTTTTACATGGCTTTGACTCTCTTCGGCGCATCCATTTTGATTTTTTTCCTGTATGCCCTAACGCCAGGTGATTTCGTCGATACGAGTCCCAAGCTGACAGCCGAACGAAAGCTGGAGCTGAAAGCGATGTACGGGCTGGATAAGCCTGTCGTCGAACGGTATTTCATTTGGATGAAAAACGCCCTACAAGGCGATTTTGGTTACTCTCTGCAATACCAGCAGCCGGTGATGTCGCTGTTGAACGATTACATCTGGAATTCGTTTTTGCTGGCGATTACCTCCACTTTTTTTACGTGGGTAATCGCGATCTCAATCGGAGTTCTGTCAGCTGCAAGGCAGCATTCCTGGTTCGATGCGCTCGTGACGATCGGTGTTTTTGCTGCGATGTCGCTGCCTGTCTTTTTCGTTGGACTGCTGTTTATCAAGTTGTTTGCCGTCGACGCCAAGCTGTTTCCCGCAGGGGGCATGATGATGATCGGCAGCAAGGAAACAGGGCTCGCCTATGCGTGGGACGTGGTTCAGCATATGTTTTTGCCTGTGGCTGTTTTGACTTTGCTGAGCGTGGGGACGCTGACTCGCTATTTCCGCACGAATATGCTGGAGGTCATCCAACAAGACTTCGTGCGTACGGCTCGGGCAAAAGGGCTGAAAGAAAAAGTGGTCCTGCACAAGCACGCGCTGCGCAATGCGCTGCTGCCCGCCATTACACTGTTAGGCTTTGAGCTGCCAGCATTGTTCGGTGGGGCGATCATCACGGAAAAAATATTTAACTGGCCCGGTGTCGGACAGTTGTACATGCAGGCGTTTTCTGTACGGGACTACCCGCTTTTGATGGGCTTTACGATGTTCCTGGCGATTCTCACCGTCATCGGAAACTTATCTGCTGATTTGCTGTACAGAGTGGCTGACCCGCGGGTTCGGTTGAAATAGGAGGGAAAACGATGGCATCAACGGTAAGTGAAGTAGCGGAGGTGACGAGACCGGAGCAGGTAGCGTTGCGTTCGTCCTTGTGGCACGAGGCGTTTTTGCGATTGAAAAAGAAGCGTCTGGCCATGGTTGGACTTGTGTTTTTACTCGTCATGGCAGTGGTGTGTTTCATCGGTCCGTTTTTTTCTCCGTACGCCTCCGGCAAGATCAATACGGCCATGATCAACAAGCCGCCGAGCTTCGCCCATTGGCTTGGGACGGACAGTTTGGGCAGAGACATTTTGACGCGGCTGATGCAGGCTGGCCGAATCTCATTGACAGTCGGCATCGCCTCTATGGTGCTCTCGGTTTCCATTGGCGCCCTTCTTGGTGCGCTGGCTGGCTTTTACCGCGGGTGGGTCGATCAAGTAATCATGCGTGTAGCAGACGTGCTCATGACCATTCCTGGTCTGCCGCTCTTGTTTATTATGGGTGCAGTCCTCTCCGAGTGGAAAATCCCGACCGACTACCGCATTTACATCGTCATGGTCATGCTGAGTCTGATCGGCTGGCCCGGCTTGGCGCGAATGGTCCGCAGCCAGATGCTCACCCTGCGTGAAAGTGAATTCATGCAAGCAGCAGAAGTCCTCGGTCTGCGCGACAGACGCAAGCTATTCTTCCATTTGCTGCCCAATCTCACACCGCTCTTGATTGTCGTTGCCACTTTGAATGTCGGTGGTGCGATCCTGAGCGAATCCGTATTATCGTACTTCGGCCTCGGAGTCGTCCCGCCAACGCCGACATGGGGCAACATGATGGATGCGGCAAATACCTTGATCGATTTTCAGAAAAGACCGTGGCTGTGGGTTCCTCCTGGAATTGCTATTTTTGCTACTGTCATCTCGATTAATTTGCTAGGGGATGGACTGCGGGATGCTTTGGACCCGAAGCAGAAGCGTTGAGGGGTGTTTTTGTAAGATTTATAACTTTTTGAGCCTACTTTCAAGATAAAACTGAAGCAGCGTAGGGAGAAGTGATTTCCAGTCCAAGCGCCTCTGGAGCCCTCATCCTAGCTTCGGAAAAAATGGAGGGGAATTTCAGCTTTTATTACATACAAAAACGCCTGCGCGTTTTCAGGTTTGAAGCGCGTTCCGAAGCGGACAGTGAATCCCCATTGCAGGGCGTAGGCCGAAGCGTAGACTGGAAATCACTTCTCCCTCTCCACTACAGCTCCTTCAAATACACGAAAAGGCAGGTGAGCCAAGCATGAATGCTCTAGTCGAAATCCAAAATCTAAGCACCAACTTCAAGTCCGAACAAGGCGTGGTCAAAGCAGTCGATGCCCTCGATCTGCGCATCTATGAAGGAGAGACCGTATGCATCGTAGGCGAGTCAGGCTGCGGCAAAAGCGCGGCAGCCATGTCATTGATGGGACTAATCCCAGAGGCGGTAGGCAGTATCGTTTCGGGTGAGATATGGTTTGCAGGCCGTGACCTGCGAAAAGTCAGCAAAGAAGAAATGCGCAAGCTCCGCGGCAATGAGCTGGCCATGATTTTTCAGGAGCCGATGTCGTCACTCAATCCCGTACTGACCATCGGCGAGCAGATCATGGAGCCGATCATGGAGCATCAGGGATTAAGCAAAAAAGCAGCTCAAGCGCGAGCCATCGAGCTGATCGAGCTGGTCGGAATCCCCCGGGCAAAAGAAATCGCCAAATCGTACCCCCATGAATTGAGCGGTGGCATGCTGCAGCGCATTATGATTGCCATTGCAATATCCTGCAATCCCCGCCTGCTGATCGCCGATGAGCCGACGACTGCTTTGGATGTGACCATTCAGGCGCAAATCCTCGATCTGCTGCGCAAGATCAAGGATGAAGCCCAAACTGCGATTCTTTTTATCACGCACGATCTGGGTGTCGTAGCGGAAATGGCCGATCATGTGGTCGTGATGTATGCAGGGAAAGTGGTAGAGGTGTCTCCTGTCGTCGAGCTGTTCGAGGAGCCGAAGCACCCGTATACACAAGGCTTGCTTCGATCCAAGCCTGTGCTGAATCAACGCAGAGCCAAGCTGTATTCCATCCCTGGTCAAGTACCAAATCCGACGACGCTCGGTGAATCGTGCTATTTTCTTGACCGATGCGATCAATGCTTGAACATTTGCCGGGTGAAGCAGCCGCCTTTGCGTGATGGGGGAGACGGCAGAAAGGTCGCGTGCTGGCTGTATGAGGAGGAGATCACCTGTGGACAGTAATTTGCTGGAAGTGCGCCAATTGAAAAAATATTACCCGATTACCGGAGGGCTTTTAGGCAGGACGATCGGCCATGTGAAAGCGGTGGATGAAGTCAGCTTTTCCATCCAAAAAGGAGAGACGTTCGGATTGGTCGGTGAATCCGGCAGCGGGAAAAGCACGACAGGTCGCACGATCTTGCGCCTTTTGGAAAAAACAGAGGGAGAAGTCCGTTTCCAGGGTATCGATGTGCACGCCTTGAATCGCCAAGAGCTCCGAGCTTTGCGCCCCCGGATGCAATATATTTTTCAAGACCCGTACAGCTCATTGAATCCGCGCGTCCGAATCGGAGAAGCACTGGGTGAAGCGCTGCTTGATCACGGGCTGCTCCCACAAGCGGAGGTCAGAGAAAGAGTCTTAGAGGTCATGGCTTTATGTGGATTGGCATCGTATCATGTCGATCGGTATCCGCATGAATTCTCGGGTGGTCAACGTCAACGGATCGGTATCGCACGGGCCATTATGATGAACCCTGATTTTATCGTCGCGGATGAGCCAGTATCTGCTCTGGATGTGTCAATCCAAGCGCAAATTATCAATTTGTTCGCAGAGTTGCAGGAGCAAAGGAAGCTGACGTACTTATTTATTTCGCATGATTTGAGCGTCGTGGAGCATCTGTGCACGAGGATTGGGGTCATGTATCTGGGGTCATTGCTGGAGCTGGCACCTCGGGATGAATTGTTTTTGGAGCCGCTCCATCCGTACACCAAAGCATTGCTCTCCTCTGTGCCGCTTCCGATCCCAAAGAAAAAGCGCGAACGCATCGTCCTGCAAGGAGACATGCCAAGTCCAGCGAATCCTCCGGCAGGGTGCAAATTCCACACGCGCTGCCCGTATGTGAAAGACATTTGCCGACAGGAAGTGCCTGCTTTCCGCGAAGTCAGTACCGACAGATTTGTCGCCTGTCACTTGGTGTAACGGGAAACAATGGAGGGAATGAACAATTACGCGGGGCATTGACCGATGACAGAATTGTATGGTAATATTTTTGTATCAGAGTAAATGCATCGGTTTTTATATGATTAGCTGATCGGTCGACCGAAAGCTCCCGCGAGGACAAAGACAACCAAGCTGTCTAGTTGCGCAGGGAGCTTTTCGTCAATCGAAGGAAAATGAGGTGAGAGAAGCCTCTTGATGCCCAAACTGTTTGACATTGACAGCAATCGGGCTCAAGAGGTATTATCAGGTCACAAAACATACTAAATAGGTAGGAATAATATACATTAAATTTGATGAAACAGGAGTGTGATCCCCATGGCAAAGAATGAGATTCCCCTGGACGATCTCTTATTAGAGAAAATCGCACGCGCACTGGACGGTTTGGAATACGGCTCCATACATATTGTGGTTCACGATTCACAGGTCGTTCAGATTGAGCGAACGGAAAAATACAGACTCCCGGCGGAAAAACCTGAGGCAAAGATTTCGCAATCGCGCACCGGAAAATAGAAGAAAAGGCGTGGAAAAAAGCGAGGAGGAAGGACTATGGCAGGCGTTCTTGTGGTAGGAGGAGATCGGGTAGGAGAAATCGAGAGCTTGTTGCAGAACAAAGGGTTCCACAATGTCTATCACGTATCTGGTCGCAAAAAATCCGATGTGAAGGCGACGATTCCTTCTGATACGGAACTTGTTCTTGTCTTTATTAACTTCGTGAGTCACAGCTTGTGTAAAAATATAAAGAAGCTGGCGAAGCAAAAGCACGTCCCGATCGTTTTTTGCCGACGGTCATGTGATGCGGTAGCTATGTATGAACCAGCAATAAGCTAGAGAGGACAGCCCCATATGTGCGAATGAATAGAAGTATTCAAGGATGAATACTTCTTTTTTGCGTGACAGAGACTACTGGTAGAAACTTGTCGGACCGACCCGGGTAAATGTATTCAGCAGGGAATAAAATCAACTAAAGAACAACGGAAAATACGAATGGCATAAAATTTGCAGAATATTTATTCAATAATTAGATATCCGACTCAAACAGGGGGTACAGCATGAAAAGACCAGTTGTCATGACAAGTCTCTTCGTTTTGCTTAGTGGACTATTTGCAGGCTGTAGCAGCGGCAATACGCCGACTCAAACCGCACCAGACAACCAGCAGCAAACCGCGCCAGCGCAGCAGGCAACTATGCAGACTGCGGCCGAGCAGACGTTGCACATGAATGCCGCAGAGCCCGAAACACTTGATTCAGGCATGTCCAACGATGTGATTTCCGGTGCTTTCATCCGTTCGCTGTACGACGGGCTCGTTCGTTTGGACAAGGATGGCAAGCCAGTCAATTCCGTTGCCTCCGACATTCAAGTATCGGAGGACAAAAAGGTGTACACCTTTACATTACGCGACAGCAAGTGGAGCAATGGCGACCCGGTTACGGCTCAAGACTTCGCCTACGGCTGGATGCGTGTACTCAATCCGAAGACAGCCAGCGGGTCCGCCTACAAGTATTATCCGATCAAAAATGCCCGTGCCTTTTATGAAGGGAAGGCGAAAGCGGAGGATGTCGGCATCAAGGTCGTCAATGACAAGACCCTGCAAGTCACCTTGGAAAACCCGACTCCATACTTCCTGACACTTGCGACCTTCTACTATCCGGTCAACCAAAAGGTAGTAGAAGCCAATCCCGATTGGGCGAAAAAGCCCGAGTCCATCGTGACCAATGGGCCGTTCAAGCTCGTAAATTGGGAGCATAAAAACAAGATTGAGCTGGTCAAAAACGAGCACTATTGGGACAAAGACGTTGTGAAGTTTAACGAAATCGAGTTTTCCATGATAGAAGATACGAATACCGAGCTGGAGCTATTCAATAGCGGCGAGCTGGATTGGGCTGGCGGCCCGATTAGCGGTCTGCCTGCAGATGCCATTGGACCGTTACGTGATGAAGGCAAGCTGCAAACCATGAAACGTGCCACCAACTACTATCTCTTGTTCCAGACACAGAAGCCGCCATTTACGAATAGCAAAATCCGCAAAGCGTTTGCCTACGCGATCAACCGCAGTGACATCGCAGAAAACATCGGTCAAGCCGGACAGACTCCCTTGATGGGCTTCGTCCCGCTTTCCGCTTCTCTAAAGCCGGAAGGATATTTCAAGGATAACGATGTGGAGGCGGCGAAACAGTTATTGGCAGAAGGAATGAAGGAGCTTGGTATCACCAAGCTGCCCGAAATCACCTATCTTTACAATACCTCCGACCTCAACAAGAAGATTGCCGAAGCATTGCAGGCTCAATGGAAGCAAGCTCTCGGTGTGGACGTCAAGCTGATCAACAAAGAATTGAAGGTCATGTTTGACGATCAGGAGCAAGGGAAGTACATGATTTCCCGAACAGGCTGGACAGGAGATTACAACGACTCTGTCAACTTCCTGGAGCTGATGATGGAGAAGTACAGCTCCAATAACTCTACCTTCTGGTTTAGCGAGAAATACGTAGAGCTGGTGAAAAAGGCGTACGCCGAGCCGGACGAGGCCAAGCGCAATCAGTATCTGGTCGAAGCGGAGAGCATCTTGATGGAAGAAATGCCGGTCACTGGTGTGTATTCCAGCGTCAATTCATGGGTACAAAATGAAAAAGTAAAAGGCATCACGGTCGATCCATTGGGCTACATCGACTTCAAGTGGGGATACAAAGAACAATAGCGCTAAAAAGAAATGGCCGACACGAAAATACATGTGTGGGCCGTTTCGCGAGATGGGGGAGGAATTTTGATGACATGGCAACAAGCTGTAGAAAACGTATTGAAGGAAGCGCCCGGTATTTTTGGAATCGCAGCTGTGCATTTGGAAACAGGAGAGACAGCAGGACATCTGGAGGAAGAGTTGTTTCAACTGGCGAGTGCATTCAAAATCCCGATCATGGTCACCTTGATGCGCGAGGTGGAAGCAGGACGAATCCGCCTCGATCAGCGTGTGACACTGAAATGGGAGGATCGCGTGCCGGGGTCGGGCATTTTGCAAGAGCTGGATGCCGGAGCAGCTTTAACGGTCAAAGACTTGGCGACACTGATGACGATTGTCAGTGATAACTATGCGACAGACCAAATTCTCGAGCTGATCGGCGGAATCAACAAGGTGAATGAGCACATGCATGAGCTGGGGCTTTCGCAGATTCATTTGCGGCATAATTGCTGGGAGCTCCTCAACCACTGTGTGGGTATGAATGAGCCTGCACCATCGGAGGCAGGGTTCGATGAGTTCATGCGACGGGAAGAGTCAGGCAATTACGAATTGATCCACGATGTCTCGATGCCTACCCTTGATAATAACGTAGCGACACCTGCCGAGCTGAACCGCCTGCTCGTTATGATTGCGCGAAAACAAATTCTCACGGAGCCCTCCTGCGAGCTGATGCTGGACATCATGCGACGTCAGCATTACAACAGCCGTCTGCCGTACATGCTGCCAGAAGGAACAAAGGTCGCACATAAGACCGGGACCGTCAATGCTGTCGTCAATGATGCTGGCATCATTTATTTGCCCGAAGGAAAAGGAGTGATTGCGATCACGGCACTATCACGCGGTGTGACTGACAAAGAAGCCGCAGAGCATACTATCGCCCGTGTTGCAAAAGCGATTTATGAGCAAGCGATAGGGAGTTGATGAAAATGACGGCATGGAAGGAACAGTTCCAGGCGTATGCACAGCAGCTGCTGGACGAGGCGAATGCTCCGGGTGCAGCTATTGCTGTTGCACGTGAAGGTGAGCTTTTGTACGAGGGGACGTTCGGGTTTCGTGACAGAGAACAGCAACAGCCCCTTTCCCTCGACACCGTTTTTGGCATCGCATCCATCACCAAATCGTTTACCTGCGTTGCGATCATGCAGTTGCAGGAGGCAGGCAAGCTGTCTGTTCATGATCCCGTCGTGAAATATTTGCCTGAGTTTCGGGCGGGCGATCACGAACTGACAGCACGCATGACGATCCATCATTTCATGACACATACGCCCGGAATAGCGCCCATGCCTTACTTAGATGGTGCAATGAGGCGGAGTATGGAGAATGATCCTGCTGTCATTGGAACCAAGGCAGAGGAAGAACTAAAGACAGTGCCTTACCTGGATACGTACGAAGAAGTCATGGAAGCTATTGCTGGATTCGAAGGGAAGCCACTCTCAGAGCCAGGGGGTGCCTTTAGCTACAACAACGATGCATACGGGCTTTTGGGGGCGATCATTGAACGGGTCAGCAACCAGACGTATGAGCAATACATGGCGACGCATATTTTGCAGCCACTGGGTATGAATAGAACCGTTTTTTCTGTGGATGAGTTGGCTGACCAGGCTGACGTCACGATCTTGTATACCAACAAAAAAATTGATGACGAAAATCAAATCATTGCAGCACCCATCTGGCACGACGCTCCACCGATGCGGGCGGCCGGTTTCCTCAAATCGACTGTGAATGATCTACTCGCTTATTTGGAAGTCTTTCGTTTGGGGGCAACGGGAAACCCGACACCTATTATGTCTGCCGATAGCGTCCGGCAAATGCTCACCCCCTTTGCTCGTGTGGACGGGCATCGCTCCTACGGCTATGGTCTGATGGTCTCGCCTGCCTTTCCGGATGGCTTGCTGGTAGAGCATGGCGGATCGTTGAAGGGAATCAGCTCGCACATTTTTTCGGTTCCGGCTCAAGGGATTACGGGCGTGATTCTGGTCAATCTCGATGGCGTGAGCGTCCGAGAGTTGGTCCTCGGCTTTTTGAACAGTTATTTTGCAAGGCCCGCTGAAGCCCCGGTTTATGCCTATGATCCATACGAGGTCACAGATGAGCAGTTATCATTGTACGAGGGTCGCTACTCTTCGCAGGAATGGGTAAGCGCATCGATTGCCAAAAGCGAAGGGAAGCTATTCCTGGAGGTGGATGGTCTCTCGTTTCCGCTGATCCCGGTACAAAAAGACAGCTTCATTTTCCAAAAAAGAGACTCCATCCCCTGGATTGAATTTTTCCGGGATGAAGACGGACAAATAGCGAGGATGAGCTATGGATTGCGTCAATTGACGAGGGAATCGACAAAATCACCAGACTAAACCAATAAACAAGGATAGGAATCCGATGGGTTCTTATCCTTTTTCGTTTCAATCACAGCCGCTTTGGTCTTTGTTTTGCTTTCTATGCCCGATTCGAGCCATAATAGAGACAATACATACAGGATGTGATTACGCTTGCAGATCATTGTTTTTGACCTTGAAACGACACTGACATATCAGAGAGACAAGATTCCGGAAATTATTGAGATCGGAGCGGCAAAAGTCGTACCCGGAAAAAATGGCGTGGAGGTCGACACATTTCAGCGCTATACCTTTCCAGCTATTGAACGCAGAATCTCGGAGAGAACGCGCAAGTTCATCGGTCTCGATAAAGAGAACATGCCAACCTTTATCCCGTTTCGCCGGGCGTTCGCAGAATTTATGAAGTGGATCGGCAACGATTCTGAATACTACCTGTGCACATGGGGGCAAGACGACAAGCGGCTGATGATCGAGCATTGTGCGCGGTTCGGTTTGGACTTCAACTGGATGCGCAATTACAATGACATCCAACCGCCAATTAGCATGCTTTTGGCTGATCGCAAACAGATGAGTCTGAAAGAAGCGATCGACACGGCAGGAATCATCCAGGAGGGCAGGCTGCACTCGGCCTTGGTCGATGCCATCCACACAGCTCATTTGCTCATGAAATACAACAAGACGGTGCACCTCAAAGAAAACACGCCAGTGGAGAACTACAACTTGTCGAGCTCGTTGTACATTACGTGCCGGTCTTGCAAAAAAAGCAAATACTACACGGCTTTTGGGCGAAAAAGCAGAAGGTGCGAGGCTTGCCTGCAACATCGCAAGAAGCTGGAAAATGCCGCAGAAGCAGCAACCGTCCAACAGAGCTAGCGGGAGAGGGAGCGGAGGAGTACGTAGATGATACGACAAGCACAATCCAATGACAAAGAGACAATCGTGACGATGATTGGCGAGGGCATGTTTTGGAGGGTCGAAGAAATTGTTGATATCGTGGAAAAAGCAACGGTTTTCATCTGGGAGGAAAACGATCAAATCATCGGCTGTGGCACATATGATTTGAACTCCTCTGGAGAAGACGAGACAGCAGAAATATACGTCTATACACGACCAGACCATCGAAAGCGAGGAATCGGCTCCCGGCTGTTCGATCAGCTGTGGCTGGAACTGCAACAGCACGCGGAGAAGCCGAGGGCAGTCATGGCTACCTATCGGGCTGACCACGGGCAAGGTGCTGATTTTTTTGCCAAGAGAGGCTTTGCTTCTATCTGGGGACATCATCTCATGAAATACACGGGAGAGATTGGACCTGCACCGACACTCGACGTACGAAAATTCACCGAGTCCGATATGGATATGTACATCCAATCGCAGAGTGACGCTTACTATGAGGTACGCAAAGGCATCGATCTTCAGCCATACCGTTTGGCGGATTATCCTGAGAAAACGATGAACGCATGGAAAAGCTGGCTGCTGGGTGAGATGAGGGAGGACATTTATTTGTTCGAGCATGAGGGAGTATTCGTAGGCTCCCTGATCATCACAGGACATGGTGCAGTCTACGATGTATTCGTAGATCCCGTGCATCAAGGGAAAGGCTACGGCAAAGAGCTTGTCCGCTTTTTTGTGAACCAGACGCTGGAAAAGGGCTTGCAGCCGTATCTCGTCACAGGTACTCACAACGAACCCGCGATTGCGTTGTACGAACGGACAGGCTTCCAGACGTTTCAGACGACCACGACAGCGAAGAGAGACCTCACATGATCACTCATAAAAAAATGCCGCAGGGACTAGACCCAAGCGGCATTTTTCATTGTGATCGATAATAACTATACTCCGAGCAGGAGCAGGATAATAGACGTCAGACTAAAGCAAACACTGATCAAGCACAGGAAGGTGACGACCTGCTTCGGATTGAGTCCAGAACGCAGCAGGCGATAATGAACCTGACTGGCATCTGCTTGGTAGATCGGCTTTCCTTGCAGGAAGCGTTTGGTCACCACAAACAGATTATCAAAAATCGGCACACCGAGTGCTAAAATCGGAATGAACAAGGAGAGAACCGTTGCCTGTTTAAAGGCACCATCCAACGCGATAACGGCCAAGATAAAGCCGAGGAAGGTCGCGCCTGCATCTCCCATGAAAATTTTTGCCGGCGGTTTGTTGTACCGCAGATAAGCCAAGGCAACACCGATCAGACTGATCGCCATAATCGCAGATGTGCTTTGTCCTTTTACCAAAGCGACTACGAAGAGTGTGCCTGCGGAGATCGCAGAAAGTCCTCCAGCCAAACCGTCCATGCCATCCGAAAAGTTGATGACCGTCGTTACTCCGAAAATCCACAAGATGGTCAGGATGAACTGCAACCATTGCGGGAGCAAGATGTATTCGCCACTCAATGGATTGTAAAAGCCGGAAAAAGTAATACCCGACAGATAGACAATGACGGCGGCAGATACTTGGACGATCAGCTTGGGCAGGGCGGAAAAATCCTTGCCTTGCGTCTTGTACCAGTCATCAATGGTACCGATAATCAACAGCAGTAGTGAACCTGAAAGTACTGCGATCGTTTGCCCGGTCGATTCTTTCGAGAAGAGCAAAAACGATGCAGCAAAGCCGACAAAAATAGCGTAGCTGGCTGTCAATGGGATAGGCTCCCGGTGAATTTTTCTTTCCACGTCTTTACGTGGCTTGTCCACAAAATCAAGGCGAAATGCCAATTTAGCCAGAGGCGGAATCAGCACCATAACGATACAAAACGACAGTAAAAACGAAAGAGCGTACGTTATCGTGACCATCTCCTACAGGTAGTGAGCTTTCTATATGCAAAGATACTCGCATACCGTGTTGTTTGACAAGTCTATTATAGGAAGTATTCCAAATTTTGTCGACTCTTGCAATCACGTGAGGGTGAGGTACCAAAAAAAGTTGGTACTTATCTCCAACAGATCCGATCCCTATAATCCTTCGTAGGAGGGATCCAGATGGAATACATGGCATTATGGTTTATATTAGGGATCATCTTTTCCATAACACTCGCAGCGAAACAGATTAAGCCTTGGCTGAAATTCGTTATATTCGGTTACTACCTCGTGCTATCTTACCTATTTATCTCTCGTAAAGAACAGATATATAGTGAATATCATCGGCTGCCCGTGCCGGAGCAGTTCTGGAAAACCAACTCGGATTGGGTGGGACTCATGCTCGGTTTTTATTTTGTCCCATTTCTCCTCATCCTGTTGTTCATCTACTTTTGGCTGTTTCGAGATGCCAACAGTGTGAAGAAACGGTTTTTCATTTCTCTAACCATTGTACCCGCGGCGATTATCTATCTATGCTTGCTGTTTGTTTTCAGTATGTACGGATATCGACCTTAAAAACCTAGAATGCAGTTACAAGCGGACGGTTAACAGGCGTCCGTTTTTCTGTTTAAATAGTATGAAAAGTTTCCAATGCGAGGAGGTTTTTATGAAGGAATCCAAATTGAAGTCTGGGCAAAATGTCATCATTCGATCAGCGGAGCTGGCAGATGCTGAAGCCTTGGTTGCGTTCATACATTGCGTATCAGGAGAGACGGATAATTTGTCATTTGGACCGCAAGAATGGACAGTCACCCCTGATGAGCAAAAAGAAAACATCCAAAGATGTCTGGAAGCTCATAATCAACTTTGCTTGATTGCAGAGGTTGACGGGAGAATTGTAGGGAACATGACTTTTCGAGGGGGCATCCGATCGCGGACGCAGCATGTAGGTGAATTTGGGATTAGCGTCTTGAAAGAATTTTGGGGATCAGGGGTTGGGAGACTTCTACTCGAATCCTTGCTGGAATGGGCCAAGCAATCAAAAGTCATACGAAAAATCAATCTGAAAGTCCGTTCAGACAACGATTCTGCTATTCATTTGTACAAAAAGCTGGGCTTCAAGGAAATGGGTACGTTGACGAGAGAATTTTTGATTGGGGATACATTCTACGATTGTCTCTACATGGGCATCGAAATAGACTGAGGGACAGACCGTCAGGATTTTGGACCTGACGGATTTTTTGATGAGTAAAATACTGATTATTCAAACAAGTGGAAAGGGGCCATCATGAAAAGGAAAGTCTCGACGCTTTTTTTAAACGGAACACTGCGTGCGAAGATTCTCACACTTTTTCTCTGCTTGATCGCAATCCCGTTGAGCTTGCAAGGGGTCATCACGTACAGCAAGTTTACGGCTTCAACGGAATTGAGAACGGCTGAATACACGGGGCAGATTGTGGGGCAGATCAACCGCAACCTGGAGCGCAATATACGGGAGATGAAGCGTTTATCACTCATGCCGCTCTACGATCCGGAAGTCCTGTCCATTTTAAAAGAAATTCAGACAAATACGTCGGCTACTTCTTTTCTCTCCATGGAAAAAAGGGAGAAGATGACGCTGTTTATCTCCAGTCTTTCCTATAGCCGACCGGAAGTAAAAGGTATTCAAATCATCGCGGGAAATGGCATGATTTTTTCCAATCTGGACCCCTCTGTCATGAAGAGCAAGGGAGATTTGGCAGAAGAGGGATGGTATTCGCGCGTGATCAAGGAACAGGGAGCAGCCGTCATTATTCCACAGCATCGACCCAGCTATTATTTGGATGCCTCTGGGGAGCGCTATATGTCAGTGGCTCGGTTATTGCGTGAGCCGTATACGAAAGTGCCGCTTGGAATCATGAAAATCGATATGAAAATGGACATGTTTGACCAGATCTTGTCTGATATGCCTTTTACCAAGGATGGGAGCTTGATCATCGTCAACGAGGGAAACGAGCTGTTTTATGAAAAGAGGGAGAGCGAAGGCTCGCCGGGTTATCGTACTTTGCTGCAAGAAACCCCTGCGATCAATCGTGGGGATGCGAATCAGAAGGTGATTCAGGGACAGCCATATCTCTTCGTGGATCATCAATCAAACGAGACGGGGCTTGTGGTGATTAGTCTGATTTCGCTCGATATCCTGCTCGCAGAATCCAATAGCTTGCGCAGTTTTACGATGTTGATTGCGGCGATGTTTTTGCTCGTCGCTGGCGGACTTGCGATTTATTTTTCCTATTCACTCAGCAAGCCGCTCGTTCAGTTGAAAGAGAAAATGATGCAAGTAAAGCGGGGAAACTTCCATGAACGAGTTCCTGTCGATTCCCAAGACGAGCTCGGGAAGCTGAGCGAGCAATTTAATCAGATGGTCGAGGAAATCAACCGCCTTGTCAATGAGGTGTATCTTAGCAGCTTGCGTGAGCGGGAGGCGGAGCTGGCGGCCTTGCAGAGTCAGATCAATCCGCATTTTATTTACAACACACTCGAATCGATCAATATGATGGCGATCCGCTCGGGTAATTACGATGTGTCCGATATGGTTGCTTCGCTCGGAAAACTCATGCGCTATACGGTCGCGCGAGAGGATGGGCAGGTTACGCTGACGAAAGAACTGATGTCGTTAGAATCCTACGTCCGTATTCAAAAGATTCGTCTGGGAGAGCGCCTTCAGGTGTTTATGGACGTAGAAGAGAGCCTGTCGGATCAGCGTATCCCGAAGCTGCTGCTACAGCCATTGCTTGAAAATGCGATTGCACACGGGATTGAGCATCAGGAACAGGGAGGGACGATATGGCTCACGGCGCTTTGTCAGGAGGGTGTGATGCAGATTAGTGTGAGAGACAATGGCAAGGGAATGTCCGAGCAAACTTTGAGTCGTCTGCTCGCAAGTCTGCGTACGCCTATGCAGCAGCATGAGATGACAGGAAACGCACACAATGGGACAGCCCTGCGAAACATTTCCCAGCGGCTGACCTTATTGTTCGGGGATGAGTATGGGCTAACGATTGTGAGCAGACCGGATCAGGGCACGGAAATTACGATGAAGATTCCACTCGATTTTCAGAAGGGAGAATCACGCCATGTACAAAGTATTGCTGGTGGAAGATGAACGAATGATTCGGGAAGGCTTGAGAACGTTAATTGAAAAAGGAACATCTGGTTTTGCCGTCATGGCAGAAGCGGAAAATGGAAAGGACGCCTTGCAATATCTGCGCACGGAAATGCCTGATTTGGTTGTGACAGATATCCGCATGCGGGAAGTGGATGGCTTGGCGCTGATCGGGAAAATTCGGGAGATGTACGAGGAGCTGCCCATTGTGATTATTAGTGGCTATGGTGATTTTCACTACGCACAGAAAGCATTGAAGTACAAAGTCTCCGACTACCTTTTGAAGCCTATTGATCGAGTAGAACTGGTGAGCACGCTCGCAAAAATCAGGGAGGTGCTGGATCGCAAAAAGAAAGTCCGGGAAGAACAAAACACCGTCGACGGCAGCCATAGAGAAGAAAGACAAATCATTCGCAAGGTAAAAGCATTCATTCACGATCATTTGGACGGCGATCTGAGACTCCAGACACTAGCGGAATGTGTTCATTTGAATCCGATTTATTTGAGTCAATTGTTCAAGACCGAGACGGGGGAAAATGTCTCTGACTACATCACGCAGGTGAGGATGAACCGTGCCAAGCAGCTGTTACACGAGACGAGCCTGAAGGTATATGATATCGCGCGCTTAGTGGGGTATCAGAGCGCGAAGCATTTCATGCTGGTATTTAAAAAGGAAGTCGGGATGACACCTGGGAGCTACCGAGATCTCGTCGGCAGTAAAGATCTTTAAATCTCATACCAAATCTAAATCACGCGTGATTTATCTTACTATTCACTCAATTTTATACTGGTGACAGGAAAAACAGATAAGGAGGTACGCCATGAAAAAGGCAATCCTGTTAGCATTGTCTACTGCTTTGACAGCGTTTACATTTGGGTGCAGCAACACCGCGACGACTCCCGGTGACTCCGCAACGGGCAAGAAAGAAGCAGTCGAGCTTACGTTTTTGACATGGGGCAACCAAGCACACTTGGACCTGTATACGAAGCTCTCTGAAAAATTTACGCAACAAAACCCGACCATCAAGGTGAAGCTGGAATCTGTGCCATTCCCCGATTACCAGCAAAAGGTGACGGTGCTGGCTGCTGGTCAGGAGCTGCCTGACATCGGTTGGGTGTCTGAGCGAATGGTGCCGCAGTTTATGGAGAATGGGATATTGGAAGATGTCTCGGATGTAAAGAACGACGCTGCATTTAAGCTGGATGACTTTATCCCGTCGACGCTTGAGCTGTTCCAAAAAGACGACAAATTGTACGGACTGCCGTTTTCTACCCCACCTACCGTGATGTTCTACAACAAAGACTTGTTTGACAAGGCTGGCTTGAAATCGCCGAACGACCTAGCGAAGGAAGGAAAATGGACGTGGGAGGAATTCGAAAAGTCAGCGCAGGCGATCTCGAGCGGAACCGGGGCGAGCAAAATCTACGGGGCTAACTTCTTCCGCGATTGGAAAACGTGGATCATCCTGTCTTCCTATTCATGGTCAAATGGCAGCGGCCCGTTCAACAAAGAGATGAATCAGTTTACGTGGAATGACCAATACGGAGTGGAGACACTCAGCATGCTCCAACGGATGATGTTTACAGATGGGTCACATCCGAAGGCAGGTGAACAGGTCAGCTTTGAATCAGGCAAAATTGGCATGTTCTTTGATGTGTACAGCTACGTTTCGAAGGCGCGGACGATCAAGGATTTCAAGTGGGACATTGCTCCGATGCCAGCGGGTTCACAAGGCTCGGCACCGATGCTCGGTCAGGCAGGGTATTCGATTTTCAAAGGAACCAAGCATTTGGAGGAGACCAAGCTGTTCCTCAAGTTCCTCGCGAGTGAGCAGGGTGTCCAGGAGACCTCGACTTACTTTGTCCCGCCGCGCTTGTCTGTGTTGAATTCCGATCCGTTTTTGAATGTTCCAGGCAACCCTGACCCTGCACACATCAAGCAGGCCGTTATCGATGAAATGCCTAAGGCACATCTGCAACCAGGTCATGTGGACTGGCAAAAAATCGACACGACGATCCTGGCTGGTTTTGATCAATTATTCGGGCAAACGGCACAGCCTGCGGATATTGTGAAGTCGCTGGAAGAGAAAGTTAATCCGATCATGAAAAAGTAAGCAAGCTCGTCACAACGGTCTGGGATACAGGCCGTTGTGAATTGAGAGGGAGGTTACGATGAATCGTTTTCGACAGGCACTGGAAGAGAAGCCGTTTCTGCTCATGGTCAGTCTCCCGCATAACGATGAGACCTTGGCCAGAGCTGCGATAGAGGAAGGCGCTGATGGCTTGAAGATGCATATCAATGTGTACCATCGTGCCAGTGGCAACCGGTTCGGGCCTCTGGCTGAATATACGGATTTTCTCCAAACGATACGCAGCCAGTTCGCAGGGCCGATTGGCATTGTTCCTGGCGGGTCAATGGAGGAGCTCAATCCCGAGGAAATCAGGCAGTTCGATTCACTGGGAATCGACTTCATCTCCATCTATGGTCATCATTTGCCAGCGTCCCTTTTGAAAATAGAAGGAGTGGCGAGTACGTTTGCCATTGATGATCAGTTCGATTTGAACCGATTGGAAGCCGTGAAGCATTTTTCCATGACCGCATTAGAGGCGTCGATTATTCCGGGGAACGAGTATGGTACGGGGCTTACGTTTGCCGATCTACTCGCCTATCGGTATATCGTAGAGAAGGCAGGCATCCCCATCATCGTCCCGACACAGCGAAAAATTGTGGCGGAGGATGTGGAAGCTCTACGTGAAACGGGGGTTCGCGTCCTGTTAGCTGGAGCGATGGCGATCGGGAGAACCGAGGATGAAATACGCCGTTCCATCCATGCATTGCGGAATGCGATAGACAACTAAGGAGGGATCGTATGGAGAGCAAGTTGAATGTCCCGCTCTCTCCTGACAAGAGAACACGTGGAACAAGAAAAAAATCCTTCAACCGAGAAGCGAATCTGGCAGGATGGCTGTTTGTCAGCCCAATGGTTATCGGGTTTGTGGTGCTGTTGTTAGGCCCGCTTTT
The DNA here is from genome assembly GCF_023714195.1 of Brevibacillus sp. MER 51. Classification (NCBI taxonomy): domain Bacteria; kingdom Bacillati; phylum Bacillota; class Bacilli; order Caryophanales; family Paenibacillaceae; genus Brevibacillus; species Brevibacillus sp. MER 51. Next base: position 42,596 of record NZ_JAMAUS010000011.1, on the reverse strand, counting down.
ACTCGCGCTGTACATGAGCTTTACGGATTGGCCATTACTGGGGGAAGCCGAATTTATTGGGTTGGAAAATTACAGAGCGATTTTTCAAGATGCCGAATTTTGGACGGTCGTGGGCAATACATTTGCGTTCTCGGCTGGACTGGTCCCCTTAAACATCGTGTTGGCGTTGGGGTTGGCCTTACTGCTCGTGCGCAAGCTGCCGGGGATCGGGATATTCCGCACAGCGATTTTTGTGCCAGTCATGACATCGCTGATCGTCTGGGCAATTGTGTGGAAGTATTTGTTTGCGACAGACACGGGGTTTATCAATCAGATCTTGCAGATGTTTGGGATTACAGGCCCTTCATGGCTGTACAATCCAAAGCTGGCGATGCCGGTGGTGATCGTGACGAGTGTCCTGAAAAATGTGGGCTTGAACATGGTTCTGTTCATCGCTGCCTTGCAGCAGGTGCCTGTTCACTTATACGAGGCGGCCCGCATTGATGGAGCCAGTCGGACGCGTCAATTGTTTCAGATTACGATCCCGATGATCAGTCCGACGGTGTTTTTAACCACGTTGTTGACGATCATCGGCTCGCTCAAGGTGTTTGGGCAGATTTACGTCATGACCCAAGGGGGGCCTGATAACAGTACAAAGGTTCTTGTCTATTACATATGGGAGCGTGCCTTCAAAAACTTTGAATTCGGCTATGCGTCTGCACTTGCCTTTGTGCTGTTCTTTATCATTTTAGTATTTACGCTCTTGCAGTGGCAGTTTAGAAAAAGGTGGGTGTTCCATGAAGAGTAATCGCCACGGATTACAAGCGGGCAAGTTATTGGGGATTGGCGGTCACTATGTCGCGTTAGGAGCGATCTCCCTACTGATGCTGGTGCCTTTTTTGTGGATGCTTTCTACATCATTAAAAGAGCCGGCCAAAATATTCGTCTTTCCGCCAGAGTTTATCCCTTCGTCGATTCGCTTGGAGAATTACACAGAGGTTTTGGCGAATACGCCGTTTCATCTGTTCTATTGGAACAGCCTGTACATTGCGATTCTGGTCACGGTTGGAACGGTTTTATTTTCATCGATTGCAGGCTATGCGTTTGCCAGAATCCCGTTTCGGGGACGTAATATCGTCTTTCTGGTGCTGCTGTCGACAATGATGATCCCGCATGAAGTGACGTCGATTCCAATGTTTTTGTTCATGCGCATGCTTGGATTTATCAATACGCATGTACCGCTAATTGTCCTTCCCATTTTCGGGGCAGGCGGAATTTTTGGCGTGTTCGTCATGCGCCAGTTTTTCCTCGGGATTCCAAAGGAACTGGAGGAGGCGGCGATGATTGATGGCTGCTCGCGTTGGCGGATTTATTGGAGCATCATGCTGCCACTGGCGAAGCCAGCCATCGCAACGCTGACGATTTTTACGTTTTTGACGAGCTGGAACGAGTTTTATGATCCGCTCATTTTCATCAACGACAGAGAGCTGATGACGCTGCCGCTCGCTTTGTCCTTGTTTACCGATGAAGTAGGGACAGCATGGCATCATTTGATGAGTGCATCCGTCATGGCAACCTTGCCGCTTTTGATTGTGTTCTTTTTCGCCCAAAAGCAGTTTATCGAGGGCGTATCGATGACGGGCCTCAAAGACTAGAGGAAGCATGGATGGGAAGGAAGTTCTACAAGGAGTGAGTGCAGATGAATCGAGTAGTGGAAGCAGATGTAGTCGTGGTAGGCGGGGGCCCGGCAGGAATTAGTGCCGCTCTTGCCAGCGGACGATTGGGAGCCAAGACAATCCTGATCGAGCGGTACGGCTTTCTCGGAGGGATGTCGACGATTGCGCTTGTTTATCCGTGGATGACGTTTCATACGGAAAAAGGCGAGCAAGTCATCAAAGGAATTGCACAGGAAATCGTCGACCGCTTGCAAGAAAAGGGGGGATCGCCTGGACATTTGCAGGATACGGTGGGATTCGTGAGCACAGTCACGCCGTATCATCCGGAAATTTACAAGTTGGTCGCTGTGGAAATGCTCAAGGAAGCGGGCGTCAAGCTGTTTTTCCACAGCTTTGTCGATCAGGTGAAGGTAGAGGGAACTGAGATTACTTCGGTTACGCTCACCAGCAAATCGGGCAAATACGAGATCAAGGCCAAGGTGTTCGTCGATGCGACAGGAGATGCAGATATCGCTTATTTATCGGGAGCGCCGACGAGCAAAGGGCGAGATGCAGATGGGCTGACACAGCCGATGACCATGAAGTTTCGCATGCGCGGCGTCGATCTGGAGCAGGTGAAGCAGTACATGCTTGACCATCCAGATGAGTTTTATCATAAGACACCGTTTGCACAGCTGCCGTCCATTCCACTGACGGGTGTCCAAGGCTTTTATACGCATTGGAAGATGTCAGGTGTTCCGATTAATCGGGATCAAGTTCTGTTTTTCACAGGGCCTGAGAGCGATGAAGTTCTGATCAATTGCACGCGGGTGCAGGGGCTGGATGGAACAGACGTCGAGGATTTGACGGAAGCGGAGGAAGAAGGGAGACGTCAAGTTTTGTTGATATCTGAATTTTTGAAAAATAAAGTTCCTGGTTTCGCGAAAGCATCCGTCTCCGCAGTCGGAACGCAAATTGGCATCCGTGAGACACGCAGAATCGTCGGAGAGTACAGTTTGACGATCGAAGATGTGGTCGCGGGCAGGCGTTTTCCGGATGTCATCGCACGTAGCGGCTATCCGGTTGATATTCACGATCCTTCTGGCAAAGGCGTAGTGGCAGCAGATATTGAAGGGGAGGGCGCTTATGACATTCCGTATCGCTGTCTGATCCCTCCGTCCATTGACAACTTGCTTGCGGCGGGGCGTTGTATCTCTACGACCCATGAAGCGCTGGCGACGACCAGGCTTACCCCGAGCTGTATGGCGACAGGGCAAGCAGCAGGTACAGCAGCCGCTATCGCATTTCACGACAAGACCATTCCGCGTTTGATTCACGTGGGTAAATTACAGGAACAATTGCGTCTAGCGAATGCCGTCCTCGATTAAACCTTTTCATTTTGAAAGGAGATTGGATCTATGAAAAAGTTGCGCGTTGTCATTTCGACATTGGCTATGGCAGCACTAGTAACAGGCATGGTTCCATTTACGCAGACGAGTGCAGTTGCGGCGAAAAAAGCGTCACCCAAGCCAATTGCCAAAGTCGCCCTTGTCCCCCTCGATGATCGCCCGGTCAATACGTATTTTCCGCAAATGACAGCACGGGCAGGCGGGGTGGGGGCGATTATGCCGGATGAAGACATACTTGGTCACTTTATGACCCCGGGCGATGGGGAAGAAATTGGCGATTGGCTGATCAAACAGGCAAGCAAAGTGGACGGCTCGGTTATCTCTGTCAGCATGCTGGCATATGGCGGGCTGGTTGCGTCCCGTACCGATCAACAGTCCTATCAAGATGCCCTGTCGAATATCGAAGCCATTAAGAGACTGAGAGACAAACATTCCAAAAAGCCGATCTACGTCTTCGATACGATTCAACGCCTGGCGGTGACGGCGACTGATCCTGAAACATTGAAATACTATGAGCAAATCAGAGAATGGGCGATTTTATACGATGAGGTGCACAACCTCGGCATGTCGGAAAAAGAGGATCGACTCGATCAGTTGGAAAGGGAGATTCCCGAGTCTGTGCTGGAAGATTACTTGAATGCCCGCGAGCGGAATCACAAGATTAACTCCCTGTTGATCGACTGGGTAGAGGATGGGACCATTGATTATTTAGTGCTGGCTCAGGATGATGCTGCTCCTCATGGTCTTCACCGGGCAGAGCGGGAGACCTTGGTCAAAAAAGCAAAGGAGCTGGATGTTGAAGAACGTGTAGCGATTTTCCCCGGAGCGGACGAAGTAGGGACCGTTTTGTTGAGCAGATTTGCCTTGAACGAACTGCGCATCCATCCAAAAGTAGCCGTCGAGTATTCGGGTATAGACGGCGATGAATGGACAGCGCCGTTTGAAGACACGACCTTTGATGTGAATGTCGAGAAGCATATCATCGCAGCAGGCGGCAAGCCCGTTCGGGATGAAGACGACGCAGATATCGTACTCATGATCAACTCGCCGAAGAAAAAAGGACAGAGCAACGCAGAGAGACGCGAAGATCTGGATGAGTTCGTCGAAGAAATCAATGATCTTCTGGAGGAAGGAAAGCAGGTCGCCATTACAGACGTGACGATTACAAACAAAGCTGACCCTGAGCTGATCGAGCGACTACAAGAAGAGGTAAAGCTGCCGGAGCTGTTCGCATACACGGCATGGGGAACGGCAGGAAATAATATGGGAAGCGCGTTGGGACAGGCGTTGCAACGATCAGCCTTTTTGGAAAAAGGAAATCAGTTCGGTGTGCCCTTAACAGTAGATGCGGCAGAGACCCATATCAATCTGCTCTTGTCTTCGTTTGTAAATGACCATCATTACCGAAATGAAGTCATGGCAGAAGCTCGTGACCTCGTAAAACAGTTAAACGGAAATGAATGGAACCTCGGAGATGACTACGACGAAGTCAATGATTTTGTGAGGGATGCACTGACACCACATGCGGAAGAATGGTACGAAAACTACTTTGCCAATCAATCGCTGGTGATCGGAAAGAGAGGCAAGAATACGTTTGAAGGAGAAATCGTCGAATTAACGGATAGGAAGATCAGGCTTCCCTGGGAGCGGTTGTTTGAAGTCTTTGTCGGGCCGGAAGTGAAGATAGAAAGGGAGTAAGCTTTAGAAAAAGACGGTCTATTTTTTTGATTCTGCACATATCATGTCTCTATCGCTATAAGAAGGTGACGAGGATGGAGACTCTACACTGGTTGTATGTGCAGTATGACTTGGAAATGTATGTGCGGGTAGTGGTGAGCGCGATTCTCGGTTTGTTCATCGGGTGGGATCGCTCGCACAGAAACAAGCCTGCCGGGCTGAAAACGTATATGTACGTGTCCGTAGCCTGCACGCTGATTACACTGGTTTCTATTTACAGCACAAAGCTATACAGTGCGCCTGGCAACGGAACGATGATGGACCCGATGCGCTTGGCTGCACAGATTGTCACAGGTCTTGGCTTTTTGGGAGCAGGCGTCATCTTGAAGGACGGCTTGAAAGTAAAAGGACTGACCTCCGCAGCCATGATCTTTTTCGCTGGAGGGATTGGCATAGGGATCGGAGCCGGATTTTACGGCATTGTGATATTCTCGGTCATCATTTCCTTTGTACTTGCCCGGATCAGTCAGCGTGTGGAGGATGTCCAGCACAAGCGGTTAGGAAAGTGAATCATGGAGAAGCGGTGCATTAGCATCGCTTTTTACTTTTTGCAGGAGCCGTAGTGGGAGGAAGAAGCGAATTTCCAGTCTGCGCTTCGGCCTCCGCCCTGCAAGGGGAGGTAAGACTGTCCGCTTCGGAATAAATGGCGGGAGCGCTTCAAACGTAGAAGTTTCGAGGAAGTATTTCATAAGTGAAGCCTTAAATTCCCCGCCATTTATACCTACGCTAGGTTGGGCTCCAGAGGCGCTTGGACTGGAAATTCGCTTCTTCCTACGTAGCTATTCGTTCATTCGTTGAAAGAGGTTCTAAGATGTTCTATTTCAACTGAATTGGCTTTCACAAGCTTCCTTGCGTTAACTTGCAAAATGTTTTAATAACACGAAGGAATTTACTGCTGTACGAAAGCCCTGCCACATGTTTGGAAGGAGACCGCCCGAACGAAGAGAGGATATAGGCGACTGGAAAACATGTGGTAGGGCTTCTCCCGCCACAACAGTGTGGAGATCACTTGTTTTTAGATGATATTCCTCTGACAAACGCGCGGTATGCTGGAAGAGTAATAAAAATCTGGAAAGGACGCGAGCGCGATGCGAGATGAAAGATTAGGAAAAATAGCAGACAACTTAATTTCGTACAGCCTGGATGTGCAAGCTAAGCAGCATATTATGATCATGGTCGTGGATGAAGGAGAAGCGCTGGCAATGGAATTGGTGAAGCGGCTGTATGCGAAGGGAGCATATCCCCACCTGCGCTTTGTACGGCCGAAGGTCCAGCGGGAATGGTTGAAAGGGGTAACGGATGAGCAGCTTGCCCAGACCGTTCAGTGGGAAAAGGACTTGTGGTTTGGCATACAAGGCTATATCGGCATTCATGGCGAGACAAATGACAGTGAGATGAAGGATGTTCCGCAGGAAAAATACCGCTTGTACGCAGAAGCGTATGATTCTATTTTCCATTATGTCGACAATCAAATTACAGGACTGCGCATTAACTACCCAACCTCGGCCCTTGCTCAAAAGGCCAACATGACGACAGAAGCATTTGAAGATTTTTATTTCAATGTATGTTCACTCGATTATCGGAAAATGGCCGAAGCGTGCCAACCGTTGTACGATCTCATGGACAAAACGGACAAGGTGCGCATCGTCGGACCAGGGACAGACCTGACGTTTTCGATCAAAGGAATTGGTACGCGGACAGCGGTAGGCAAACGAAACATTCCCGATGGCGAAGTGTATACCTCTCCCGTGCGCGATTCGATTCACGGGACGATCAGCTACAATACGCCCAGCAACTTCAAAGGAACAACGTTTGAAAACGTCCGGTTTACTTTTCGGGAGGGAAAGATTGTCGAGGCGTACGCGAACCATACAGACAAGCTCATAGAAATATTGGACACGGATGAGGGGGCACGCTACATCGGTGAATTCGCCATTGCGTTTAACCCGTATATTTTGCACCCGATGGGCGATACTTTGTTTGATGAAAAAATCGCTGGCAGCTTCCATCTCACACCGGGTCGTGCCTATGATCAGGCGGATAACGGCAACCGCAGCGCGATTCATTGGGACCTGATCTGCATTCAGCGTCCGGAATACGGTGGCGGCGAAATCTGGTTTGACGATGTACTCATTCGAAAAGACGGAAGGTTTGTGCATGAGGCGCTGCTGGGGCTGAATCCGGAGCAATTGATTCTGTAGAGGAGGGCGATAATGCCCTCCTCCTTTATTTGAGTTTGAAAACGACTACGCCTGCGATCATGATGCCGATTCCGATGATCTTGTTCAAGGTGATCGGGACCTTCTGCACACCGAACAGGCCGAGTGAATCAATGAGCAGAGCGACGAGCAATTGGGAGATGAGCAGAATCGATACGGCATATGCAGGCCCGATGGACGTAATGCCTTTCATCACACTAAAAACGATCAGCGCCCCGAAAACGCCTCCAAGCAAATATACTTTGTTCACTTCCCCGATGCTTTTCCAATCGCCATCACGAACGTAGAGAAAGATCGAGAACGATACAAGAAAGCCTACTGCATGAACAATCGCATTGGTTTGCCACAGTCCGAGCTTTGTACTGGCTTGCGCGTTGAACACGCTTTGCAGACAAATAAAAACGCCAGCGAGTAACGAAAAGAGAATGCCTTGCACAATATGACCTCCTATATGGTTGATTACTCATAGATGTTTCCGCTCGCAAGCTCACTGATTTTTTCTCGATTTGTGATAATCAGTGCGCTTTTTTTGCGTTCGATCACGGATGCTGCGCAAAGCTTGCGGATGACCCGGTTCAAATGTCGGTAGCTAGTACCCAACAGCTCGTCTCCGATAATCGCGAGTGGATTGTTAAAGCGCAGCAACAACGATTTTCCATTAGGAAGCGTCGTGAAAGTTTTGATTTTTCCCTTCAAAATGAAGAACATATGGTGAAGCTGATCGCCCTTCGAACAGAGGATATCACCCTTCTCAGCCTGATACAGGCGCATTTCATGGAAAGTAGCGGCATCAAAAATATCGGGCAAGGGACTGTTTTGCACCAGCGTATGCAAAAGGGTGCGGTCGTGAAGTTCCTTCATGTATCAAGCCTCCTGCTCGTTTGCTTGCAGGTTATACCCTCTTTAGTAAAAGGTATTTGCGTGCGAAAAAAAAGGACATATGTCCTTTTTTCCATATAAACACAAAAGACGCGTAGCAGGAATATTCGGATAGATTCGAGAAGTACAACTGTCGAGATAATAGAAAAGAGAGAAACGAAGGAGTGGTTCACATGACTTTGCCTGTAAGTGAAAGAATCATTGGATTTGTAGGAACGGGTGTCATGGGGAAAAGCATGGCAAACCATTTTCTGCAAGCAGGATATACAGTGCTGGTATACACGCGGACAAAGGAAAAAGCAGCAGACTTGCTGGCAGCCGGTGCGATCTGGAAGGAACAGATCAGTGAGCTGGCAAAAGAGGCAAACGTCATCATCACAATGGTCGGCTACCCATCCGATGTTGAGGAAGTGTATCTCGGTGCGGACGGAATTGTGGCAAATGCGAAGCCAGGCACTTATTTGATCGATATGACGACATCGAAGCCGTCGCTGGCGAAAAATATTTATGAGGAAGCCAAAAAGCACGAGCTGCATTCCCTGGATGCTCCAGTCTCCGGTGGAGATGTGGGCGCACGTGAAGCGCGACTGACCATCATGGTTGGTGGCGATCAGGAAGTATTTGATGCGATGGAGCCTGTGTTTAGGATCATGGGGACAAACGTCGTGCTGCAGGGCGGTCCAGGTGCAGGTCAGCATACCAAAATGTGCAACCAGATTTGCATTGCGACGAACATGATTGGTGTATGTGAAGCGATCGCGTATGCGAAAAAAGCAGGTCTGGACCCGGAGAAAGTGCTGACGAGCATTGCAGCGGGTGCCGCGGGCAGCTGGTCGCTGTCGAATCTGGCGCCACGCATGATCGCGGGCAACTTCGCCCCTGGCTTTTACGTCAAACATTTTATCAAGGACATGGGAATCGCATTGGAAGCAGCAGAGGAAATGGGGCTGATGACACCAGGACTCGCACTCTCCAAATCGCTTTATGAAGAACTGGCAGCAAACGGCGATGCAGATAGCGGCACGCAAGCTTTAATCAAATGGTTTGAAGGCAAGTAAAGGCAAAAGGAGCCCTTTTCACGAGGGCTCCTTCTCTATGTCTATCCGTCACGTGTTGACTGGTACATCTCGTACATCTTTTGGGACGGTTTTATTTTTGGTTGGGGGCTGTTCCATTTTCTTCACTTCCAAGATGTCCAGCAAGAAAACAAAGGACGGAATCCCGACAATCAAACCCCATACTCCAAAGAAATGCTCGGAAAAGATCAGAACGACAAATGTGTAGAAAATCGGCAAGTGAGTCTTCGTTGCCATCAACCGAGGATTCAACACATAGGCTTCAAGCGCGTGAATCACCATGATGAAAATGAGCAAATAGATGACAGTTGCCAGACCACCGACACTAAAGGCGATGGCACTGAGCGGAATCAGTGAAATGGCGACACCTGCAACCGGGATGAGCCCCAGTATGAAGACCATGATTGCGAGTCCCAATAGATTCGGAAAGCCCATGATCCATAGACCGATGACGGTGAAGGTCGTATTAAATAAGGCGATCAGCAGCTGTGTTTCGATTACTTTGCCAAAGGTCAGGATAAATTTTTGGCTAAAGTAGGCGATTTCGTTGTATAGCCAGGATAATTTGCTCGTGCGGAATTGAGCAGTAAACGTAACCACATTGTTTTTGCCGAGCAGGAAAAACAGGCTCAAAATAATCGCCAGAAAGACATTGAACCCAACATTTCTGACTACTGCGAGAAAATCAAGGCTGCCTTGAACAATGCCCTTCATATCAAGCTTCCCAACAATAGACATAAGATAGGGGGCAAACTCATTGTCCTGATTTTGGTGGTACACTTGCTCGATGGAATGGAACAATTGTCCGGTTTGATGAATCAGAGCCGGAATGGCTTTCATCCCACCCACAACGAGAAAGAACGTCAACAACATATAGAGAAAAATGAGAATCAGCTTGGGATGGATCGGCGCGACTTTGTGTGTGAGACGCGTGAGGTATTGATGCAGCCGATTCATTAAATAGGTAACTAAAAAGGTCAGCAAAACCATGTTCAGCATACTTCCCAAGGAGTAAAGCAACAAACAAAACAACGCTAAAATCCCAAATCGTCTTACATCCGGCTTTTGCAAGGCGGCAGCAAAGAAATTCATGGGAACATCCTTTCCAAGTGCTCTTTTTAGCACTCCCATCCGTATACGATGATTATACTGCGTCGGTGTGAACAATTATAGCACGCTTAAAAGCGAGTGGAGGGAAAGAAAAGGTTCCAGTTGCTTGAAAAAGTGTAGCGAAACTATTTCGCCCTACGAAGCGTCAAAGGAAGGGAATGTTCGCCAAGGGAGGCTAATCACCAATGAGTATAAAAACAAGAACCGTGAGTCTGGTTACGGCGCTCATACTCGGGGCAAGTGCGTGGACTTCTTCTGTTCATGCGGCTACGTTTTCCCAAATTCAGCCGTATATAACAGACTATAAGATCGGTTTTACGGACGGTAACAAGCTGGTCACACAGGCCATTTATGATGATTTTGAGCGATCTTCCAAAAACATGATCGTAACAAAGGGCGGTAAAAAAGGAATTCTCGACGCGCGGACAGGGAAAGAAATAACTACCGCGATTTGGGATTATATTGACATTCCGGAGTCCAAAAATATTGCGATTGTTCAAAAAGGCGGCTGGTTCCAATATATCGATTTGAAGACGAACAAGCTGTCGACCATGAAGTTTGCTGGGGCGCATCCGTATTATTTATCCAATGAGCAAGGGACAGCGATTATGTTCTTAGGAAAATCATCGATGGTGATCCATGTAGATGGAAAGGTGCTGATTCCGCCAGTTGCAGGCAAGCTGTCGATGGTACAACTCGTTGCTCCTGATCAGACGGAAAATAAAGAGGCGGAGAAAAAGCGTTATTTCGTCGCGACTACTCCCAAAGAGCTCATCATGTACGATCCTGCTTCCGGCAAAAAGCTGTTTGCACTGCCAAAAGCAGAATTGATTCCAAACGAAGGCGGTCCTGACACTGCATATCTCAAGGTGCGATCCGGTGGAAAAGAAGGCTTGATTGATCGCAATGGCAAGTACGTACTCGAGCCGAAATACAATGCGCTCTATATTTGGAACAATGGATACTTTCAGGTGATCGGCCCCAAGGGACAAGGGCTGTGGAAGGACGGACGGATGCTGGCAGAGCCCATTTACAAAGAAGTCGGGTTCGAGCATAACAATCCGGATGTGTACTACACGGTTTCTGGAGATGTCATCACGTATCATTCCAAGTCCAAAGGTACGTCGCATCCATTGAAAAAAGGAGCCCAGTACTTGCATGGCAGCTACGTGCTGGGACAGGACCCGAAAACAAATCTGTACGGTGTCCTCCAAGTCGGGGGAGGGACGGTCATCCCCTTTGCGTATCCGCGGGCAGAAGGTCCGCCAGCGGCGCGCTTGCTGGTCCGCAGCGATGGGAAAAAAGCGATCCTCCCAGGCTGGGGAAAAGATGTCAAGGAGCCAGATTTTTGGTTCGACTCGTATGTGACCTTGGGCAGCTACAGCATGCTTAGCATTAAGGACGGAAACAAAATCGGACTTTATTCTGAAGATGAAGGCTTGATCCTGTCTCCTGTTGAGAATCGAATCATTCGCCACGAGGGAGTAACGGGGGAGGTGCTGGTAACAGAGCCGGATGGAAGGGTGCTGCGATACAGCATCAATGGGAAACAAATAGAAGCTGTCAATCCCAATACGTTGTCCGATGATTTGACGAAAAAGTATGAGCCGGGAAAAGGCGAGATGATTGTGGACCGCAAGACGAACCAACCAATCAGCAAGCTCTACCAATCTGTTTACATGGATTCCGATACCAATCTCATCGTTGCAATGGATCACGATTGGGCGGATCTTTATACCCCTGATGGCAAGCTGTTGACTACGGAGATCAAAGTCGCGGTGTGGAAGTCCGGCAACGACGGACCGCCTCTTACCTTGATCAAAGTTGCTGATTCCGTATACACGATGGGTGTGAGAGCGGGGAATGTCGGAATGGCGATGATCAAGGTCGATGACGGGCAACTCCAGGCCGTGAGCGATTTTGTGTATCGTGATGCAAACCAAATGATAGTACAAAATCAAAAGATCGTGATGACAGCACGGTTGGACGGCACGCAGGATGTATGGGCGCAAGAAGGGAACCAGCTCGTAAGCAAGCTCACTAGCGTGAAAGGTTTTCACACGGAATCTTATTTTGATCGGGTATTGATTCAGTCAACTACAGGATGGGATGTCTATTCACCACAGTTGCTCCGCTTAAGCACGGGCGATTATCAGTCCATGAAGTATATGCACGTATATGATCTCAAGACGGGTGCCATTGCCTACCAGGACAAGAAGACGGGATTGTACGGCCTTATGTCGCTGGAAGGAAAGGTACTGACAGCGGCCAAATACGAGGCGATTTTGCCAACAAGCAAAGTATTCCCACAAGTGTGGAGCGAGGCAGACGTTCAGACGCCTTATGTATTCACAACCAAAGACCAGTTCGGTTATCTCGATCAAGGTGGGCAAGAGCAGTTTGCGACAAGATTCCTGACGAAAAAACCTGTGGTCTCCTATAGTCTGATCACGTTCCAATCGTTTACGGCCTACTCAGATACAATGCGACAACGCCCACTTGAGCTGATCGATTTCGGCAAACCGTATAGCTGGCCAGCTGGCGGCAACAGCGAGAGCCATTTTTTTGCCAACCTGGCGCTTTATTTGAATCTACCGAAGGATGCAGGTAAGCAGGCGGTACTTTCAGAATTGGTGTCCAAAGGTATCATCAAAGCCGATGAGAATCGTTCAGTCATGAGCGACGAAGATATGTTCCGAGTGGCTTATTTCATGGCGACGGACAAAACTAGTCAAGCGATGACGACGCCACAGGTATTGGAATGGGCACAGAAGCGGGGAATTGTACCGTTTCGAGAGGGAATGAGCTACTACATGACGATGAATTTGTACGCGGAGTATCAGCACATCTTGATGACAGAGCTCATGCGTTCCCTGAAAGGAAAAAAAGTGCTCAAGCCAAAGGTGTTAACGACGACATCACTCAGTGACGCACAACAGCAAATGCTCACAACAGCACTGATCATGAACGGCAAGCCGGCGAATCAACTGCCAGTGCCGCTCCCACAAGCCGAGTGGCAAAAAGCCATTCAAGGCTTGGTCAACCAGTACAACAAGCAAGCAGCTCAATTGCTTGCAGCCTATGAAGCGAAGCTGTGAGCAGATCAACGTAAAGGCGCGGGAGTTCCATCCTGCGCCTTTTTTGCGCTATTAAAAAAACGGCCAATATTTTACAATTAACCAATAGAAGGCAGCGTGAACGCAAGCCGAGACCGCCAAGGATACAATGAACGAGACAAAAGAAATCTGATCGAGCTTGTAAGCGACAAAGAAAAATATCGTAAAGGCAATAAAGGCGATAAACGTGCCTTCTTCCAAATAAGCAACTGCCATATTCATTCCACCTCGATTCAAGAAAGGATACGTACCCATGATGATTGCTGTCGAAAAATTAAGCATACAGGATGCAGCCAGCTTGTTTCAATTTGAAGTGCGCAATCGCGCCTTTTTTGAAAAATCGGTTCCCAGTCGGGGAGATGCTTACTACCAATATGACCATTTTTTACGAGGTCTGCAAGCCTTGCTCGACGAGCAGGCGCAAGGAATCTCGTTTTTTGGCCTCATCAAAAACAGCCAAGGTGACATTTTGGGCAGAATGAATTTGGTAGACATCGAAAAAGATGAAGGAATCGGACATCTCGGCTATCGAGTCGGGGAAGCTACTGCTGGAAAAGGAGTGGCTTCACAGGCACTGAAGCTCTTTTTGGAGGGGCATACTCCCCACTTGAATGTCAGAATGATCTGTGCGAAAACAACACCGGATAACATCTCCTCTCAAAAAGTGTTGCTGAAAAATGGATTCGAACCCTATCAGATGAGGTCGGAAACACCGGATGACTTTCTTCACTATCGCTTGAGCGTTGTCTAAAGAGTTAGTGGCTGGAGGCACGAAGGAATTAGGCAGTTACAGCCAAAAGTCCCCTGCCTGTAAAAGGTAAGGGGACTTTTGGGCGTTACGGGGTGTTCAATAATGGCTCCCACGGACGTCTCGTTCCAAGCATATCCGCGAGATGCTTGTTATCCTTCCGCCTGATTTTTCGTGCCGCCGCTCGCTCGTCAGCACCATTATGCAGGAATACTTCCTCTTCCGTCTCCGGCACGACCTTGGGTACAGGGGTAGGCCGCCCATCCTCGCCAATCGCTACAAACGTGAGAAATGATGTGGCACAGACGCATCGAACGCCCGTTAGCAAATCCTCCGCAACAATTTTGACGAAGACCTCCATCGATGTATTATGCGTCCAAGTGACGAAGGCTTCGAGTGCAACCTCATTGTCCACCCGGATTGGCTGCAAAAAGTCGACGGAATCTGTGGAGGCTGTCACAACTGGCCCCCGGGCATGCTTCATGGCAGAGATCGCAGCAACATCGTCGATATGCGCCATCAGCCTGCCGCCGAACAGCGTATTGTGATTGTTCGTATCCGGGGGCAGCACATGGCTTGCCTTGAACGTGCGGGACTCCCGAACAAAACGTTGAATCGTCATACAGGTAGCTCCCTTCTTTCTTGCAATCGGATTATGAATGGTGACAATCTTCTCTCCTTTCATTGTTCCACAAAAAAATGGATCTATTCCTCTTGCCAAAAGAGACACTGATGCTGTTGCCACGAATGTCATTTGCCGCTATACTTGTGGAGTAGTTTATGGATAAAAATGTAACGGTTGTTGCTACGACCGTCCCTATATCGAAATGGTATGCACAGAAAACAGTGGAAAGGAGGGTATCCACATGAAAAAAAGATCATTACTGTCCTTGCCAAAAGGAATTGGATACTCCACCGCTGTTTTCTTTGATCTGGCTACATCACGGGAGAAGTATGTCCAAAAACGGATATAGCGACTATCCTTTGATGTAGTGGGATTCATCAGGGTACAGTGGAAAAACGCCACAGGTCGCATTCCTGTGGTTTTCTTTTTAGGGCACCGCAGGATTTCCTGTGGTGTTTTTTTATTTCGAGAAAGGGAGATGGATTGTATGCAAGGAAACGGAGAGAACATTTACGTAAGACTGGTACAAGAATCGGATGCACAGAGCCTCTTGGCGCTTGAAATGAGAAACAGAGACTTCTTTCAAAACTTCACAGGGACGAGAGAAGAGACGTTTTACACGCTGGAAGGACAAATCGACAGGATCAAGAGCGCGTTGGCGTTAAAAGAAGAGGACAGAGGGTACTTTTTTGTCATTGTGAAAAAAGGACAGGATGAAATCATTGGGGAAGTGATCCTTTCGGAGGTCGTAAGGGAGAATCTGCAAAGCTGCTGGATCGGTTACTTCCTGGACAAAGCGCATAATGGAAAAGGCTACATGACTGAAGCAGTAAAACTCGTCGTGGCCTATGCCTTCGAGACATTAGGCCTTCACCGTTTGGAAGCAGGCGTGATGCCGCATAATATAGGTTCGATCAAGGTGCTGCTAAAAGCTGGTTTCCACAAGGAAGGGATTGCCAAGAAAAACGTGAAAATCAATGGTCGGTGGGAAGATCATCAAACACTGGCGATCGTCAAGGAAGAACAAACCGACCAGGTGAAGCCCCAGGTTCAACGTAAAAATCCTGGATCAGTTGCTCCGCCTATGGGAGCCTATACACATCTGACGGTCGTTCCAAAAGGAGCCGATTTGCTCGTGCTTTCTGGGCAGGTAGGAATGGACATTCATGGAGAGTTGCCGACAGATATGAAAGAACAAGTAGAAAACACGCTACAGAACATACTGCGCAATTTTGAAAGTGAATCAGTTAGCGCGGACCATATTATCAAAATCAATATATGGGCAACCGAGAAAATGGATTGGAAACATTTTAATCAGGTATGGGAGAAGTTCCACGGGGGGACACCGCCAGCAATGACCATGTCTTACGTCCCGGCATTGGCAGTCCCTTCGCTCAAAGTGGAGATAGAAGCTTGGGCAGCGAAATGGTAGGGAGGAAATAGAAGGGTGAAGCTTTTCGCTTCATCCCTTTTTTCTGTAACTTTTTTCTAGCAAAAACGTCAATATTTTCAGGAGATAGAATAATCGTGACGTTATTACTGTTTTGACAGCAAAAGATGTCAAAACATGAAGGAATATGGGGACGAATCGAGAAGTTCTTTCTATTAGCTGGATTTTCCAAAAATAAGAGAAAAACAGAGGGGAACGAGGAACTTGCTTTTACGAGTAAATGTCAGCTTGCTAGCTGTTTTCTTCCTGATTTTGCTGATGCCTCTGTCCATTGCGCGAGCGGCCACCCATGTAGAAGTGGCGGTCGATCAGTTAAATATTCGAAGCGAGCCAGGTACGACTACCCAGATCGTCGCAACCCTCAAAAAAGCGACGCGGTTGCCAATCACCAAACAGCAAAAAGATTGGACCCAGGTAAAGCTGCCGAACGGCAATACCGGATGGGTCAATAATAAGTATGTGAAGATGATAGAAGTTCCACAGATCAAATATGTCAAAAGCAATGTGGATATGCTGAATGTTCGGGCAGAACCAAATGCCACTGCACAAATTTTGCAGATCATCGACAAAAACGGTGTGTTTTTGCAAATGAGAAAGCAGGGGGATTGGGCACAAATTAAGCTGTCTGATCAAAAGAACGGCTGGGTGAAAGCCAATTACTTGACGGAGACAGCGGCACCACCACCACCAAAACCACCACAGGTACCAGCACAAATCCCGGATCCGACAACAATTCCAGCACCGCCCCCTCCTGTAGTCCCATCCAGTACAGGGAGTGGATTTGAACAAGGGACAATCGTATTGACGGAAGGCTATGAAGTTTATGCGCAGCCAGATATTCTTGGTACCGTCATTGGTCAAATCCATGGCGGGATGACGATCAACCATTACGGATATGCAAATGGTTGGTATACCATCAACTTCAACGGTACCTATGCCTATATTTTCAAACCAATGGAACAGACGGGGACAGTTCCATCACTGCCGAGTTCAACACCGGGGGTACCAGCGACTTTGCCAACAACACCGCCGCCCTCTGTACAAGAACTACAGGTTCGTGTCAAAAATCCTGATTCCAATATCCGCAACGGTCCCTCAACCGAACATGCCATAATTGGAAATGTTCAACCCGGACAAGTATTCCCGGTTGTGCAAACAGTAGGAGACTGGTACCTCATCAGACTGGCAGACAATTCGACTGCCTACATCGCGGGGTGGATCGTAGAGAAGATTCAACCAGCTGGTACTCTGCCACCGACAGGAGCAACGTACGAGTACAACAGTGGGATGATTGGAAACGAGAAAGTGTATATCTATCACACCCATAACCGTGAGTCTTGGCGAAATGTTGCACGGAACCAACAAGGGAGCTCGGTAGATGATCCAGAGATTAACATCACGCTTGTTGGGAAACGGCTGGGCGAACTACTCCAAGCAAGAGGCATTTCGGCAATGGCGAGCCAGGACGATTTCGCTCAGAGATTGAGGGAACAAAATAAAAGCTACTCGATGTCTTATACCGAGTCGTACAAGGCGGTAGCGGCAGCGGCTGCAACCAGTCCGCACTTGCAGTACATTTTCGATATTCATCGGGACAGCGATGAGCCACGCAGCAAGGTAGCGATCACGATCAATGGCAAAACCTATTCCCGGATGCTGTTTGTAATCGGAACAGCCAACCCGAACCATCTGGCGAACAAAAAGCTGGCGGAAGAGCTGAACGCCCGTCTGGAAGCCTCTTATCCCGGATTGTCGCGGGGGATTATCCTGAAAGGTTCAAATCAAGGAAACGGGGTGTACAATCAGTCCATTTCCGAGGGCGCCCTGCTTTTGGAATTCGGCGGTACGAACAATACCTTGGAAGAAGGCTATAATACAGCAGAAGCCTTTGCCGAAGTCTTCGGGAATTACCTGATCGAATCTCAAATCGCATTCAATTAAACGGTTAATAAAAGTAGCACGATTCTTTTCGCCACGCGCGAGAGAATCGTGTTTTTTTCCGGGAGGATCATTTATATGGCTACGCATCAAGAACACATACAATCGACTAACGATAACAGTCGCGGTCATCTTCAAGGTGACTGTGAAAGCTGCTTTGGCTTATGCTGTGTGGCATTGCCTTTTGCTGCTTCCTCTGACTTTGCCATCAATAAAGACGCAGGCAAGCCCTGTAGTAACTTACAGGCAGACTTCCGGTGCGGTGTTCACACAAAGCTGAGAGACATCGGCTTTCGCGGTTGTACGGTCTACGATTGCTTTGGAGCTGGTCAAAAGGTGTCTCAAGTCACTTATGGCGGCCAAGATTGGCGGAAAGAACCCGGATCAGCGAAGCAAATGTACGAAGTATTTCCGATCATGTGGCAGCTTCACGAGCTGCTCTGGTATATAACGGATGCGTTGACCAAGCAAGCTGCCGAGCCGCTCCATCCTGCATTGAAGGAAGCAATGGAGGAGACGCAGCGCCTGACGGATCAGAGTCCTGAGGATATCCTGAAGCTGGACATCGCACTTCATCGAGCAAAAGTAAATGAACTATTGCTACAGACAAGTGAATTGGTACGCAAGGACGCGGTTGCCAAGTACAAAGGGGGCAAGCAAGGAAAATCCTATGGCCGAGGAGCTGATCTCATCGGTGCCAAGCTCAAAGGCGCTGATTTACGAGGCACCCAATTACGCGGGGCTTATTTGATTGCTGCTGATCTGAGGGGAGCGGATTTGCGGGGAGCCGACCTCATTGGTGCGGATTTTCGCGATACAGATGTGAGTGGAGCGAACTTGACGGAAACGTTGTTTCTCACGCAGGTTCAGCTCAACGCGGCGAAGGGTGATGCCAGCACCAAGCTGCCACCGTTGTTTACGCGTCCGCCGCACTGGGCTAAATAAAAGAACCAAAAGCAGGGTGTCATTCGTTGACAGCCTGCTTTTTCTCAAGTTATATGGTTCCCTCCAAGATTACGAGTCTGGATTGGAATGCAACCAACTATTTCTATTACTTCGACTACTCCTACTCTTCTCGAACCTTCCATAAAATATCCGATCACCCCAAGCTCCATTCTTTTTGTGTGGACCTCTTTACGCATGTGGGGGAAAAGAATCCACATGCGTGCAGTTCCTTCTGTAGGAACAGGGCTTGTGTTATGTAAAATGATTTCTCCGTGATCATCTTCAAATTCAGGATGGATGGCAAAGATGCCTGTTAGGCTTATGTCATCTCCCTCGTAAGAAAAATCACTTCGATAGCCTTGAAACGGTGTCACCTTTCTGCCGCCTTCATTTTCCGAGTAAAATCGATATTTTACTCGGAAAATCAGCGGGGTGATTCCTTATTTCTTCATAGGGTGTCCACATGTCATTTCCTCCGTTCTTTAAAAATGGTTGTTAATACAATTCTACTTTTGCCGTATTAACTAGCGTGAGGCTCACAACCAAACAAATTGCGCAATTTGTTTATTCCATCCAGAAGGGAGGGGAAGTAATTGGAGATTGCCCAAGTGAACACAGGCATCTGCCATAAAGAAGAACACGAAAAGCAAGCGGAAAGCATGTCGACCGAAACTTTTACCCAAATTTATGGTGCGTACTATAAGCGCGTCTACAAATATATTTGCTATCGTATCAATAATCACTACACAGCGGAAGAAATATGCAGTCATGTGTTTGAAATGGTGATTTCAAAATACAGCAGCTTCTCGCCGGATAAATCAAACTTTGAGGTTTGGTTGTTTGCGATCGCCAGAAATGCAGTAACAGATTACTTTCGCTTACAGAAGAAAAGGATCAGCTTTTCATTGGATTCGATTCTGAATCTGGTCTTGCCGAAGTCGTCACCGGAGGACATTGTGATCCGCGACGATAATCATCAAGCCTTATTTCAAGCACTGGCCAAGCTGAGTGACAAGGAACGCAATATCATCGCCATGAAATATGCGGCTGGTCTTAAAAACGCGGAAATTGCAGAACTTCTTGGTGTCAGTGGTTCAAATATTGGCGTCGTTCTCTACAGATGCTTGAAAAAGCTGCAAATGGAATTGCAAAAAGGGGGCTTCCGCTATGAAGAGTGAGCAAGATCTAAACGATTTTCGTGAACTCACCGACTTGCTTACTGATCTGGAATTAGATGACGCCACTCCAAAAGCCAGAATATACAATCGGCTGAAATTCAAATTGGAATCAGGAAACATACAATTACATGATAGGAAAAAGGACGGGATCTCTATGAAAACGAATAAATGGAAAGCTGTCTCAGTTAGTGCTGTTGCTGTTGTTTGCCTGTTAGGTGCATTCTCGACTACATCGTTTGCCCAAGAAATGCTCCAGACGATCTTGGCACGCTTTCAGGTTGGGAACATAGAAATTACCCAATACGATAAAGAACAGCCTGCTACACAGTCCAATACCGAAGGAATCGAGATACCTGTAGAACCCAAGGCCCCTCCACAGATGACATTGGAAGAAGCACGCGCAGCCAGCAAAATGAACTTTCCCGCACCGACATGGTTGTCAGAGAATTATTCCTATAAAAACACGGTCGTTCATGGCGAGAGTATGGTAGAGATTCAGTATAAAAAAGGAAAAGAGTTTATTTCCTTGCTGATTTCAAACGGTGGTGAAAACGGCATCAGCACGACAGAGGGTGTCAAGATCGAAACCATTGGCGGGAAAAAGGTGTATTTCGCCAACGGGATCGTGATTTGGGAGCATGAAGGATTCACGTACGAGTTGTACCAGATGGCAGAGAAGAGCTTCGATGCTGCGACTATCGGCAACATCATCGAATCCTTGTCAACGAAATCCGTCAAAAAATAAGCAGTTGTCACTTAACCACGTACCCAGGCACACCGACTTCGATTTTTCGAGGTCGGGGATCATCTGGGTATTCCACTCATGATGGGCCTTGTAACGGGGCCCATTTTTGTATGTGCCGTCACAGAGTGTTAAAAATCATGTAACGAATCGGACACCCTCTAGGGTCAAAAGTCCTGCTACAATTACACATGACCGGAAATATACAGGGTAAAACAAAAAACTCTCTCACGAAGGTGAATGCGAAAAGGGGGGTTACAGGAGAGAGAATTATTTGTGAATTTTTTCACATATATTTGTGATATTTTTCACAAAGTCGTGATAAATGCGGATTTCCCCACTGGTATAATTCCGGTACATAAAGGCCAAAACGCGAATAGAAAGGGATCTTGTACATGGATATAGTGGATTTGGGACGACTTCAATTTGCGATAACAACGATCTTTCATTTTGTTTTTGTGCCGATTTCCATCGGGCTGTCCTTATTAGTAGCCATTATGGAAACGATGTATGTGGTAAAAAAGAATGACTTGTACAAAAAAATGGCCAAGTTTTGGGGAACCTTTTTGCTCATAAATTTTGCTGTCGGGATCGTGACAGGGATTATGCAGGAGTTCCAATTTGGGATGAACTGGTCAGATTTCTCACGATTCGTCGGCGACGTATTTGGAACACCGCTAGCGATTGAGGCTCTCTTGGCATTCTTCCTCGAATCGACTTTTATTGGACTATGGGTATTCGGTTGGGATCGCTTGTCCAAAGGTGTGCATCTCGCATGTATTTGGCTCGTATCCATTGGAACGATTCTTTCGGCTCTTTGGATTCTTGCAGCCAACTCGTTCATGCAGCAGCCAGTCGGCTTCGCTATTAATAACGGACGAGCAGAGATGGTCGATTTCTTCGCTCTCCTTACCAATGGACAATTACTATATGAATTCCCGCATACCGTATTTGCGGCATTTGCGACAGGAGCCTTTCTGGTAGCAGGTATCAGTGCTTGGAAGCTGTTGAAAAAACAAGATGTTCCATTCTTTGTGCAATCTTTCAAAATTGCGATCGTGGTAGCATTGGTTTCCTCGGTTGCTATAGCTCAATTTGGTCATGGTCAGGCACAGTATTTGGTTGCTACCCAACCGATGAAAATGGCAGCGAGTGAAGGGCTGTGGGAAACAAGCGCGGACCCGGCTCCTTGGACGGTTTTTGCAACGATTGATCCAGAAAAACAAGAAAACGGCTTTGAAATAAAAATTCCATATTTGCTTAGCGTTCTGACGTACAACTCACTTTCAGGTTCTGTCCCGGGCATGTTGGAGTTGCAGGCGGAGTATGAGAAAACTTACGGTCCAGGAAACTACATTCCCCCAGTTCGGACGACCTTCTGGAGCTTCCGCATCATGGTAGCGGGCGGTAGTGCCATGATTTTGCTGGCTTTGTACGGGGCATATCTCGCTTTGCGCAAAAAGCTGGAACAGCCAAACAAGCGGTTCATGCAGTTGATGGTTGCGGGTATCTCGTTGCCATTCATCGCAAACTCGGCTGGGTGGATCATGACGGAGGTAGGTCGTCAGCCATGGACGGTATTCGGTCTGTTGCGTGTTGAAGATTCGGTTTCCCCAAGCATTAGCACAGGAGCGGTATGGTTCTCTCTCATCGCCTTCACGACGATTTATCTCATCCTGCTGTGCCTCTTGGCTTATCTGTTTGCTCGTGTGGCCAAAAAAGGGCCGGAATTGGATAGTCATGAGGAAGTAGAGAATGTACAGCTTCAAGATCCATTTGATCGTGTAAGGAGTGAACGTTATGGAGCTTAATGAACTGTGGTTCCTGCTCATTGCCGTTCTGTTTACCGGATTTTTCTTTCTCGAAGGCTTCGACTTTGGTGTCGGCATGGCGACGCGCCTGCTCTCACGAAATGATTTGCAAACCCGGGTTCTGATCAATACGATTGGCCCGTTCTGGGATGCCAATGAAGTGTGGCTGATTACAGCCGCTGGTGCGATGTTCGCAGCGTTCCCAGAGTGGTATTCCACGATGTTTAGCGGCTATTATCTCGTGCTTACGCTAATTCTGCTTGCGTTGATTGGGCGAGGGGTAGCATTTGAATTTAGAGGCAAAGGGAAAGGCGAGGCTTGGAAAAAGACGTGGGACGCAGCGATTCTGATTGGAAGCTTTGTACCGCCGATGTTGTTTGGAATGGTGTTTGCCAGCCTGGTGAAGGGTGTGCCGATTGATCAAAATATGGAAATGACTGCGGACTTCTCTGATATTGTGAATGGATACTCGTTGTGGGCAGGTGTGACAGTTACAGGACTATGCTTGCTGCACGGTCTGAACTTTATCTCGCTGCGCATAGTAGGCGAGCTGCGTGAAAAATCACGTGTACTGGCAGCAAAGCTGTTGCCTGTGCAAGCGGTTCTCATGGCAGTGCTTGTAGGGTGGACATTCATGGTAACCGATCTGTTTGAACGTCAGGGTGTATTGTTGACAGCAGCCACACTCTTAGGTGTTATCGCCTTTGTACTGGCTCGTCACTACCTGAGACAAGGCAGGGAAGGTTGGGCTTTCGGGATGACAGGCGCGATGATCCTGTTGACATTCGTCTCGATGTTTATCGGTTTGTTCCCACGGGTGATGGTCAGCACGATTGATAGCGCGTTTGATTTGACCCTTTATAATGCAGCTTCGAGTCCATACACGTTAAAAGCAATGACCATTGTTGCAGCAGTGCTTTTACCGTTCGTGCTAGCCTATCAGGCTTGGAGCTACTTCGTTTTCCACAAACGAGTCACTGAAAAGGATCATTTGGAGTACTAATGGACAAGGAATTGTTCCGATTACAAGGAATCCGACCGGTTATGCTGCTGCTAGCCGGTCTTTCCCTCCTGCAAAGTGCGGCGATTATCGGCCAGGCAGTGTTTTTGGCGAAGTCGATCTCGATCTTGTTTGAAGGTCAAGCGGTTCAGATGGCGTATCAGTCGCTTGCCCTGTTTTTGGTCATGATAGCCGCTCGTCATACCATCGTTTGGCTGCAAAAGAAAATCGCTGGTCGTTTTGCTGAAGCCTCCAGTGAGTCTTTGCAAGGGCGAGTTTTATCCCGATTGTTCGAGCGTGGTCCACGTTTTGCAGCCAGTGAAGGAAGCGGAAAGCTTGTTACGCTTGTCCTGGAAGGTGTAGATCGTGTACGTACCTACCTGGAGTTGTCTGTTCCGCGTACGCTGGATATGGTTTTTGTTACGTTTCCGCTTCTGGCATTTGTCTACACGCAAGATGTTATTTCTGGACTGATCCTTACGGTGACGATGCCAGTTCTCATCGGATTTTTTATCGTTCTCGGTCTGGCGGCGCGTAAGCAGGCAGACAAGCAATGGTGTTCGTATCGAATGCTGTCCCATCATTTCACCGATTCACTTCGCGGGCTTGCGACGCTCCGGTTTTTGGGACGCAGCAAAGACCATGGGGAGACTGTAGGAAGAGTGAGCGATCAATATCGATCCGCTACGATGCGCACGTTGCGCGTGGCCTTCTTGTCTTCTTTGGCACTCGACTTCTTTAGCATGCTGTCTGTCGCGTTTGTGGCGGTTGGTCTTGGATTGCGGCTGATTGAAGGGAGCTTTGGCTTTGAAACGGCATTGGTCATCCTGATTCTTGCACCGGAGTACTTTTTGCCAGTACGGATGCTTGGATCGGATTACCACGCCTCATTGGATGGAAAGGAAGCGCTAGGGACGATTCGTACCATTATCTATCATGCCGCCACTGATGATCATAAGGCGGAACCACAAGCATCAGATAGTCAGACGTCTCTGAAAGGTGTATGGAATGGAACGATTACCTTGTCCGATATTCGGGTCGTCGGTGAGGATGGCAGACAGGTACTGGGTGAGATATCTGCGGAACTGGGCAGCAACATGAGAAGAGTGGGCATTGTAGGGGCGAGCGGGGCAGGAAAATCAACCCTTCTCGGAGTGCTAGGCGGTTTTTCTGATCCCGAAGCTGGCGTGATACACGTAGATGGGCAACCCATTACGGGGAATGCGAAGCGGGAGTGGCAGCGGCAAATCGCTTACATTCCGCAGCATCCGTATTTATTCAATCAATCGTTGGCGGATAACATTCTTTTCTATGAACCGGAAGCGACCCAGGAACAGGTGGAGCAGGTGATTCGTGCTGTCGGTCTGGGAGAGCTGGTGGACAGCTTGCCAAATGGCTGTGACGAAATCATTGGCGAAGGGGGGCGCATGTTAAGTGGCGGACAGGCACAGCGGGTTGCGTTGGGACGTGCGCTGCTTGGCAACCGACCAGTGATTTTGCTCGACGAGCCGACCGCTCACTTGGATATTGAAACGGAATGGGAGCTCAAACAGACCATGTTGTCCGTGTTGGGGGACAGGCGCGTATTTTTGGCCACGCATCGTTTGCATTGGATGCGAGACATGGATTGGATTTGGGTAATCGATCGGGGTCGACTGGTAGAAGCGGGCACCTTTGAACAGCTCGTTGCACAAAAAAGCGTATTTTATCGGTTGTTGACAGCTGGTGCCAAGGGGGAGAAAGGATGAAGGAAGCGCGAGAAGGCAATCAGGGGTGGTTTTTTCCATACTTTCGCCAGTTTTTCTGGCAGATTGCTGCAGCGGCTTTGCTGGGAACCTTGGCAGTGGCATGTGCGGGTGCTCTGCTGTATACGTCCGGGTATCTGATTTCTCGCTCCGCACTCAAGCCCGAAAACGTCTTAATGGTCTATGTTCCCATCGTACTTGTCCGGGCTTTTGGCTTTAGCAAAGCAGTCATTCAGTACCTGGAGCGTTTGGTCGGACACGATGCAGCTTTGCGTGTATTGTCGCGTATGCGTGTGCGATTGTACCAGGCCATCGAACCGCAAGCGCAGCTTCTCCGCACTCGTTTTCGTACGGGAGATTTGCTTGGTGTACTGGCGGATGACATCGAGCAACTACAGAATGTTTATCTGCGCTTTGTGCTGCCAGCCGTCTCGGCGGTCCTCCTCTACGGGGCAGGTATTGTGGCATTGGGGAGAATGGACGGGATGTTCGCGCTCTTGATGGCGTTGTACTGTGGTTTTCTGCTGTTTGTTGCACCGGCAGTAGTCTTATGGTCAACCATTGCCAAGAGTCGTCGGTTCAAGCAGGAGAGACAGGCCGCATACAGAGTGCTGACTGATGCTGTTTTTGGCATGAGTGACTGGATTCTCAGTGGTCGTACGCAGGAGTTTCTCCAGTCGTTTACAAGACGGCAAATGACAGCTTCCCAGATCGAAAACGCCATTCGCCGCGGAGAATGGCGAATACAGTGGATGTCGCAGTGTGCAATCGGTGGAGCCATAGTCTTACTGGTCATCTGGGCGGGCGGACTTGCCGCTGCGAATCAGATTCCTGTTACGTTGATTGCTGCGATTGGGCTGGTCGCATTTCCTTTGATGGATGCGTTTGCCCGTATTTCTGACGCAGTTGTGCGAATGCCAGAATACAAGGAGTCTCTGGGGCGGCTTCGGGAGATCGAGAGCGGTCGTCCATCCATTGTGGAAGTCCAGAAGGAAAAGGTGCCTGATCAAGCTGGGGGCAGCTTGAAGCTCGATCATGTTCATTTTCGTTACCCGCAAGCCAGCGGTTGGAGTGTGCAGGACGTGTCTTTTGAGGTGGCTCAAGGGGGCAAAATGGCGTTGCTCGGTCGCAGCGGAGCGGGTAAATCGACGATACTGAACTTGATTCGAGGTGCCATACAGCCGGAGGCAGGTCAGGTGACCATAAATGGGCAGCCTGTCCAGTCAGAGGAGGCTTCTGCTTGTTTGTTTTCCGTATTGAATCAGCAGCCGTATTTGTTTGACACAACTGTAGCCAATAACTTCAGGCTCGGTCGACCCAATGCGTCCGATGAAGAAGTGCGTTCTGTGACAGCTCAAGTCGGTTTGGATCAGCTAATTGAATCCCTGCCGGACAGTTATCAAACACGGATGCAGGAAACCGGTCTTCGCTTTTCTGGCGGAGAAAGGCAGCGCATAGCCCTTGCCCGTATTTTGCTGCAAAACAAGCCGATTGTTCTCCTTGACGAGCCGACAGTGGGTTTAGATCCGTTGACCGAACGCGATTTGATGGCAACGATCTTCCGTGTCTTACAAGGGAAAACCTTGATTTGGGTGACTCACCACTTGAGCGGTGTAGAGGAAATGGACGAGGTCATTTTTATAGAGCAGGGACTCATCTCGATGCGAGGGACACATGAGCAGTTGTATGAGGACAATCCAAGGTATCGCAACCTGTATATATTGGACTGTCCATTGGCGTCCGTGTTGGAAAAATAAGAAGAGGAAGAGAGGCTGTTCCGGAGAAGGACAGCCTTTTTCGCTTAAGATAGGGCCTCACTGGTTACACCCCGGTAATAATGAGTGTGCCGGTCATCATAAGTGGTTTGCCCTGAAAACTCGTGGTAATGACTTCCGTCTGGCAACGGAATAGGCGGACTCGTCCATCCCCTGTAGTGATGCACATGTCCATCATCAAACGTGGTGGTACCTTCGTAGTAATGGACGTGCCGATCTCTCATTCCTTCTGGGGGCGATGTTCTGCCACGTATTCGGTGACGATGATGATCCGAAATGCTTGTTAGTGTGTCATACCCGTGAAAATGCCCGGGCCGATCGGCAAATCGAATAAAGCGTAATGAATGAGAGTGCCGAGAGCTCACAATAAACGCCCCTTTGTATGCATTTATCACTAGTAAATGCGTTTGTCAGGCGTTTCGAAACGGACATTCGTCTATGCGTTGAAAAAGAACGAGAGCCTTCCTCATTGAAAAAGGCTCTCGTCTGATTAAAACAGTTTTTTCCCCATGATATGGTCGAGTGGAATCACGCCAATGACTCTACTATCATCGCTATTGTTACGATTATCTCCCATCACAAACACATGATTTTCTGGTATGACGATTTTGGCATCAGGTACATCGACCATTTTTTCTTTTATGTACGGCTCGTTTAACGGCTGTCCATTCCGATATAGGCTCTCGTTCTTAAACTCCAAAGTATCACCAGGTTTGCCGATGACCCTTTTTACCCAGAATGTTTTGGCTTCTTTTTTCCCCATGGCGAGCATGAGCAGAGGATTTTCAAGAACGTCATCTTTTAACGTACGATCTCGGTTTACACGGCTGTCGATCACGACAATGTCGTTGTACTCAGGGAGATAAGAGAATGTGTGGGACAATTTCGACACGTATATGCGTTCGTCGTTTTGCAGTGTAGGCTCCATCGATTGTCCATTCACTTTAAAAGGTTGGAGGACAAATATGTTAACTAGCATCGCGAGTGAAAGGGAGATACCCAATGTTTTGGTCCAGCCCCATATTTCTTTTGCGCTTTTCAAATCAGACCGCATCCTTCCACGTGAAAGATTACTTTGGTGTGGCTATTGGTTAGTACGTGAAACGGTGCTTTTTGGTTACGTAAATGAAGAGAGAAGCTTGTGAAACAAAAGGAATTAAGCAAAAAAGCTGAAAAAGATGACAGCAAAAATGCCACTGGGAACAGAGGCGAGCAGGAAATAAAAGGTCCATTTCCATCTGCTTTTATAATCTTGCACTTCATGTTCTTTGTAATAGGCTGAAGGGGAGCTAAGGGCGTTATAAACCATTAGTCCAGCTAGTGTAAGGAGACCAAATGCAAGGTACTCGGCATAATTGCCCGCTTGATCGATGTTCCCAGTCGTTATCGCTATGATCAAACATAGAATCTGCAAAGCCGTGCCAAAACCAAGTGCTTTAAGAATGAGAACCACCTGCTGTTTTTGGGATAATTTAACTGTAATTACGTGAAAAAGGTAAAAAGGTTTCAATGAGATTAAATCTTCTTAACAAAAGTAACCCGGTCGTTTCCTTTTCCATCGTAATTAGAAGTGACATCGATCCCATCCACCATGCTATCTCCTTTTTCAACTGCAAAACCTAGCTTGGTGTGGAAGGAGATTGAGCCTTTATTAACAGGAGAAGTAATACATCGAATCGTATCGCATCCTTTTTGTTTTACGGTTTGAAAGAAATGGTGGTATAATTCGCGCCCCCATCCATCTTTTCGCTTGTCGGGATGCACACCAACGAAGTGAATGTAAGCTTCGCCGGGCAACGTCTGGGACAAGAAGCCGATGAGGAAAGCGATGACTTCTCCATTCTCTTCAACAATAAAGCTCGTTGACTGGAAATGGATAAAAAACAGCTTGGGTAACATATCAGACATTTGTCGCCCACCCCACCAATCGTTGAGGACCGTAATAACTTTGAGGTAGTCTTGCTCTTGCACATTTCGAATTTGCAACATGATTGCCTCCTAATCAATATGCCTCACTGAGACAAGTCTTTCTGCTCAGGCAGTTTTTCCCAGACTACAATGATTAACGTTGCGATAGGGCCAATAAATAAAGAGAGAAAAAACCAGTTAAGACCGCTACGGTTTTTTCCTTGAGCTAGTCCAGCGTTGATGAGGGCCAATGTACCCCAACCAACAAAATATTGATCTTCCATTTGCGAATCTGCCTCCATTGTTGAAATATTGCTCCTATTATATAGAGTTGCTAAGAGTTTTACAAAATGTGTATGAACAAACTAAAAATGGCCACTCGAAAACGAGGGCCACTGAGAGGAACTGATCCGGGAACGGAAGGGGGTCCCTGAACCATTGCATCAGGCGCTTTGATACGCGGTTATTTATACAAAATATCATCCCGTAGTGATCCTACTTTGCCGAGAGCATCGGCAATATCTTCTTCGCTTACACCAAAGTGAGTCAAGGCCTCACGCAGATGCCCAACGATAGCATCAAAATGAACGGGTTGCAGATTCATTCCTTCGTGAGCCTTTGCCATGGACTGGCCAGAATATTGATTCGGACCACCGAGGGCATAGCTGATGAACTTTGTTTGGTGTTTACGCTGTTTTTCCATATCGGTGTCTTTGAAAAAGTGGTTCACGGTGTCATCAGCTAAGACCAAATCATAAAAGTAGTCCACTACTTTTGCGACCGTATCTTCGCCACCATATTTCTCGTAAAACGTGCTCATTATTGGCCTCCTTAGGACGTTTGCTTCTCTTATATATTCCTCCATTGATGGAAACTTATGAGTAAAGAAAAGCCCACAAGCTGATGCCGATTGCATTTCGACGTCAGCCTGCGGACTAGATATATGCCCTGTGCGCTTTGTTTTAGCCCACTTTCCTGATCACTTTCCTATTTCCACCCGAACTGATAATGATCCATCCTTCAGGAACAGGCGAGGCTTGGAGTACCTCAATCTGTGTTCCGTTAGGAGCACCATTGATATTTCTGATCACATTCGATCCTCCATAGGTTCGAACCATGATCCATCCTTTTGGGATAGGAGAAGCGAGCATCACTTCTACCTCCGTGCCGTACGAAGCACCATTAACATTTCTGATTACATTCGATCCTCCAAAGGCTCGAACCATGACCCATCCTTCAGGAATAGGCGAGGCGAGCATCACCTCTATCTCCGTACCATAAGAAGCACCGTTCATATTCTTGATTACATTCGATCCTCGAAAGGCTCGAACCATGACCCATCCTTTTGGGATAGGCGAAGCTAGCAGCACCTCTACCTCCGTGCCATAAGAAGCACCGTTCATATTCTTGATCAGGTTCTGCGTTCCTAAAGTTCTAACGATAACCCATCCGGCTGGAATAGGTGAGGTAAGCGACACCCAGATTTCTTCACCAGATATGGCGTTTCTGATTTTTTTATTGGAAGCGTAGGTGGTTACCTTTTCCTGTGTAGGGAGCGCTGCCCCTTGGACTTGTGTGGCTAGAGAGGGGACTACGACGACTGAACTTAATGACAGGATAATAAGTGCTTTTTTAAACATGATCATCAACCTTTCTGAAATGGTGAATGTTGTTTAGAAAACGATCATCGAGCCATAGTTAAAAGGTGTATATTTCTAAAAATACTAATTTATTACATTTTATACGATTATCGTTCCGATTACTCTAGGAGATATTGTCGAATGGTAGAAAAGCAAAAGACCCTCTCATCGGTTGAGAGGGTTGAGGAAGGTTAGATTGTTCGACCTTGGAGCGTAATTGAGAGTATCCCTATTTCATAAAGCTTAAAGCGACGCCGATAGAATAAGGTACTAGCCATAAAATCCATACGATCAAGCTAAATTTATGAAACTGCTTGATTTGATGTTCTTTCTTTTTCCATAGGACGACACAGGCCCACACTGTATGGAAAAACATCAAGATCAGAGCGATCAACCCAGTAATGCCATGCAAATTTAAACTGGAATTCTCAGCAAGCAATTTCATAAACGTAGTTCCGATCGTATCGAATGCTAAGCCAAGACCGAAAAAGATAAGGTGTCTTAACTTTAGCTCTCCTGAACGTTTTTCGCTCCATACCCCAATCGTATAGGCAATGAGAGCAAGATTTATAAAAATCACGGCTGCTGCTAACAAGTAAGATCATCTCCTGTTCATTTCTTTTGACTACGCTTGTAAGTGTAATCGTTGAACATGAACATAAGATGAACGACCGTGTAGATGGAGGTACCGATGCCCCTCACATGAGGAGCACCAGTACTGCAAAGCTAGTTGTCTAGGTGCGATGGACCATCTGCATGAAACAAGTGTCTCAAGATCGCTTGACTCACTTCGGTCACTGGTTCAAAAACAAAAGCAACCAGATGTTCATGTGGCTCCAGATAGTAATTCCTGTAGCCGAGCTGAATCAACTCCCGATTGAGTCGCGCTGCATCTTCGAAACTCGCATAGAAATACAGATGCTTGGTCATGGTAATCACCTCCTTCCGCACTAAAACGTAGCAGAAGGAGTAGAATCACACCAACGATCAAGACCTTAATTACCTATTGGAAATGGAAAAAACCCTTATTGTAAATAAGGGTTTTTCTGTGTTCACAGCAATCACTCTCTACCGATTGTCGACTTTCTCCGGATACATATCATGATTCATCATCCGATGGCTCGCCATCTCCTCGTACTTCGTCCCCGGTTTCCCGTAGTTGCAATACGGATCGATCGAGATGCCGCCGCGCGGAGTGAACTTGCCCCATACCTCGATGTAGCGCGGGTCCATCAGCTTGATCAAATCGTTCATGATAACGTTGACGCAATCCTCGTGGAAATCGCCGTGATTGCGGAAGCTGAACAAGTACAGCTTGAGCGATTTGCTCTCTACCATTTTGATGTCAGGAATGTAGCTGATATAGATTGTCGCAAAGTCTGGTTGTCCGGTAATCGGGCACAGGCTAGTGAATTCCGGGCAGTTGAATTTTACAAAATAATCGCGGTACGGATGCTTGTTGTCAAAAGACTCCAATACGCTCGGGTCATAGGAGTAGTTGTACGTTGTCCCTTGATTCCCCAAAAGAGTGAGGGAGGATAAATCGCGTTCTTGTTGATGTGCCATATGAGTACAGTCCTCTTTTCTTAGATAGTAAAATATCGTTTAAACGCCTCGTTTATTGCCCCAGACAAGCGCATGCAGTTGGGGCAGAACCTTCGCGTCATTCATGTCAGGTGTCGCCATCGCCTGATCGATCAGCCATTCAAAACTCTCCAAAAGCTTATCCCGAAGCCGAGGCGTATCAACGTCCGTCAGATCATTGTTTCCTGGCTGCAAGTAGAAGGGAACCTCTGGAAAACGCTGATGAATAGTGCGTGCATAGGCAAAGTCGGCGTCGTCGAAAACCACCACTTTCAGGCTAAGTCCTGGATGTTTTTGTTCCAAAAGCTCGTGTACAATTCGATCAAGCGCCTGAAAATCTGTTTCCATCCCGGAACTGGGCGGCTTCGGTGAAATCGTAATGTCGTCTATCTGAGGAAGCCACGCTTGCCACTTGCTGCCTTGTGTTTCGACTGCTGTGCGAATGCCATGCTCTTTCAAAAGGGCGATTAAGTCACCGATGCCAGCCAAAAGCGCAGGATTTCCCCCAGAGATCGTGACATGAGAAAAACGGTCCCCGCCTAAGCGAGTGAGCTCCTCCCAGACCGCCTCGGGCGACATTTGCCGGATTTCATCACGGGCAGATCCATCCCATGTAAAAGCGGAGTCGCACCAGTTGCAACGATAGTCACAGCCAGCTATTCGCACAAACATCGTTTTTTGTCCGATAACCATTCCTTCGCCCTGAATCGTAGGGCCGAATATTTCCAAGACCGGGATCATTCCGTCATCCACTCCCGTCTTGCCTCAGCATAGCTGGTCGGTGTCTCGAACAGGCGAACGAACTCCACACGAGCGCCATTGTAGCGGTCGTGGTAGGCATCTGACTGCAATTGCTTTTCCATCTCTTCAAAAATCCACACGACCATGTTTTCGGCAGTGGTATTCATCGGTGGGAGCATTTCATTCAGATAGCGGTGATCCAAATAGATTTCGATGTGCTCTTTCCAGATTTGCTTGATGTCGCCGAAGTCGATCACGAGTCCAATCTCATCCGGAAAACCGCTAATGCCGAAGACGACCGTGTACGTATGGCCGTGGAGATTTTTACACTTTCCTTCATAGGCGTGCAGATGATGTGCAGCGTCAAAAGTAAATTCCTTGCTTACCAAAACGCGTTTATTATGGTAGCGAAGCTGTGATTTTTGAATATGGGTACCCAGTGCCTGCATGCGATCGACGATACGAAAATCAAAGTTCGCGCTCATCAGGCTTGTTCTCCAGGTTGATTTTTCTCGGAAAGATACGTGTCTAGTCCGGCTTTTCGCAGGTGGCAGGCAGGGCATTCGCCGCAGCCGTCTCCTTTGATGCCGTTATAGCAGGTGAGGGTATTTTCGCGAATATAAGAGAAGGCACCCAGATCGTCCGCCAGTTTCCACGTTTGTGCTTTGTTCAGCCACATCAGCGGCGTATGAATCACAAACGGATAGTCCATCGACAAATTCAATGTCACATTGAGTGATTTGATAAAGGCGTCACGGCAGTCGGGATAACCGCTAAAATCCGTTTCGCATACACCGGTAATCAAGTGACGTGCTCCTCGTTGCTTGGCGAAAACGCCCGCAAAGGAAAGGAACAACAGGTTGCGTCCGTCAACGAACGTGGATGGCAATTGGCCTTCTTCCTGGGTAATGTCAATATCTGTGCGGGTGAGTGCATTGGGCGCGAGCTGGTTTAACAGGCTCATGTCCAATACGGAGTTTTTGACGCCGAGTTCTGCGGCAATTTGCTGGGCGCACTCGATCTCCAGCTTGTGTCGCTGCCCGTAGTCAAACGTGAGGGTTTCTACTTCGCCGAATTGCTCTTTCGCCCAAAACAGGCAGGTAGTGCTGTCCTGACCTCCGCTAAAGACGACAACGGCTTTTTCCTTTTTCATCATTGCTCTCCATCTCCTTTTGAAGTATCGAAGAAAGAGAGTTCTTGAACTTTCCTGCAAAAAAACAATAACAATACCAAAGAAAGGTACTGTTATCCGGCTTAGTTTTTTATAGAGGGAGTTCGCGAACCTCTCCCGTGCAGATGCACGGATTTCTTATTTGTGCAGCCCAAGTGGGTGCCTTGAGACATTATACAACAATCAGCGCCGAAGTGGGGGATTATCGATTGGAAAAAGATTGACGGATGGAGGGTGCTACTGCTAGTGTTTTTTTCATAATCGATCAACATGGAGTGGAGCGGGTAATTTTGATGAGAGACGTCCCATTAGTGGAAGAATATCGCGGTGGCATTCTGGAGAACGTACATAACGGCATCGTGTGTGGCGTGAATGAAAAAGGAGAGGTGGCTTATCGGGCGGGCGACGTGAATCATATCACCTTATTGCGCTCAGCAGCTAAGCCCTTTCAAGCCATTCCCATTGCCAAACGTAAAATTGATGAAAAATTCGGACTGAATAACAGCGAAGCAGCACTCTTTGCGGCCTCACATCGTGGTGAAGTCTATCATATGGAAGGCTTGGAGTCGATTTTACGAAAGACCGGCATTCAGGAAGACGAATTGCTAACTTGCCCGACATATCCGCTCAACGAGGAGCCGAAGTCTAATTGCTTGTCCCAAGGCATAGAAAAGCGTAGGCTCTTTCATAACTGTGCGGGAAAGCATTTGGGGTACTTGGCATTGTCGAAGGATCAAGGATATTCCACTTATGATTACTTCAAGGCAGAGCATCCAGCGCAACAGGAGGCATTGAAGGTGTTTGCCGACCTGGCTGACTATCCGAAAGAGCAGGTTCAGCTAAGCGTAGACGGCTGTGGCTTCCCGGTTTTTGCGCTGCCGCTCAAGAACCTGGCGATCGCATATCTAAAGCTGGCGTGCCCGGATCTGATCGAGGATCACGAGACGCGTGAGGCAGTAGAGAGAGTCACGGGTTGGATGACTAGCAGTCCCGAGATCATAGCCAGTCACAACTTCGTCTGTACAGCGCTTTTAATGGATGAAAATATAATCGCCAAAGGCGGAGCGATGGGCGTATACGGCTTTGCTTTGAAAAAAGAGAGACTCAGCTTCTCGCTTAAGGTACTGAATGGCTCTGAATTAGTATGGCCGCTTATTATCGCATCGATCTTGGAGCAGATTCAGTATGAAAATCTGGAAACCATCGACCGACTGCATGCGCTGGCGCCAAAAGCCATTAAAAACGACAATCAGTTGGTGGTTGGGGAGAAACGACCAGTTTTTGTTTTGAACAAATGCTAAAAACGGAGGCGAAGAATCATGCTAGTGGAAGTGATTGCGACTTCAGTTGAGGATGCAAAGCGTGCAGAGCAAGGCGGGGCTGACAGATTGGAGCTCATCTCGGGAATTTTGGAGGGAGGTATTACTCCGAGCTGGGGATTGATTGAGGCAGTGGTCAAGGCGGTTTCTATCCCGGTAAACGTCATGGTACGACCGCATAGCCAATCGTTTTGCTATACAGCAGAAGAACTTGCGGTCATGCGACAGGATGTACGTATCATCCGTGAACTTGGCGCTACAGGTGTCGTATTCGGCATGCTGACTCCAGAATATAAGCTCGATCAGCGGGGGTTGGAGCTGTTGCTTGGAGAGTCAGGTGCGTTGAATGTGACGTTCCATCGTGCGTTTGATGATGCTGTGGATCAAATCGAAGCAGCGCGTATTCTCATGGAATATCCCCAAGTCCGTACCATTCTTACTTCTGGGGGCAAAAAAACGGCTGTTGAGGGAGCTGATTGCATCGAGCAGCTCGTCAAGCTGACAGAGAACACACAACTCACGATTTTGGCAGGAACCGGATTGTCGCTGGCTAACGTGGGAGACCTCGTGAAACGTACGGGTGTCAAAGAGGTTCATTTTGGATCAGCAGTACGAGAAGAAGGACAGGCTCTCCGATACGTCGATGCAGAGCGGGTGGCAGCCATCAAACAACTACTGTAAGCATAAAACAAGCCGACACCTTACTTCTGGAGGGGAGTCGGCTTGTTGTTCATTTGCTTTCGTATCCAGTAACCGACGAGGAGAATCAGCGGATACAAGAACCCTATTGTTAAATCAAAGAACGGCCAGTACGTATACGTTTCGTATAAAAAAGCTTCGTTTGGAACGATGATAATCGCGATGGCGACAAATAAGATGCATATGGGCAAGGTGAGCGGCTGATGCTCCTTTAAATGGAGAAGCTGCTTTATACCTACACAGAAACCATACATATACAGTACGACTTTGAAATAAATGGAGACAAACCACATGAGAGCCATCATCGCTTCCTGCCTTTGAAAGAACTCTCCTACTTGGACTCGTTTGGCGAGGGAGTAGCTCGGAAAAGTCTCACGAGAAACCAATTCCGGGCCGAGTACCAATAGTGATAAAAAGATGATGGCAAGCAGACAAACTCCACCGTATATAGCTCCTCGCAAAAAAGCAGACGTGAGCTTTTGCTTTGCATCCAGGAGTGGAGTAATCATGAGGATAATAACCAGCTCCGAGAAGGGAAAAGCGGTCACGGATAATACACCTCTTATGACGGGCTTAAAGCCATTTTCCAAGAAGGGGAAAAGATTCTCGAATTGAAACTGAGGGCTTAACAAAAGAAAAAATGTAACGAACGTAAGGACAAACCAGAGGAAAAAGATTTCGCTGGTACGCGCAAAAGCTTCAAGACCTAATCGAACGGCGTATATGGCGCAGGCAACGAGTAAAAACATGACAGCGTGGATGGGGGTTGCTTTCATTATGTGTGTGGTCATGAATTCTCCGATCGTCCGTATATAGA
This sequence comes from Brevibacillus sp. MER 51, assembly GCF_023714195.1. Classification (NCBI taxonomy): domain Bacteria; kingdom Bacillati; phylum Bacillota; class Bacilli; order Caryophanales; family Paenibacillaceae; genus Brevibacillus; species Brevibacillus sp. MER 51. The sequence goes on along the minus strand of NZ_JAMAUS010000011.1, from coordinate 5,580 downwards.
CAGCGCCGTTTATTAATATAGCTCCCAAAAAGAAGAGAGAAAAGAACACGCCGATCCACCGTCCAAATATGAGCTTGTTCTTTTCAATTAGCGTTTGTTCGGGGTAGATGCGACCGACTACACAAAACAAGTATACGATGGCCAGCCCCAGCACCATGCCGATTAATCCTGATAGCCATCCATCGTGACTCGCTTCAGTCGCAGGTACGGAAGGCAAGATCAAGATGGAGTCTCCTATGGTGATGAATGTGACGAGAATGACAAATTGACGGCTGCCAATCTTATCGGAGTTCTGCATGATGCCTCACCTTGTCCGTAGGTTTATCTTACGTATTATTTCCAAATTCAGGATGGATAAACGAACCGCAAGCTGGTACCGTCTCTTGTTCGAATTGTTTTCGCAATAGTATGATAATAGGGAAGCGTCAAGAAACTACGAGCAACGGGAGAAGGGAAGAAAAGCTGTGGAGCTGGAAAAAAGGTTGTCGGCCATTATCGGACAAGCGGAGGGTACTTGGGGCGTCGTTGTGGAGGAACAGGGTTCAGCTAAAGGAATCCGTTTTGAATATGCACCGGACGAGCTGTTTATTGCGGAGAGTGTCATTAAAGTGCCGATCATGGCTGCCGTTTACGCAGCAAGTGAGCAGGGGCATTTTCAATTGGATGATCAGCTTGTTTTACGCCAAGAGGATCTGGTGGGGGGATCGGGGGTGTTGTACGTGCTATCTCCAGGCTTGAAGCTTTCGATTCGCGACTTGGTGACCCTCATGATTATTCAGAGCGACAATACGGCGACAAACATGCTGATTGATTTGGTAGGAAAAGCGCAGATTGATCAGACCATGATTGATTTGGGCATGCGCCAAAGCTGCTATTCACGAAAACTCATGATTTATCCACTTGATATCACAGAAAACAATAAGATAACCGCTGGGGATGTTGCGAGTATGCTAGGTCATTTGGCAACGGGTAGTTATCTGTCTCAGCGTGCCTGCAAAGAGATGATTGCCATTATGAAAAAGCAGCAAGTCCGTAATGGTCTGCCGTCCCAATTGCCAAATGAGAAAGAATCCAATTATCCTGCATGGGAAATGCCGTGTAAATCGGGCTGGGATACCGGAAGACAGCATGATGTAGGCTTGCTGTATACGAACAATCGCTGCTTTTCCATTACGGCCTTATCCAAAGATGTAACCGCTCAATCCGCTCTGAACACACTAGGATTACTGGGAAGAGCTGTGTATGACTACACCATTTTGGCTGTCGATTAGATCGGCAGCTTTTTTACTTGTTGAAGGACAGAACTTGTTTGGAAACCTCATCGATCTCTTGCAATTCTGATGAGGTCAAAGAAAATCGCATGGCTTTGACATTTTCCTTTGCATGATGGACTTTGGACGCGCCTGGAATCGCAAAGACCGTTTCGTCATGAGCGTGGATCAACCAGTTCAAAGCAATTTGTGTAGCGGATGCATCGTATTTGCGTGCAAGCTCCTCCAAGACCGTGATAAGCGGCTGGGATTTTTTGAGTCCGGCGGAACGAAAGGGGGCTGTCCATTTTCGGGGTCCTGTAATGGACTGGACAAGGGCAGGATTTTTATGAAACTTGCCGCTTAGAATCCCTTGCTCAAGCGGAGAATAGGCGATAATTGCAATACCCAACTCTTTTGCTGTATCCAGAATCCCGTTTTGTTCGATTCGTCTGTCCAGCAGGCTGTATTTCACTTGATTGGAGATGAGACGGAGACCATGCTCGCGCAATACGCGATCGGCTTCTCGCATGCTTTTGGCGGAAAAATTGCTGACGCCCACGTTCTGAATCTTGCCTTGCTTGACGAGCTTGGCCATTTCATTCATTTCGCTTGCAACCGAGGACAAGGAGTAGGGCTGGTGGACTTGATGCAAATGGATGGTACGGTTGTCGAGCAAACGAATGCGCTCGTCGATTGTGTTCCCGATGCTTTTGGCGGTGCGCAGTACAGGCCACCATTTCGTCGCAATATGAGCGAAATCGGCTAGTGGGCCGGTGTCGTTTAATGCTTTTGCCAGCATCTGTTCTGATTGACCTTTGCCGTATACTTCTGCCGTATCAAACCAGTTAATGCCCCCATGCAAACTCGTCTGCACAATTTTTAAAACATCGTCAGGTCCAATGACAGGCCAAAACTTCCCCACCATTCCGTGTCCATTGCTGAACTGCCAGCAGCCGAGGCCGAGAGGAGAAAGCATCAGGTCTGAGCTTCCCAATTTTCGCAAGACAGGCGTTTCGATTGCTCCCAAGGCACTCCACCTACTCCCGTTCGATTAACGATTTAAGATACTTTCTTCCAATACAGCATACTTATCGCCGTATTCCTTAATGATATGCTTTTCGCCCCATAAGCAGAGCGAATCGAGAATACTTTTCAAGGTCCAGCCGTACTCGCTGAGCTCATATTCCACTTTTGGCGGAACTTGATTGTAAATGATGCGGTTGATGATGCCATCCTCTTCAAGCTCTCTAAGTTGCTGCGTCAGCATCTTCTGCGTAATGCCCGGCATTAGTCGTTTCAACTCGCTTGTACGTTTTTTTCCGTGAGTCAGGTGACACAAAATAACGCATTTCCATTTACCGCCGATGACCTCAAGTGTAGCTTCCACTGAAATGTTATACTTCTTCTTCATTGTTGATTTCCCCCTGAATGATAGGTACTTATTAGTGCCTATCACACAAAAAAGTGCGTACTTTTCCTTTTCGTTAGTCTATCTCATAATAACACTTGTCAAACGACATGAAGCACATTAGGTGACTGGAAACAGTCATACTAACATAGAGTCCAAGAATGGAGGAGACAAGTTATGCCTAAAAATTTGCAAGATACGACTACACTGTACAATGGAGTAAAAATGCCTTGGTTGGGTCTGGGTGTTTTTAAAGTAGAGGAAGGCCAGGAGCTCGAGCAAGCGGTAAAAACAGCAATCAAGCATGGCTACCGCAGTATCGATACAGCTGCTATTTATAATAATGAAGAAGGTGTTGGCCGTGGAATCCGTGCAGGTTTGCAGGAAGCGGGCATCACTCGAGAAGATCTTTTTGTTACCTCGAAAGTATGGAATGCGGATTTGGGGTATGAATCCACGTTGCAAGCATATGAGACGAGCCTAAAAAAACTCGGACTGGAATACTTGGACTTGTACCTCATTCACTGGCCGGTAGAAGGAAAGTTCAAAGAAGCATGGAGAGCATTAGAGGCGCTGTACAAAAAAGGGTTGGTAAAAGCAATCGGGGTAAGTAATTTCCACGTTCATCATTTAGAGGAACTGCTTAAAGACGCTGAAATTAAGCCGATGGTCAACCAAGTGGAATTCCATCCGCGCTTGTCCCAAGATGAACTGCGTGCTTTCTGCAAGGATCAAGGGATTCAATTTGAAGCATGGTCTCCGCTTATGCAAGGCCAACTATTGGACAATCCAGTACTAAAAGGAATTGCAGAAAAATACGGGAAGTCCATTGCCCAAATCATTATTCGCTGGGATTTGCAAAATGGCGTCGTAACTATTCCAAAGTCGACCAAAGAGCATCGAATCGTCGAGAATGCATCCGTATTTGATTTCGAACTGTCGAAAGAGGACATGGAAATGATTCATGCGTTGAACCAAAATCACCGAGTTGGTCCAGACCCGGATAACTTTGATTTTTAATAGCTGACGGCATACAAAAAAACTCCTGATGACTTCAGGAGTTTTTTGCGTTGTGGAAAAGGAATAGGAATCAAATGACTTCTGGCAACTGAATGTCGTCCATCGTTACCACACATTCAAATTGATTGGGGGAGTCGTGGTGAACATGCTCCTTGAGAATACCCATTTTCACGAAAAAGCGCAGGCTGGTGTAAACGGTTGAGAGTGTGATGTTTGGCATTTCGTTTTTCAAAGCATGATAAACGTCTTTGGCTGTATAGTATTTCTGAGTAGTAAGCATAAGAAGGAGTACGGCTCTTCTTTGGACGGTCAATCTTTTTCCTAGATGCTTGGCTTGTTGTGTGACACTGACAATATGATGATCCATTACAGGTCACCCCGTTCTTAGTTTGTAATAATTACTATATTGTAATTATCTTTTTTATTTTGTGTGCAGTCAACTTTTTCTTTCCATATCTTATCCGGCTCATGGTTTGAGGGTGCATGTTTCTGGGGGATGCGTAAATCTTACATAGAAGGGATGAGGAAATAGGGGTTTTCTTTTCCACCAAAACATGGTAGTGTATGTGCGGATTTTGCTTACGTGATAATGTCAGGAGTGGAACCATGTGGCACGAAAAAGACGAACCGCAATCCAAATGAACAGTCCTCAGCGAAAAATACTCGAATACGGCATGCTGGTTCTAGGATCGCTTGTATTGGCAACTAGCTTCAATTTGTTTCTGAATCCAAACCAAATTGCTTCTGGTGGAGTTTCTGGGCTGTCTACGATTTTGCATAACTTGTTTGGGTTTTCTCCAGCAGTAGTGCAATGGGCATTGAATATTCCTTTGTTTCTATTAGGCTTCAGACTTCTCGATCGGCAATACAGTATGAAGGCGGCGGTTGGTTCGATTGTTCTCCCTTTGTGTGTCATGCTGACCAGTCACCTGCAACCGTTAACCACAAATCTTCTGCTTGCAAGTATTTATGGAGGAATCGGGGTTGGGCTAGGGATTGGTATCGTGTTTCGGGGGAGAGGATCAACGGGTGGCTTTTCAATTGCATCGCAAATCCTCCACAAATACTCAGGAATTAGCTTAGGCGCATGTGTAGCTGTGTTTGATGGGCTAGTGATCTTGTTTGCGGGGATTGTATTCGATCCGGAAAAAGCATTGTATGCACTTATTGCGTTGTTTGTGACCAGCAAGACGATTGATATTGTTCAGATGGGGTGGAATACCTCCAAAGTCGCTTATATCATTTCGAATGAAACAGATACGCTGAGAGAAACCATCTTGTACGATTTGGACCGTGGTGTCACTTTGCTGGATGGTGCAGGTGGATATACCGGAGACGCGCGCAAGGTGCTCATGGCAGTTGTCAGCCAAAGTGAAGTAAGCAAGCTGAAAATTATGGTGCGTTCGGTGGATCCCGATGCATTCATTATTTTGTGCCCTGCTCAGGAAGTGTTGGGAGAGGGTTTTCGAGCGGGATAATATATAGAAGAAAAGAGCAGTGGGGAATCGATCCCACTGCTCTTTTTTTGTTCGATTTTTATTTTGAATGAAATTATTTTAGATTTTCTATTGCATTTAAATTTTATACGTGCTATATTAAATTTCGTGAGCGGGACACACACGAAACGCACACAACGAAAACGAATGAATCAAATGCCGGTGTAGCTCAATTGGTAGAGCACCTGACTTGTAATCAGGGGGTTGTGGGTTCAAGTCCTATCGCCGGCACCACTACAAAATTATGTAGTTGGAAACGGAGCGCTTGATAGCGCGAAATGCTCTTTGAAAACTGAACAGCGAAAGCGTTAATGAGTCTATCATTAAATGATTTGCCAGCTTTGAACCAGTAACAAACTTTATTGGAGAGTTTGATCCTGGCTCAGGACGAACGCTGGCGGCG
>NZ_JAMAUS010000010.1:0-237409 GCF_023714195.1 Brevibacillus sp. MER 51 | reverse complement strand
CAGGTTGCCTACGTGTTACTCACCCGTCCGCCGCTAGCCTCCGAAGAGACTCGCTCGACTTGCATGTATTAGGCACGCCGCCAGCGTTCGTCCTGAGCCAGGATCAAACTCTCCAATAAAGTTTGTTGCTGGTTCAAAGCTGGCAAATCATTTCATGATAGACTCATTAACGCTATCGCTGTTCAGTTTTCAAAGAGCATTTTCACTAACACTTCAAAAGCGCTAGATTCACAATATACCATGTATCATTAATAAAATCAACAGGTAATAATTGGAGTGTTTCATTTTGTTCCGCTCTTTTCGAAAGGCGGATTACTAATATAACATGATCTCTTCACTTCATCAAATGAAATAACTGGAAAAAAGGTTGAGTCCTATTTTCCCCACGTAAATACATCTATGTAATGAGTGGTGTCAGCTTCGCTAATACCACCCGTTTTCAATTAGACCCTAGCCCCCGATAGTCGTAATCATATTCTCCCTTGTTTCATCAAGGAGCTGTTTTTAGCTTTAGCATGATTTGTTCTTGATGCTGTCCCCGTTCGTCTGTCCATTTTAGATTCATTTTCAAATCTGAGAAGTAGTATTCGAGCTGTTCTTTCGGCGTATCTTTTCCAGGAAAATCGGGTGAGGGGGAATTCGGGTACTCCTGAAAAAGCAGGAGCTGCCGCTTTTTATTGATCTCCTCTAAATCAATTTGATTAAGGTTGCTAGCCTTACTCCCGTTGACTAAATCGGCTTCGGCATACACTTTCGTTACTTGGTTCTCCATTTTCTTTTTCAAATAAAATGGGTAGGCAACTGTTGTGTGTTCACTTTCAATCGGCCTGATCTCCATGACCACAATCCAATTGTCACTCTCCCCCGTAAATGTATGTACCCAGTCGTCATTTGCAGAGCAACCGCCAAGAAGTAGAAACACCATCAGAAACAAGACAATGTGCCTCATCCAATCCCCCTCAGATGGTTAGGTCTTCTGACTACGATCCCTATCACCCTTGCTCATCCGCCCAATCCAAAAATCCGGACAACAGACTATCTTCTTCCGCTTCATTTCCGCGTAGCTTTGCTTCTAACCGATCTATCCGCTTGTGATATGCCTCTGCGTCGGCCTTGGACCTGTTGCGCAACAGACTCGCCCGCTTTTTCCACTGCTCGTACGCTTGCTTCGTATAATCCAAAGCCTTCTCCCAATTCTTCAACTGGTGTTCATACAGCTTGGCAGCCTCAATATACACCTCTTCCGGGACATATCCGGTGGACTGAATGCACGACTCCCAAACGGTTAGGGCTTGGGCCCAATCCTTTTGCTTTTTATATAAATGACCGATGGCAAGCTTGGCCCGGTTACTCCATGCATGCTCACTATCTGCGACAAGGCGATAGCCTGCCATAGCGGCTTCCTGATCCCCAAGCGCATCGTACCATCTGGCAATTTCGTAGCTTTCCTCGAGAGATACCGTTACACTCCCTTGCCCTACCAGTAGCCGCGTCATGTGAATGTACATCGTAATCAGAGACAGGACGTCCGTCTCGTTATGCCGCAGCACGCCTTCGATGACATCAGGATCTTGGGCATGCAAAAAGTCGAAATACCGCACCGGCGCCAAATAACCGGGTAAATCATCCTCGCGAAACACATCCAGCTTTTCCTGCTCGATGATTCCCAATCGGCACGATTCCAGCTCCGCTTTCCACAATCTCCTCGCCCCGTGCAAAAGGTCAAAATGACCAAAGGTAGGCAAAGCGGGCACTTGATCGCGCACCAGCGTATGCCTCGTCCGCACCTGTGGCCAGTCAAAGGACTTTCCATTAAAGGTCACCAGATGCGAGGACTTCTGTGCTTGCTCCAAAAACGATTGGTACAAGGTCACCTCTGCATGCGGGCCCGGGAGAAAATGCTGGCGCACCACGACATGCTCCCCCTCGAAACGACTGTACCCCAAAAGAAAAATCGCATTGCCTGCCCCACCTGACAGCCCTGTCGTCTCCGTATCGAAAAACAGCAAGTCTTCTGGCTTTCTGCCCGCAGCGGACAGTGGATGCTCTCGACCAGCCGCTTCCCACATACGGATCGCCTCATGCAGCTCAGAAAAGGCGTAAGCCCCATGCCGCTGATTGATCGGATAGCGAACCTCGCGAATCATGACGTACTCGTCATCCCAGATGTAGGGCGATGCCTGCATTTCCTTCCACTTATCGGCAAAAGGTATCTGTAGCTCGGCGTTGCTATCCGCTGGTACAGCCGCCCTCGTCTCTTCCATCGACTCTTCCTTGCGAATGGGCGTTTCCGATTCGACTGCTGGCGCTACCGCTTTGTCCGTTTCCAGCGAGAGATGTCCCTTCATCCGTTGCAGCTTGGATTTAAGAGACATAAGTGCTTCCCCCTTGCGCGATTCGCAGCAAGGTCATGGCTAGCCCTTTGCTGCCGTCATCTGTCGCTCCCACACAAGATGGACAGCCTGACTCACACGGGCAAGAGACAATCATCCGCTCTGCCTGCGTCAAAATCGTCTCCATTTCCTTATACACTTGTTCGCTCAAGCCGATGCCTCCCGGATAACGGTCGTACAGAAAAATCGTCGGCTCCTGAGAATGAACAGCCTTTCGTTGCGGTATCACATGCAGGTCCATCGGGTCGCACATGACAAACAGCGGAGCTACGTGCTGCAAAACATGAGCCAAACCGACCAAGCCACGCTCCACATCCTCTGTCCCGATCTCGCCGAGCAACGCTTCCGAAAAGCCGATCCACGCCGCATTTGTATGCAGCTCCTCTTCCGGCAAATGAATCGGCCCCGAGCCGATGTTTTCGTGCGTTTCGAACTTTATTTTTTTAAAGATCGTCGCCATTGCATTCACAGCCACTTCGCCATAAGCCAACGTGCTCTGTGCATGACGACGGGACTGATCCTGCTCCAATACCTTCAGCGAGACAGCCAGGTTGGCATCCGTGTAATAATCGACCTGCACTTCCCGGACATACGCCTTCTTTTCCTCGTAGTCCAGCTTTTCCACCTGGAATTGCGTCCCCTGATGGAGGTAAATGGCTTCGTCATGCAAAAGCGTCATGGAGCTGAAACGGTCCATTTCCCCGATAACACGCTCATTTCCCCGTTCACTAATGTCGATGATCACGACATTTTCCTGCGAAGCTGACCGTAGACTGATGTTGTGGGCCGGGAATGAATCGTTCATCCAGAACCACTTGCCCCGCGAGTAATGAAGCACCTGCTCCTCGGTCAAGAACTCCAGAATTTCCACGATTTCCGCACGTCCGAATGTATCTCCCTCCCGAAACGGCAGCTCGTACGCCGCACATTTAAGATGATCCACCAAAATAATCAGGTTATCGGGATTGATCCGCGCTGTCTCAGGACTGCGGTCGAAAAAGTACTCCGGATTGGCGATCACATACTGATCCAATGGTGTGGAGCTACCGACCATAACGACGACGGATTCCCCCTGCCGCCTTCCCGCCCGTCCTGCCTGCTGCCATGTGCTTGCGACCGAGCCTGGATAGCCAGTAATGACACACGCTTGAAGCTGTCCGATATCTACCCCGAGCTCCAGCGCATTGGTGCTGACCACGCCCATAATGTCGCCATTGCGCAAGCCGCGCTCGATCTCTCTTCGCTGGCTCGGCAAATAGCCGCCGCGATACCCTTGGATCGTTTTTGGTCCAAGCTTGCGGCGAATCAGCTCCTGCAAATACGTGAGCAATATCTCTACTCGTACGCGGCTTCTCGCAAACAGAATCGTCTGAATGCCATTGGTCAGAAACTGCTCGGTAATGTCCCGCGCCTCCAATGTAGCACTCCGTCTAATATTGAGCTGCTTGTTGACCACAGGCGGATTGTAGAAAAGGAAATGCTTGATTCCCGACGGAGCACCATTGTTATTGACCAGCTCTACCTCTTCTTCTGTCAGGGCTTCCGCCAATTGTTTCGGGTTGGCGATGGTCGCCGATGTGCAAATAAATTGCGGGTGGCTCCCATAAAAAGCGCAAATACGCTTCAACCTCCGAATGACATTGGCGACATGACTGCCAAAAACGCCGCGATATGTATGCAGCTCGTCAATTACGATGTATTTGAGATGCTCGAAAAAGGACACCCACTTGGTGTGATGGGGCAAAATGGCGGAGTGCAGCATGTCTGGGTTGGTGATGACGATATTTCCTGCCTTGCGCACCATCTGCCGGATATTTGCAGGTGTATCACCATCATACGTTTCCGATTTGATGGAGAGGCCCATTTCCGTAATCAACTCGTGCAGTTCGGACTTTTGATCCTGTGCCAAGGCCTTGGTTGGGAACAAGTAAAGTGCCCGCGCTTGCGAGTCTTCCGATAACGTCTGGAGGATCGGCAAATGATAGCACATGCTTTTGCCAGAAGCCGTGGGCGTAACCGCTACGATGTGTTTACCTTCGCGCACATGGCGAAAAGACGTTTCTTGATGCGTGTATAAGGAGGGAATGCCTCTATTTATTAGGGCATCTCGAATTCGTCCATCCAGCTCACTTGGAAATGGGACGGACTTTGCTTCACGAGCAGGAATGACCCTCCAATGCGCAATGTTATCGCGAAATCGTTCATCTGTTTTTATGTGATCCAATATGGCTGCGATATTTTTTTTCACATTCATTTTCGTCACCTTCTTGCTACCATTTTACGAATGGACGTTCGGTATGTAAACATGGAATAAAGATCCACACGTTGAACTCAAGTTGTGGACGACAAAAAAATAACAGTGCAAAATGATAAAATAATTGAACTTCTTGCGAAATTGAAAAAGCATTAAAAGCTATTTCTAAAAACGCTATGTATTGCACCTTTTTATCGACAAAATCCCAAAGCATGGCACCAGTGAACGAAAAATACTGAATTCCCCATATGTGTTCTCGCAATCAAATATTGTTAGAGTTAGAGTTAAATCTTGTTCATTCCCATGTGCGTGCCGACGAAAAAAAGCAATCAGATCAACCTTCCCACGATCCGATTGCTTTTCTTTATAAGAGTATGGGTATGTGTTTCTTAATAGTCCGTTAATGAAACAAGGATGCCAGATGATGCTCCAGCACTTTCGTAATCCGTTCCCCATCGACACGCTGCGGTTCGAGATAGGCATGCAGGGCCAGACCGTCGATGACGGCATAGAGCTTTTCTGCTTCCAGCTCTTTGTCCAGCTCTTTGCGTAATAAATTCAGTTGGTCGGCAGAATCCAACAGCTTGTGGACGCCGGCATAGATTCCGTCATGCTGTGCGTCAAAGCCTTCTTTCTTGTGTCGGAAGTACACAGTAAAAGCAAACCAAACTTCCATTTCGACCATCTTTTCTCGATTCGTAGGGAGGAGCTCCAAAAAGATTTTGGTGATTTTCTCTTTTGGCGCCAACTCTTCATTCGCGTGGATTTCTGCAATTCGAGCTATTGCCCTCTCTTTTACGAGCTGCATGGCATACATTAGCAGTTCATCCTGTGTTGCGAAGTAATGTCGCAGAGCACCTAATGAAAGTCCTGCTTCTTTTGCAATGCCCCTTACCGTCGCCCCCTCCATTCCTTGCTCAACAATGACACGCCACGTTGCTTCTGCTATTTGTTCTCTTCTTTTCTCATGATCGATTATTTTCGGCATAGTTGTATTTTAACAAGATTGGCAAGGGACAAGCAACTTTTAACAATACAGTTGTATTATTTAACTGCCGATGTTAAAATCCTTTTTGTTAGCGCGATCGTATTAAAAAAACTCCTCATGCAGGAGAAGAAACTTCCGAAAAGGGGACCTATAATAGTGAATTTTGTTGCATGGATGATTGTCGCGTGCGAAATCGCCTTTTGGGTGGTCATTGTACTTGGCCTTTTCACAAGGTACGTACTCAAACAAAAAAAGGCCGGGCTTTTACTTCTCGCCCTGACGCCTGTTGTTGATGTGGTTTTGCTCGTTGTCACGAGCGTGGATTTGTATCGTGGAGCTACCGCAACGATTCCTCATGCGCTGGCTGCCGTCTATATTGGGGTATCACTTGCGTTTGGGAAAAGCATGATTCAATGGGCGGATGAAAAATTTCAGCAATACGTCACCAAGGAAGGCACACCTAAACCCAAACTATACGGCATGGAGTACGCCAAGCATTACGCAAAAAGCTGGTTTAGACATCTCTTGGCCTATGTCATTGGGGCAGCCCTCTTAGCCGGGACCGTCTACTTTATCAATGATGCAGAACGAACTGCTTCTTTATGGTATATTCTTCGGCTATGGACCGTTGTACTGGGGGTTGATCTGTTGTTTACAGCCAGCTATTTTCTCTTCCCAAAGAAAGATAAGCGGGGCACCGTTTCCAAAAAGGATTGGTGAGAGGCTTTTCTACTAGCTTTCGTCTTCGTTGTCATCCTCACCAAATGCAAGCTCAATGCAAATAAATTGAATCACCAGCTGGCATATTTGCTCGTTTTCATCTAACCCAAAATAGACAGGATAGGCTCCATCTCCAAATCCGGTCTGAATCATCGGAATCGATAAATCCGTGCCTGGTATCGTCCAGTTTATATAATCTCCAGCGCTTCTTTGGTATTTTGGACGGTCTTTGTAACTTTGTGCAAAAACTTCCGCGAAATAATCATCGTAAATATTGCCGTCTGGATTCTCTTTTTTCCAGCTATCATAAAAATCCAGATAAGCATCCCTCGTTTTGACATCTACCACAGTAGCAAGGCCTGCATCCACATTAAAGCCAAAATATTCGCCTTCCCCAAGATTTTCGAGATCCTCGTCTCCTATGAGGGCTTCCGTAAATTTTTGGGGATTTTTATTTGTGAACTCTACCTTCGCAGCTGCATACCGGTAATGGTCTTCTTCGACGGTTACCACACAAATGGTTAATGGGAAGGTTCCAGTAGGGACTTTTCGAAAATACGGGGCACTATTTCTCTCCAGATACACAAGCGGATCACGAACGATGATGTCTCCAGTGGGAATCTTGATTTCCCCCAAAGAAAGCAAGTTGATTGGTTTCCCACTGATCATTGTTGATGTGAAATAGGTGTGTAAATCAACAAGGGGTTCTAACATCGGTTTTTTTTGCTCATATCGTGCTAACCATTGATCGTTGGGAATCTTCGTCATATTTATATCCATCCTACTATTGTCAATTTGTCAATCACTCCTAAAATTATACAAAATCACCCATGGAAACGATAGTACGGCTTGGATGTTTGCATAACGGGCAAGCCGATGCATAGTCATGGTTAGTGGATGAAGTCCGCCCAAATCTATGCATGTCCAAGGATGAAGGAGGTTGCCCCGATGAATCCACCAAACAAAGGGAATCAGATTCCTCAGCCGATGAGAAGTGACGGGACCGGATGGGTCGATCTCGGCCCACGGAACGTCATGCGTGATCGGCAAAATCCGAATATGCTCGTTCCTCCCGTCACAGATGCGGGCTTGCTGCCCAATCTGAAATTTTCCTTTTCAGATGCCTTTATGACGTTAAATCATGGCGGTTGGTCCCGGGAGGTCACCATTCGCGAGCTGCCAATCGCCACTACACTTGCGGGTGTAAACATGAGCCTGACGCCAGGCGGGGTTCGCGAGCTGCATTGGCATCAGCAGGCGGAATGGGCTTACATGCTGCTTGGTCGTGCACGAATTACGTCCGTTGACCAACGCGGACGAAATTTTATCGCAGATATCGGCAAAGGCGATCTGTGGTATTTCCCACCTGGCATCCCCCACTCGATTCAGGGACTAGAGGAAGGCTGCGAATTTTTGCTCGTTTTCGACGATGGACATTTTTCCGATCTGAATACACTATCGATCTCCGATTGGTTTGCTCATACGCCAACAGATGTGCTTTCCGCAAATTTTGGTGTGCCTGAATCAGCCTTTGCCGACATTCCTTGCGAGCAAGTGTACATTTATCAGGACGAGATTCCCAGTCCCGTAGAAGAAGATGAGGTAGAATCCCCGTACGGAACCGTCCCCCTTCCCTTTACCCATCGCTTACTTGCGCAACGACCACTGATTACACCTGGCGGCAGTGTGCGCATCGTCGATTCCCGCAACTTCCCGATCTCCAAAACAATCGCGGCAGCACTCGTAGAACTACGTCCCGGTGCCATGAGAGAGCTGCATTGGCATCCCAATAACGACGAGTGGCAATACTACATTTCAGGCCAAGCACGCATGACCGTTTTCACCGGAAATGGAAACGCCCGAACCTTTGACTACCAAGCAGGTGATGTCGGTTACGTTCCTTTTGCGACGGGGCATTATATTCAAAATACCGGGACGGAAACGGTGTGGTTTTTGGAAATGTTCAAAAGCGACCGCTTTGTCGATGTGTCGCTGAATCAATGGATGGCACTTACCCCGCATGAACTCGTCGCTTCCAATCTGTGTGTAGGTCCTGAACTATTAGATGCTTTACGCAAGGATAAATGGCCCGTTGTCAAATATCCTGGATATGGCTATGTCCCGTGAATGCCAGAAAAGACCAGCCCGAATGGACTGGTCTGTTTTTTACTTCTCTTTTTTAGGAGCCTTGTAGCTCTTCGGTTGCTTCAGACCACGCTGCTCCATGACCTCACGCAGACGGTCCGGGTAATCCGTAATGATCCCGTCTACGCCATCGTCGATCAGCTTGTTCATCGTAGGTGTGTCGTTGACCGTCCACGGAATCACCTTCATCCCAACCTTGTGTGCGTCCTCTACCATTTTCTTCGTGACATAGGGCACATAATTCTCGTCGGTGACTTTGCCATTTTGTGGAGAGCCATGCACCGGAGAGATAGCGTCTGCACCAAATGAGTATGCTGCCGCCACGAGGTCTCCTCCAAAGTCGTCAATGTCAATTCCGCCCAACCATGGTGAAGCTCCTGGTTGACCTGGCTGCAAGAATTGCGCACCGTTCGTTAGGGCCACAATCGGCAATTGCGGCTCAACCTCTTTCATGCGCATGAGCGCCCCCCAGTCAAAGCTTTGGATCGATACCCGATCAAGCATTCCGGCATCGCGCACTTCACGAGCGACGATCTGCACGAAATCTTCACGCGGAGCGGTTTGCTCCGGTGCTCCCGCCTCTACCTTCGTTTCGATATTCATCCATACATGGTTAGCCTTGTAGTCCTTGACGAGGTCAAATACTTCGCTCAACAGCGGCATCCTAGCACCTGGGCTTGGACGCTGCCCTGGGTATTGCGGCAATGTCTGTGTACCACAGTCCAGCGTGCGAACTTGGTCGAGAGTCAGGTCCTTTATGTACTTGCCAACGTACGGATACTCAGGATCGCCAGCGAAAAGTGGGCCTGTATCTCGACACTTGGCACCGGAAATCTTGCGGTCATGCGTAATAACTGCCTGCTTGTCTTCTGTGATTTGCACGTCGAGCTCGAGTGTGCTCACTCCTAATTCAAGGGCGTGGGAGAACGACGCCAATGTGGACTCTACCGTGAGCCCGAGTCCGCCGCGGTGAGCTTGAAGATCGAACTCTTTTGGAGAGGTTTTTGACCAGTGCGGATTGCCAGCGGCAGAAGCAATTGGTACTACACACACCATAAGGGCAGCAGTTGCTATCATTACCTTGTTTCTCATCATTTGCTTCACTCCTTAAAGTATGGCTTACCGTATTCACTATAAATGAATGATGTAAATTTCTATTCCCATCTCTATTAAGTAATCATGAAAGTTTTATTTGCCCAAATAATGGAACAGCGGCGAACTAAGACCTAAACATAAAATCTTAGACTCGCCGCTGCTTTATTCAGCTATCGTATCCCTTCACTTCATCATCCATGAATGGACGCTTGACTAGAAGCCGCATTGGCATCCTTCAGGTTGCGGTTTTTAACTCCTAGTGATAAGACGAAACAGATAAGCAAAATCAAACACGCTAGCGCATACGGATAGTTGATATCTATATCGAATAAAAATCCTGCTACGATAGGTCCTGCAATATTGCCCAGGCTGGTGAAGGCTGAGTTAAGACCTGCAACATATCCTTGTTGATCCTTTGCGAGCATCGACATTTGGGTACTGATGGCCGGACGCAAAATATCGATCGCCAAAAATACGATAAAGGTAACGGCAAAAATCATCCAAAATCCGTGAACAAATAGCGTCAACACAATAAACAAACCAGCAAAGAGCAGACAGACTGAGATGACCCTTTTCTCGCCAAAGCGATTCATGATCCAGCTAAAGGCAGTAAGCTGGACCACTGCGCCTGCTATTGACCCGAATGTAATGATAAACGCGATATCTTTTGGCTCAAATCCAAACTTATGGTCGACAAACAATGAAAACACCGTTTCAAAATTAGCCAGTCCGAAAGACATGACAAACACAATAATCAAACTGAAAAAATAAGGCTCCCGATACGAATGCATTAACTGGGAAAGGAGACTGCTTCGTTGTTTTTCGCTAGAATGCGAGTCAGCCAATGCTTCTTCCGTCGGTTTCGATTCCTTTAGGATCAACAACGTGATGCATGCAGCAATCAGTCCTGCAATTCCTGCGGTATAAAAAGGTGCGCGAATACCAAATTCAGCAATGTATCCTCCAATGCCTGGACCGATAATAAAACCAGTTGTAATGGCTGCCGTAATATACCCCATCCCGGCCGCTCGTTCTTCATTCGTTGTAATATCTGCCGAGTAAGCCATTACGGCTGGCATAATCAGTGCGGCACTGATGCCGCCTAACAACCTAGAAACAAACAGCAGGACTGGAGAATTCGCTATACCGAACAGCCCTTCTGAGATAGCAAATACGATCAAGCCAATCATAATGATCTTTTTTCTTCCGAATGAATCAGCCCATCGCCCGGCAATAGGGGAAAAAAGAAGCTGCGTCAGCGAAAAGGCTGCCACTAACAGACCAATGGTTCCCCCGGTAATTCCCAAACTCTCCATGTACTTCGGCATAATCGGTATAACAAGCCCGATCCCCGTAAAGACAAGGAAAATATTGAACATCAGAATCAATAGGGCTCCCTGATTTTTTAATAATAAAGCCATTTCCTATTCCTCCAATCCGTTACCAAAACACTGAATATCCATTCTAAATCATCACGTAAAAAAAGCTAGCGGGATGGTTTGACAATGCCAAATAAAAACACATCCATCGCTAAGCGAAAAGTTGCCAGCGCTTCCTTGCGTTCCATTCGTCGCGAGTGTTGATTTAAACCAAACATCAGGCTGTCCAGGATCATGGCGACTCCGGTTACATTCGTCATTTCAAATTCGCCGTTATCGATCCCCTTCTGGAGCAACTGTTGATTAAAGTCAATATAGCCTTTGATCATTTTGTTGATACGCTCCTCCACATCGGAAGGCTTCTCCGACATGTCGAAAAATTCATCAGCAGCCTTGGTCAGAGGATGGTTCATGAAATCGGTCGCAAAATGTTCAGCCATTCCATACAATTTATCGATCGAGGTCGTATAGAGATGTTCCTTGGCTAGCCATTCCTCTTCCCATTCGCTATTCCAAGCTTCAATCAGATGCAAGAACAGCCCTTCCTTGCTCTTGAAATGATAATAAATGTTACCGCCGCTGTATCCAGTAGCTTTCACGATATCATCTATTGATGTGGCCTTGTAGCCTTTTTGCATAAATAAAATTCTGGCCGCATCCGCTATTTTTTTCTTGGTCTGCTCCGTTTGCTGCTTCTTTTTATTCAATGCTCCCACCAACTTCCCATCCTACAATACTGAACTTTCATTCAGTATTATAAGCGGTACCTACATAGTTGGCAAACTTTCTTTGGTTTGAGACCTTTTAAAACTAAGGATGATAATACACTGCCTATCAGTCTAAGACAGCAACAGACCGTACGAAACCCCTGTAACCACAACCAGCCATGGCGGCAGCTTCCAGTGCTCCAGCATGATAAACAAAATAGCCGCTGCGATAAAATCCAATGGAGCAAGGATCGTACTCGTCCAAATCGGATCGTACAGGGCTGCGAGTAAAATACCGACGACTGCTGCATTCACACCTACCAGCGTTCCTTTGATTTTGGAATTTCTCCTCAAGGAATCCCAGAACGGCAATGCGCCGATGACGAGTAAAAAGGCCGGTAGAAAAATGGCAATCGTAGCTACTGCTGCACCGACTCCTCCTGCAATCATCGCTCCCAAATAAGCGGCAAACGTAAACAATGGCCCCGGTACTGCTTGTGTTGCGCCGTAGCCCGTCAGAAAAGCTTCTTGCGTTACCCAGCCTGTCGGGATCACTTCCCTCTCAAGCAAAGGCAATACAACATGACCTCCGCCAAAAACAAGAGAACCTGCACGGTAAAAGCTCTCAAACAGTGCTAGTAAGGAGAAGCCTGTGCTCTCTCGAAGGATGGGCAGCACAAGCAAAAGTCCGAAGAAAGTGATCCAGCACGTAATGGCTAGTGCTCGACTGATTGGCACACGAAATTCAGGGAAATCCGAAACTTTTTGCTGCCGGAAGAACAGCAATCCTGTAATTCCCGCTAGAATCATGACTGTGACCTGACTCCATGCAGAATGCCACAATAACGTGATGGCAGCCGCGAGGATCGCAATCGTCACCCGTGCTCGATCCGGGGCCAGCTTTTGTCCCATTCCCCATACGGCATGAGTAACAATCGCGACAGCTACTAATTTTAGACCGTGAATCCAAGAAGCACTGCCACTGTCCAGTCCTTGTAAAGTGAACGCAAATATCAGGAGCGCCAATACCGAAGGCAGAGTGAAGCCGATCCATGCAGCAACCCCTCCCAACAATCCGGCTCGCATGATTCCAATACCGATCCCTACCTGACTGCTTGCGGGACCGGGGAGGAACTGACAAAGCGCAACCAAGTCTGCGTAGCTTTGCTCATCCAGCCATTTTCGACGTCGAATGTATTCGTTGTGAAAATAACCGAGATGCGCGATGGGACCGCCGAATGAAGTAACACCCAGCTTGGCTGAAACGAGCAAAACTTCAAACACTGACTCCCATCTACTTTTTTGGTGTCCTGTTTCTTCTCGGAGATTATTCTTCACTAAGCTGTACACCTCTCCGCTTCATCATATAAGCTATTTTATCGCTTTTCCTACCCTTTCATTGTAAAAAGATCATGAAGAAGGCTCCGCATCGATACGGAGCCTAAACACGGCTATTCCATTCGAAATACTGGTCCTCGCGCTACGAATGGCAGATTACTCCCCTTCGGCAGCATAATGGCATGACTACGAGTTACTTTGATCCGATCACATTCCCCATCGGTAATGATCAAAATCGGCCCGTCCTTTGGAAAATCGGTTGCTTTCTCCAGCATGTCAATGCCCGGCTGCAGGATCGTTCCCCCGCGTCCTTTTACTTTGACGCGGCCTGCAATGTCCTCGGGAGAAAGGTAGCCCGCATCATACGCCTGGGCATCACAAAAGACCACGCGCGCATACGGAACATCGCGTGCTTCACTGTAGCTCGCAATCGCCCCCAATGCTTTGCCGAGCAGCTTGGTATCCATCGAGCCGGATGTATCAATCACGACGCCAAATGTACGTGCCAGCCGATCCGTTTCCCGAAAGCTCCAGGCAGGACGGGCAATATCGGGTGTTGAGGACTGTCTGCGGCTTGCCCTTGCATACGTGCGACTCTTTTCCAATGGGGGAAAATGCTCGTCGAACCAACGGGCAAGCTGAACATCCCATGGGATCGGCGGTTGCCCCAAGGCGCGAATCTCTTCTACCAAACCCGCAGGCAAAAGCCCTCGTCCCCTCTCCTGGTGATAGATCAAGCCTTGCGACATCGCATTGCGATAAAAGTCATCCAGCGTCGTTCCCGGACCCTTTTCCCAAAAACGCGGATCATCGCCATCCAGAATATCGCCCATGCCGACTCCACGTAAGGTGTACAGCTTGCGATACGTACGCATGTCCGTCACGATTCGATCGTAAATCGCCTCTGCCGACAGTCCCTTCAGGTCTGGGTCGTAAAGTCCGCCAATTTGCGGAAAACGTCCGACACCGATCTCCATCAACCATTGATTAATCACGTAATCACAGCTGACATTCCAGTAATACGGGTCTCGGCCTTGGCAACGTTCATGGTGGCGAAGCCCTGCGTGCAACAGCTCGTGTGCCATTACGAATTTGCATTCCTCTTCATCCAAGCCCGCCGCAGGATTGATGAAGATTTCGTTGGCTGTTACATCAATGGCTGCCACCGAGATTTGCAGCCGCTGACAGAGCTGTGAATCCTCGATAATCGTGAAATGACTCGCTAAGGAAGCCAGTAATGGAAAATGATTAATGAACCAGCGCTTGGCCTTTTGTGCTTCGGACAGCTGATTCTCTTCATTCCCGAGAGCATCGGAATAGCCGCCCGCTACGCTGACAGCACTTTGCACCGCTTGTGCCAGCCCGATCCCCAAGAGACGCTCCCACTTCACGTCCCGATTGTAGGTGTACCTGACGTATTTATCCGAGAAAAGCATATCTGCCTGTTTTTCCCCGCCCGTTCCAAACAGCTTCAAATGCTCCGGCACCCCATGCTCCACGAACCAGTCATACAGCTCTTCTTCGCTCTTTCCCGATTTATCCAGCTCAAAGGCCATTTCAGCAGGAGGCTTCCCCAGCTTCATGTCTCTCAAGAAGCGCGTAATATAACAATCGCATGCAATGTTCCACAATATCGGCTGCTCTTTTTCCACAAAATGGCCGAAGCCCAAATGCAAGAGCGCGTGTGCGAGAACATAAATCCATTCCCCGACTTCCCCTCTGCGCTTCGGATGCGCGTACAAGCTGCCTTCCCGGGTCACGACTACCCAACCGTTATCCGGACAAATACTTCGCTCGGAACGGATAAAGTGCGCTCGCGATGACAGTGGACCAAACATCGGGTGATGACTCAAAAAATGGAGGGCCTGCTCGTAGTTTTGCGTCGACGGGTCGGTTTGAACTCCTCTGGCCATTGCTATTTGCCCTTCCTGTCCATGGCCAATCGCGGTAAATCACGAATGACCTCCACAACAAACCAGTCTGGCAATCCGTCGCCATCCTCGTGCCGCGCCACTACCATCTGCGCCATTTCCAGTGAGATAGAAGCCAGCTCCTTCAAGAGAGCCTTCGCTCGGTGGGCAAACCGTTTATGCTGCTCCCCCACGGAGGCTTTATCCGCTGGCAGTTCTTTTTTGATCTGCGAACGGAAAGAATCGGCCAGAAAATACAGTACGTCTCGATCCTCTGGAGCTGTCGGGAAAGAAGCCTCTCCCTCCAAAATACGGTTGAGCTGGTATTTGCCTTGAATGTTCTTGTGAAAAGCCCGAAATTGAGCCGCATGCTGAGGCGTCAAGCATCCGTAGGCCAGTACCCCCACCATCTCTGTCGTCAAGTTCTCACCGAATTCGTTCAGGGCATCCGAGAGCATGTGCCAGGAACGCGGAGTAGAAAACGGTTCCTCGCTCTTCGGTGGCTGCGACCACAAATAATCCGGGCGCACCTCCAAAAATTGCAGCACGTAGGAATGGATGCCGTTGCTGTACGCCCAATTCATCCATTGTTCATACGAAACTAGCAATTGGACATGGAACATCCGGTTGATCAGAGCAGACGACATCGGTTTGACAATCGCGCTATCCTGCGCGCGGTTTCCTGCTCCAATCACAATGGACCCTTCTGGCAGATGGTAATCCCCGATTCTCCGCTCATGAATCAAACTGTAAAACGCCTTTTGCACTTCTTGCGAGCATGCATTCAATTCGTCAAGAAACAAGCAGTACGGTTCTTCTCGCGCAATTTGCGCAGGTGGGCAAAATCTGCTTTTCCCATCTACGATCTGTGGGACACCAATAATATCCTCCGGTGCCAGCTGACTACCCAATAACGATACGCAAGGCAGGCCCACCTGCTCGGCAAATGCCTCGACGAGAGACGATTTGCCGATTCCCGGTGCGCCCCAAATAAATACTGGACGAGCTACTGCAACGTTTAGCAGCACATCCATTAGTTGATTTTGCGTCACTTGAATTCCTAGGTTCATATTATAACCTCTCTTGTTTGATTGATTTTTGCAGCAATCTACCTCTTTCCATGATTGATTTCCATTGACTAGAGCGACCGTCACACCACAAATATTTCCTAATATTACAAGAAGATTGAATAACGGGCAAGAAAGAAGGCATCGCCAAGAAAGAAGGCATCGCATGGTAAGCCGTGCCCGAATAAAAACATAAACCGACGAATTCCCTTATGTATGATATCGGAATAGGATGAAACGACATAAATAAAGGAGGACGTTTTATTTGTCACAAGCAAATATCCCCAACATTACGCCGCTGTTGACCATTACTCAAAACCAAGTCGTAAACTTGCTACTCGCATCCTTCGCTTTGGAGGAACTTGGTTTAAGCCATATCATTAACGCAGAGGCGGAGAAGCTTCACTATGTCCTTGGCACGCTTCCTGGATTAACAGGTCCCCCTGCAACCATTAGTGATTTGCTAAACGTGAATTCCAGCGTAGTAAATACGCTTAGAGAGATCACAAAGAAAGACATTCTGCTGAACAGCAAGCTGAATTCCGTATTATCCGCATCGTTTATTGCGAGTCTGACAGGACCAACGGGGGCGACGGGTCCTACTGGCGCTACTGGAGTAGGAATAACGGGTGCGACAGGAGTCGGCTTGACTGGGGCGACCGGAGCTGGAGGCACTGGTGTTACGGGGGCAACTGGCGTTACAGGTGCTACAGGTACTACAGGTACTACAGGTACTACAGGTACTACAGGTGCTACAGGTACTACAGGAGCCACGGGTGTAACAGGCGCAACAGGTACTATTTCCAGTGTCTTCGGTAACTTCTGGCTATCCTCCGCTATCGATATTTCTCCCAATACGATCGTCCCGCTAAATGTGGCGAATGCAGACAATTCCCTTGGCTTTTTACTCGCTGGCGGGCAAGTGACCGTACCTGCAAGCGGCATCTATCTCATCAGCTATCGCGTAACTACTGCCCAAGCGAGTGAAGTGTCTTTCATTATCAGAAGGAATGGCGCCAATATAACGGGCACTGCCGGCACTTCAAGCAGTGCAGATAGTGCAGCGGATGGAAATGCATTCGGCATGGTTACCTCTTTCACCCGATTAGCAGCAGGTGACATCGTAGACATATTCCGCACGGGAGGTATCACAGACCAGTTCTTGCAAAGCTTCGCAGACGGAACGACGACGGTAACCAGCTTCCTCACTTTAGTGAAGATTGCCGAGTAAACCAAACATATATCATGACGCCACTCGAAGCACAGCTACCTCGGCTGTCGTTGCGAGTGAAGCTCTTGCTGCGGACAAGCCTACTTCTACTCTTTATGTAACATTCCTTTTTTTACCACGTCACATAGGCAAAGGGGGAATAACAAAAGATGAGAAAAATCGTGAAAACCAGTGGCATTACCATATTGGTTGCATCCCTGATCGGATGCAGCTCAAGCGTACAGTTCGTATCAAGAAGCGAAAGCGAAAATAAACCAGCAGCAGAGCAAGGTCAAAGCAATCAAGTAGCCTCCAGTCCAAGTCCTCCCAGCCAACTAGCTGATTATGCGCTGAAAAAATCGGTCAATCCCCTCCCCAATGACATGTACTTCAAAGATTACGGCACCAACCAATTTGTTTCTACAGCGAAGGACCGTCTGTCTACTTTTGCCGCTGATGTGGACACTGCCTCTTACACCATAATGCGCAATTTTATTAAAGACGGGAATCTCCCGCCAGCAGAAGCCATTCGGGTGGAGGAATTCATCAACTTCTTCCCCACATCGTATCCTGCGCCAACCGATCAGACATTTGCGATCCAGGCCGAAAGTGGCCCCTCTCCTTTTCAAACAAATCTTCAAGTAGTCCGAATCGGGATCAAAGGAAAGGAATTACGCGCAGAAGAGCGCAAACCCGCTCATCTCGTCTTTGTCATTGACGTATCTGGCTCGATGAATCGCGAAAACCGATTAGAGCTGGTGAAAAAAAGCTTACATGTTCTCGTCGATCAACTCCAACCTACAGATTTAGTAGGGATCGTCGTCTATGGATCAGAGGGACGCGTTCTTTTGCCCCCAACCTCTACCGAAGACAAACAGGCGATTTTATCAGCCATCGAAAATCTGCAGCCCGAAGGCTCCACCAATGCAGAAGAGGGGCTGGTGCTCGGTTATGAAATGGCGGCCCGTTCCTTCAAGCCTACTACCATTAACAGGGTGATTTTATGCTCCGACGGGGTAGCCAATGTAGGCGAAACAGGAGCCGAGGGCATTTTGCGATCAATCGAGGACTATGCGCGAAAAGACATTTACTTGAGCACCTTTGGCTTTGGCATGGGGAATTACAACGATGTCCTGATGGAGCAGCTAGCGAACAAAGGAGAGGGCAACTACGCCTACATCGATACGTTCTCCGAGGCGCGCCGCATTTTTACGGAATCATTGACGAGCACCCTCCAAACGATCGCTCGTGACGTAAAAATCCAAGTAGAATTCGATCCTAAGAAGGTAGATTCGTATCGCTTGATCGGTTATGAGAACCGCGATGTCCGCGACAAAGATTTTCGCAACGACAAGACAGATGCAGGCGAGATCGGCGCAGGCCATAGTGTGACCGCTCTTTATGAAGTGAAGCTTGCTTCCCCTGCCCATACAGATCTCGGGACGGTTCGCGTGCGCTATCATAATGCCTCTTCCCAAAAAGTAGAGGAAATCTCCGAACCCGTAAAGGTGCAAAATGTCTTGTCTCCTGAGGTGACGTTCCTTGCTGCTGTAGCAGAATACGGGGAAATATTGCGGGAGAGTCCGCATGTCGAAAGAAGCTCCCTTGCCGATGTTCTCAAACTGGCGGAAGCCACAGCCGCTGGAGAGGAACAGCTCGAATTTGTCCGCTTGGTTAAAGACAGCATGGCAATCAGCAGGAACTAATGCCTGTTCCTATGCTTTAGTGTCTCGCCTGTACCTCATCCAAATATAAACCATCATTCCAATCGCCGAACCGATTAGCAAAAATGTGATGCCATAATGACGTATATAAACGACGACCTTGAGCCACTCTTTCTCAAGCACCCGTCCCAGCAGTAAAAAAGTGACACTCCAAAGAAATGCGCCAGCGTAAGCAAATAAAGCAAATCGTCGAAACCCCATCGTAGAGACTCCTGCCAAATAGGCGGTAATATGGCGGACACCAGGCAAAAAATAGCCGATGAGCAACAGGTATGGACCGTACTTGGCAAACAGCTTTTGGGTCGACTCTATTCTTTTCGGCGTAATATGCAAGTACGGTCCAACCTTCATAAGCAAAGGCAGCCCCCACTTCCACGCGATGGTATAGCTGATCGTAATCCCTACTGCCGCTCCCAAAAAGGCACTCAGCACCGTCAACGGCATGTGCAAAACACCGCGGGAAACTGCATAGCCAGCGTACGTCATGAGTACCTCATCGGGTATGGGGAGCCCTACAACACCGAGTGTGAGCGAAAAAAAGATGCCGACATATCCATATTTCATTAAAAAAAGATCCAAATGCTGCTCCACGGCTACCTCCAGAAATGTTGTCCTATTTCATTGTATTCTCTCCCTATTCTTTGACATTCTGGCTTTTTTACAAAAATGCATCCCAAAGCGTATGGTATCCTTAAAAAAATATTATTTCCTTTTTCAGGTGATGCCATGAACTATATGGAGCAAATAACTTATGCCCTCTCTTTTATCGAAAAGCAGTTAACGGAAAAAGTCACTCTTGATGAAGTGGCATCAGCCGCTGGATATTCCAAGTATCATTTTCAACGCTTGTTTTTTCACGTGACAGGAGAAACTGTGGGGCAATACATTTCGAAGAGACGCTTGACTGAGGCTGCCAAAACGCTGTTACTGGAACAAAAGAGCGTGACGGAGGTCGCCTTTACATATGGCTTTGATTCCCACGAAGCCTTTACTCGTGCTTTTACCAAACGCTTTGGTCTGCCTCCTTCTGCCCTCCGTCGATCTGGAAAAATGCCGCGGTACACCATGCTGGAGCGTATTGAGCTATCATATTTGGAAAATATTCAGCTGCAATCGATTGAGCCCGTCTATGTCCCAGCCCACGAAGAATTGAACCTGATAGGCTGCTCCTCGGCTACCCGTTCGACCACAGATATTGTCCATTGCTGGAACCGACTGGGAAAGAAAATCGCCATGCAGAAAAACCAGAAGCGTTATGGGGTTATTCGTTACCCGGACGCTTTTGGGCTTTCGTTGAACTTCGCCTATTTTGCTGGCATAAACAGTACGGAGCATGTTGGCTCAGACGGATTGGAATCGCTCACTCTGCCCGCATCTGGTTATCTTGTCTTCCCTCACAGAGGATCGGTGCAAAATCTCAAGCTGACGTATCAGTATATATACGGGAGCTGGATGACACACGCATCCGCATCCGATCAGCTTTATGCCCGATACGATTTTGAATATTACGATCATCGCTTTCTCGGGAATAACCATCCTGATTCGCTTTGTTTCATTTATATACCCGTTCTTGCACGAGAATAGTCAGTAGCGATTCGCATTTTCGATCAAGTTTTCCTCGTTTTCCTGTCGTACGCTGGACGTGTGAAAAGGAGTGAATCGAATGAAAGAACTGACCTATTTGACAGCAACGGAGATGGGCACTTGGATTCGCGAGCGGAAAATAAGCGCCGAGGAAGTTACCCGGCATACCTTTACAAGAATCGGCTCGCTTAATGGCAAAATAAACGCTATCGTCGCTTATGACGAGCAGGCTGCTCTCGAATCTGCGAAGCAAGCGGACAAAGAAATGGCGGAAGGCAACATTCGGGGGCCCCTTCACGGGGTGCCGATCACAATCAAGGATTCCTTTGCCACAGCCGGACTCCCCACTACTTCTGGCTTCCCCCCACTAAAAGGCTACATTCCGCAGCATGACGCAGCCATCGTCCGCAGACTGAAGCAGGCAGGAGCCGTTTTGATTGGCAAAACGAATGTTTCTACCCTGCTCATGGATCTCCAAACAGACAACGATATTTACGGCAGGACAAATAATCCGTGGAATACGGAGAGGACTTCGGGAGGGAGCAGCGGAGGCTCGGCAGCCGCAGTTGCCGCAGGACTTTCTTATTTGGATATCGGGAGTGACATCGGGGGATCGTTGCGCGTTCCCGCTCATTATTGTGGTGTGTTCAGCTTGAAGCCAACAGAAGGAGCCGTTCCGGCAACAGGACACATGCCCGGCTTTGAGGGAATGTCTGATTATACCTCGTCCCGACACTTGGCCTGCTACGGCCCTGTAGCCCGTTCGATCGAAGACTTGGAAGTGGCGTTTTCCATCATGAGTGGTGGAAACGGCAACGCTGGCTTGCCTCATGGACCACAAGTCTTGCCCCCTTCCCTCAAGGAACAGCCCCTGCACATTCGCTGGATGGAGGAACTGCCCGGCTACCCGACGAGTCGAGCCATTCGCGATCAGTTGCGTCGCTTTGTCAAAGTACTGGAGCAACAAGGCATGCGCGTAGAACAAGTCACGGTACCACCTTTGGATGTACGCAAAGCTTGGGAAACATGGGGAAAAATCATCGACGCGGAGTTAAACTCCACGACGCCTACCCTTATGAGAGGAGTGGCTCATCTCCTCACCATGCCGATCTATCGCCAGGTTCCCACGGCTACCATGCTCATCCCGCTGACGTTCAAAAACTACATGCGTGTCTTAACCATTCGGGAGCAGCTCATTCGCAGCTTCGAGCAATTTATGGCCGACTGTGACTTGTTCTTGTGTCCGGTCAGCTGCACGACAGCTTTCCCACATATGGCAAAATCGAAAATGTGGGGCTACAAGCCGCTTTACAACAAACCGCTGTACGTAGACGAGAACCCGCAAAACTACTGGGTCGCTACGACTTTTTATACGAATCTGTTTAATGTCACTGGAAGTCCGATCGTGACGATGCCAATTGGTTTTGATGAGCAAGGTCTTCCTATTGGCACACAGTGTGTGGGAAAGCGATGGCGTGATAGGGAATTACTACATGGAGCGTCAAAATTGTATGCGACCTGCCCAGAGTGGCGGGCGCCTGAAATTTCTGTGGAGCCGCATTAAGAACAAATATTCCAGTCCAACTTGCATAAAGCCCCTTTTCTATGAAGAAAACTACCAGTGCGAACCCCATTTCTGGTAATGAGGAGGGCTTTATGCTTCCATTATTAAAAAAGCGCCTGGCACTGATGGTTTCCCTGCTTTGCATGACGCTTCACCTGTCCGGCCTGTCCTTTGCAAAAGAGACAGCAAACCCTCCATCTGTTCAACAGTCACCTCTCCTCCAATCGAAGTCGTTTCTTCAATCGCAGGAGAGGCTTGCCTATTCGCTTGGCATTCAAGCATACATATACGGCTATCCATTAGTGATGTCCGCCAAAACGATGGAAGCCATGGTCAAAAGTCGTGCTCCGATCAACCAGTTTTACTATGCGGACACACTCGCTTCCCCAGCTTATCGGGATATTGTGACGCCGAACTCCGATACATTGTATATGAGCGCGTGGCTGGATTTGTCGGAGACGCCCGTCCGTTTGACTGTCCCTGCCAATCCGCAAAACCGCTACTATACCGTGCAAATGCTGGATGCGTACACGAATACGTTTCGCAATGTCTCCAATCGTTCCACCAAACAGCAGGCCGGACAATATATCATTGCAAGCCCACAATGGAAAGGGCCTACCCCTGCCCATATACCTGTGATCTACGCCCCTACGAATACCGTCTGGCTCATTGGTCGTGTCGAGGTAAAGGGTGAAGCTGATTTGCCACAGGCTGTCTCGTTCGAAAAACAAATTGCGATTGCCCCTGTCCACCCAAAATTGCAAACGGCACATGTTCCCGAAACGCTTCCCCCAGATGTGTTATCGTCCCTTTCCTTTTTTCAAGTCATGACGAAATGGATCCAGAGCAATCCTCCGCCCGAATGTGATCGCGTCTTGCTCGATCAATTCGCTCAAGTCGGGATCGATGTCCAAAAAGGCTTTGATCCTTCCGCGCTCGGTCCAGCCAAACTTGCGGGCCTACAGCGTGCCTTGCAGGATGCACCGTCTATTGTACAAAATGGCTTTCCCGGCTACGCCACCTTCCGTAATGGATGGGGCTCCTTTTCCCCCATCGGCACATATGGAAACCAGTTTCTCGCTCGTTCCTTTATCGCCTATTCCGGCATAGGGGCCAATGTGCCGAGCGAGGAAGCTTATTATCGCGCATTGACAGATGGCTCCGGAAAACCACTTACGGGAGCCAAAAGCTACACGTTGCATTTTACAAAGGAACAGCTTCCCAAGACGTCTGCTTTCTGGTCGATCAACGTCTATGACAACCAGTTGTTTTTAGCCAAAACAGCGGCTGATCGCGCATCGGTTCGCAGCAATACAGGAACGCTTGCGTACAATCCCGATGGCTCCCTCGATCTGTTTTTGCAACAGCACCCGCCCAAAGGCAAGGAAGGCAACTGGCTCCCTCTCCCGGAAGGCGAGTTCAATCTCGTTTTGCGGGTATTCGCACCAGAGCCTGCAACGCTGGACAATCAGCACGCTTGGCCCGCTGTCATGGAAAGCAATCCAATACCGTAACAAAACGCAAAAGGCACCGCCCCATCGTGAGCGGTGCCTACTATATTGAGTCTGTTATTTCTTCAAATCTTCAATGGAGTTGATCTCCATGTAGGTTGGAACAGCCAATCCCAACTTAGTTCCTTGCAGGTTCGGACCGAGATCCTCTACGTCTTTCCCCAGCTTTTCCATGTAGTCTTCGTGCGTCGTTGGCAGCCAAGCTGCTACCATTCCATCCACATCGCCGTTCGATACACCGACCCACATTGGTCCAGCTTCCACTTGGCTCATTTCCACCTTGTATTTCAACTTTTGCTCCAGGACCGTCTTCACCACATTCGTACTGGCGATCTCAGAATCCCACGCGACGTAGGCGAGCGTCAATTTTTTGCCTTCTGCTGGCTGGATGCCTTCTACCCACTTGTTGACGGTAGCCTCATTGTTTTTCACCCATTCGGCTGCTGCCTCTTCCGGCTTTTTTCCGCTCTCAATATCGAGCATCACTTTTTCCATGTCCGCAGGTGTCCATGAAAACTTGTCGAGGAACGCATACGCGCTTGGCTGTTCCTCCTTCAGTCCTTTGCGCACGATGGTATGAATTTGTTCATCCTTCCCGAAGACGCCTTTCGGGTCGTCGAGGTATTTCATTTCGAACTTGGAGAACATCCAGTGCGGTGTCCAGCCAGTTACAATAATTGGTTTTTTGTCTTTGTAGGCTTGTGTCAGAGCTGCCGTCATCGCTGCACTGGAGCCCTCCACCAGTTCCCAATCTTTCAGATCGTAGTCTTTCATGGCTTTTTCCGTCGCTTTCATCAGACCAGCGCCAGGATCGATTCCGATAATTTTATGATCCACTTGTGCTCCAACGCTATTCGGTGCAGACGTACCCGTATTGCCCTCGGCAGGCTGATTTCCCTGCGGTGTTCCCGCGTTTGAACATCCTGCCATCACCATACTGAGTCCGAGTGCGACTGCCAGCCCTTTCAAGGCACCTTTTTTCATTTTCATGAAAACCCCTCCTACGCGTTTTTTCTCTTTCCAACACTTTGCGTGAGTCGATCCAGCAGAATCGCCAAAATAACGATGGCCAGCCCCGCCTCAAAACCTTCACCGATCTTGATCTGCGTTACGGCACGATACACATCCGCCCCCAAGCCTTTCGCCCCAATCATGGAGGCAATCACGACCATGGACAGCGCGAGCATAATGCTCTGGTTAATCCCGGCCATCATTGTCGTCTTGGCAATCGGCAGTTGTACCTTCGTCAGCTTTTGCCAGTAGGTAGAACCGAACGCTTCAGAAGCCTCGATCAGATCGGCAGGAACTTGACGAATTCCCAGGTTGGTCAGACGGATTGTCGGTGGCATCGCAAAAATGACAGAAGCGATAACCCCCGGTACTTTACCTAGTCCGAAGAAAAAGATGGCAGGAATCAAGTACACAAACGCCGGCATCGTCTGCATGAAATCAAGCAGCGGTGTGACGACCTTTTGCACAGAATCATTCTTCGCGCACCAGACACCGACCGGAATCCCGATAATTACCGAGATCAACCCTGCCGTCAATACTAGCGCAAGTGTTTCCATTGAGTGCTCCCAATAACCCAAATTCTGAATCAGAAGAAGTCCAATGAAGGTAAAAAGAGCAATTGCCACTTTGCCAGCGCGATACGCCAACAGCGTAAACAAAATGATCAAGACCCAAAACGGGATTCCTGTTAGAATCCATGAAAACAAGTCAACGGTTCCACCGATTCCAGCTGATATGAAGTCGAACAAGAAGCCCAAATTCTCTTCCAGTCCATCTACAATTGCCTCTACCCAACTGTCGAGCGGCAGCTTTGGAAATAGTTGGTTTTGACTCATGATGGATTCACCTGCCCCTCTTCATTCGTTGCCTCCGGAACTTGTTGATTTACTTTTCCAGCCAATCCACCCAGGACGGCACCTTTTACAATCACGCCCAACAGACGATTTTGTTCCCCGGTAACCGCCACAGGAATATCTGAAAACGCAACAAGGTCAAACATCTCATTGAGCAGTGTCTGCGGTCCGACAGTCGGTACCTCTGTTCGCAGTACGGATTCCAGCGACTGTCCTGCTTCCTTGGCTCCGTTTACCGCATCTGCCGTTAGCACACCCAGCAATGTTTTTCGTTTATCCACGACGTACAGACTTGATACACCGCGCTCACGCATCATTTGCAGTGCGACGCGAGGTCCTCTGTCCAGTGTGATCGTCTCCGCTCGCTTCATGACTTTTTCAGCGGACAACACCTTGGAACGATCCACATCCTCTACGAAGCGTTCTACGTATTCGTTTGCTGGATTGGTCATGATTTCTTCCGGCGAGCCGATCTGCACGATCGCACCGTCTTTCATCAGAGCAATTCGATCCCCGATCTTCAATGCTTCGTCCAGATCATGCGTAATGAAAATAATGGTCTTCTGCATGGTGCTCTGCAGTTCCAACAGCTCATCCTGCATGTCCTTGCGAATTAACGGGTCCAAGGCACTGAACGCCTCATCCATCAACAGCACATCAGGTTCATTCGCGAGTGCACGAGCGAGACCCACACGCTGCTGCATCCCGCCACTCAGCTGATCCGGGTAGCTTGCTTCCCAACCGCCGAGTCCGACGAGTGCGAGTGACTTTTTCGCTTTTGCCTCACGCTCGGCTTTTGGCATTCCTTGAATCTCCAGGCCGTACTCCGCATTTTCAAGTACTGTCCTGTGCGGGAACAAGGCGAACTTTTGAAATACCATGCCCAGCTTCTTTCTTCTTACGTCCTGTAACTGCTCGGTGTTCATACTGACGATATCCGTACCGTCAATCAGGATTTTGCCTTCTGTTGGTTCAATCAACCTGTTCAACAATCGAACCAAGGTCGACTTCCCGCTTCCCGAAAGCCCCATGATGACGAAAATTTCGCCTGCATGCACCTCAAAACTCGCTTGATTCACCCCAAGGGTAAGACCCGTTTCCTTCAAGATTTCTTGCTTGGTCTTCCCCTGCTTCACCTGGGACAATGCGCGTTGGGGTTGGCGTCCAAAGATTTTGGTCAAATTCTCTACTTTGATCTTGGGCATATGGTCACCTCCAACTATTACGCCCGGCATCCGGACTGTTCTTTACCCTTACAATTGTAACCAGCCAATTTTTTTACCTCAAACTGGGTGAGGCATGATAATCCGTCATTTTCAGCGTTCAGAAAAAACTTTACGTACTTTACTTCCTGTATTCTCAGTTTATCACGTATATACTGTACAACATCTCCATTTACTTTTTTCTTTTGGAGACGTACAATTCTAGTCAGGTTACTAAGACTAGAGGAGCTGCTTTTTTCAAAATGGATACCAATCAGGAAAAAATCCTCGAAAAAGCTCAGGAACGCGTGATTGAAACGCTCGCTCGCAACATGGATCTGTATGGAATCACCATGTCAACGGGACTGCTGTATGGCACATTGCTCTTTCAGGACAAGTCAATGACACTCGATGAGATGGGCGAAGCACTGGGCATGAGCAAAACCAGCATGAGCACCGGCGTCCGCACATTGATGGACTTAAATATGGTAGAAAAGATATGGAAAAAAGGGACGCGGAAAGATCATTACGAGGTCAATCTGGACTGGTACCAGAACTTCATCGACCTCTTTTCCGTGAAGTGGCGACACGCCTGCGAACATAATGTACACGCCTTGAAAAAGTCGCTCCTGGAGCTTCGCGCGCTCCAGCAATCAGAAGAGCTTTCGGAAGAAGTCAGCGAGCGTGTGGAGCTCAGTATCAAGCGCATTGAAAATGGGTTGGAGTATTATCTGTGGCTGTCCCGTTTGATCGACTCCTTCGAATCACATGATATCTTTCAGTTTGTACCGAAAAAGGAAAATGAATCATAAGACGTTCGCAATTGAAAAAGACTCGTTCCTTGCAATAGGAATGAGTCTTTTTTGTGGTACAATTATCCAGAATAGTTTCATTACTCTTCTACGATGAAAGGAGTGGTCAGTTATGAAAAAGGACAGAAATCAACGTTCTTATAAAGCTGTGCGTGTACCAAACAACCAAAAAGGGGAACACCAACGCTAGCCCCCTTTCATCTAGGAGGAAATGGATTGATTCGGAAAACAGCTCTACTGATAATTGATGCGCAAGTAGGTATTATCGAAGGACAATTTGGTCCTGTTTTTCAGCCGGCTACACTTGTCCAAACATTGAAAAAAGTAAGAGAAGATGCCTATAGCAAGGATATTCCTGTGCTGTACGTTCAGGATGCGGATGTCGGAGGAGTCGGTTCAGACGACTTTGCCATCCACCCTGAGATCGCACCTCTGCCATCAGAAACAGTGATTCAAAAACTAGCGACAGACTCGTTTCACGGAACAGACCTGCACGAAAAGCTACAAGCACTCGGGATTAACCACCTCGTCATCATGGGATGCAAAACCGAGTATTGTATCGACAGCGCCTGCCGCAAAGCGACGACACTCGGCTATGATGTAACGCTCGTCAAAGATGGGCATTCTACATCGGACAATAAGGTATTGTCAGCGGAACAAATCATCGCCCATCACAATACTTGCTTGCATGGATTGGGAAATATTGAGCCATTTATTTTGGTGCGGGAATCTACGGAGGATGTCTTCGCCCCTACCCATGATTCTTACCGCTAATATTTTGCTGAATTTCTCGAAACCGTCTCTTCAGGCGGTTTCTTGTTTTGTCCTGCTTGCGATTGGGCCTTGTTATAATGAAAGAAACGAATCAGCCTATAAAAGGAGAAACCATGTCGACGACTATCGCAATACCAAGATTGGGAGTAGGAGCTGTCATCCTAAACGACAAGAATGAGGTTTTGCTGATTTTACGAAATAGAGATCCAGAAAAGAATACGTGGAGTATTCCCGGGGGAAAAGTTGATCCCTATGAACAACTGGAGACGAGTGTCATCCGGGAAATCAAAGAAGAAGTCAATCTCGATGTCGAGGTAAAGGCTCTGCTTTGTACCGCAGAAACCATCCGCCCGGAAAGTGCCGAGCATTGGGTTTCAGTCATTTACGAGGTCACGATCCTGAGTGGAGAAGCACGCAATTTAGAGGAAGGCGGAGCGATTGGAGACATGCGCTGGTTTTCGTTCGATGCCCTTCCGTCGAATCTGGCTTGCTTCGCCGTACCAGCTATTGAGCATTTGCAAAACCGGAACCGTTCATAAAAAGCAAAACGGACAGTTGCCCCTGTGGCCTGTCCGTTTTTTCTGAAGAAGATTTTATTCCCCTTTTCGGATGATCTCTTGCACTCTCCCAACCTGTCCATCCGTCAAACGAACCTTGATTCCATGTGGATGGGTACTGGAGTTCGTCAGGATATCCTTGACGATCCCGCGGGTGCGCTTGCCTGTGCGTTGGTCCTGTTTCAATACAATCTCGACTTCAAGACCCGCTGCGATATCTTTTCGATTTTTTCCGTTCATTTTTCCCTTCTCCTTTTTTCGTTCTATGTCCCGCTATGATATAATCGACAAACAAATCCATCTCACTGGAGGAATCCATGCTTACTTTTGAAGAAAAACTAGCGATTATTGAATCTTTTCCACAACTGACTCGGAATGACGTCTCCCTGAAACGGGTTAATTTTCATTATGAGGAAAGCCTTCATGACAAAAAGACGGTGGTCTATCATCTGCATCCGAACGGCAACGGGTTTGTGTTTGCCGCGTTTTTGAAGGGCTACCAAAAAGACGACAAGGGCTATGTCAACATCCGTGATTTCTCGGCGGACGAGCTGCGCAAGGTAGTGGAGGCTTCAATCCAATCCCTCTCTGTGAAACGTGAACCAGCTCCAAAAGCTACTAGTGCAGCTGAACAATTGGAGCAAACATGGGTCGACAAGCAAAACCGCACGCTCTTGTTGCAACAGGAAGACGCGCTGTGGAACGTATACCACGGAATGAACCTGGAAGCTTCCTTTGAATCGTACGTAGAAGCGGAGCAGTACCTGATTGAAGAAGGATTTTCCCTACAACAATAAGCCCTTCCTCCTCCCTGCTACATGTACCATACCAAATCGTAGACGTTTTGATCAAATCGGCGCAAGTGATCCGACTGCTTGCGCCATCCCAACACAGGGAGGCGATACTTCATGATCAAGTACAGAGAAACGCTTCTTGCAAATATCCATAAACAGATTGAGACGTGGTACGACCAGGAGGTTCCCGTCCCTCATGATGATCTTTATCGATTTCTCCATTCGTTGAAGGGAACTGCGGGGACGATTGGATTGAACGACCTATCTGATCTGTCTCAACTCCTTCTGGGTCAAATGGATGACATGCCTGCCAAGGATTGGTCGCTCGGTGAATGGCGATTGTTTTTGCAAGAGTTGATCAGCTTGTGTTACGAACAGCAGCCGGAACAGGAAGTTTTTCTCGAGAACTCCACTCTCCAACTGGAATCCCCTTGTGAGCAACAGCCTTTGGTCCTCATCCTGGATGATGACGTCACCCTGCTGATGTATCTAAAGGAATATTTAGAAAACCACAATTGGTCTGTCATCGCAACGGTCTATCCTCATAAGGCTCTCGACTATTTTCACGACATGAACCCTGACTGCTTCATTCTGGATTTGAACATCCCGGAAACGGGCGGCTTCCAAGTGATGCAGACGATTAGCGAAAAAATAAAGAAGCAATACGTGCCTACGACCATCATCAGCATCGATTGCGAACGGGAGACCCGTCTGAATGCCTATCGTTTGGGCGCAGATGACGTCATGAGCAAACCGCTTGATATGGAAGAGTTGGTCGTACGCCTCGAACGCCAGCTTCGCCGGAAGCGCTGGATGAACAGCATCTTGTTTTTGGACGAGCTCACGGGTGTCAACAATCGGAATTCTTTTGTTGATACGTACCAACGGCTTCTTTCTGATGCCCAGCGAACCAACACCCCCTTCTCTCTGGCATTTTTAGATATCGATTTTTTCAAAGGGGTCAATGATACATACGGTCATCTGATTGGAGACGAGGTGCTGACTCGTTTTGCTGCTTTCATCGGGCAGAGCGCGGAAAAACATGATGTAATATTCCGGTACGGCGGAGAGGAATTCATCCTGCTGATGCCACGTACGACTGTAGAGACAGGAAAGATGCGCCTGGAGCAGATGCTCTCTGCTTTTTGTTCGCTTACGTTTGAGGCTCCTGAAGGAACGTTTTCTTTGAGCTTTTCCGGTGGAATCGTACAAGTAGATGATCCTCATAAACCGCATACGTATTGGGTAGAAGCTGCAGACACTGCTTTGTATGCGGCCAAAAATGCGGGGCGACGCCGGATAGAAACCGCTCAAATCACAGAGACGCATGATCCCCCTAAGGTAAAACTGAAGGTCGCGATTATCGATGACGATCCGATGATTCGCGTGATGCTTGCCGATTCCATCCAAACCTGTTTTGACGGTTGGATGCACGTCGACATCCAGACTTTCGAAGAAGGAGAAGCTTTCTTTGACTCCTCTTGGCATCAGGGACAAGAGCCTTATCTCGTCATTTTAGACGGGATGATGCCACAGATGGATGGCCTCGAGGTTCTCCAGAAAATCCGGAATTTGCCGAATGCCAAGAAATATACGGTGATCATGCTAACAGGCCGTACGGAAGAGCAAGACATAGTCCGTGCCCTTCAACTCGGTGCTGACGACTATATGACCAAGCCATTTCGTACGCGCGAACTGGATGCTCGCATCACACGACTGGTTAAGCGAATGTTGTAAGGAGGTAGCTAGATGGCAACCATTATGCTGGCCGAAGACGAAGCGGTGTTACGCATGTTGATTGGCGACACGCTCGAAGACGAGGGACACGAGCTCGACATCGCTTGCGATGGAGAGGAAGCTCTGCAAAAAATCGGCCAAAATGAGTACGACTTGATTATTTTAGATTATATGATGCCGAAGCTGACAGGCTTTGAAGTATTACAGCAGCTCAAACAGATGGACGATAAAAAGGCAGTCAAGGTCCTGATCCTCTCGGCAAAAAGTCAACATGCCGAACAGGAGAAAATGCGTGCAGCTGGTGCTGATGACTTCATGCCGAAGCCCTTTAGCCCGATGGATCTTGTGCGGAAAGTGGAGGAAATGCTCGCATGACCGGGTTCTTGGCGTTTATCAGAAAAAGCATCACACGTCGCTTCATAGCGATGATGCTTCTTTTTCTGTTACTTCTGATTGCGGGCGCTGGCATCGTTCAAGATTTGAATAGCAACGCATTAACCCATTATCAGACGGAGATATACAATACCAAGGAAAAACAAAATTTGGTCGCAGACATCGCTGAGCACACGAACCAGATCTTTTTTCGCGCAAGAGGTTATTACGCTTTTTTGAGCCCATCTGAATACAATGAGCTATTTGTCGAAAAAAAGAAGCTGGAACAAGCGCTGGATGAATTTAAGAAGCTCCCGCTCAATGATGAGGAGAAAGCGCTTGTCGCTTCGATCGAATCTTTCTTCACGAACTTTTTTGCCAATGTGTTTCCTACTTTTTCGAGTTATGCAAAGAACGGAGACTTTGAATCCCTGCGAAAAGCTTCGGCCAGTGGCGTGAATCAGGAAGTAAACAACCTGCTTAAATACGCCGGGCGGTATCAGGAAGAGCACGATCAGCTTTTGTATACGAAAAACCAACTACTGTTCGAAGAGTTGTCACAGCTAAGCACTTGGTTTCTCGTGTATTCGCTGATGGTGCTGGTGATCATGATAGTAGTCACCATTCAAACTACGCGGGATATCGGCAGGCCGTTAGTTCGTCTATCCCAAAATGCTGAACAGTTCGCTAATGGCGGTACACCTCTTTTGCAGGATTTGAACAGGATTGACGAAATTGGTAGGCTCTCCCGCTCCCTCGACTATTTGATCAGGCAAATTCAAGCCAAAGAAGAAGTGCTCATGGCGCAAAACGAAGAGCTGCAAGCCCAGCAGGATGAACTGATGATGCAGCAAGAAGAGTTACAAGAAGCATTGGGCAAGATGGAGGAAAACGAACGGTACTTGGAAAAGAAAAACCGCTTCATCCTCTCTTTGTCGAATACGCTGGATAAAGATGAGCTGCTGTCCAGTATCATTCGCAATATAACTGAAGTCATGGATGCCGATAAAGGTGTCATCGTCATGTTGAACACTGACAGGGACGCAGCTAGCTTTGGCGTTTCCCAAAACGGTCTGGAGCAATTGCGCAAAGGAATGGATGATGGTCCATTCGTGCGAATCAGGGAAACGGGCCTGCCATATGTCCTGATGCGCGAAAGTACTGACGCTGAGCGCGGCTACACGGAGGAAATGTCACAAACATTTGAGCTTTACCTCCCAGTATTAGATGCCCAGCAGACAATCGTTGCATGTATCATCATCTCCCGGATCGGTCGAAAATTCACGAATCAGGAGCTACAAGTCATCATCGGAATAGCCAAGCAGATTTCCTTGGCACTCGACAAGCTCGCGATGTATGAGGAGACAGAGCGACAGCGTAAAATGACGCAGGATATGCTCGATTCTGTTCAAGAAGGCATTCAGCTTATTGATCTGAGTGGAGAAACACTTCAGGTGAACTGGAATTTTTGTGAGCTCTTGTGTTACGACCATCAGCTCGCTTCGCAAGGGTTTGACTTGGAACAGTTCCTTTCCCATCTACAGAGTCGAACCTCTGAGCCTGATCGGCTGATTCAATATGTCAGATCTGTCGTTTTAGACGAAGGTGCCATTCCTTCAGGTAGTATTGTGTTTCAGATGACCGGACCGCAAGTACGCTACATTCAGCTCTATGCAGAGCCACTGTACCGGAACCAAGAGAAGTGGAGTACCTTGCTCGTTTATCGTGACTTCACCAAGGAATACGAGATCGACCAAATGAAATCGGAATTCGTCAGTACGGTCAGCCATGAGCTGCGTACTCCTCTCGCCAGCGTACTTGGCTTTGCGGAGCTGCTGTTAACGAAAAAGCTCAAGCCCGAACGTCAACAGCGATACATAGCGACCATTTATCAAGAAGCTACTCGCCTGACTGCACTAATCAACGATTTCTTGGATTTGCAACGCATGGAATCCGGCAGACAGACTTATGAGCTAGAGAATGTTGCCATTGATCAAGTGATTCGGGATATTTTCGAACTTCATCGAGTCCAGTCCCCTCTCCATCGGTTTGAACTCGATTTGCAAACGGAGCAAACCGTTGTTCATGGAGACCAAGCCAAGTTGCATCAAGTATTTTTGAATCTGATCAGTAATGCCGTCAAATACTCCCCGCATGGTGGTCATATCCGGGTGGGTTGTCGAAAAGATGGCAATCGCTTGCTCGTGGAGGTCCAGGATGACGGGCTAGGCATTCCTTCCGAAGCCATACCTCACCTGTTTACCAAATTTTATCGCGTAGATAACTCGGATCGTCGCGAGATTGGCGGTACTGGATTGGGTCTC
Source organism: Brevibacillus sp. MER 51 (assembly GCF_023714195.1). Lineage (NCBI taxonomy): Bacteria > Bacillati > Bacillota > Bacilli > Caryophanales > Paenibacillaceae > Brevibacillus > Brevibacillus sp. MER 51. The sequence continues at coordinate 203,383 of NZ_JAMAUS010000010.1, read as the reverse complement.
GCCATTGTTCAGGAGATCGTCCATATGCACCATGGAGAAGTTTCCGTTACGTCCGAATCGGGCAAGGGTAGTACATTTACGGTTACTCTTCCATTGGATGAGCACGCTTTGTCCCCTGGCTATTCAACGGGAAGTGAGGAGGCAGTTTCTCCAACTGGTCAATGCAAAGGAAACGTTGTGATCGTCGAGGACGATTTGAACTTAACTGAGCTGCTGCGTCATGAGTTAACATGCTCTGGATTCAGCGTCAATTCCTTCTCTACGGCGTCTGAGGCAGTAGCAGCAATCGAGGAGCTGCGACCGGATGCTGTCGTGCTTGACCTAAACTTGAAGGACGGCGAGAGTGGTTGGAAGGTCATTGAGGAGATACGCAACAACCCGGATTTACGAACCATTCCGATCGTGATCTCCAGTGCTTTTGAGGAAAAGAAAAAGGCATTTGATCTGGGGGCAACTGGTTATCTGATCAAGCCTTATCATCCAGATACCTTGTCTAAAGCGATTTTGCTGGCTATCACGAATCAAGAAGCCACAGGACAGATCTTCATTCCTGACGAACAGTAAAGATGGCCATGGGCAAAAGAGGCTGCGACGATGAAAGCGCGGCCTCTTTTTTTACCTTCTACCAAAGAAAATCTTGGTATATTCATGCGCTTTCCATCACACATTAATAGAGGTTACTTTGTGCACTTTTGCCCTGCAAAGGAGGAGTTCATGTGTATTTCTCAAAAAAAGCAGTCGTTCCAATCGAAGAAGAGGAAACAGATGTATGGACGTGCAGTAACGAGGGCTGTACGTGCTGGATGAGAGATAACTTTTCCTTTGATAAGAGCCCGAACTGCCCCTTTTGCCATTCCAGTATGGTAAAGGACACGCGCATGCTACCGGTCCTAACCAATCACAGCAGCAAACGGAACTCGTAAGCCCCTTCTTTTCTTTTTTCTTGCGGGTACTCTTCCTCTTCTCTACAATAAGCTCATGACGTACGAATGTTAGAGGAGTATGCCCATGAACCGAAAAGAAATGGAAGATCAAGTGATTCAAGCCTACCAGCGCGACGAGGGCATGATGATTCTCGTTTTTGCCCAATGGTGTGTGAATCACGGTGTAGACGCACGCGAATTATACCGCCGCGCTTATCCCGCTCAAGGGGAAAATGCGTTACTCGTTCAAATGCTGGACAATACCGTTCCCAAAGAAGAAGCAGAGGACATTCCTGATGCGACTCTCCTTGGTGTATTGTCGCTGTTTGGCAATGACGATTTGGCGTTTGTGGTCAATGAAACCATCAATGAAATGAAAAAGAATCCGAAATAATGTATGAAAGCCATACTCGCGCGAAAGCTACACGCGCGGGTGTGGCTTTCTTTCTTTTTATCTTTTCCAGAATTCCCCTCCCCTGTCCAAATACGAATCAAAGAAAACTTTATTATCATAAATCCATTCACAGGTTATTGTTTGAGCGACAACGTCAGCCGACAAACGATGAAATGGAGAATATCGAAATGTATACAGATTCAAAAATCTTGAAATCTCTGTTTTACATCCAGCTCTTCTCAAGTTTTCTCGTTGTAGTCGGTCATTTCACGGCTTCTGCACTTTCTTTTACCGATCCGTTTTGGATCGTGGCCCTCAATCAGATCAGTCGCTACGGCACTGTCCTGTTGACGATCGCCACCGGTTATTTGACTGCTTATTCTTTTGAAGCCAAGAGCCCTACTGCTCGCGAGTTTTTTTCAGGGAAGCTTCTGTATATTTTTGTTCCTTATTTAGTATCTGGTGTCCTGTATCATTACTTGTTGAAAAAAGGGATGCCTCATACTGCCCAGGACTTTACGAACATTATTTTAGGCAAAACGGGTGACCATCTGTACTTTGTGTTTATGATTTGTCAGTATTACGTTTTTGCCTATCTGTTTCGACGTGTGATCACGAGGCGCAACATTTTGTATGCTATTTGGATTCTGCTCGGTATTCAATACGTCTACATCAACTACATCCATCAGGGCTGGTTCGGGCTCACTACGCGTCATATGCTCCCGAGCTGGATTTTTACCCTGTACATGGGGCATATGTTGTATTGGTACCGTGAATCGATCCTTTCCTTTTTGCGAAACAACCGCTCGATCCTGGCGCTGATGACGGGTGTTTCCACTGCGGCTGCGATGTTTTTTGTTGTCTCAAACAAGCTGTATGTGGCTGTGCATTTGACTTTTGTCTTCGCTACGCTTTTGTCGTTTCTCGTGCTCATGGTCTTCTTTTTGGAACGCGTCGATCGTTTGCACATCAAGTTTCGAAAAGGGCTGACGTATTTTATTTTCTTGTTCCACTCTGCTTTTTTGATCATGTTCAAAGATTATTTGTTTGCGAAATACGGCGAGGTCGCTTGGCTGTTTGAAAACGCGTGGTACTCGCTGTTGTACTTGCTCCTGATTATCAGCTGCAGTTGTCTGTTGGCACTCATGCTGGTCTGGCTGGTCAATAAACTGGAGCGTATCTCCAAAACCATACGGCAAACAAGCAGGCAGCTTTCCACTGGCAAATAAGTAGCCACGTCCTTTTTCACAAAAAAATGACCTATTCATGATGCACGTCTGCTATCGCGCGTGCCTTCATGGATAGGTCCTTTTTTGTGCATTAGATATGATGGCTCATCGACATCAAGCCACTCGTACATATGTCGCAGGGTCTGAATTTCATGGAAAATTTCGTCTGCTGATCAGTAGACTCGCATGTAATCTTTCCTCCGTGCCGCTCAATGATTTCTTTGCAGACATATAAGCCAATTCCAGTACCGAGCTCCTTCGTCGTGAAAAACGGTTCAAAAATAACCGAGAGCAGGTCAGGTGGAATTGGCGATCCATTGTTGGAAACGGTAATCAAGGAACTGTCAGGCGTTTGGGAAACGTCAATGATGATCTCCTTATCGCCTGTTTTTTTATGTAACGCATCCAGCGCGTTCGAAATGATGTTGATAAACACCTGCTTCATCTCATCCTTGTAGCCTTTTAGTTGAAAGGTAGGATCGATACTGCATTGGATATCCACATTCACGTCAACGATATTCGGATAGAGGAAGGACAGAATCTCATCAAACAACTCCCAAACGCTAAAAACCTCCATTTGCTTATAGACCGCTCCCTTTTTCGAGACCAGCAAAAACTGCGAAACCCGGTAATTCAATTGCCGCAGCTCATTTTCAATAATTTCTACGTAAGGGAGATTCGGGTAATCTTCTTTTAACAAACGAGAGAATCCCATAATGGAAGTAAGCGGGTTTCGGAATTCATGGACGAAGCTGGACGCCATTTGCCCCAGAATCGTGAGTCTGTCTTTGTGAGAACGCTCGATAAATAGCTTCTTCTCTTCCAAATCGTTGTCTTTGAGGTCGGTGTATTTGAAGACAGCGTGTACCAAAAAGACATCAAAGCATTCGTTTATTTTCAATAGGGCAGGCATTAAAGTGGCAGGCGTAAACGGACCTTTTTGGAGAAGATCGATAACCATTTCCCGGCCCATGCACACGTTGGAAACAAAATCGCCAATGTTGGTCTCTGCCCGGTTTCGTTCATATGCGACCTTGTAAGCCAATTCTTTAATATCCTCAAGAGTGATTTCCGAACGAAAATATTCAATAACCATACGATACAGTGCTTGGCCATTCAGATGGATCAATCCCTTGTATTGATCACTGTCCGAAACGGCAATTCGTCGCTTGAATTCTTTTACGATCGTTGCCTCGTGCTCGTCCAAATATACTGCCAAGTCATCCATCGGCATCTATCCCCACTCCGAATAATAGGGCAAATCCCCTTCCAAGCTATTATACTATCATCACCATTAATTAACTAAATATTTTTACTACTTTAGCGAAAAGAAATAACAAGGGAAAAGGAGCTACTTGTCATCGTAGCTCCTTTTTGCCTGCTACGTACTTATTTTTATAATCGTCAGGGTCGCACCAGCCCCTGTCAGGAGGGTAGCTGTTCCCAATAATCCAAACAGTTGCAGCGTGATTGTGGCTCCAGCGGTGAGAGGAGCGATGACGGTATTATTGAACGATGAAAGTGAAATAGCTGGCGAGATGATCGTCGGCGTGTATGGCGTCCCATTTATCAAGATCCTTGAGCTAACCAGTAACGCGGCAGTTGTGTTAATGGAATACGAAATTAAATAGTTGCCTGCTGATGGAACCGTAAACACCGTATTGGCGCCATTCACCGTAATGCCACCTGTTAACACCTGGTTGTTCGGTAGAGGGATATTCGCTCCTCCTAGGACTACTGCTATGAGAGATCCTGAGGTATTGGCCCCGAAGGCGTTGATGTTGGTGAAGACTGTACCTGTCGCTCCGGTAGGGCCGGTATCTCCAGTGGCTCCGGTATCTCCCGTTGACCCAGTTGCTCCGGTTGTTCCGGTTGCACCAGTGGCTCCAGTGGCTCCGGTGGCTCCAGTGGCTCCAGTGGCTCCAGTGGCTCCGGTATCTCCCGTTGACCCAGTTGCTCCGGTGGTTCCTGTCGCTCCGGTGGTTCCGGTGGTTCCGGTGACTCCGGTGGTTCCGGTTGCCCCGGTGGTTCCCGTCGCTCCGGTGGTTCCGGTGGTTCCGGTGGTTCCGGTGGTTCCGGTGGTTCCGGTGACTCCGGTCTCTCCTGTCAATCCGGTTGTTCCAGTTACTCCCGTCACTCCGGTTGTTCCGATTGTTCCCGTTGTTCCGGTCTCTCCCGTTACTCCAGTCTCTCCCGTTGCTCCGGTCGCTCCAGTTGCTCCGGTGGTTCCCGTTGCTCCAGTTACTCCTGTTACTCCTGTTGTTCCTGTCGCTCCTGTCGCTCCTGTCGCTCCGGTTGCGCCAGTGACTCCTGTTGTTCCTGTGGTTCCTGTTGTTCCTGTGGTTCCTGTCGCTCCGGTTACTCCGGTTGCCCCAGTCTCTCCAGTTGTTCCTGTCGATCCGGTTTCTCCTGTCGATCCGGTTGCTCCGGTTGCTCCCGTTGCCCCTGTTACTCCGGTGGCTCCGGTGGCTCCAGTTGCCCCAGTTACTCCGGTTTCTCCGGTTGCTCCAGTTATTCCGGTTTCTCCTGTTGCTCCGGTTTCTCCGGTTTCTCCTGTTGCTCCGGTGGTTCCTGTCGCTCCAGTTACTCCAGTTGCTCCGGTGGCTCCAGTTGCCCCAGTTACTCCGGTATCTCCTGTTGCTCCAGTTATTCCGGTTTCTCCGGTTTCTCCAGTTATTCCGGTTTCTCCTGTTGCTCCAGTTATTCCGGTGGCTCCAGTTGCTCCAGTTGCTCCAGTTGCTCCAGTTATTCCGGTTTCTCCAGTTTCTCCAGTTTCTCCAGTTGCTCCGGTTACTCCAGTTGCTCCAGTTGCTCCGGTTCCTCCAGTTGCTCCAGTTATTCCGGTTTCTCCAGTTATTCCGGTTTCTCCAGTTTCTCCAGTTGCTCCGGTTCCTCCAGTTGCTCCAGTTACTCCAGTTACTCCAGTTGCTCCAGTTACACCGGTTGCTCCTGTTGCTCCAGTTATTCCGGTTGCTCCGGTTTCTCCAGTTCCTCCGGTTGTTCCTGTCGCTCCGGTATCTCCCGTTGCCCCAGTTACTCCGGTTGCTCCGGTTGTTCCTATCGCTCCGGTTGCTCCTGTTGCTCCGGTGGTTCCTGTCGCTCCAGTTACACCCGTCACTCCGGTGGCTCCGGTTTCTCCGGTTGCTCCAGTTACACCCGTCACTCCGGTTTCTCCAGTTGCCCCAGTTACTCCGGTGACTCCGGTGACTCCAGTTACACCCGTTACTCCGGTTTCTCCTGTTGCACCCATCACTCCGGTTGTTCCTGTCGCTCCGGTTTCTCCGGTCGCTCCCGTGGTTCCGGTTGCTCCCGTGGTACCAGTTACTCCTGTTGCTCCAGTTATTCCGGTTTCTCCGGTTGCTCCTGTTGCTCCAGTTATTCCGGTTTCTCCGGTTGCTCCAGTTGCTCCAGTTATTCCGGTTGCTCCTGTTGCTCCAGTTACACCCGTCACTCCGGTTGCTCCGATAACTCCTGGCGCTCCGGTTTCTCCCGTGGTACCAGTTGCTCCTGTTACACCCGTTACTCCGGTATCTCCAGTTGCTCCAGTTATTCCGGTTGCTCCAGTTACTCCGGTTGCTCCAGTTACTCCGGTTTCTCCGGTTGCTCCGGTTTCTCCGGTTGCTCCGGTTGTTCCTCTCGTTCCAGTTTCTCCTGTTGCCCCAGTTACTCCGGTTACTCCAGTTACTCCAGTTACACCCGTCACTCCAGTTACTCCAGTTACACCCGTCACTCCGGTGGCTCCAGTTGCTCCTGTCGCTCCAGTTTCTCCCGTTGCCCCAGTTACTCCGGTGGCTCCCGTGGTACCGTTTGCTCCGGTTTCTCCTGTTGCTCCTGTCGCTCCTGTTGCACCCGTCACTCCGGTTTCTCCGGTTGCTCCTGTTGCTCCTGTCACTCCAGTTTCTCCGGTTGCCCCAGTTACTCCGGTGACTCCGGTGACTCCGGTGACTCCGGTAACTCCGGTAACTCCGGTAACTCCGGTAACTCCGGTAACTCCGGTAACTCCAGTTACACCCGTCACTCCGGTGGCTCCAGTTGTTCCTGTCGCTCCAGATTCTCCTGTTGCACCCGTCACTCCGGTATCTCCGGTTGTTCCTGTCGCTCCAGATTCTCCTGTTGCACCCGTCACTCCGGTATCTCCGGTTGTTCCTGTCGCTCCAGATTCTCCTGTTGCACCTGTTGCACCCGTCACTCCAGTTGTTCCTGTCGCTCCAGTATCTCCCGTTTTCCCAGTTACTCCGGTGGCTCCTGTTGTTCCTGTCGCTCCAGATTCTCCTGTTGCACCCGTCACTCCAGTTGTTCCTGTCGCTCCAGTATCTCCCGTTTTCCCAGTTACTCCGGTGGCTCCTGTTGTTCCTGTCGCTCCAGATTCTCCTGTTGCACCCGTCACTCCGGTATCTCCTGTTGTTCCTGTTGTTCCTGTCGCTCCGGTATCTCCTGTTGCCCCAGTTACTCCGGTGACTCCAGTTACACCCGTCACTCCGGTTTCTCCTGTTGCTCCGGTCGCTCCGGTTGCACCCGTCACTCCAGTTTCTCCAGTTGCACCCGTCACTCCGGTTTCTCCAGTCACTCCGGTTTCTCCAGTTGCTCCGGTTTCTCCAGTTGCTCCTGTTGCTCCAGTCACTCCGGTTTCTCCAGTCACTCCGGTGGCTCCAGTTATTCCTGTCGCTCCAGTTTCTCCTGTTGCCCCAGTTACTCCGGTGACTCCAGTTACACCCGTCACTCCGGTTTCTCCCGTTGCCCCAGTTACTCCGGTGGCTCCTGTTGTTCCGGTCGCTCCAGTTTCTCCGGTTGCACCCGTCACTCCGGTATCTCCAGTTGCTCCAGTCACTCCGGTATCTCCAGTTGCTCCAGTTGCTCCAGTCACTCCGGTATCTCCAGTTGTTCCGGTGGTTCCTGTCACTCCTGCCGCTCCAGTTTCTCCTGTTGCACCGGTTGCACCAGTTAGTCCGGTGACTCCAGTTACACCCGTCTCTCCGGTTTCTCCCGTTTCCCCAGTCACTCCGATGGTTCCAGTTGTTCCGGTCGCTCCCGTTACTCCTCTCGCCCCAGTCGCTCCGGTAGCTCCGCGTGGTCCCCTCGGTCCAGTTGCTCCCGTTGCTCCCGTTGCTCCTGTCGGTCCAGTTGGCCCAGTAATCCTCCGTACCGGATGTTTAGAAGCATCCAGCACAACCTCCAGTTTCTTTTGCAAAAGCATGTCTTGCTTTATCGTTGCTTCGAGCATGTCCCCCACACTGTTGTTTAGCGCGAGCAAATCCGAAATGGTGGCTCCTGGTCCAGATAGCCCGGGAATTGTCCCGAGTGCATACTGAATTTTTTCAGCTTCCGCATTTAAAATATGACTAAGTCCCAACTCTTCCATAGCTAAAGAAGACAACATGAAATTGAGCGCTTCATCACGCCCTATATGAATGGTCGGGGTGATATTCGGTATATTTGGAAATGACATGATTCTCCTCCTCTTTGAAAAGGATGTTTCCCCTCCCTCATGAGTTGTTACATAAGAAGCCATGGCATACTGATTTCCCAATCATTTGAAAATGTATGGAATGAAAAAATCGCGCTTCCAGACAACCACGAGAAAATAGAAGGAGAAAGGAAATCGTTGCTCATTCATTAGAGGAATCAATACGAGGAGTAATCGTTATCGAAGTGCATTACCAAACCGTAATCGGGTCTTATTTTTCATCCATCCTCTTCCTCCAAAAAAGAAGCCATCCCCCTTAATCTAAAAAGGGATTCCAACAAACTGTCGTGCAGCTTTTACCAGTAACGGATGGAAAATCTCCTTCTTTAATCAACGAGGATCGATTCTATTTTGTAAAGAAGACCCGAGCAAAATAACAGCTTCCCCCATACAATACGAACAACCAAGAAGGAGTATAGCCATCTATTGTTCCACCGAATCCAATTGCTCCAGTCTTGCAAAATAAGCTTCGTTGTACGCTACACTTGGATGTGTCGGGTAAAATAGCTTTGCCATGTCGTGATGAATTTTAGCCTTTCGCTGATCCCCGATTCGATCGTAGCAGTAGCATAGCTGTATATGAGGCAGCCACGTCCATGCCGATTCATCTACCTTCCCCATGGAATCTTGTGGCCGCTCCAATAATGTCGCTTGTCGGTACCAGTAAATGGCCTTTGGGAAATCCTGCTTCTCCACAAAAAAAGCCCCCATCCTGCAGCAAATCTCCGCACGCGGAAGGTCAATCGCAAGTGTCCTGGTCAAGGATTGGATCTGTTTTTCAGGCTGTTTCAAGTGAGCGTAACACTCTGACTGCTTCTGGCACGCCCATATTTGATCCTCGATCCAGCCCAAGCCTCCGTCCAAAAATAACTGATACTGCTCAGCCGCCTCTTCGTACCTCGCATGATCGAACAGTTCATTTGCAAAATAAAATTGGTCACGCGGTTCAAAAACCTCGCCTTTTTCCTTGCGCTTTACATAAATTTGCAAATTCCGGTCTGTGTACGGCTTATTTTTTTGGTGAGTAATGGCGATTTCGCTGTGCAGAATATCCCCCGCAACAGCCAAATACTCGTGAACTGCCCCATGCCAAACAAAGTTACACTTCCTTTTGACGAGGCGATTTCTCCGCAAATAGTGAACCGGCTTCCCTCGTTCATCTACCGTTAAGTGGTACGGCATCGAGACACTGTCGTAATCGAAATTGTCCACGGCCTTCAGTGCTGCAAAACGTTCCCGATCCGCTTCCAAAAGCACATCGTCCGCATCCAGCCAAAAAATGTACGTCATCTTGGCTTGCGCAAAAGCAAAGTTACGAGCTGCTGAAAAATCGTCCACCCAGGTAAAATCAAACAGTTGTGCACCATAGGTCAATGCAATTTCTTTGGTCCGATCTATCGACCCTGAATCGACAATAATGATTTCATCCACCAAATCGTAGACCGTCGACAAGCATCGACCGAGTGATTCTTCCTCATCCCGAACGATCATGCACAAGCTAACCGTGAACATGCAGATCGCCCCCTCCCCAGAAAATCATTTTCTCAACATCCTATTTCCTTCCATCCCCCTTTATGTATCCGTACTTTCATAACCATCTCCCCACACGAATATGGTGTAACAATATGTTCTGACAACACCGAAAAGAAGGTGATCATCAAATGAGCCCGCCTCTCCTTTCCCTATGCATGATCGTCAAAGACGAAGCAGACCAGATCGAAGCATGCCTGTCCAGCGTGCATATGGTGGCAGACGAGATCATTGTTATCGATACAGGATCAACCGATGGTACACAGGATATTTGTCGGAAATACGGGGCGAAAGTTCTGGAGATTCCTTGGGAAAACAGCTTTGCGAAAGCGAGAAACGCCGGATTGCAGGTTGCCAAGGGAGAGTGGATTTTATGGCTGGATGCAGATGAAATCGTACAAGAAGAAAAGCCGGGGGTGCTTCGTCAAGCTATAAGTGCCAGCAAAAGCGACGCCTTTTTTATGAAAATGATCCATTACACTGGCTCGCAAAAGGAGCAAGCTTCGCGCCACTCCGCCTACCGATCCGGGCAAGTCCGCTTATTTCGCAACAAAAAAGGATTTCGATTTGTGCGCGACATACATGAAGTGCTCCAATGGCCCTCCACCGCTTCGAGAGATATCTCCATCCCTTTGCTACCTGTACATATTCACCATCTCGGATATATGGACGATGCCGTTCAACGAAAACAAAAAGCTTTGCGCAACTTGAGGCTCTTACGTCACGAAAGAAAGAAATCCAGGCAAGACCCGTGGTGCGATTACCATCTCGCAAACGAATTTTTTCGCGCCAAACAATTTGAATATGCATTTACACTGGTGAATCAAGCAATGAAAGGCTTTTTAACCACCCAAAAACCTCCCCCGTCCATTTGCTACAAGCTGAAATTCGATATTCTTTTCCAGCATGGTAGCATGCACGGAGCATGGCCGGGGATTGCACGAGCTATTCAAATCTACCCCAATTACGTAGACCTTCATTTTTACAAAGGCGTTTTCCTGATGGAGCATGGTCTGTATGCTGAGGCGGTAAAAGCTTTTGAGTATTGCTTGGAGATCGGGGACAATCAGTGGGAGCATTTTAGTGAGCAAGGAATGGGGAGCTTTTACGCTTTTCACTTTTTGGGACGATGCATGGAGCGCATGGGCAAGACACATGAATCCCTTGTCTACGATTACACAGCGAGCTCCATACATGCTTCGCACTTCGGAAAAAAGCGGGAGGTGGTGCTATGAGTGTGAAAACAAGCGTGCTAATTGGCAGTCCAGTTTGTCAGAAACCAGATGTTCTCCGGATGTTTTTGTTTTCGTTAGAAAGGTTGTCGACCTCAAACTTGACGTTGCATTATTTGTTCGTCGATGACAATAACGATCCGCATTCGAGCAATATCCTTCAAAACTTTGCAGACAAATACACGGGCCAGGTCGACATTATCCCCGCTGCTGGCAACCTCCATCCTTACACATGCGATGAGAAGGCCCATTACTGGAGCGAAGCACTCGTATGGAAGGTCGCTGGATTCAAAGACGAAATGATCGCCCGCGCCAAACACCAAGATTACGATGCCCTCTTCCTCATCGATTCGGATTTGCTTCTCCAGCCAGCCACTTTGGAAGTTTTGCTCGCCTCTGACAAAGAGATCATATCTGAAATCTTCTGGACGAGCTGGACACCAGATACCGTCCCCGTCCCTCAGGTGTGGCTCAAAGACGAATACACCCAATTCGAATGCGCACGCCATGAACAAATTTCCTTGGAAGAACAATACCTGCGGAAATACGCTTTCTACGGACAACTACGTGTCCCCGGCGTATATGAGGTAGGTGGTTTGGGAGCCTGCACCCTCATCCGCAGAAAAGCGCTGCAAGCTGGCGTCAGCTTTAGGCAAATTTCAAACCTGAGCTTCTGGGGAGAGGACCGTCATTTCTGCGTCCGGGCGCAGGCTTTGGGTTTGTCCCTTTTTGTGGATACACACCATCCCGCTTTTCATCTCTATCGGGAGAGTGACTTTGCGGAAGCGCGAACCTGGATGAAGCAAATCTATGGCTCCGCTCCTTTACGCGTGAAAACCACTCGTCCTCCTGTCATCAACAATACGATCCCCCTTGGAAATTAACCCATTATATGGTATGCTGGCGACAGGTCTATTTGGATGGAAAGGTACGGTAACTACTTATGCCAACAACTACTTTGTAATGGCCTAAAAAACTGGATAGCTTGCCCTTCGGAAAACAAACGGTTTTTCGCACAGGTGCAGTCTGCCCTTTTTTCCCATTACAAAGGAACGTAACGAAATCTGTAGGTGTATATCCTAACGGAGGTTCGCTATGGGGAATCTCCGTTTTTTTGTGTTCAAAAACAGACCTGCCCTACAGGACATCCAAATAGCAGATGCGTTCCTTTCACTTTTTAGACGAGGTGAAGGACCATGCATACCATCGAGCATACGTGGGTATTACGTGAAAATCATGAGAATCAGCCAGTGCGGCGATATTGCAGCAATTGTGGGCGAACCGTTCTCTTCTTCGATACAAACATCCGCCGCCACAACGCAAACGGCAAAAACATCTATCGCTTCGCTATCTATAAATGCGAAAAAAATCATACGTGGAACGAAAAGCTCGCCATCTATAAAGCCTTTACAGATCATCGGGAGGTGCCGGATACGGAGTTCAGTGAAGAGATCGCGCCCCTCCCTATACTCCCCTTGCATAAATACCAGGAAAAGGGCGTTCAGATAGTGACGATTCGAATCGAGAGCGCAGAGGCCCGCTTCCGCCTAGACAAACTGCTGTCCGAACAGATAGAAGGCTGGAGCCGCAGCCAGATTGTCCGCAAGATCAAGGACGGGCATATTCGCCTGAATAAGAAGGAGACGAAGCCAAGCGCTGTCTTGAGTGCAGCGGATATCATTCAGATTCGGATTGAGTAAAAGTATGTATGGAAAAAGTCGCAGACGGAATCTGCGGCTTTTCTTTTATTTCTTCAATACGACCGCTTTTCTCGGCTCGTCCCACTCCACTTGCAGTCCTAGTAAGGCAGCAAGCTCTCTTGTTTTTGCAAAAGCAGTTCCCTGGTCGTTTACATAGGAGACTTCCTGTCCGTTCACGGTCACTTTTTGCGTAGAAGGCTCCCATTCCACTGCTCCACCCACTGCCTCCGCAATCATTCGGATGGGTACATAGGAAACATCATCGATTAGTTTTCCTGTGGAGGTAAGTGTCAGTTCAACTGCGCACTTATCCACATCGGGCTGTGGTTTTTGTGGATAAGCTGTGAGAAACCTGTGGACATCCTGTTGAAACTTTGCCCATGCGTCCTTCGCTGGCATTCCCGTATAGGCTTGCGCGGTCGTATTGACGACAAAAAAGGCCGGGCAGTTTTTCCCCGTAATGTCGTAATGACGCCACAGGTGCTCGACTCCCCAGCCATGTCGCTTCAAGATATCCGCGGTCAGTGCCACTGTTTGCTCGTACATTTTCGCAAAGCTTCCATCTGCATTGACGCACATTTCAATCCCAATCGTGCAGTTGTTCGGGTAGTTGCTCAATTTGGTCAAGGCGGCCTGTGAATAAGTCTGCGCCCCGACGTGGTAGCCCATCTCGTCCTCGGGTAGACAGCGAATGATTTGCTTGTCGTCCACGATGTAATGAGCACTAGCTACTGTCGTTGGTTTGTTGAAGTAGTTTCGGTTTGCGGTGGCATTCGCCCCACTGCGCTCGTTGGCCGTCCAGTGGATGACGACTCCTTTTGGGACGATCTTCTTTTTGGGGCGGGAATTTACGTTGGTCAAAAGCATCTCGGTGATATTCATCGTTTACTAGGACTCCTTTCGTTTGGCTCGTTCAGCCTTTGCCTTGATTTCGGCGCTGACTAATCTCTCGATGGATTTGGGCATCGGCCAGCCTGCGCGGTGGGCATTGGCGGTCAGGCTTGTCCAGGTGTGGTAGATGAGGCCGAAGGTGACGCCGTAGAACAAGAAGCCCGGGGTGCCCATGACGCGGTCTAGGAGATTGGCTACGGCTGGTAGGGCCATGAGGAATAAGGTGCGGGGGATTCGGGACAGGCCGTAGTCGGAGGAGTAGGATTGGTCTTTTTTGGCGGCGGAGATGCCTGTGATCCAGTCGAGGACGATCATGAAGAAGAGGACGATGAGGATGTCTTGGCGGTTGGTGCCGTATAGATAGTGAAAGGCGGGCGACACGATTGCACCTGCTGTTGTCGCCCAGGCGTTTGCTGGGGTTGCGATGGTGTCTAGGCTGTGTAGGGATTTCATAGGTTCGTACCTCCTCGCCCCTTAAGGGAATAAAAATAGCCCCGTTAATTACGGGGCTGACTTAAATTATCTGTGTATAAAAATTAGTCGTAGCTCAAAAATCTTGGTTGGTAATTTGCTTGAATTCTTCTGGCGAGATTTCTCCAAAAGGATTGGATGTAGTTTTTACTGCTAGCCGCAGCTTTTCTACTGTGACCCACTTCTTGCTAAATGCCAACTTCCAAAATGCCATCAGTTAGCACCTCCTTTTAATTGGATGAGCTCAAGCTTAACCTGGGCTAGCTGTTCACCCATTGTCTGGATTAACGCATCCTTTTGGATGTTGCTAATTTTGAGTGAGGAAAGCTCCTGTCCCATTGTCATTACTGGATCGGTTTGTTGCTGCTTTCTAATCTCTGAAATAGCTTCTTTATTTTGCATTTTCATTAATCGAACGCCCCCCCATAACCATTTAGAAGTACACGTTCCTTTGCTGTTCCTTTGTCGATTGTCACCCATAGATTAATAGCCCATTCGGGAGCTGTTTTAACCTTATTGGTGAACAAATAGCCTCGATTTCCCTTTACTGCCCCTGTGCAATCTTCCCATGTAGGTACATCATCTAAGTAGTTATTGCAGACTTTCACACTTTCAATGGACGAGCCTTCTGGCAAGTATCTTTCAAGTGTCACTAATACACGTAATGGCATACCGTCCAATGTGAAGTCTGCTTTAATGTCTGGATTTCCGTACTCTAGCATAAATTCGATATGGGTCTCTTTTCGGGTGAATGTGTAGATCCGTTCGGATGATATTCCTGCGCTGTCCGTGGCAACGATCTTGATTTGATGCTGCATGTCCAAGTCCAATCGAATCCAAGCGTCATGGCTAATTTCAACTGTGTATTGTTGTCCGGCTACGCCTGCAAACGACCTGATTTGTTTGCCGTTCAGATACTCGCTAAAAGTGAAAGTGTTGCCCTCTGGATCGGTGGCTGAATAGTTCACGCTTGGAATTTGTGTGAACGCGCCGAGGTCTTGATTTGTTCCGCTGATGACTGGCGGCATGTTGTACTTGACGGTGAAGTCTCGATATACAGGCAACGAATTCACTGTGTTTGTCGTATCGGTAGCAGATACAATCATAGTGTACTGTACAGACTCGCTTAGTACAAAAGATACTGGAGTAGAACCGTCGAACAATTGCTTGTTTTTGTAAGTTAACGTCTTGCTGAATGACCTTGGAGTTGTTCCGTCGCTAACATACGAATCAATCGTGGTAGTTATGGCACCTACGGCGATCTTTACGTTAACTACTGCTCCTGCGCTCTTGCACAGCGTCTCGCCTGTAACGATGTAGTTCTGACCTTCTATCAGTTGCATTCCGTTTGCGGGAGAACTCAGCGTAACTACTGGAGGCTCAGCTACTTGCCAAGTACCCAAGAAAGAAACCATTTGCGCACTGTCGGAAGGTCGTTGTTGTCGGAACGCAATTGGCGGCACTGTCGTAACTGTCTTTAGCGATGTTTCTCTAAAGGGGGATATGGAGTTTTGGATCGGAATTATAACTTCGCTTGTAAGCACTTTAGATGCCGGGAATGTTGCGAATCCATCTGTAGATGAAGTCATGTACAAGGTATTTCCGTTTGAAATGTATACGTACACCGCATTTTCTTTGTCTACAGCCATCGCTACGTCTGTGCAATTCCCTAGGTCGACATAACTTTGTACCGTTGACATATTATCTAAAGACCTACAGTATAGCGCCTTTACAATCCCAACAACAGACACCCCAGCAAAGAAGTTTACAATGCCTCCCGGAGAAAACCTAACCGTTGGGTTTATGATCGTCCCTGATGATGCGTTGTATATGATCTTTGAACTCCAAGAGTTAGAGCTTAGCAAGCTGTAGATTGAACCCATGTAAGCTAATGTTCCGTTCATTTCTCTGTAAACTATAGACTCTCTAGTTCCATCGTGAGAAATGTCGTGATTCACATTACTGAACGTTACGTTTGTCGCATTGGAGTTTGATAGACTTTTGAAACCCAAGAACCCTTTTATAGTTCCGTCATCTTTTAAATCAGCTTCACCCCTTACGATGTTGAAAGCGTTTGGCAATCCTGATTGTTTTGCTGTAAAAACGATCGAAAGTGTATTCTTCACTTTATTAAACGCCAAACTGAAACTATTTGTGTCAACGACACTGTGAGCGCTGTACCAACTGCCGGGGATCGTTCCGTTGAGAGACAATTGAGTAACGTCTATAGAAAGCATGGAAACCATCGTGGTAGCTTGCTGACAAACGATGTACAGCATGTTTCCGTTAGAAACAGTACTCCAACCCTTCGTGAGCAATCCATTGAAGTATCCGTAATTACCCCAGTTCTTCCCTCCGTCCTTACTCATTCTGAGGTAACCAATTGTTCCAGCCGCATCCCTAACAACATGACCAAACCACCCGTTGTCAAAACGCATTATAGGTGCTGATGATATGTTATAGTAGCTTCCACTAGCGATTTCTGTAGGAACGGTTATGGCTCCGTTTCTTTGCTTTACAGAAAACGCGGTTGTTTCTGTCGGGGTAGACAACATACCTTTGTCATCCTCGGTATACACTCGAATCTTAGATTCTGTTGTATCCAACATCGCAGAGCAATTGAATATCGTTGGAGATGTAGGTGTGTTGCCTATGAACTCCCACGCACCTTTTCCGGGGTTGTATTGTTCAACCCTAGCCATGACGGTTCCGCCCTCTGGGTCTGTTCCCATCGTGAAGCTTATCTGCATTTTTTCCCCTACGTTGTACGAGGTCTTGTCCATCGTTACGTTCGTTGGAGGTGTTGGCGCCTGGTTGTATTTAGCCTCCAAGACGAAAGCAAAGTTTACGAACCTAGCGTTGTCTACGTAATTGAACGTCCGTTCCTCTGTTGTTAATGCAGTTCTAGCCATAAGGTTTCTGGTTGCCCACTGTGTACGAGTTGATGTCCATGGCAAGCTATAGATTTCGTACCCTTTTGGGTTTGTTGTTAACGGAGGTGTATTTGCTTCCAATGACATGATGCCGACGAACATGGCACCAGACCTCATTGATTGAGCATCAGGGACAGTTGTCACCCTAGCAAACAAACCGTCATTTCTTATCTGAACCGGAGTCATAACGTCAACGTTCCTGTAAATCATAGAGCCTACTCGGTAAGGAACAGAGTTGGTCGTCGAAAACGTTGGAGGAGTAACCACACCGTTACCAGAAACGATCTTGCGCAAAAGGATGTGTCGGTAGTTCTGTACCACATCATGGATAACTTCCCAGTCACCTGCGATGTTGATAGCTTCACTCTTATTCTCGATAATGACCGAGGTTATGATGTAGTCCTTGTCCGTATATCCAGTCGGTAGCGTCGGGGAAAACGATGTTCCGCTTCCGTTTTGCGATACCTTGTTAACGATATATACGTCTTCGCGGTTTTCTGGCACTGTGTAATCAACGATCAAACGAGGAGCGTAGTTAAGGTCGCTAGCGCGAGAGTTGTGATACGTGAAGTCTAAGTAGTCGTTGTCGTTCACCAGACTAAGTCGGATGCCAAAGTTGACACTTTTGCAAGAAATCCACTCTCTAACAAGCGGGGCAATATCCATAACGACAGGGGATGTTCCGGTTGAGAATACATCCTGTACTTTTGATGTCCCTAGAGTTGGTTGGTTGTTAAATGTCAATTCTTCATTTTTCCATGGAGACGTAACCATCGTAGCGACAAATTGGTATGTTCCTGATCCGGTTCCACTAAATCTAGTCAGCGTTAGTTTTGCGGAGTTGATTATGGCATTGGTCGGCAACGTGCCCAAGTCAAAGTTGATATACGAAAAATATTGCGCTGATCCATTCGTGCTTTTTCCAAACGCGCTTGCGGCTTGTCCTACAAACGAGTTATTCGGGCTGTTGCTGGTTACATACGAATCTCCTGTGATGCTATTTGAGTACGTCAGGTTGATTACAGGCATGCTTTACCTCCTATCGTTCTGTTACTATGATCGTGTGACGCATGATTGTGTCGGATGGACCTGGGACATATGTGTTATTGGTGCTGGCTCTTCCGAAAATGTCCGTTCTTGCGCCTCATTCCGGTTTCTACTATCTAAACCTCCAATCGAATCTGCGCCTCGTTATAGTAGCCCCGAATCACCCTGATAAAACTGATAGTAGACAGGTCATCGTTGAAATTGTTGTGTACGAATCCGTCCGGCAAGGTGGATTCGATTGTATTCACTCGTACTTTTAGGTTTGATACATCTGCCATCAGAACAGCTAGCTCTGCATGAGCATCCGCAATGCCTCGCTCCCAACGATTAATGTCCACTTCTGTTACCGGATCATCCTGCTTCCAGTCCGTTTTCGCTACATAGGACACTTACACCCCTCCTCTCGCTTCTATAACAAAGGTCAGGTTTACGAACTGCGCCCCGTTCATTTCAATGTTTCCTGTCTTCTCAGCAACGACCGCTCCCGTTCTGGTCCTCAACTTTGCGCTCGTGATTACTGGCACGCTGGCGACATGTTGGGCAGATACTTGTAAAGCAATTCCGTCTTTTATGCCTGCAATCGGATGCGAAGTAATCTCCACAGCCTGGACAGGCACTGAAACTGAGCCGTTTATCAAAATGTCGCCGCCCGACACCCTAGCCAGCAGGTCATTCCGGACGGTTTGAAGATAGCTTGGCAGGATCATTTCACGACCTCCTCGTAACGCTTGATTGGTGTCATCCCGATACGAAACTCACTGACCTTGTGATACTCCTTTATCCCAACCACTAAGACATCTCGCAGCACGATCTTCTCCGACACAACTGGTTCAAAAGCGACTCCATTACAATGAACTGGCCTGATTCTCTCAACAGCTTGAACAGCATTCTTTGTATCGAATCGGTCCTCAATCGGGTAGACGTACCGAATCACCTTTTTGCCGTAATCCTCGACCATTTGGACATGCTTGAATGACGAGGAACTCAAACCAATTGCACGCAGCACGCTTGGGGTAAATCCAAGATATGACCAGTGCTTTTGCTGGATATTCTTTCGCCGTTCCTCCACACTCAGCAATTGCTTTCTCCCGAAATAAATCCAATCCCAGACATCCAGCCCCCAAGTAGCTGACCATGGGCTAAACTGCTGTAGGATGTCCTCACGCTCCAAATTGAAAGCATCTACAACTGTCCCTGCACCTTCAAAGTGATATTCCGCCATTTTATTCTCGTACCATTGCGGCGGCAGCATCCGCCGATAGCGTTCTGGAATCATGTTGTCACCGCCATGGTTAGAGTCGATACAGAGTCAGCAGGCACCGTCAAATTCAATTCCGCGCCGTTTAAGGTGTAGCCCGTGAAATCTATTACCCCATCCACGAAAAAGAGCGCTCCGATCTGCTGGTACACGATCTGAGAACGCCCTTTTAGGTAGGTTTTGATTTGCTTAGTAATTTGGTCTTTGACCTTCTCGATTTCCGCATCTGGTCGCAAAGCAAGTTTTACAGCGATAGTCACCGGATACACTTTCGCGGGTAACACCTGCAAGTCATGCAAGGCCCTGCGTTTGTCTTCCAGTTTCGTCCGTACACTCGTAGCCAGTTCCTGCCCCGCAGGGTTGCCTGTCAGGTCTGTGATATACACGTCGATAGATAGGTCATGCCGCGCCTTCTCGATAGCAACTGCTCCTCCTACCCCATCTACATTTCGCGCCCACCGCTCGTAATCTTGGCGTCTGCCGTCTCCTTCTTCTGTGCGGGCTCGATCAATGAGGCGTTGTCGGTAAGCATCGTCTGTCTCTCCCTCATTGCGAGACAAGCCGAAGAATACGCCCGTAGCATCCAGAAATTCCCCCTCTGCCCAGGGTAGAAACCGCTGGAGAAAACCGTACTCAAATAACTGCTGCTGATCGCTGATCTCCTCTGCGATCGGATAACCGAGGTCATAAAAGACTTCTCCCTCTTCCGTCGCTGGTGGCGTCTCTCCACGCTTTTGTGCTATCAGCGCCATCCGATTTGCCATCCGCTGATAAATCTGATCCGGGGTTTCCCTGAGAATCGGCATTTCTGGTTTGTCTAACGTTGCCATGTATTCACCTCCGTCCTAGTTGTCCCTCTCATGCCCTCAATTTCGAGCGAAAAAATGACCCCATTGTTCTCAAATCGAATGTCTACCACTTCCGCACGCTCTATCTCACTGTGAGCCTCTAGCGCCTCTTGTGCTTGCGTCTTAATTGCTGGCAATGAAATGCCCGAGCGCATCCTTCCAGTATCGTATAGAAAGTCTACGCCGTATCGTTCCGAGTAAATCTCATACCGGAAACGACGCGTATTCAGGATTTTCTTTGCTGTCTCTTCCAAATACTCCGCATAGGTAGTCGTCCGCAAATAACGACCATCTGGCCCCTGCATCAATTGTTTAGTGGTCCAGTCGAATTTATATGTCCATGGAATCGGGTTATCTGGAGATTGAACCAGTTGTATTTCGTCTCCGTTCAGCTCTGGAAACATTACTCCACCACCCCAAGCAGGAGGTATTGTTCGTTGTTGCATCGCAACAACGCTACTTTTTTGCCCACATCTTCTGGCAACAATCGGACAGAACGCAGTACAGACAGCTCATACGGCTCCAAGGGTGTCGGGTCCTCGTCGAGCTTTACAGACAAGGGCGACAGCGACAAAAGCTTGCCGAACTCCCCTTGCGTATTCTCAATGCCGTCCTGCGCGTGCCCTCTCAGTTTTGCAATAACGGAATGCATCCCTTACGTCCTCCTTTCCAATTGGAGATCCATTGTGTATTGACCGCCCTGCCAACGCGCTTGGCAGTTGGTGACGATCCAATCCGTGATGGTTTTATTGTCTTTTTCCATGATCTTGATGAGCCAACCAGCGCGTAGTCTAGCAGCATTCTCATCCTCGTGCCTAACCGAAATGGAGCGTGTCTTAGGAATTTTGGACAACTCCGCAAGCTGCTTGGCTGCCATTCCCGCTACATTTTTGTCCTCACCTGCGTCGATGACTTTTTGCATGCGACCGATTTGTTTGACCAGGCTATCGTTAGATTTCGTTGCACTGCTCACGACCCGATCATCCCGGTAGCGCTCTACTGTTACAACGGTGTATACATCCTCGATACTCTCTCCCGTCGAGCTACTTGCGAGTAAACTAGCCTTGAACATCGGGATAATACTGTTTTTCCCCTCGGGCAGTACCGTCAGCTTATCGCGCTGGTATTGCACGAAATAGCGGATGCCCGTCTTTTCATAGGCTTGCTCTGTCAGTGATGTAAAGAGAGACGTGTATGATTGTGATGAGATTCTCTCTTTGACCGTAAAGCCGAACGCCGGGCAGCTAAAATTGATACCTGCCGACTTGATAATTCGCGCAAGCTCTGTTCCTGCATCCCCGTCCAGCTTGAGTCTGGAAATTTCGTTTTTTTGCAAATACCAGCCCAACTCATATGCTGTTGCAGATAAATCTCCTGTCCGATCATCCCGGTCAAAACGAACGAGCGGGCCATGGAAAAGCTGCTGGGATTCTTTTAGCTCTGCACCTGCAAAGAGCATCAAAAAACCCGCCGATTGCAACGGCGGGCCTTCCTTGATTCTCACATCACAGTTTTGAGCAATTTGTCCCCTGGCCGAGGACCAGGAGAGCTCGGTAACGGCTGGGGTCAGGTCATAGCGGGTCTGTTCTTTTCCGTAAATGACTTTCATTTCGTCTGCCCTCCG
The DNA here is from genome assembly GCF_023714195.1 of Brevibacillus sp. MER 51. Lineage (NCBI taxonomy): Bacteria > Bacillati > Bacillota > Bacilli > Caryophanales > Paenibacillaceae > Brevibacillus > Brevibacillus sp. MER 51. Next base: position 181,839 of record NZ_JAMAUS010000010.1, on the reverse strand, counting down.
TTACATTCTGTTTTCTCTTTCTAGCTTTTCGTGAATCTCTCTTTTCCTATCTTCCAACTTTTTGCTGTCTATCCGTGGAGCCGCTTGCTGCTTCTTCGTCTTCTTGGCTACCTTCCCGCTCGTGTTCGGGCGAGCTGGCTGCTGTTTCGTAATGACCGCCCCGGGGGATAAAAGCTGCGTCTGATTGCTCCACGTAATGAATTCGTCTTTGACAAACAGCGGCAGCTCAATCGAGCCGTGAAAATCGACGTTTTTTCCTTGGAATTTTCCGTCACATGGCCCGATGAGCACATTCCACGCCAGATAAAGCTCGTCTATAGTCAAAAGTGCTTCCGAGCCCGTTAAGCGGTCCAATCCAGCAAGCCACTGTCTGGGCCCTTGATAGCCCTGTACCTCGACATAGGGAGCCGTACTGTCTCCGGGTAAGATGAAGTCAAAGGAGATAGACTTTGGGCGTCTGGAAGAGATGCGGTTGCCGGACAATAATGTAATCGATGTCGTGCTTTCGATGTCGTTGCCATAGCCGCGAAACTGGATTTCCGCAGGTGTGACAGGAAATGTCAGCCTGTATTTGCCTTGAAGGCGGATCATGTCGTTACCCCTCCCCTCGTCTCTAGTGCATCCAGCAGGGAGCGCTCGATGATGTCTTTGATTCTCTGCGCGACAGATGGATCGCTGAGCATTTTCAACATGGTTGGGATATCCTGTAGTACGCCTTGTACGTGTAATGGGACTGAAATTTGCGGAATGGTGATGGAGACGGGCTGTTTTGGCATGCTGCTAACAGGTGACCGATTTGGCATCGAAGCAACTGCTGGGATTAAGGGTTGTATACTAACTGGTTGTGGAGGAGACGTGTCCTGCCACCATGATTTGACCCAATCGTATAGGGCTCCACCTGCCATTGATCCACCGATATTGCCACCGACACCACCAGCCAAACCGCCGACGAATGAACCAGCTCCAGGTGTAGCGAGTGAACCAAGGGCTGCTCCGGCGAGCATTCCCACTCTTCCTCCAGCCCAGCCACCGACGGTCTCTGCCCCAAAACGAGCGGCAACGTCAAGTTTGTTGTCCGATGTGAGAACTTCTTCGAGACTTGTTAAGGTTCCGAGGTAGGGCACCTTTTTCTGCCCGAAGTTAAACTTGTCCAGAGGCAAACGCTTGAACTGTTCCATAAATTTGTCTTTGAGTTTACCTGGGTGCAATTCTTCAAGCTTATTCATGAACCCATCCTTGAGTTGGTCGAATGACAAGCCCTTGAACTGCTCCACAAGCTTGTCTTTACCCAGCCACAATCCCTCAAGCCCAAGTCCTTTCATGAGTCCATCTTTGAGCTTATTCGGGTGCAATTCTCCAAGCTTATTCATGAACTCACCCTTGAGTTTGTCTAATGACAAGCTATTAAACTGCTCCATAAGCTTGTCTTTACCCAACCACAGTCCCCCAAGCCCAAGCCCAAGGCCCAACATGATTTTACCTGTCCGCCCACCTTTGAGCTTCCCCAAAGGAAAGCGTTTCATGAACTGGTCTTTTAACTGATCTGCTAACTGGTCTATGACCTCACTCGTACGTGGGCTCCTAGGAGTATTCGTGTTACGTCTATTTTTTGAAGAGGAACCTGATTTACGGTTATTACGGTTATTCCCCTTACAACAGCAACAGTTTTTCCCGCCAGTTGCTTCCTGAGGAAACTTTTCTATGGTTGTCCGAAGATCTCTGAATTTTTTTAGTTGAGATGTCGTATGAATGTTCAAAGCACTACCAAGGAGTAGTAATCCTCCGGCAAAAATCGCAGTACCTTTTATCGACTCGTCCAAAGAGTTAAATGAACTCATTACTCCTTCAGCTGCTTCCGAAATCCCTGTATTTATCCCAGACATTTGTTCAGCGTACAGAGTCGCGATCTCCATGGCCTCGTTTCTCGCCATCGCTTGTGCCTGCCCAGGTTTGAAATAAACATCGTTCTGTGCAGACAGCTTATGCGCATTCACTGCTTCATTCCCTACTTTATATGCGCTCTCTTTCCCCATTTCCGGCACAAAAGCCCCTGTAGATATATCTTTTACTTCTCGCAGACCCTTCGCCACGTCAACTCCGGCATCGCCTGTCAAAGCATCGAATGCACGTTGTTGTAACGTTTGATCCTGGATGCTAGAAAAAGTCATCAGGAGTTTTCCAAGGGCGATATTTATTGTTTCTTTCTCCCCTGTTGCGAGACTTCGATTCAGCGTTGCTATATCTTGGGCGGCCTTGGCCTTAGCATCCTTCTTATTTTGAGCCTTGTAATGCTTCTCAAGAATTGCGGCGAGATCACCATTATCCGACATCTTCATTGCATTCTCATACAACGCACCATACGTTTTAAAATCATTCAAAAGGTTCCCTATTGAAACATAGGTAGCGGCCATTTTTTCAGGCGTATTCAGCAATTTGCCATTCTGAAGGTTGAAGTGAGCCAGAGACTCCACAAATTTTCCAGTCGCGGCTCCCCCTCCCTTGTTGCTTAAATACTGAACCGCATTTGATTGCCTAACGGTACTTTCATCACCAGTAGAAATCTCAATGGAGCTCATCATTTTCATGATGTCATCTTCTGTAAACCGCGTCGTGTATTTCAGCATGCCTGCTTTTTCTGCATACTTTAAACCATTGGTTGCATGCACAAGTTCAGCTTTGGCCATGAGGCTGTATGCTTGATCTTTCTTTATATCCGGGTTGAGTTCACGTATTTTTATGGAAGTCTCTTCTATCTTCAGGAGTTGCTCATTACCTTTGCCACCAGCTTCAAAAAGTGTCTTTTCTCTTTCTGTCGCCTGAGCTTCTTGGGCAACCGAACTCAGCGTTGTTCCAAGAGCCTTTTCGATCATCGGAGTTAGTGAGCCCAGGAGTCCTTTTTCGAATTCGTCATATTTACCTACTATTCCGCTATAAGCATCAAACGTTTCCATCATTGTTCCTGCCATTCTTTCACCTCCTTGTCCTCCCAGATGTCTACCCCCAGCAGAACCCGAAAAAAGCCGGGAGACCTACCCCCCAGCTCTTTCCTCATCCTCCGCCTCAATCATCTGACAAGCAAAAATAAACAGCTTCTGCTTGTACAAATCGACTTCGTACTCGAGTAGATCCGACGGGCGGCCTCGGCCTTTTAGAAAAGCGCGGCAAATATGCCAGGCCTCGCCGTCAGATCGGATTAGTTTTTTGCTTCTTCAATGGCTTCTTCTTCCGTCTGGGTTGCATTCACTTCACGGACCGCATTGAGCAGCTTGGTGTAGCCTTCTGGATTGTCGCGGAAAATTTTCTCGACGAGCTCGTACTTGGTGCCGACCTTGTACGCTTTCTTGAGCTCTTCCTGATTCCAAGGGAAATCGTGCTCGGTGGCTTTCACCAGACGTGCATCGTTGTACAGGAACCAGTCGGTTTTCTCGCCTTTGTCAGCCATGCGTTCGCAATCGCGCAGCTCGGACATATTCAGTTGACGAACCTTCCACTCGTCACCGTCGATGGTTACGGTAATTTCTTTTCGCGGAGCTTGTTCATTAGCCTTGGCCAAAAATTTCTCGAGTTTGTTTTTGTTCATGTGGATTAAACTCTCCTATTCCGTGTAGGTTGGCAATTCATCGAGGTAGTCCGGCTTTTCGATGGACATCCCTTTCAGGTCGTAGGTCGCGTGATCGTTGCCGTCTGCTTTGGCTTCCCACAGCGTAATTTCGTCTGGGTTCAGCACAATGTTGGAAATGCGGACGCGTTCGGAGTTGCCCGCTTCCTTGTCCAGCGTCTCGCCGATCAGGAATGGGAGGACTGGGGTTTTGCCTTGCGTCAATTGATCGACGCAGTAGTATTTCAACGCAGCGTTGGTTGCGGTAATTTTCAATGTCACTTCTACATGCCAGTCGTTGACGGTCTGGATTTTTCCTTTTTGCAGGCGATTCGTGTCGCCGTACTCTACCTTGAGCACCATTTTTCCTTCCAGAGTACCGAAGATCGGGTCTCCGTTTTCATCGTAAATTTGGCAGTTCTTCAGTTTAATATCGCGTGCAATAGCCAATTACAGCACCTCCCAGTCAATGTCAAAGTATTCGATGGCATCAAGCGGCTTCGCAGACAAGAGGAAGCCACGGCGATCCCCGATGCCGTTCTTCTTATCCGTGAATGTCCAGCCCGTATCAATTGCGCCCTGCTGCTCGCGAACGGTCATGTACGCGTTGACGGCAGAGACAAATACCGCGCCGCCCAAATCGTTGTTGCCGAGCTTGCCTTTGTATTTCTTGCCGACTTGACTGATGTCGTTGACGATCTGATCCAGCGTCATACTGACACGGATTTTGCCGTAGTCCTCGCGCTCATGCGTACCAAGGACCGCCAGCGTATTGACGGCGCTCTCGATGATGTACACATCCCCGTCGCGGGTTGCGATCAGCGTACCGGAGCCGAGCGCACTCAAAATATCGGTGTGGCCCCAATCCTTGAGCGCTTTTTTCAATGGAACGACGACAGCCGTCAGCGATTCATGCGCAGGTGTCGCGGCGATCATACCCGCCACCCATGCGGCCCACTCCAGACTGCCGTATACTTTCCCGTTGTTGTGTTGACCAGCGATAGCACTGTTCACGACAAAACGGGCATTTTGCGCCACAGACCGCTCGATGTGCTTCGCCATGTTCTCGTCGTCCGCCGCTTTGCCGCCGATTACCAGTGTACTGAGCTTCTTGTTTTGTGTACGACGATCGCTCATGAATTGCTTCGCTGCCGCTTGTACAGCCGCATCGTCAAAAGGCAGATACATCGTGTCAAAATCAGCACCGGACACAGCCATGAACAGCTTAGTTGAGTCAGCTGCGGTAAGCGCTACTGTGCCACTTTTCGCTCCTGTCAGCGCTGTTTCTGGCACGATTGTAACGGCAGTCTCGCCCAGTTTTTTCACACGCACATAGTTGGATTGGCTCGTTTTCGCTGCCAACTCATTCGCATCCGCAAACGAAAACTTCTCGGTTTGCAGCGGACCTGTTACCTGGAGTTCCTTCTTGTCTGGCTCGGACGTCGAGGCAGTAATCATAACCTTCAGCTCGTTACCTACCAAACCCGGATACAGAGCCTCGACTCTGATTGCATCCGCTTGCTCATACGCTGCTTTTGTGGCTGTGCCATTCGTCATGCGGTACGCGAGAATCGTCGCGCCGCCTTCTGCTGCCAGCTCCACGGTATCGACCTTGCCAAATGTGTGGGCAAGTCGCTCCTCAAAGCTCCCCAGCTTGACGAGCTCATCTGGCGCGCCCCACTCTGCTTGATACGGAACCAGTACGACACCGCTCTTCGGTACTACACGTTCTTTTGCTTTTGCGATCAGTTCGACCGTTACACCCGGACGTTCACGTTGAATGGTCATGCTTACACCCCGCCTTTGTATTTGGTCAGTCGGCTCTTCACTTGTCCTTCTGCCAGTAGTTGATCATCTGCTTCAGAAAAAAGAGCACCTGCTACCTCGAACCGTTCGGCTCCAAGATAAGCGGCGCTCTTGATCCACGCTTGTTTGGTTTGCACAAGCTCTGGGGCCTGTGCTTGTTGTTCTTTTCGTGCCACTATGATCGGACCCCCTCTACATCAAATTCGTTGATTTTTTCTGTGGCTGCTCTCTGCACCGCCACGTTGTAGGTGAACTGGAACACGATCTCCGTCCGGTCCTTTTTATCCCGCCAAATACGCAAGGTGGAGCTGTCGATCTCGATGGACAATCCAGACGATTTGCCTTGATAGCTAAATTGATTTTGGCGAAGAAGCTCACGCAGCGGCTCAGCTGAAAGCGGCTGGTAGACGCCTGCTACCATTGGATAGTGGAGGACGATGGCTGCTTCTGAGACAACCTGATAGGAAGTGAGGCTTCTTCCTTCTTCACGGACCCCTTGCGTCAAAAGAAACGCGATAGGCGGCTGAAATCGCTGCGCCATCCAGTCGTCCACATTTACAACAGTAGCCAGCTCTGGGTACGCTTCCTTTACCAGTTCAATGAGAACGGCTAGCTCACGATCCATCCAGCTTCCACCTCCCATACTTGTGGTATTCTCTTCTGTCTTCGTCACATGACTCTTCCCCCCACTATTTCACTTCATTTGGCAAGGCATCCACGGCAAATACCCGCCGAGCAGGGAGCGAGTTGCCTGTAGCTTTGAACTCGCAACATCGTGTGGCGCCATCGCCGTTTTCCCCGCTCGCCGGGCATTTGAGCCGTCGGCGTACATAAAAAGCCACCCGATAGCTTCTTCGGATGGCTCGTATCTCTCTTACTTGTTTCGCTTGACTCAAGTATAACTGATTCGGAGGAAAAACCGGGAAAATGACCCGATGTGTCAGGAAGTGTCAACCTTTGTCAACCTCAATCATGCTTGTGAAAATGAAAAGAAGCTGTCATCTTCCAGACAGCTTCTCATCTATTAAATCATCATCCGGTCTGCTGAGCCTGATCGCCATACATCGCCCATGCCATCTTCATCACCGCACTGCGCTTGATTTCATAATACCGCTGACGGGACACACCGATTTCTTTGGCAATCAGATTGTTCTTGTCGCCATCCAGCAAAGCCTCGACCACCAAGCGTTCCTGCTCCCCCGGAATCGTCTCTACCGCTTTATTGATCCGCTCGATTTTATCCTGCAAATTTTGCAGCCTCTTCCATTTCCGCTCCCGGCGTACAACCTCCGCGTGCGTCTTATCTCCCGTGGTGCCCTTTCCTTTTGGCATGCCTGCATCCAATCCATACTGAGAGACCATTCCTTCCCCCGCCTCGCGCAAAAAACGCTGGATACGAACGATCTCGATTTGCATGTAATTATAGTCGCGGATTTCTTCCTCGGCTTTCTGTAGAAAATCTACAATGGGTGCTTGCTCACTCAGCCGGACGAAGCCTTCTTTTCTAGCGGATACTGTCTTTTGCTGCCCTTTTGCCTCTTGATCCCGCATGTACTTGTCCCACTCCGGGCAAGAATCGATTTTTCCTACGTGCTTATCATGAACCTGGCAATGTGATTTCTTTCCCCAGCACGTTGCCGGACAAACCTCGCATACTGCTTCCATGAAAATATCTTTGCTGATCAAGGCACTATTCCCCCTCGGTCATATATATGAAGTCCGTATGATTGCTTATCGGTTTTCGTTGACTCTTGCGTCTTTTCTTAATCTTTGAGACAAACCAATCTGTCCGATAATGACTCCGACCAATAAAACAGCTGCTCCGATTAATGCTGCTTCTATCATTTCGTACGTATCTCCTTTGCATCGTCATTTTCTTGTATAATGAAAGGGGGCAAAGAGGATACTCACCAGTTGTATTCTTTGCCCCAAGCATTCAACGGGGATTCCGATCGTCAGTCGGAGTCTCCTTTTTTTGTTCCAGTTGCTCTTTCTTTTTCTCTTTGTTTGCCTTTAATTGCAGATTGAACAGATTATTAATCCGAATCTGCAAATCCACCTGCTTAAACGTGACGATTAAAGCAAGGAAGCACACGACAACCGCGAGAACCTGAACGTAATCAATCGTCATCATAGCATCACTTCTCCACTGCGGATCGCTTCGAGCATCGCGGTTTTCATTTCTTGCATGCTCTCTTCCCGAGGTAGTTTGATAAAGGAAGCGAGGTACTCCATGTCAGGAAGCAGAAAGTCGAGGATCGTCAGTACAGCCCGATTATCTCCTGACTGTGCTTTTTGGAGGGTCAGGCTGAACGAGTCAGCTTCTCGGCCAATTGGCGCAAATATTTGTTTTTGCATTTACTCACTCCTTGTCTGGTCATATTCAGTTTTTTGGCTACCTGTTCTTCTGTCATTCCTTGTAGGACGACCTGCTTGATAATGATCCGGGCTTTTTCTGGGAGTTGCATCAACACCTCCTGAACATACAGATCCGACAGATTGTCCTCGACCGCTTCCGTTCCCCGCACCTCCTCTTTGATCACCGTCTCCCTGTACAAACGCTTCTTGGCGGCGTACTGCAATCGCCAAGCAATCCTCTTGAGCACTTTTCTGCAATGCTCTTTCAACTGCTCATCTGTCACTTGCTTCACCTTCTGTCTTTTTCATCCGGAAATAGGAACATTCGTTCTCTTGTAGTACAAGTATCTCATACCAACGTAATAAGTTCAAGTTCTTTCTACCAGATTTTTGGAGATGATTTTCCAGGTTGATCCACTGCATAATTTTCAGAAGAAGACATCAAAAAAGCACGTTCCCGAGTGGAGATCGTGCTTGTGTAGAAGTATGAAATTATCCTTATTTAACTGATGTTCCTACTCTATAAAAGTACAGAATTCTCATACTTTTTGGGTTTTATCTGCCCATCACGCTTGAAATATCTTATAAAAATAAAAAAGCAAGCCCCTCACGCATCCATAGCAGAAGAACTTGCTTGCTTTTCTATCTTTCGCACTCTCTTAATCCCAAATATTCGGACGTTCAACACCCATCGTTCTCATATAATCTAGCAGTTGACCGGTATGTACCGACTCATGATAAGCGATTCGCAGCAGCATGTCTCCAAGTGTGCGGACATAGCCTACATCGGATCGATCGATGCGGACACTCTCCAAGTCACTCTTGGACAGCCCTCTGACGAAGCGGAGAAACTCTTCTCGATACGGTTTCGCAAAGGCCAAGTCTTCTTCTACGCTCGAAAACTCTTTGGTTTCATACGGATTGGGGATGTCAGACAAGGCGGCGCTTCCCCGTTGGATCAAAATCTGGTGATACAAAAACTCACCCTCGATGACATGGCGAATCATTTCTCCGCACGTGAACGCTTTATCGTCAGGCTTCCAGTTCAGCATTTCTGTAGGGATTGCCTTCCACACCTTGATGCTTCTACGTCTTACTTCCTCAAAGTTTAAGATTAAGAGATCATTTTCGTTCATGCCATTCTCCCCTCCCCGTAAGCTCGTCCTAGTTTTTTTGATAGAGATCACATGTCGCTACGTGATCATTGACCATGCCGACTGCTTGCATAAAGGCGTAGCAAATAGTTGAACCGACAAACGTAAAACCGCGCTTTTTCAGATCCTTGCTCATCTTGTCGCTGATTTCGGTAGAAGCAGGCACATCCTTCATTTCCTGAAAATGATTATGGATCGGCTTTCCGCCTACAAACGACCAAAGATAGCTGCTAAAGGACCCAAACTCCTCCACAACCCGCAAATACGCGTGGGCGTTCTTCACGACGCCGCGAATCTTCAGCCTGTTTCGAACGATGCCTTCGTCTGTCAGCAATTGCTCAATTTTGGCTTCATCGTATTGAACGATTTTCTCCGCTTCAAAGTTATCAAACGCTCTTCGATAATTTTCCCGCTTCTTCAGGATCGTGTACCAGCTCAGTCCAGCCTGTGCTCCTTCCAAATTCAAATATTCAAAGAGCAACCGATCCTCATAGACAGGAACTCCCCACTCGTGATCGTGATAATCCATATAAATAGGGTCCTGATTCACCCAGCCGCACCGATTCATGGAAAGAAGCCTCCTCTACGGAATGCGAACATACATTCTTATATAAAGAATATACAATCATTGGGTATTCTGCAAGTTTTTCTTCACAAAAAAGACCTCATCCATCTGAGGTCTCCCTGCAATCAAGCCGTTAAAATAATTGGCTTCCCTTTCGTCACAACGATGGTGTGCTCGTATTGAGCTACGTAACTCTTATCAGGCGTAATGAGCGCCCAACCATCCCTGCCATCGTCCACATATTCCGTCCCCGTTGAAATGAATGTTTCAATGGCCAATACGAGACCTTCTGTGAGCAAGCGTCTGTCCTTTTTGTCATAGTAATTCAAAATGTAAGCAGGCTCTTCATGCAAGCTTTTGCCGATGCCATGACCCGTAAGGTTTTTGACCACTGTAAAGCCTTTTTTCCTGGCCTCCTGATGAACAATGCGACCAATCTGGCTAAGCTTCGATCCAGCCTTTGCCGCATCCAATGCCTTGTACAGCGACTCCTCGGCGCATTCGCATAAGGATTGTTTCTCGGGCTCACCTTCCCCTACCACGATGGAAGCACCTGTATCGGCAAAATATCCATCCAGCTCCGCCGAGACATCAATATTGATGATATCGCCATTTTTCAAGACTGTATCATCAGGAATGCCGTGCGCAACAATGTGATTGACACTGATGCACGTATTCCCTGGAAAATCATACGTGATATTCGGTGCAGAACGCGCGCCGTACTTTGCCAAGATCTCTCCGCCAATCCGGTCGAGCTCTTTTGTTGTCACGCCTGCCCGCACTGCTTTTATCATCGCCTCTCTTGCTTCAGCGACAATACTACCGATCCGCTTCAAACAGATCAAATCATGTTCATTTTGAATCGACATGTGTTTCCCTCCTGTCTACGAATGTAATTATTCCCCTTTTCTACTCCTACATTGGAACATTTTTCATCGCCAATCGCAACCCGCAGAAAAAACAAAGAACCCCAGAAGCACTCTCTGCGGCTCTTATCTTACGAAGCTAGGCTGGATTCAGTGCATACATTCTGTGTGCTATTGTCGACTGCTTTTGAATAAACCCGATGGAGATTCGGTTAAATTCTTCCGGCTGATCGACATTGACGACATGACCGCAGTCAGCGACTAGACTCAACTGTGCATATTGCCTTTTTTTCACACGCATCTGGACGAATGGCAAAAACATATGGTCTTCGTCCCCCATAATGAACAAGGTAGGGATGGGAGGCTCTTTATCAAAGAGGGTTCCCAGGAAGCGATTAATGCCTTTAGTCAGCTTGAACCATCTCTTGAATTCCTTTTGACAAAGCTTTTTGGCTTCGCGGATAAACAAGGAACGCGATTCTTTATGACGCTTGTTCGGCATGATCACCCATGCGAACAGTCGATACAGCCACATGTACGGGATGAAATGTTTGACCATATTCCCCAGCGTGATTAATACCTGCGATCGAACATTCATGTGCGTCACAGCCCCTGCCAAAACCATAGAACGCATTCTGTCCGGGGCCTGCTCCGAAATAATCTGCACAATAATCGTCCCCAAAGAAATCCCCACAAAATGGGTGGAAACGATTTTTAAATGATCCAAAACCTCAATGATATCTCTGCTGACATCATCGAAGGTGTATGTTTTAAACAGCTTGCCCGGGATGTTTTTAGATTTTCCGTGACCACGCATATCTACTAGAAGAACATTGAAATTCTCTTTGTATGCCTTAAGTTGTTTATACCAAATCGACGAGCTGCCCCCTGCCCCATGGACAAAAGTCACCCATTCGCAATCCTCACCACGTATGTATGTCTTATAATGGATCACTTATATCCCCCCACCAGTATTATATAGGAGGGATGTCCCCGGTGAAAGGATTAGCATAATATTGAAATTTTTGTGTACATAGAGGCATATCGACTTCACCCCAGTCTCTCTACCAAAAACCAAACGACATTGGAAATGAGCAAAGACTGTCCGATTCCAAAACTGAACCCTGTGAAAAAGCGCAGTTTGTTATTGCTTGTTCGCCACTTCCAATGTTGGGTAAAGCCATCAATCAGCATGGGCAATAAAAGCAGTCCAATGAAATAGTAAGAGGTCACGATATGCATTCCTGCAAAAACAGGCGCAAGCAAGTATCCAGCTAGGATCGAAACACACCTGGCACATAGCGGCATTTTCTTGCCACCGATAGAAAAGGAACGATCTGCTCGTCGATGACAGGGAATCCACTGCGTATTCATTTTCATCCCCCCTCAATCTGGCTTGCAATCGCAATCGGTTGCATCACAATTCGGACAATCAACGGGAAGATGGCTGCAATCTGGCGAACAATTTTTACGGTTTTTACGGTTTGTCGAATAATAGAGGATCATGCTAATCAAAACAAGCAAACCAAGTATGATCAAGACTCCTCCTGTAACATAATCCCCTTGATACAGAAATACGCCTCCCGCTATCCATGCGATCATGCAAAGCGTTAATCCAAGAAAAAACAGATACACCCTCTCCCTTCTTCTCTTTCTACGAGAAAGCGTACCTGCAGTTTCACTGTGCGTTACGAAGGGAGTGAAGTCATCGACCCGGCTGATTGGTTATGGCGTCGACATATTTATACCGCTCTGTACGTGCGTATGTAAGCCGATAGACGGGGATCGGAACAGATGCTTTTTCTCTTCTATTTGTATCTCTGTCCTCAATTTGCACATCGAAAAAACCGTCAATGCAGACACTGACGGCTCCCTCCATATGAAAAATCTAAATCCTAATCATCATCACCATCATCCAAATCATCGTCGTCGATGTCGACGGAGTTCGTGTCCCCACTTGTTGGAGTATCCGCCGGAGCACTGCCGTTTTTATCCGCTGGTGTCTGATCATCATCGTCATCATCATCGGTAGAGCTATTGTCGATAGTCGTAGTCGAGAGCACTTTTCCGGTAATAGCATGTATGCGTACGTCTACCGTTTTCGAGTCTTTTTCCGTGATCACCCGATAGACGGCTCCACTCTTTGTCTCGATCAAATCAACATCATCGATCTTGCCGCCACTTGTTCTTTCTGTCGCAATCTGTTTCGCTTGCTGTTCCGTAATTTTGGTCTGTGACTGCGCTGGTGGATTCGAGCCTTGATTTGGCTTCGGCTGCTGCTGTGTTGGGGTTGTAGCTGGCTTGGTCGCGTTGCCAGAAGCATCTTTCCCAGCGTTATTAGGTTGCTGTGCTGTGCTGGCTGTCGGAATTGAACCCGGCTGTATTGGATTCGTCGCCGTTTCGTTTGCCTTCGGCTGCGCAGTGGCTGCGACCAAGGATAGCTCCTTCAAATCAATAATTTCGCCCGTATGTGCATTCACCATCACACTATATGTTCCACGCTCATTGAGGAGCTGGAGATTGTAAATGCTGTTTTCTCCTACATCTGTCATGGAGATTGATTCAATCTTCCCCGGGTAGCGGGCCGTCACGATCTGTTTGACTTCCTCCGCTGACAATGACCGCAAATCCATGCTCGCGAAGATCCGTTGCATGCCAAATGCTGTAGTGACCAACAGAAAACTTGCCAGCAGCCCTATTTTCCACTTTTTATTCATACGTACCTCCTGCTATTTCTTAGCCTGCCCTGGCAGAAAAACGGTCACGAGCGTCCATTTCCCTTCTTCGCTATCCAGGGCAATATCGCCTTGATGGGCATCGACGATCTGTTTGGCAATGGAAAGACCGAGTCCTACGCCCCCTGTTTCACGGCTGCGGGCTTTGTCTACACGGAAGAAACGATCAAAAACATGCTGCAAATCTTCCTTGGGAATCCCCATTCCGTAATCCTTCACTGAGAAAAATGGACGCTCCCCTTGAATACCCACCTCAACCTCAATTTCATTGGAGCTGTATTTCATCGCATTGTCGAGTAAAACGACGAGCACTTGTTTTAGTTTTTGTTCATCGGCCATCACCGGAACCGATTCGTGGCTTGCGCCCAGTTGAAAGGCTCTGCCATACGCATTGGTCAATTGTGCAATGGTCGTTTGGCACATCGGGATCAAGTCGATTTCTTTCACATCCAGATTCCATTCGGCACTATTGTTTGCAAGAAGGAGCATTTGATTGGTCATATCCTTCATGCGCACGGCTTCGGAATAGATCGCTTCCACCGACTCTGCCAGAACCTCCGGCTTTTTCGTCCCCCAACGCTTCAATAGCTTCGCATAGCTTTCTACTACGGTCAGCGGCGTTTTCAATTCATGGGAAGCATCAGAGACGAACTGCTGCTGCTTCTCGAAGTTTTGCTGCAATAAATCCATCATCTTGTTAAAGGTACTTCCTAACGCATGCAATTCATCCTTGGATGTGTGCTCAAGCGGTATTTTCTTAAAAATACTGCGGGCTTGAATGTCTTCCATCGTTTGAATCATCGAGTTGACTGGTCGCAAAATCAGGTTGCTCAACATACGCCCTGCAAAAAAAGCAGGAATCAGCACGAACAACGAAGCAAATAGCAGAACATTTTGCAGCAGGCTCAAATTTTCTTGCAAACCCGCAATACTTTCAATGACTTCTAACGTGACAATTTTTCCATTCGTCCAAATGATCGGGACTTTGACGAACGCATATTTCGCTCCATTGACATCGAAGACACCGTCACTCGCTTTTCTATCAAAGATAGGCTTGGGTGCCGGGATGGGCCGCGTGCTGTCCACTTCCTGCGTGACGATCGCTCGCGACTCTTGATCGATAATCCGGATCATCCCGTTCGATGGCAAATACGGCTGCAAGAGCGTCGCAGGGCCGAAACTTTCTACCCCGATCTGATTGAGGCCACTCTGGATGTGCAGAACTTCTCGTTGCAGGCGATCCAGTTCTCCGTCTGTTGTCACTTTGTAGAACATGAAGTAAATGAAGCTGTTGACCATGAGCAACAGAAGCAAGAGTGCGACCGTGGAGAACAAATGAATTTTATTTTTGATTTTCATAATCTACCCCTTCAGCATATAACCAACGCCTCGTACTGTATGCAAAAGCGGGGTTTCATACCCTTGGTCCACCTTTTTACGCAAGTAACGGATATACACGTCAACGACATTTGTGTCTCCGAAATAATCAAATCCCCATACATGTGTAAGAATCTGTTCACGATTCAGAACTTGGTTTTTATTCTGCATCAAATAAAGCAACAAATCGAATTCACGCGGCGTCAGCTCGATCTGGCTGGACCCTCTCGTCACTTCCCGCGATTTTTCATCCAGGCTTAAATCCGCTACTTCTACCTTGGAGCTGGCTTCCACTTTTCTTGTCATCTGGGACAAGCGGAGGCAGGAACGAATGCGAGCCAGCAGTTCTTCGATTTCAAAAGGTTTCGTGATGTAGTCGTTCGCTCCTTGATCGAGTCCATTTACTTTGTCTACGACAGCATTCCTGGCCGTCAACAAAATGACTGGCGTCGCGGAGTCCTTTACCCGAATCCGACGAAGCACTTCTATGCCTGACAAGCCTGGCAGCAGTACATCGAGTAAAACCAGGTTCCATCCGCCTTGGTTGTATTGTTCCAGCGCCTCGAGCCCTGTTTTGGCGATCTCGCTTTCGTAACCTTCGTATTCCAGTTCTAATTGAATCACACGAGCAATTTTCTCTTCATCTTCCACAATTAATATTCGCTCCGACATGTAATCCTCCTAAGCCTTGCTCCATTATCCAGATGAGTTTAGCAAATATTGGCTGTGGATCAAAGAGTAATCCGTACGAAAGATATCATTTTTTACTTATATCGATAACCCCACCCACTGCCAGTAAGCGTAATAAAAGACGATCATCAGAATTGCGTGGGCTGCCCCTGCATACAAGCTCAACCGCAGCAAATCCTTAGGCAAAAAGGTCTCCTTGCCGCTTTCCTGGAACATGAGCAATGCTTTGGAGCTGACAGGGAAGGTCAGGCAGTAGTTCATGCCGACGTTTCCTAAGAACAAAATGGTCACTTCATTCAAATCAAGGCTGCTCGCAAAGTAGAGAAGCGGTGGTACAAGAATGACGGCTCTCGTTGTATGCGATGTAATGTACAGATGGGAGGTCAGTGTCAGCAAGGTAATAACCACAATGATCAGAAGGGATGATTCCCCTTCCAGATGCTCTGTGATCGTGAACAGCTTTTTCATGATCCACTCTGCCGCGCCGCTCTCCAACAACGACTTTCCGAGTGCAATCGCTGCCCCTACAAACAGAATCAGATTCCACGAGACAGACTGTACGCCATCCTTCCATTTCATGACACCCACATTCGGCAATGTCAAAAGAAAGGCGCCAACGACTGTCGTAGTTGCAATCTCGATTCCGTGAAAACGCTCTGTCAGCCAGAAAATGACCATCGCCCCGATCACGGCAACCGTATATTTTTCGTTGCGGGACAAGGTAAGGGAGAGCTTTTTGCTCGCGAGTGGGCGCTGCATCTCGTCTTTGGTGAGAAACAGAGCCAGAACAATCCGGCAAGTCACGATGCTGGCCACTACTCCAAACGGCAGTCCCCACAATAGCCACTCTGCAAAGCTAATCCCTTCCCCATTGAACTCCTTCAGCATATCGAGTGCGATAAAATGGGAGCCTGCTCCGATCATAGTGGAGCTCGTCGATACTAAAATAATCGTCGGAATCAGGATCGCCATGGCTTTCGTGATTTGCTTGTTCCCGATTTCGGAGGTCAGCGAGTGAAAAACAGGCAGTAGCACCGCTGCGCGTCCAGAAGTAGACGGGATAAAGCAAGCGAGAAATTGAACGACGACCGTCAAGAGCCAAAACAAGCTTTTGACATTCTTTGCGCGGCTCACAACCAGATCTGTTAGTTTGCCTGCCAAGCCGGTCACTTGAAGCGCACCGCCGAGAATGAACGAGCCAATCATTAACCAAATGACATCGGAGGCGAGCGAGTCGAACAAAATTTCCTGGTCAGCCGTTCCTGTCACGACGAGGAGTAACACGGAGCCAATCGCTACATAGGCGGAGTTCAGCGAGGTGGTCGTCCACAGGATCACGGCGACACAGAAGCAGAACAAGCTCCATTTGGCTTCCAATGTCAGGGAAGACGGCAGCATAAGCAGTAATTCAACGAACATTATCAGGACAATCGGAAGGACCCAGGCAGGTCTTTCCTTTGCGACGGTCTGTGCAATCACGATACTTGCTCCTTCGCCATTAAACGATTTGCGAGCTGCAAGCCCACCATGATGGTTCGCATGGAGCTTTCCGAGCAATCGGTCAACCATTTCTGTGCATGAATAAACGCTTCTTCCAACGTAGACGGCATCGGCAAAATACTCGTGTACGCGTCAATTCCGTGCTCATAATTAAGTCGGGCACCTTTGCCAACAGTCCCCACCAAAGCCACTACCGGCAGGGCATGCTTCTTCGCCCGCTTCGCCACTTCCACCGGAATTTTTCCTCGCGGTGTTTGGAAATCAATGCTTCCTTCCGCCGTAAACACAAGGTCTGTCTCTTGAAGCATCCGATCCAAATCAATGTACTTCATGATGATATCGTAGCGTGGATAAAGATTCGCACCCGTGAGAGCATGCAGTCCGGCACCCAAGCCACCCGATGCACCACTGCCCGGCATTTCTCTGACGTCGATCCCGAAATCCCGCTCAATGATAGACGCGAATTGTTCGAGTGCTTCTTCCAGCTCAACCACTTGCTCAGGCGTCGCTCCCTTTTGCGGTCCAAACACACGGGCGACTCCATTATCCCCACACAGTTTGTTAAACCAGTTGCAAGCCACATCGATTTGCACCTGCTTGAGTCTTTTGTCCATCCCGGAAACATCGATTTTCGTTACTTTTGCCAGCGAGATACCGCCTTCAATATCGATTTCTCGACCGCTTGCATCCAAAAATCTCGCGCCAAGTGCTTGCGCCATGCCTGCCCCGCCATCGGAAGTACCAGAATCGCCGCAGCCTAGCAAAATACGCTCTGCCCCCATGTCCAGCGCCGCTTTGATCAATTCACCGACGCCATGTGTCGTCGTTTTGCGCGGGTCACGCAAGCTCCTTGGAACCAGTCGCAGTCCCGCTGCTGCCGCCATCTCAATCACAGCCGTTTGACCTGTCGTCTTGGATCCGAATATTCCGAAATGGGAAGGAACCTTTTCTCCTACAGGGCCTGTTACTTCCTTATCGATTATCGAGCCATTCGAAATTTTCACAATCGCTTTTGTAAAGCCTTCTCCTCCGTCTACCATCGGCAGTGTCTGTACTTGGGAGAGCGGGAGCACGCGCAGAATTCCTTCTTTCATGCACTCAGCGGCTTGCTCAGCATCTAAGCTTTCCTTAAAGCCCGAAGGCACAAGGAGTATACGCATAAAAACAACATCCCTTCTCTTTATTTGAATTTGCTTTCACATTGGTCTCACTTGAGTAAGACCAATGCTAAGCTTCAAAAAAGAGAAGGGAATAATAGGAAGATGAGAAGTTGATGAGAGAAAAGCAAGAAGAACGTTACGATTCTAAGCGTTTCGTTTTCTGCGCAGTTGATAATAGGTCACAGCCAGGGCAAGCGCCAAAACCGTCCCCTTAATAATATCGTAAGCATAATACGGCAGATTGAGCATCGTCATGCCGTTGAGTAGTACTCCGATCAGAATGGCTCCCACAAATGTACCGAATACGTTTGGCTTTCCTGCACCGAAAACGGAGAAGCCTACGAAAGCAGCCGCTACTGCATCCATCAGCATGGAGCCGCCACTGCTCACCTGCCCGGTACCGATCCGCGCTGCCAAAAGCATCCCGCCCAAGCCTGCAAAAAGAGCAGAAAGCACATATGCCAAGGTACGATAGCGATTCACAGGAATCCCCGACAGACGGGCTGCTTCCAAATTGCCGCCTGTCATGTACAGCATCCGTCCCTGTCTCGTATAGGTCAAGTACACATGCGTGATCGCGACAAGTAGAAAGGTCAGGATAACCGGAACAGGAACGGAGAGAATTTCTCCTTGGCCCAGCCACAGGAACCATTCCTGAAATTTTCCCGGAGCTTGCGAGCCGTCCTGCATCGGCATGTTTGCGTAGATCGAGTAGCCTTGGGAATACGTCATATGAATACCGTTGACGATGTAGAGCATCGCCAGAGTAGCCAGCAAATCAGGAATGCGAATTTTCACGACCAAGAACGCGTTGATCAGCCCGACGAGCAAGCTGAGTACAATCGGAACAACCAGTGTCGGGAAGACTCCCTGTTCGTACCAAACCATCATCGAAGCAGAAACGACCGTGGTCAATGAAACCGTCGATCCTACAGACAAATCAAAGCCTCCGACAATCAGCGAGAACGTAACGCCAATCGCGACAAATGTCACAATCGAGATGGAGCGAAGAATGTCCGTCAAGTTGTCGTACGTGAAGAAATACGGGTTAGTCAAGCTGAATAACAACATGACAATAACGATGACTGCAACCGTTCCGTATTTGTAAACAAAATCAAATAAGCCAAACTTTTTATCTGCCACGTTACTCACCTCCGCTTGCGTAGTACATAATCAGCTCTTGTGTTGCTTCCTCGCGACTCAATTCCTTCACGATCTTGCCCTCGAACATGACGAGAATCCGATCTGCGATCCCGATGACTTCCTGAAACTCACAGGAGAAATACAGGACGCCCTTTTTCTGTTCGGCAAGATTTCCAATCAGGCGGTAAATATCGCTTTTCGCTCCGATATCCACTCCTTTTGTCGGCTCGTCAAACATAAAGAGGTGAGCGTTTGTATCCAGCCATTTTCCGATCGCGACTTTTTGCTGGTTTCCGCCGCTGAGAAAACCGACCAACTGCTTGATATCGGCTGCTTTTACACCGAGGCGCTGCACCAGCTCTTTTGCGTTAGCCGCTTCCGCCCCTCTTTTGATAAAACCCAGCCAGGATTTCTTTTTCAACGAGGCGACTGACAGGTTGTTCTGTATGGACTCCTCTACAAAAATACCCTCTTTGCGCCTTTCCTCCGGGACGAGTACGATTCCGGCATCGACGGCGTCTTTTGGCGAGCGCAGTTGGATACGTCTTCCATGCAATCGAATGGCTCCAGCCTTTGCCTCATCTGCACCGAAGAGCAATCGGGCGAGCTCAGTCTTCCCTGCCCCGACTAGACCGACGACACCCACGATCTCTCCCTCGCGCACCTGCAGGTCGACTCCGTGTACTTTGCCGCCAGCTACACCTGACGCCTCAAAAATCGTTTCGCCAATCGGCACTTCGAGCTTCGGGAACTCCTCGTCAAAGCTTTTGCCCAGCATGTTCGCAATCACTTCGTCCATGTTGGTCTTCACCGTGTCTGTGGTCATGACGTGCTGTCCATCGCGCATGATCGTGATCCGATCACAGATTTCAAAGATTTCCGGCAGGCGGTGGGAGATATAAATGATCCCGACTCCAGCTTTTTTCAACTGCGCAATGATTTGAAACAGCCGCTCGCTCTCCTTCGTGCTCAGCGGCGCTGTCGGTTCATCGAAAATAACGTACTTCGCCTTTTGAACGGTCGCCCGTGCAATCAAAATCAATTGCTTTTCCGACAGCGTACATTCCTCGACGAGCATCCTCACCGGAATGGAAAAGCCGAAGTTTTTTAAAATCTGCTCCGTTTCGTTGTACAAGCTCTGCCAGTTGATCAGTCCTTTGGTTTTCGCCTGGACGAGCTGGTCCGCCAATATGTTTTCGGCGACGCTCAAATACGGGATCAAGGCGGTGTCCACTTCCTGATATACACATTGGATGCCCTGTGCTTTGGCATCCTGCGGCGAATTGATCGTCACAGCCTGTCCATCGATGGTGATCGTACCGCCATCTGCCTGATACGCTCCCGTGAGAATTTTCATCAAGGTACTCTTTCCCGCGCCATTGGCTCCGAGCAGTGCGTGAACCTCTCCTGCACGCACCTCAAAATTAACGGATCGCAGGGCAGGAACCCCAGAAAATTGCTTCGCCATCCCTTTCATCTGCAATGTGGACATGTTTCACACCTCCTGTTTACCTGCGTGTTCCCACCTCTATAAGGAAAAATCCCGTTGACGGTTACAGCTCAACGGGAAAAGCCAATTTGGTTCTTACTTGCCCCACTCTTGTACGTATTGGGACAGGTCGCCCATCGTTGCTTTTTTATCCTTCGGCAGGTCCTCTTGTTTCACCAGCACTGGGGTTAGCTTCACGTTGTCTGGCACCTGCTCGCCTTTGATTTTTTGGAACACGGTTTGGGCATGGATGCGTCCGATATTGGATGGGTCTACTGCTGCCGTCGCTGCCCACGGAGAGTTTTCCGCCTGGATCATTTGCAGATCCTCATCGCTCAAATCGATGGAGTATACTTTGATTTCCGTACGGCCTGCTTGCTGGATGGCGCGTGTCGCCCCTTTGGCAAATTCATCCCATGCCGCCCATACCGCTGTGATGTCACCTTTGTTCGGATACTTTTTCAAGATCGCTTCCATCTGCGTTTGTGTATCGAGGGCCGTATTGTTGGTAGCAGAACCGAATGCCGCAATCTCTTTCAAATCCGGATATTTCTTCTGGAAAGCTTCATAGGTCACTTGGCGCTTTTCCATAGGCGCAAAGCCAGCTACCCAAATTTTCACAATATTGCCTTTGCCGTTTGTATCTGCCGCCAGCTTCTCCAGGCTCAGCTCTGCCAACTTGTTGTCATCCTGCGCCACAACTGGCACACCCGGAATGTTGATGTCTGTATCAAACAGAACGACCGGGATTTTTTTATCCACAGCCTTTTGCGTGCCCTGCTGCAACGCTTCCGCCGTACCATGATCAATCAGAATGCCGTCGAACTTTTGGTTCACAGCCGCATCGAGATTGGACGCCATTTTTGCCAGATCGGTATCTGCATTGAAAACGGTCAACTCGCCGCCGTTTTTCTCCACCTCTGTCTTCACGCCATTGATGTATTGTGCAGAAAACGTTCCTACGTTCTGACGCATGATCAATGCGATTCTCTTCGCCTTCTCTCCCGAAGCACTGCCGTTTGTGCTGCCGGTTCCCGTTGTTGCCCCGCTGCCGCATGCCGTCACAAGAACAGATGCTGCCAAAACAAGTGATGTGATCAGACCGAGTTTCTTTTTCATTGAGATGTTCCCCCTTTTTCTTTTTAAAACACATAACAAAATTAAAAATTTTGTTTCCCCTCATTCGATCGAAGCTTCTTTTGATTTCACTTTCAAAAAGGAAAGAAACTTCGTAGAAGAAGCGCATTTCCAGTCCAAGCGCCTCTGGAGCCCATCTCAGCGTAGGAAGAAATAGCGGGGAATTTCAGCTTTTATTACATACAAAAACGCATTCGCGTTTTCAGGTTTGAAGCGCTCCCGCTATTTCTTCCGAAGCGGACAGTCTTCACTCACAGCGGGGCGGAGGCCGAAGCGTAGACTGGAAATGCGCTTCTTCCCCGCGACAGCTACGCAAAAAATCCTCTTTCACAGAGAAAGAGGACAAAAATCGACAAGATTCTCGCCTCTTATCTGTCAGGTATTCTACCTGTTGGAGTTAGCACCTTGGCTCGAAAGAACGCATTCTCTCGTGCTAGGTTGCCGGGCTTCATAGGGCCATTCCCTCAGCCTTCTCTTGATAAGAGTTGTTTCTATTTTCAAAACGTTTGTATAAGTATATACAGAATATAATCTGGCAATTACCTATCTGTCAACTAGGTTTACGAAACAACTTTCTTGATAAATATTCCAGTTTCTTCTGTAACATCAAGAGGGATTTTGTTGTGTCTTGTCGAATTATCGTAGATTGATACAAGCCTAGCAAATATTTGCGATGGGGATGCTACATGAGTCTATTAAAAGAAGTCATTCTTCAATGGTGTTTCGCCATTATCCCGTTTGTGTTTTTCAACATTTATTACCGTGACAAAATGAGGAACTACAGCCGTTCCTTTATTGTCATCACCAGCTCAGCCTGCATGTTTCTCGCGATGACCTTCGCCCCGAGTGTCACGAATGGCATGTTTTTTGATATCCGACATGTCATCATTCTTTTCGGACTGGTTTATGGCGGAGTCGAGATTGCCTTGCTCCTTCTGATTGAAGCCTTGGTTTATCGGTACTACCTCGGTGGCGAAGGAACATGGGTTGCCCTGCTGATCCTTACAGTCAATTTTGTCATATCACTCTTTTTGTATCGACACTACAAAGCCAGTTATCGGAAAACACTGTATCTTTTTATGACGAGTGCGATTTTTTCTGCGGTTGCTTTAGGGACTACCTATTACTTTTTTCCCACCTATGTAACTCAACACCTCGTTTACTACACCATAGTGATTCCTATTCAAAACTTTTTCGGCCTCTGGTTATTAATGTCGCTTTTCAGCAAATGCGTTTCGGATAAGGAGCTGTTTATCCGCCACGCGCAAAACGAAAAAATCCAGACGATGAGCCATGTTGCTGCATCGCTCGCACATGAGGTTCGCAATCCGCTGACAGCAGTTAAAGGCTTCTTGAAATTAATACAGGAATGTCCGGAAAATTTGGTAAAAGTCGATCAATACATTCGGATCAGTCTCGATGAAATCCAACGGACAGAAGCCATTTTGACCGAGTACCTTGCGATTTCCAAGCCGCTCAAGGAACGGCATGAGATCATTAATGTCAGTGAGCATCTGCATGCCATCCGTGAAGTGATGCTCCCCTTTGCCAATATGCATAACGTGGAGCTTACGCTGCAAGACTTTGAGAGACCTGTTACGATCAAGGCCAATCCAGATGAGTTCAAGCAAGTGTTGGTGAATTTCATCAAAAATGCCATCGAGGCATGCTCGGATATTTCGGACGGAAAAGTCTCCCTGGACTTGCTCATCGAGCGAAACAAAGCCCTATTGGTGATCAAGGATAACGGTGTCGGCATGGATGCAGGACAGATCAGCCGCCTCGGAACGATTTACTTTTCTACGAAAACAACCGGGACCGGTCTTGGGTTGACGTACTCCTATCATGTCATCCATGCGATTGGCGGAACGGTCAATGTATCAAGCAAACCGCGAGTAGGAACCAAATTCACCATTATGCTCCCGTATAAGGCACAGTGACTTCATGCAATTTTTTTGCAGAGGGACTGTGCCTTTTTCCATTCAATCGCTAATGATGCAGCGGGGGCACTTGTGGTTCTTTTTCGTTTTTCAAGGTGAACTGCAGTTCATTTTGGCGATTGATTGTTGCAAGAAAGACTTGTTCGGACACGATCCCCTTTTTCTTCAATTCGTGCACCAGCCATTGTTCACCGCGGTTCCGGTATGACAGTACATCCGGATAAATCTTGCCTTCTACAATGACAGGCAACGCCATTCCCGTAGAAGAAGTCTGGATACCCAAATCCTGTTTCGTTACGACCTGCCGCTCTACTTTCTTGAGCACAGTCAAACGACCATTCGCCTCGATAATGGCCAAATCAATCTCTGCCAGGTCAAAAATATCTTTTTCGCGAAGCATATGGAGCACATTATCGAGCGAATAGCGGATTTTTTTCAAGTTTTTGACGTGAAAAGTCCCGTTAAAAAAAATGACAGTCGGTTCAAATGTAACCATTCTGCCAAACCAGCGAAAGACAATGGACAACTGAGATACGACCCGTTGCAGGACGCCCAACGTCAGAATCGCTACTGCAATCGGAATATGCCGGACATCTGGCTCTGCAATGTCAGCCCCCGCCACTGACCCCAACGTAATAATGATGATAAAGTCAAAAACAGGTAGCTCACCAATCGAGCGCTTCCCCATGAACAAGGTGATGATCAGTAATAAAGGAATAATCGTGCATACGCGCCCGATGACAAGTATGCTTTCTCCGAGTACTTCCACATTTGTCCCTCCCCTCACGCTTTACTATGCAATTTCTGGGAAGGCATTATGCAAAAAGAAACACCAGGAGTCTTCCCCTGGTATCTCTCTTTATTCGTATGGCATCCATTCTCCCGTCGGGGACTGAGCGATTTATGTTGGAGATAAGCCCGTGCCGCGGCATGTACAGTTACTTGTTGGTTGCGTAACCCACAATGGGCTTGAGAAGAGCAAAGCAGCAGCTCCTACTGTGATCATCAGCAAAAGGGAAATGGTACAAGGAAATCAAAATAAAAAAAGGCCAGTCAAGCCTTTGACAGGCCGCCTAGCCGTTGCGAGGTTTTGAGAGCGACATCCTTTACCCGTTCAATCAAATACTGGAGTCGTTCCTCCTTCAAATCATACGTAACAATTCCAATGCTTAATGCCCCGACTACCTTTTGTGTGTAATCAATCACCGGTGCTGCGACGGATGCCGTATTTTCCGTCCGCTCCGCAAAGCTGACCGCATGTCCAGCTGCCCTGATCTCCTGAAGCTTCTCCATAAAAGCAGGCACCTGCTCTTCACCCACTAGCTGCACTACGGTTTGTCGTGCTTCCTCCACAGGCATGTGGGCCAGCACGACTTTATTGGCCGCACCGATATGCATCGGAATCCGCAAGCCCAACTGGTCGTAGATGCGAATATTATGCTGACTGTCTACGCGATCGACGACAATGGATTCGAGTCCGCTAGGCTGACTGAAATAAACACTTTCGTTCACTTCTCTGGCGAGCTCCTCGATCATCGGCTTGATCACCTTCCGATAATCGATCCGATCAAGCACGCGCAAGCCGAACTCCATCCATTTTATCCCCAACGTATATTGCTTGGTCGCAGCATCCTGCTCTACCAGTCCATGCTTCATCAACGTGTACAACAGCCGATAAATGGTGCTGACCGGGAGCTGGCATTCCTTCGCTAAATCATTGATCGTCCACCATTTTCTATGTTCATCCGACGAAAGTGCCGTTGCAATCGCCATCGCTCGATCAAACGATTGAATCACGGTCATCCCCCCTTTTTTATCTATCTTCTCATATGAAACTATGTTAAACCATTTGCTCTAATTTTGTGAATCGCAAAAAAACTCCAAGGAATCACAGATTGACAGTCAGAAATCAGAATGTGTAAACTAATAATGAACATTTCGAAATATGAATAATATTCTGCAATGTGGAAAAAGGGAGGCAACTATGTTCCAAGGCAGCCAATCCATGGTCAAAAAGATGAAAACAGTCATCATCAAGCATCCCCATCAAGCATTTATCAGTCAAGAACATCTCGATCAATCGTGGAAAACCTTCAACTATACAGACCGCCCTGACTGGGACCGCGCTCTGCATGAATACGCCAAATTCGAATCGATTTTGCGCGAGCATGTGGAAAATGTCCTGCACTTGCCACAATCCGATAAAACCGGACTGGATTCCATTTACGCCCATGATCCGGTGAAATTTACTTCCAAAGGGGCAATTATCCTCAAATCTGGTAAAGAGCTCCGTCAGGGAGAAGCAGAAGTATACAAAGCTTTTTTAGAGGAAAACAATATTCCGATCCTGGGACAGCTCACAGGCGATGCCTTGTCAGATGGCGGCGATCTCGTCTGGCTGGATGAAAAAACACTCGCGATTGGCCTTGGCTTCCGGACGAACAAAGCGGCTATCGCTCAAATTACGGAAATGGTCAAGGATTTCACGGACGAAATCATCGTGGTACAGCTTCCGTATGATCGCGGTCCTGCGGAATGTTTGCATCTGATGTCGATTATCAGCATGGTCGATCATGATTTGGCAGTGGTCTACTCCAAGCTGATGCCTGTATTTTTCCGTCAACTGCTCATTGATAGAGGCATTCAGCTAATCGAGGTACCTGATCATGAGTACGATAATCTCGGCAGCAATGTTCTCGCCCTTGCGCCGCGTGTGTGCATGGTCGTGGCAGGCAACCCGATTACCAAGCAACGCCTTCTCGACGCAGGAGCGACTGTGTACGAGTATGAGGGCGAGGAGATTTCTTATAAGGGAACAGGTGGGCCTACTTGCCTGACAAGCCCGGTGGAACGAATATAGCTGTTAACAAGCTGAACTGTACCTCCATTGTTAGATACCATTAACGATTGGCGGTGCAGTTTTCTATGACCAAAAAGTTTCCTTAAGCAAAAACTTTGTTGCCTAGGAAAGAATCTTACCTTAAACTAAAATCATGAAGATATCGACTACGCGTACTTTTTTTTACCTTCATTTTTGCCCTAAGCCAACAGTTTGTCCTTAACGAAAAAGGAGAGTGAACATCATGCCATCTATCAGCATTCCTTTGTCTGATGCCTTGATTGGAAGCCACATCTGTCTGGATCGTATTGACGTTCAGGGTATACTGCGCAGGCGATTGCTGGATCTCGGATTCGTCCCCGGCAACATCGTGGAAGTCATGCAAAAAAGTCCGCTAGGCGATCCCATTGCCTTTCGGGTAAATAACACGATCATCGCCCTGCGCAAAGAAGAAAGCTCCCTCATATTCGGCGAGTACGTAGGAAGTGACGAAAAATGAGTTCATACACAATTGCGTTGGCAGGAAATCCGAATACCGGTAAGAGTACATTATTCAACACATTGACGGGACTGCGCCAACATACAGGAAACTGGGCAGGAAAGACAGTCGTAATGGCTGAGGGAGAATTCTCTCGGGGAAATACGACTTTTCGGATCATCGATTTGCCAGGTACGTACTCCTTGTATTCCAACTCGGCGGATGAAGAAGTGGCGAGAGATTACATTATCTTCGAGCAGCCTGACGTCACCATCGTGGTCCTGGATGCCACTTCATTGGAACGGAATCTCAATTTGGCCTTGCAGGTGTTGGAAATGACTCCGCACGTTGTCGTATGCGTCAATTTGATCGATGAAGCGAAAAGGCTTGGCATTCGTATTGATCTGGAAAAAATCTCGCAAAGATTAGGCGTTCCCTGTATCGCCATTTCCGCCAGAAATCAAATCGGGATCGAGAATTTGCTCGATCAGGTGGAGAAGGTAGCGAACGGAACCATCGTGTCCAATCCTGTACAGATAACTTACAGTGAACAAATTGAAACCAAGCTGGCACAGTTGGAGCCTCTCATTGAGAAAACCTTGGGTAGCCGTTTTCCGACAAGATGGATCGCTCTGAGGCTGCTGGATGGCGATGAGAGTTTGTTGAATACCTTGCGGGAGCGAATGCAAGAGCCAGCTGAGTCTTTCGGAGAGGAGCGCTTGACCCATGGCCAAACCATTTGCCACTAATCCTTCCGATCCACTGGATGCGCTTCTTTCCGTGGCCCGCGCCTCAGCAGAAGGAAGTGAGATTCGGGACACGATTGTAAGTGACATTTACCGCACCAGTCGCAGTATTTGCAAGGAAGCTGTGACCTACGAAAACAAGCAAAAGCTGTCTAGCGCATACAAGCTCGATAAAATTGTGACGTCCAAAATATGGGGCTACCCGATCATGCTGGCGATTTTAGGCGCGGTATTTTGGATCACAATCGCAGGTGCCAACGTTCCATCTGGAATGCTTGCCGACATGTTCGGCGTTGTCGAGGGTTATCTGACTGCTGGCTTTCAAGCTATTCACGCGCCTGAATGGCTCCACGGGATTCTGGTTCTCGGATTCTTTCGCGGTACCTCATGGGTTGTCAGCGTCATGCTGCCTCCGATGGCTATCTTTTTCCCAGTCTTTGCCTTGCTCGAAAACTTCGGATATCTGCCGCGTGTTGCGTTCAACATGGATCGTCTGTTTAAAAATGCCGGCGGACACGGAAAACAAGCATTGACCATGTCGATGGGGTTCGGCTGTAACGCAGCTGCCATCCTATCAACCCGAATCATCGAATCTCCCCGGGAGCGAATGCTGGCGATTCTGACCAACAATTTCGTTCCGTGCAATGGTCGCTGGCCCACATTGATTTTATTGTCTTCGCTATTTATGGCGACCAGCGCGACCAGTGGATGGCAATCTTTGACTACTGCTCTCATTGTAATGGGTATGGTTATTTTTGGAATCGCTATCACTCTTACGGTTTCCTGGACACTATCCAAAACAGCCCTGCGCGGAGTACCGACACACTATACATTGGAGCTGCCCCCCTATCGCCGTCCGCAGATATGGAAAACGATCCTGATCGCAAGCAAGGATAAATCGTGGAGCGTGCTGAAAAGAGCTGTCATTGTGGCCGCCCCTGCCGGTATCATCACTTGGGTATTGGGTAATATCTATGTCGGTGGAGACAGTATCCTCGCCCATATGGCTGCCTTTTTTGATCCGTTTGCGCAAATCATTGGGCTCGATGGCTATATTCTCATGGCTTTTATTCTCGGTTTGCCTGCGAATGAAATTGTGCTGCCGATCCTTCTGATGGGGTACATGTCCTCCGGTGCCATGGTTGATGTGGAGGGCCTCGACAACATCAAGGATATCTTCTTGCAGCACGGGTGGACTTGGTTGACAGCACTCAACATGATGCTGTTCTCTCTGCTTCATTACCCTTGCGGCACAACCTTGTTCAATATTTACAAGGAAACGAAAAGTGTAAAATGGACACTGCTTTCCGCACTCATTCCGCTCGCCATTGCGGTAGGAGTAACGTTCTTGACTGCCCAGGTGGCAAGAGCACTCGGTTGGGTGTAAATACAGCAAAAAGCCTTTGCGCAATACCAGACCTCCTGGTTCGTGCAAAGGCTTTTTCGTTAATCTTCCAGTGGGAGTCCTATTTATTTTGTAATAGGTATCACGCCATCCAATCTGACTCTCTCAAACTCTAGCCCGCTCATCTCTATCGTATACGTATCCTGTTTCGGTACCCCGAAAACAATCGAGACAGTCTCCTGATTCTCTGCCACAATAAGATCCTGGTAGTTCTGGCCCTCTACGCGTAAGTTAATTTCTTCTGGTCCCTTGTTTGGAATGACAATGGACAGCTTGCCTTTGTCGTAATTTACCTTTTCAATGTTTAGCTGTTTCTTTTTTCCAAACGGTATCGTTTGCGGATATTTGGCATTTATATCAAGCACGAAGTTATCCTTAAGGAGTCGCTTCATCGTCACTTCATTAAAGCGCAGCTCCAGTTTTTCCGGGAGAGTCCCATAGAACAACGACGGAATAAATTGCCCCTTATAGGTATCTGTCTCCTGTACATACTCCACGTTTTCATTCACCTTGTCTTCTATCGCTTGATACTCGTTCCCGCTTCCATCCACCAATTTCATGTTTTCTAATCGATGTAGAACAAACCCATCCTCGAACTTAGCCTCAAGCTCTATCTCTGTCACAGTAGGTAAAGCTATCAATCGGTTCATTTGCAAGCTCGTCACCAGACCATCTGTTTTAAGCACAGCATCTACATCTGCATCCGGTTGGATTACTTTTTCGGCTGCAGTGACAGACTTTGGCAGGGGCAGCAACAGCTCAGCTACCACTACATCACCTCTTGATTTTCGCCTATCAACGATTTGCACTGGCAGGACAGGCTTGGTCTGACCCATCAGCGCCTGCATTTCTTTTTCGTCAATTCGATAATCCGACTTGATTATGAGATAATGCACACCATCGATCATTCGAAAATCCCTTGATCCATGACCTCTTTCTGACAGATTCCCCAACTCTACATTAAAACGGAAGTAGAGCATCTCGTTTCTTGTCGATTCGTCCGGAATTTGCGCGAACTCCTCTATTTTTTCACCGGAGATTAACAGCGTAAACGTAATCCGTCTGTGATCGACCATGGCATCCCTGATCTGATAGACAAGTCCGTCCTTCTCCACTTTCACCTCAGGCAGAATCGGATACCCGTTCTTCAAAGCATGCATGAAACCTTCATCGGGCGTGACCCATTCAAATACCTCCTGGCCTCGCTCTGCACCAGTCAGTCCCCACAAGCTTCCATCAAAGGGCTGAGCAATCTGGAAGAAAAGGGTAGCAGCAACTGCCACTCCGGTTGCCCAAGAGGTTACCTGCCAGCGACGGCGACGCTTCTCACGCTGAATTTTTGTGAGTACTTCCTGCTCGAATTTTTCCAAACGAAACGGATATTTTTCACGAACGGATTGCTTTGCTGACTGGCTCCATTCCCTCCACATGCGATCATCGCTCATCCTTTTACCTCCTTCGACATGGTTTCCTTCAATTGCTTCCTGGCTCGATGCAAACGCGTACGGACGACCTCCTGCGAAACCGAGAGAATATCCGCCACTTCCGCAATCGACAGGTCTTCGTAATAATGCAGGAGGATAACCTGTCTGTATCTCGGTGCAAGGGATTGAATGTATGTGACGATCTCTTCCCGCTTCACCCGGTTCAAAATCTCTTCCTCTACCTGATTGTTTGCCTGCCGATCCATCAGGTCGCCCAAATGATCATCCATCGTCGGAAAAATATTGCGGAACGACCACGACCGAAAATGCTTTTTGCTCTCATTCATCGCGATCTTGTAGAGCCAATGCTTGATCTCTCCGTCCCCGCGGAACTGATCGAGATGTCGATACGCTTGGATAAACACGTTTTGGGTAATATCGTCCGCCAAGGCATGATTCTTTACTGTGAGGCTCACCAGATGAAAAATCTTCTCCCCGTATTGCTGCATCAGCCATTTTAGTCTGGCTTCCCGTGTAACCTCCAGACTCGCTGGTATTGTTTCTGCTTCGTTCAACCCGTTCACCTCATCCGTTAAATGCTTGCTATTAGGTATGATCCATCTCACAGCAAAAAGGTGACAAAAAATGCAAAAAGAAACCGCTGTGGTTTCCACAACGGCTACTTCGCTATCGCTCTACAAAAAATGCTGCATCCAAATATTCGGCTCGATATATACCACTTCGTCCTTTTCCACGTCGACCTGCACCGGAACTAATGCGTCAGGAATGATGTACGATCCAGACTCGGGAAATTTCATCCCAGTCCAGCTTTCCCAATCCGCCAGACTTCCTCTGATCAGCATGGATTCCGGCGCTACCTGCATGATCGTCGCTCCCAGTTTCCAATGCGTGCGCACCCACGGATCAAACGGAGCGTCATCGGTTGTTTTCCACTGAACATACTTGTCCATGGGCGTGAGCGGGTACTTGTGCTTGAGCGATGGACGTACAGGTGCCACCAAGTGCACCAAGCTATTTTCCTTGGCGATATCCTTCATCGCCGTAACCATCTGCTTGCTCAGACCGAGTCCGCGATAGCGGGGATCGATGGAGATGGAGAGGGCCGATAACGCGTTAGGCTGTATTTCTTGGCGGTAGTCTTCAATCCCTTGCAGAAAGACATCATCCCAGCCTTTTGGCAGCCCTTCCGCAGTGCCATCCCAATAAAATGGAATCGCATTTCCTACAGCCATCACTTTGTCAGCCTCGTCTGTCAGCATAAATTGATAAGGAGAGAACCAGTCATACAGATGACTGTAATATTCATTAGCCACTTCGTCATTCAGCATGAAGGCAGACCAGCTTGCTTCAATTAGTGCATCAGCTTGATCGTTTAGATCTGATCTTTGCGCGAAAGTGTAGATGTTGTATGACATGCTTGGAATCCTCCTACAAACGCAGATGTCTAGCTTCCCATCTATTCCCTATTCGATTTTCTTCGACATTTTCCTCTTGGGATGTGTCACACAATCACCCCCTCTCTCGTTATATGGTCAAACCAAACGAGGAGCTGATTGGTATGAAAGAGCAAACATGTGTGATTGTCGGAGGCGGGTACGCAGGTATCCACGCACTAAAAGCCGTTCGGGATACATGCAAAGGACGCCCGATCCGCTTCATCTTAATCGATAAAGAACCTCATCACCTTCGAAAAGTCCTGTTGTTCAAACCAGCTGCTGCCAAAACGGATATTTCCATTCCGCTAAAAAACCTGTTTCCAGAGGGCGTCGAATTTGTGCAAGGTGCAGTCACGTCGATCAAAGGGAAGGAGAAAACCCTCTTATTCCGGAACAAAAACAGCCAAGAACAGGCGTTACCCTACGACATGCTCATCTTGGCAGTAGGAAGCGTCATTCGCCAACCGGAGCCAGAACAAGGCGGCATCGCTTTGACGGGCGTAGAGGCGGCCGAGGCAGTTCGGGATAAGTGGCTTGCCAATATGCACCAAGCTGTCCAAGAGAAGCAGCCATCCGAACGTGAGCGATTGTTGACGCTCGCCGTTGCGGGAGCTGGCATCAGCGGGATGGAGACCGCTGCGGAGCTGGCTTTTGCCATGCGCGAGGAAGCGAAGAACCTGGGCATTCATCCTGCTGAAGTCAAGGTCTATCTCGTCAACGCACAAAGTCGTTTGTTTACGGAGGGTCCTGCCAAAATGGGGCGTAAGCTGGAGAGTGCGCTCACGGATGGCGGCGTTACCATTCTGCATGGTCAAAAGGCCCTTCATGAGCGGGACGGAATGCTGACGCTAGACAGTGGTCACACGCTTGCTGTCGGGCTGTGCGTCTGGTCGCTCGGACTCCAGCCTAATCCAGCTTTGCGCAGCATGGGCCTGCCACTGACCACGCACGGACAGGTGGTCGTCGATGAATCCTATCGTGTAGCGGGAACGCCTGGGGTGTACAGTATTGGCGATTGTGCACGCATCGTAGATCCAACCAGCGGGCAAGCAGACACGATGACATGTAAGGAAGCCTCCGGTCAGGCAATACGTTTGGGCAAAATTGTGCTGGCCGACTTGGATGGAACCCCTGCCCCCACTCACAAAAGCTACATGGACATGTACTGCGTCGGACTCGGCCCTGAACGCGGAATGGTTTGGACGAGAAAATGGGGACTGGATATCATTTTGACAGGGAAATTGGCGTGGAAGCTTCGCCAGTTCACCTGGAATATTGCCAGCATGATAAAATAGAAAAAAAGAGGGAAGTACGAAGACACAAGAGGAAGTGACACAGACCATGGAGGCTCTGTACAAACAATATAAGGGGCTCATGTTCCGCCTCGCCTATCAGATGCTTGGCTCGGCCACAGATGCGGAGGATATCGTGCAGGACGTATTCGTGAAGGCCCATGATGTCTCGCTGGAACAGATGCTTGAACCGAAGGCTTACCTGTGCAAAATGACCACAAACCGCTGCCTCGATTTGTTAAAATCAGCCCGCAAAAAACGGGAGCTGTATACTGGGCCATGGCTGCCAGAGCCTATCTCTACCCCTGATGCAGACAGCTATGATTCTGTCATTACCAAAGACTTGCTATCTTACGCCATGCTCGTCCTGTTAGAGCGACTGTCTCCCCCGGAACGAGCAGTGTTCGTCTTGCGAGAAGCCTTTGACTTCCAATACGACGAGATTGCTGAGCTGATTGGAAAAACTGAAGCGAATTGCCGCAAGATCGTGAGTCGGGCTAAAAAGAAAATGGGGATTGACCCAAAGGAATCTCATCTCACCGCAGACAAAGAGCTCGGCGAAGAATGGATCAGCCGTTTTCTGTCTGCGCTGGAGCACGGAAATGTCGAGAGATTACTCACTCTGCTTGCCACAGATGCGGTATTGCTCTCCGACGGCGGCGGCAAGGTCACCGCAGCCCTGCATCCGATCTTATCTGGCAAACGCGTGGCATCCTTCTTACTCGGCTTGATGCGGGGCTTATCGAAGCGTCCAGATTTCGCTGTAGAGTTCGCACCTTTAAACGATCAGACCGGATTTGTAATCAGACTGGACGGCAGAATCGACACCGTGGTGTTTTTGCATATTGAACACGGAGTTATTCGTAACCTCTACTTTGTGAGAAATCCTGATAAGTTACGATTCATAGAGCCGTAGTCGGCTCCTAGCGTAGAACACAAAACCCTCTTTCCTATTTTCGTGAAAGAGGGTTTGATTTCGCGTCATGAACGTTCCAAAAAAGTGTGGTCAAAATAAGTTTTGAAATTCGGGTACAAAAAGACTAGTGACTCTTTCAGCTTGCTGCGGTCCGTATTTTCTTCATCCATTTCAAACAAAATTTCATGGTCAATTTCATAGATTCCATACTTCTCTTCATCCAGACTTTCTTGCAAATCGATACATCGTATTTTTCCGTACTCTGTATCCCATGAAAAAGGAAGGTAGCCTAGCTTGCAAAGCAATGGATTGTACATATCCTGAATACGCTCGAATGGTTCATCAACCCCTTGTTCAGGAATGACGTCGAAAAAATGATGATAAGTAGAAATGAAGGCTTTATACCACTCCGGAAATGTCAATCCAAATTCTCCTTCGAGTGCAGCCACATCCTCCTGACTTACGCTAGAAGGAACCAGCTTCCATCTGGACCATTCTTCATCGGCATCAGCTACCTTCATGACATCAGGGACGTCTGGCCGCATCCATCTGCAAAAGCCTTCTTCTGTCACTTGGTTATATCGAGCGTAGTAAGCTTCAAAACCATTCTTGATATACTCTCTTATTTCCATATAGTAAGCCTCCTTTTTCCTAATAGGAAGTCAGTTCTTCCATAATCGCTTCGTTTCCACGAGTACTTCATCCTGGAATTCCATCTTGTAAATATCAGGCTTGGACGTCGTCCATAAAAAATCCAAGTCGTACTGACTGTCAAAGTACCCCATCATTAATGTCATTACAGCACCATGTGTTCCGATTACAACTTTCTGCCCTCTGTATTGCTCTAAAATGTTTCGGAACGTATTTACCACACGATTCCGGCAAATTGTGATGGACTCTCCTCCAGGTAAAGAGAAGTCTGGCTCAGTAAACATCTTCTTTACTAATGGATACAACTCGTTATCGGCCATGGTCTGATTGTTTCCGATAAAAACGAGTTCTCTCAGCTCTTCAAAAACCACGATCTCTTTCCCTACGGATTGGGCTAATTCTTCTATGGTTGCCATTGCTCTTTTATACGGACTTGAAATGAACGTATCTATCTCCTCATCTTTCAACAATTGCGTAATGATACGGGCATCTGACTTTCCTTTTTCAGTCAGTCCTCGTGTTTTTTCGTCCCCTTCGTTTTTTGGTGACTCTCCGTGCCTGACCATGTAAATAAAGGTTTTCATACATACCCTCCGTGGAAACTTTTTATTTTCCGCCCAACATCCTTCCTGCAAATATATTACAACAAAAACCCCTTTCCGTTTTGAGCAGAAAGGGGGCACTTTTAGATTTTGAACCGATGCACGATCTCTTCCATCGTCTCCGTCAAGCCGACATTTCGCTCGGAAATAGCCGCGACCTGTTGGTTGTTATCCGCAATAATTCGAGATTGCTCTGTGATCGCCTCTACACTGTGCGCACTTTTCTCCATCGAGTTCGTCACTTGCTCCTACGGATTCGCCCGTAACCTGGATAATGCGTTGAATATCAATCACAACCTCGGACGATTGTGTCGCCAGTCTGCGTATCTCATCCGCTACGACAGAAAACCCTCTACCACTGTCTCCCGCACGTGCAGCCTCAATCGCCGCATTTAACGCCAACAGATTCGTCTGCTCAGAGATCGTGAGTATCGCCTCTGCCAACAGGTTAATTTTTTCCATCGATTCCTTCGAGTCAGTGATCGCAATTTCCGTTTATTGGTTCCAAAAGTGAAATAGCAGGATTACAGCAAAGCGTTACAAGCAGCGTTGCAACTGCTGCAGGTTCCCGAAGGATATCAATTAAAGAGCGCTCAGGAGCATAAGCAGAATCAGGATGTAGTTTGGGTATTCTGGTACGAAAAAATTTCCAGGGACAACAACGGGCTTGGCGGTGAACATTTTTCCTTGTTGTTGAGAAAAACACAGCGGGTTTGTTCGAAAAATTGGAGAACTTGTGGATTGACAATCATGACGAAACAATCGATGTGACTAAAGGGGATAAGCATGAATCGGTGACCATCTCGGGTATGAAATACAAATGCTACCTTCCGGAAGAGAATAATTACGCGTGGGTGTAGAAAAAGACAATCCCTTCTGGGATGAAGCCTTTCTTTTATTGTTAACGGATGTGTGGTCGTGCGCAGTCTTTTTCCCTGTGCTGTTTCTTACTGTGATCTTCTCATCATGTTTGTCGAGCTTATCAAACACTTCGGGCTCCACTATATTTAGAATTTCCCGGGACCTCTTTCTGGTCTCCTCCTTGCATGGATAATGTTCATGGGTACTTGAAAAAAACTCGCTTCCTTAGGGCAAGCGAGTCGCATTCGTATGGGTTAACCACTCAACACTCTACTATAAATCCTTTGAATCTGCATCGTGATGTAGACCAATTCCATCTCGGGGAACTCAAAATCATATTCCTCTTGCGCAAATTCACCTACTTTTTGTGCGCATAAATAAGATTCCTCGTACTGTTCTTTTATGATCTGGGACATTTCCGGTTCTATATCATGAAACGATTCGCCAAACTCCGCCCGTTGTACTGCAAAGCGCAAATGTGTGACTAATCGCTCATAGGAAACCGTTTTCTCCTCAATCTTGATTTTCAAACTGCTTTCGATCAGATCGATCATATCCCGTATCATAGTGGTCATATCCATTGTTTTTGCCATATCTCCCGCGTTTATCCTGGCAGTGTGGATATGCAATGCAATATAACCGACCTCATCTTCGGGAATTTCTATCCCTAGCTTCTCTTTTATCAATGCTTTCGCCCAGCAACCGATTTGAAATTCTTTTGCATACAAAATTTTGATTTCGTTCAGCAAGGTATTTTTAATGACCATTCCCTTCATTAATCTTTCTAGGGCGAAGGACAAGTGGTCGGTCAAAGCGATATGAATATGGTCATGCAAGGTTATCCCTAGTTCTTTTTCCGTATGGGAGATAATTTCCTCAGCCACTTGGATATGTTCTTCAGGAAGTGTTATTAATATCTCTTCGAACTTTCCGTACTCTTGCCATTCATTCATGACAAATACTTTTTCTATCTTTGAAATGTCTACCAGATCATTCTTTTTTTTCTGGAAAGCGATCCCTAAGCCCATAACGATCTTTTCTTCTCCCTGATCCTGGACAACGACCGCGTTGTTATTTAAGATTTTTTTAATTTTCATGGTATCCCTCCTGTCTATCCTCCCGTCACCTTCCCCATTTACTAGGTGAACCATGATGAGAAAAATTACATCTGCGAGGAGCTCCATTACCTTTCATTTTACCGTAACCATCACCCATATAACGCATCCAATTTGGACCAGGAAAACCTTCTCCCGGGTCATCAGAATGATTTATTCCTCTTCGGTAAATCTAAGTATCCATGTCGAGGTGAAAGCGGTAGTAACCGCAATAGCTAGACCAATAAGATAATGGACTGCGTTTGATATTCCTAATGGAGTCACGAGCGCAAGCATGGGGATTCCGGTTAAGCCATATGCGTTGGCAACCACGTGAGCACCTACGACATATGCCCCGCCCAC
This sequence comes from Brevibacillus sp. MER 51, assembly GCF_023714195.1. Lineage (NCBI taxonomy): Bacteria > Bacillati > Bacillota > Bacilli > Caryophanales > Paenibacillaceae > Brevibacillus > Brevibacillus sp. MER 51. The sequence continues at coordinate 144,193 of NZ_JAMAUS010000010.1, read as the reverse complement.
CCCCCCTCCAATGGCCGCTCCTATAAAAGGGGTGACTAACCTCAAATTGATGCCAAACATCACGGGTTCAATAATGCCAAAAAAGGACGAAAGAGCAGCAGGTATCGCAATCTTCTTCAGTTTGTCATTTTTCGATTTGAAAAAAACGGCTAAAGCAGCTCCACCTTGGGCCACGTTAGCCATGGACCAGATCGGCAGCAAAAAATTGACACCAACCTTCGGATCGGCTAGCAACCCTACCTCAATGGCGTGCAAACTATGATGCAAACCAGTAACGACGAATAGCGCATAAAATCCGCCAAACAGGAACCCTGCCACCAGTCCAGCATACTGGTAGACATATTCCAAGCTACCAGAAATCATCTCCCCGATCATCATGCCCAAAGGGCCAATCGCTACGAGGGAGACAATCCCGGTAAACGTAATGGTGATAAAGGGGATGAGCAATAAATCTAATGACTGGGGTATGAATTTTCGCAGGAGTTTTTCAAACCAGCTCATTACGTATACCGACAACAAGATAGGAATCACCGTACCCTGATACCCGATCAACGCGATTTCAAGCCCAAACAAATCCATATATTCCGGGGTGCTGTTCCCCAGCTCTGCAGGGTTTAATAATGACGGGTGGGTTAATATCCCCCCAATCACTGCACCTAAAATGGGATTGCTGCCAAATTCCTTGGCTGCGCTAAAGCCAATTAATATCGGAAGAATAATGAACGATGAGCTGGAAAACATGGTGAGCATCTTCATCCATGCGCTATCCATCGTGATCCAACCAAAAGCCTTCACCATACCAAGCAGCCCCATGAGCAAACCGCTCACTACGATAGCGGGAATAATCGGTAAAAAGATGTTGGTTAGTGTCTTTACAAAATGAGTGAATGGATTCATCTTTGGCGCCTTCTCCATCCGCTCTTTGGATGGATTTGTCTGTGCGATCTCGATCGCCTCGACAAGTGCCTTGTACACTCTGTTTACTCTGCCGGTCCCAAAGATAATTTGGAATTGTCCGCGCCTGGAAAATACCCCTTCTACGCCATCCATTTTTTCGATGGCTGATATATCCGCCTTTTCTTCATTTCGAAGAAGCAAGCGTAATCGAGAAGCACAGTGGGTAGCGTCAGCAATATTTTCCTCACCCCCTACCAGAGGCAACAACTCTTGAACAAACTCTTTTGATTGCATCAGCTTTGCCATCGTCTGTTCCTCCTCTTTTGTATAAATAAGGGAATCGACTACGTCCCGCTTATCATTCCATGAAAACGAAAGAATCATGAATGGATGTCCACTAGAATAAAGACGCTCAGCAACTACTGAACGCCAAAAACTTTCTATTGCCAACCTCTCTTGTTTTTTAACGGAACACGCCTTGCTTTTTCTCATGAAGAATCCTAGTCTTGTCATCCGCCATGGAGATTTTTAGAGATGGTGCCAGCATTCCACCGAAATGCTCCTTTTGATAGTCTGGTGTTTGTTCGCCAATTTGCTGGATGTCTTTTCCCTCTACATGGACATAGTTGACAAAGCTAATAACCGTACCGTTTGGCATGACCATCCAAGAGTATGTTTGATACGGATTGTCTTTTGGATTGGAAATCACTAGTCCGCTTCCATTCAGGGGTTTATACCCGCCAAATAAGGACCCGGACACAAAACCGTATAATCCTTCCGGCGCATCGAGACCTGGCGCGAACTTTTCATGGTGGGTTTTTGCAAAAAGATAGTATTGATTGCCTTTTACAATAATGCTTGGACGCTCCAGCTCGTCATTTACACAGTTGGCTTCCAGTAAAGGGGGAAGAGCCTCAAATTCCGTCAGACTGTCAGAAGACGCTTTGGCAATGCCGATACTCGCATTATAAGGTTTTGAACTGTCAGGCTGACAAGCCCGCTCTGACAAGGTTCCTGCGGAGTTGGCCTCAAATAAAATATATTCTTGTCCGCTCTTTGGGTCTTGGAAGAAGTAAGGATCACGGAAGGCGTAAGAAGATTCACCTTGGTTGGACTGACTTTCTGTTTGATAGTATTCACCATCCGGTTCCAGGATGATTTTGTGTTCAGACCAATTTTTAAACGCCACAGAGGCATTGGTTGTTATGATATCAGCGGTAGCCGTAGCCAAACGCTGTTCGTATGTGAGTTTTTTTTCATTTTTACGTCCGGTCGCTGTATAAAAGATATGGACTTTTCCATCTTTGTCAATCATGGCAGAGCCTGCCCATTGCCTTGAACCCAATGCTTTTCCGTCATCAAACAAACGTCCGCCCAACTGCCAGCTCTTTCCGTCCTTTGCGTAGAAATAGCGGATTTCCGCCGTATCGTGGCGTTTGCCAGGAATCACGTCACTTGGCACCGTCAGAGCAAAAATAACCTTATAGCCATTGACAACTGCTGGATGGCCATTTCGGTCTTGCAGCGGCCATGTATCCCATACCAGAAAGTCCTCTGAAAGTTCCTCAAGCTCCTCCTTGTTGATGACAGGTGCTGTATTCTCTTCATTCATCTTTATTTTGCTGACATCTTCGCGCGTCCAATCGAATGTAGCTGCGGTTTCCTGGGCGAAGACGCTTGAACTGATAACCGGGGCTAGAATAGCCGAAAAACCGATAACTGCTGCTGAAAGCATTTTCCCGGCATTTTTTGTGTTCCAAAACATGGGTATGCAGCCTCCTACCGTCACTTGTTTTTAGAAAAGAATAGAAGGTCAACCGACAACTTTCGGTTGACCATTCTTATTTATTGCTTGATCCAACCTGGCTCGTACTCTTGTTCCAATTTTGTGCGATCGTCTTTGATCGACAGCTTCACCGTCGGAGCCAATGTTCCGCCAAAGTGGCTGAATTGGAATTCCGGAGTCTGATTGCCGACATCGCCGATGGACATGTTGCCCAGATCGCCAAAATGGGCGAAACCGACCACGTTCAAGTTCGGAAGCACCAACCAGGAATATGCTTGGTATGGATTATCAGCCGGATTGGCCAAGACCAAACCGCTTCCGTTCAGCGGCTTATATCCGCCGATCAGCTTGTCTGAAACGAATCCGTACAGTCCGTCCGGTCCGGTGAGTCCATCCGCATATTTATTGATGTGGCTGTCGGTAAACAGATAATACTTTTTATCCTTCACCACAATATGCGGGCGCTCCAGTTCTTCATTTACGTAGTTGGCTTCTACGAGCGGAGGAAGCATTTTGATTTTGGAAAAATCGCCGCCCTCCACCTCAGCGATGCCGATGTTGCCGTTAGCGTGTACGGCACCTGAAGGCACGTTTTGCTGCCCGGCAAATTCAGGACTGCCGACATATTCCGGTTTCAACTTGCGGTCGGCAGCAGAGCCTCCAGAATTCCCTTCAAACAGCAGGTATTCTTTTTTCGTCTGCGGGTCTTTGAACCACATCGGATCGCGGAAAGCGTACCCCCCGCCTTCACCCTGCTGCGCTTGTTCTTTGGTCTGATAGTATTTTCCGTCCGGCTCCAAAATGATGCGGTGATCGCCCCAATTTTCGAATCGGACTCCGCTGTTGTCCGCGACGATATCGCCGGTAGCCATGGCCAAACGTTGTTCATAGGTCAAACGCTCTTCGCCTTTGTGTCCGGTTGCGGTGTAGAACGCATGGATTTTGCCGTTATCCATCATAGCCGATCCAGCCCATTGGCGGGAACCGAGCGCGGATCCGCTCGGGAACAGCTCGCCACCCAGCGTCCAATCTTTTCCGTTTTTCGAATAAAAGTAACGGATCGTGGCAATGTCGTGCACTTTGCCCGGCAGCACATCACTCGGTGCGGTAAGCGCGAATATCACTTTCCAGCCTTTGATCGAGGCTACATTCCCGTCACGGTCTGTCAGTGCCCACGTATCCCACATGTGATAGCCCGGCGCCAATTTCTCCAGTTTGCTGATGTCAGTGTACGGCAAGGTATTGTCTTGATTCAGCTCGATTTTCGATGCCTGCTCGCGGGTCCAGTTGACCGTTTGCTCACCGCCCTCGGCATACGCCGAGAGCGCAGTGAGGCCGGAAGCGACAACGCTTGTTGCCAAAGCCAGCGCGGTCAATGCTTTCTTGTTTTTGCGGATCATGTTACCGCCCCTTTCGTTTATGGCTATGCGTGCTTAGCGATTCGGGCCGAACGGTTTGATTTCACCTTGTTTTCCCTCTTTGGTAATGACCGATTTGTCGCCTTCCAGGTTTACCTTCAACGTTGAAGAGAAGGTACCCCCGAATTTCACTTCCCCGTTCTCATCTTTTGGTTCGTTAATGAAGCTGATCACCTGTTGGTTCGGAAGCACCATCCAGGAATACGCTTGGTAACCGTTTTCCGCTGGATTCCCGATAACCAAGCCGCTGCCGTTCATCGGTTTGTAATCACTTCGCAGACCCTTCCCGACAAAACCGTATACGCCGTCCGGGCCGGTCAAACCAGGTGCGTAGGTGAAGGTATGGCTGATCGTGAACAGGTAATAATCATCGCCATTCACCACGACGTGCGGACGTTCCATCTGATGGTTGGCCCCAACTGATTCGAGCAGCGGAGGCAGCAGTTTCAATTTGGTGATGTCGTGGTCAAGCACTTCCGCGATGCCGATATTTCCGTTGTACAATTCCGCGCCTGCCGGAACCGAATGGGTTTTACGGTATTCTTCGTCACCGATGTTTTCCGGCTTCAAAGAATAGCCACCGCCGGCCTGGCCTTCGAAAATGATGTACTCTTTGCCGGTGTTCGGGTCTTGGAAGAAGAACGGATCACGGAACGCCGTGATGATATTGCCTTTGAACTGATCAATCGTTTCGTAGTACTTTCCGTCTGCTTCAAGAATGATCTTGTGTTCACCTTCGTTCGTGAGATGCACGCCATCTTTGTCGGCGCCGATATCGAACGTAGTTTTGGCGATGCGCTGCTCAGCCGTTTGAGCCCATCTGGATTCGTCCCAATTGTTTTTATCCCCGGTTGCCGTATAGAAGAGGTGGACTTTGCCTTTCTCATCCAGCATGGCTGTTCCGGCCCATTGCATATGACCTAACGCTTTGTCTTTGTTATAGGGAATGCCGGCGTATGTCCAGTCTTTGCCGTTTTTCGAGTAGAACATTCCGATGCTTGCTTGCGTATGACGTTCACCCCAACCCAGAGAGCGCGGAGCGACCAAGGCGAAAGCGACTCTGTAACCTTTGACAGTTGCAAGGGAACCGTCTCTGTTCTGCAGGGGCCATGTGTCCCAAACCCATTGGTCCGGTGCGACGAGCTTGAAATCCAAATCGACCGGTGGAGCGGTTGTCTCTTTCGTGAGAGCAACTTTTTCCGCTTGCTGGCGCGACCAAATCGAAGTGTGATCATCACTGACTTCGGCGGCTAATGCTGGGATGGCTGCAAGCAAATTGGCAGCGATCGCTGTGGATAAAGCTAGATTCCTAAACTTAGGTTTGCTGGATTTTCTCATTTTCTTAAATCCTCCCTTTACATCATGAATTGCAGCAAAGTTACCTATTATGAGAATATTGAGAGATTGAAAACTCTGCTCTTCTCCATTGACAGGACACAAAAAAGACCTAAAACGCGTAAGGGACTGTATAGCGATAGCCATACTTCACCCATCTCACGTCTCAGGTCTTGCCTGCTTAGCAGTAACAATCCTGCGGTATTTTGTTCGCATCCTCATTCTATTGTCTGTGAATTACGATTTCAATAGTCAAAAATACCCTTTCCTACAGATCGAAACAAAGGAGAATATTCCCGGACTGTAAATAGCACCTTTCTAATTGGAACCTTAGTTAATCCTCCGCTTGGATCGGATATTTTTTCTTTTGCTATTACTCTTGATCTACATCTCTTCCTTAATTCTTAACGGTTCAGCGTGACCTCTCTCCTGCATTCTAGCCTCCAGCAGACGATCCAAATGTACGATACCGGAGCTAATAAACATGATGATTAATAAAGAGTAAAAACAGAGAAATAACAATAACCAACAGTAACATCACCACTCGTTCATAATTTACCACATCTTAACTTGTCAATCCTTTCATGATTTTGCTGTATTTTGGAAATATATACACTAGGATTTACCATTAACACCGTGCTTATAGTGTCAATGAACACCGTATGAACTTATGCCCAAAACCGCACTGTACCGCCATTTGTTATGTTAAAATCGGCTCGAACAAAGATGTGCAAAACGTATGTAGGAGGACACCCACATGCAAAACCGTCAAAACGAAATTATTATTCCTGAAAATCCTGTTTCACACTTTCTGTTCACCAGTACGAAATCCGCTGCGATCTGGTTGATTATCAGATTGTATGTTGGCTATTCATGGATTACTGCCGGATGGAAAAAAGTCCAGTCCGATAGCTGGACGGGAGATGCGGCTGGCGGAGCGATTCAAGGGTTCGTAAAAGGCTCCTTGGCAAAAGCAGCCGAAGGAAAGGACGTAACCGGGTGGTACGCCTGGTTCCTGGAAAATATGGTATTGCCAAATGCCAAGGTGTTCGGCTTCCTCGTTGCTTATGGTGAGGTACTCGTCGGACTCGGCTTGATTCTCGGCTGCCTGACAGGGATCGCAGCGTTTTTCGGCGGCTTGATGAACGTCAGCTTTCTGTTCGCAGGAACGGTCAGCACCAACCCACTTCTTTTTGTTTTTGCTACTTGGCTCGTTCTGGCTTGGAAGGTTGCGGGCTGGTATGGTCTTGACCGCTGGGCGCTTTCTTATCTCGGAACACCTTGGACGAGAAAATCGCGCGATGGTGTTTTGCCGATGAACAAGTAATATGTTTTTCCTCTCGAATGACAAAGCCACCTATTTCGGGTGGCTTTTGTTGTCCCTTCAGCTAGATAATTAATAAAGTAACGGACAAATTGTATGAATTTATTCCAACATGTACCCGTGATTTCCAATGAATATTTATACATGATGTTGAATGACTGTCTGATTGCTGTGCATTATTCTTTTGAGGAACTATAAATTTTCTCATTTTTCTAATAATTTAACAGGAGGACAGTATGAACAAGTGGCTACTAGGCATTTCTACTGCTGTTTTGTTGTTTAGTCTCTCGGTCGGCTGTAGCTCGAAGCCCGCCGACAACCTCCCATCCCCTCCAACGGAAGCGACAGCAAAGCCTACTACATCAGAGCCAATGGTCTTGCAATGGAGCATCACCGGGGAGCCGTCTACGATGGATGCCGGCATTGCAACAGATTCGACCTCAATGGACATGATCAATCTCACCTTCGAAGGACTGACCACCGTCGACCGTCAAGGCCAGATGATCAACGCCATCGCGGAGAGCTACACGCATACTCCTGACTTCACTCATTTTACTTTTACCATTCGAAAGGACGCCAAATGGAGCAATGGCGATCCTGTTACCGCTCACGATTTTGAGTACGCCATCAAGCGCAATCTCGACCCCAAAACTGCCTCCGGCTACGCGTATCAGCTCTTTTATATCAAAGGAGGCGAGGATTTTTACTCTGGTAAAGGCAAACCAGAAGACGTCGGGGTAAAGGCAAAGGACGACTACACACTCGATTTCACCTTGCGCTCACCAACACCGTTTTTCCGCGAATTGACCTCATTCACTACCTACTATCCGCTTCATAAAAAGACCATCGAGAGCAATCCCCAGTGGGCAACAGAAGCGAAAACAATTGTCGGCAATGGACCGTTTATCATGGATACGTGGGAGCACAAATCCAAGCTCTCTTTCAGCAAAAGCCCTACTTATTGGGACAGCGCCAACGTCAAGCTGGACCAGATCCATATTGTCATCATCGAGGATAACAACACCGCCCTGTCCATGTTTGAAAATGGTGACCTGGATTGGGGAGGCTACCCTTCCTTTGGCTTGTCTCCAGATGCAGTCGGTCAGATCAAGGAAGAGGGCAAGCTGCTCGTCGCAGATAATCCCGGCACCAAAGCTGTCATTTTCAATACAGAAAAGCCCCCTTTTACCAACAAAAAAATTCGTCAGGCGTTTTCGTATTCGATCGACCGACAGCAATTGGTGGATAACATCCTGCAGACCGGCGTCCCACCCGCGTATGGCTGGGTTCCCGTTTCCATGGGGTTGAACCCGGACGGCTACTTTAAAGAGAATGTAACGAAGGCGAAGCAGCTTTTGGCAGAAGGCATGAAAGAGCTCGGGCTGACTCAATTCCCTAAGGTCACGTACTACTACGACACTGGAGAAACGGACAAGAAATTGGCTCAAGCACTTCAGGACGAGTGGAAGAAAACATTGGGAGTCGACATTGACATTCGTACCTCGGAATGGAAAGTGTTCAACGAGGATGTCCAAAATGGCAAATACGACTTCGGTATCTGGCTATGGGGGGCCGATTTCAACGACCCGATCAATTTCCTCGAAATGTACAAGGACTTGGGTGGCAACAACGTCGTTCGCTTCGACAACAAGGAATACCGCGATCTACTCAATAAGAGCTACTATGAGACCAACGAGAAAAAGCGCAAGCAGTTGATGTTTGACGCCGAAAAAATTCTCATGGAAGAAATGCCACTAGCACCGCTGCACTTCCGCGGCAATGCTTATGTAAAAAACGACAAGGTGAAGGACTTTGTGATCTTCCCTCTCGGCGGTTCCTACTTTAAATACGCGTATATTGAAAAATAACAGAGTGCGGGCATCCTCTCTATGCGAAACAGATAGAGAGATGCCCGCTTCCATCATAAATACCGAGCGATTATCCGAACTAATTTTGCAGGGAACTCATGTAAATTGGTAATATCCAAAAATCTTTCATTCCCATAGATTTCACTAATCACATCCTTGTCTTGACCGATTGCGGCTGCAAGAAATGTGACTCCTTTTCGTTCATATTCCTGGATGGTCTGTTTCATATCTGTAACAGCGTAACTTCCCGTGTAGTCATCCATTGCTTTCGGTTGGCCGTCACTTATGCTAATCAACAGTTTTGTCTTTTGGGGTGAAGCGGCTAACCGTTCCGCCATTATTCGAAGAGCCATGCCATCGCGATTATTGCTTCTGGCATGAATTCTCATTAATCTGAAGCGATCATTGGCATCCGCTTTATCAAAGTCGGCATAGGCAAAGATCGACATTTGCTCCAATCGGGAAACATCCGCTGTATCGCCGTAGATCAAAATGGGGATATGACAAAGCTGACAATATTCATATACCGCGATCACTGCTCGTTTTGCTGCTTCTAATCTCCCGTAAGCTGACATAGATGCGGATTCATCAACCCTAAGACCAACCACAAGAGAAGGGGATTCCGTTGGAGGACGTTTCTTGGCAAAATACTTGTAATCCCTGTAAGCAACGCTGTCTGCCTGAAATTTGCTGCCATAGTAACGATTTCTCGCAAAGTCGGATGATATCTCATGTTCCAGATACGGAAGTGTCTTTCTCGCAATCTCTTGTACAATCGGCATGAGTCCCTGACAAAGACGAACATATTCCTGTTGGTTTTCTTCATCGTAGTCTGGACGGTGAACAATGAGCTTTACTTTTTTATGAATCGAATCGGAAATGACCTCTCTTGCATCTCGATTCAGCTTTTTACGGAAATCTCGTTCCTTTTGCTTCGCTTCCTCTGACATGGATTCAGGATTTGCCTGATGATAGTTGGGATCGCCATTTTCACCCAAACCTGAACGTTCCATATGGGTAGAGTCATCAGAAACACGGGAAGAGCTGCTATCAGCAGATTTTTTCAACGCGATTCCTTTTTCCTCTCGATGGTTGTCCTTGTCAAAATCCGTATCGTCTATATCTCCCCATGTCCTGATCTCTACGGCGTCGTCAAATTTTCGTTTTTTTTTAGTTCAGTCTCGGCTTCTTCCAGGCTGGCAAGCAAACCATGATTTTTTAGTGCTTCTTCCAGAAGTTTTATTTCTTCCGAATCGGTTGTGATCTTGTAGATGACCTTATGATAAAGAGATTCTTTGGCGGAGGCTCCTGCGGCAATTGCATCTGCCCAGTAGAAAAAGGAACGCATTCCAGCCACGCCCTTGATCGCATTGGCCCGCGCTGTTCTGTCTAAAACCATAATCACATCCGCTAAAATACCCAACATCTTGCCATCTTGAAAACCGGTTTTGGCCATTACACGTTCGATCATGATTTCTTTGGTCGGCAGGTCCATCTTTTCCGTATGCTGAACCCTGTCGCGCAGCGCTTCGTTTAACGGTCTGGTTCCCGCATAGCTGCGGTTTGTTGTGATAACCGCGATGAAGTCTGGGTGCCTGCGTATGATCTCAGTAGGAAGATTGATGCTGCCATCCAGCTCCAAGGCAGAGTTTAATGCCATTAACACCGCAGCATCGCGAATAACGTTTGGTTCCTGGATTTCCAGCAGGTAACCCTTTTGATAGGCTCTGACGATCTCCGAAGGGTAAAATCGGTACTCAATCGCTTCATCATCGGTGTTTTCCGCTGCTGCACGCTTCAGTAATTGCTTCATCTTTAAGGCAGCCTGTTCCTGTGTAATCCCCAGTGCATCCATTAAAATTTCAGATATGCTTTGGAGCCCATCGCTTTCATATAAAGCTTTCCATACCGCTTGCTCGGCAGGCTCCATTTTCTCGAGACGTTCAGAAGAAATGACAGGCAATATAGCGCCAATAATATCCGATTTATCCATATCAGCAAAACAAGTCACTTTCGTATACGGCAGCCCGAAATTAGCCGATAAGGCTTTGGCTAGTTGTGTTTTCCCAGAACCGGCGTCACCTTCTAACAATATATTGGCGATCTTCATTTCCCCGCGATTCCAGTTGCGTTTGATTTCTTTACTAATGCGCCGTTCTTCTTCACTGACCCTATGCGTGATTGGCTTTTTCCAAACGAGCTTTTTTTCTGCATCTGTCAGCTGTCTTTCGGGTGACAAATGATCGTTTTCATTTTCGGTCATCATATTTCTCCTCCCCTCATAGTGCGGAGTCCTTCACATCTTTGCTCCTTTTCTCAACAAGAAGAGGCAACAGCAAAGCAGCACCGATCATAATCAAAACCCCGCTCACCACATATACCGCAACCAGCGAGAACGTCTCCTTTAAATAGCCGGAGATAAACATGCCAATCACCATCATCCCCATAAAAACAGGGGTGATCGCACCAGATACCCGGCCCATAAATGCCCCTTCTGTGTTCCGTACAATCAGCGTCTGGATTCCGCTTTGAATACAAGGGAAAAAGAAACCACTGATCACTAATAGAACAATCATCAACCAAATCGTTGTGGTAGCCCCTACTACCATCGTGCAAACCGCAGAGACAAGCAAGCCTACCATGAGCAGCATCTGTGGCCTTACCTTTTTGGCTATCCCGATAATAATTGCTCCTCCTGCCAACATGGCTAACCCGTTGGTCATAACCAACCACTGCAAAAATTGTTTGTCCTGTCCCAAATTCTCGATGACAAGGAAGATTTGAAGCGGCTGTGTCAAACCTGACGCCAATCCGACAACGAAGAAAGTCAAACAGAGAATTCGCAAGGATTGATTGGACCCGATGTAGCGCAGTCCGGCCTTCAATTCCTTGATGAAGCCGCCAGCATCCTCAGACTTCGGTTCCTCCGCGTCACGTGGAAGCGTCGCTAATATCAGTGAAGAACCCAGGAACAAAACGGCTGTCAAAATCAGAGAGACTGTAATTCCAAACTGGATGAAAATAAACGTGCCGATGACCGGACCTAAAACCGTAAAGACAGCAACAAGCGTTTGGGACATGGCCATCGCGCCCTGCAGTTGATCAGCTGGCACATGACGCTTGTACAGTTTCATGGCCGAGGGCTGAGAAAACTGAGACAAGCTGGCGGAAATAAAGGTTCCGATGAGCAGTGCCATCCATCCCCCATTCATAAGTGCAAGCAGCACAGCCCCGACGGACACGGCAGACAGCAGATCGCTCCAAACCATTGTCCGCTTCGGTCGCCATCGGTCAGCAAAAGTTCCGCCAATCAGGCCGAATAAAAAAATGGGTGCGAATTCCGCGACCGAAATCAATGATACATAAACCGGATTATTATTCGTCATTTCGCTAACGAAAAGAAGAACGGCATAATTCCGGATCCAAATCCCCAAATGCAGCAGCACGCGGGAGAGGACAATCGTTCGAACATAAACATTGGAAAACATTTCAATACCCCATATCCTTTAATAGTCTTGATAATGTGCGCAGACGTTCGCCGATCATCTCATCGTCGTTGCTCAGCGCTTGGCTGAATAGCTTAATGTCTTCATGAAGATTCTCATTGTCCGTACATATCGCCACGTTCATTGCATCCCCTTGCAGGGCAACCCGGTCGATGACGGGCTCCTGCGGATCATAATAATGCTCATATCTGTATGCGTCGCGAAAATGGGCCAAAGACCGACAAATCAATATGGACATGTCAAGAACGCGATGGAGAGGCAGTTCCTCCGATTGTTTTGACCATTCTTCTCCCGTGTGTCTCCATACTTTGGCCAATAGATCGACCTTCCTTCTGGAGTTGCCCTCTGCCACTCCCAGAGAAAGTGCTTTCGCATCTGTGTTCCTGGCTAATCTGCCATCCACGCGCTCATAGTTATCCGACACCACAACAGGCTTATGGTTCAAGGTAGTAGGTATTTTCATTTTCTTTCCCTCTTTTCGTCTGATTATTGTTCTTTCTTTTTTTCCTGGTGGTATCCGCGCTCTCCGTATGGCTGGAGCTGGTCGAGCCATTTTTGTTCCAGTTTCTTCAGGGCATCCTTTTCATCAAAGAATCCGTCTTTCTTCTTTTTCAAAACCTCCAACACTTCAAAGACGAATGCCTCTTCTCCGTATTCATTCCATTCCTGTTGAAGCTGTTTGTTTATGTGCGAACCCATTTTGAGAGTGAACAGCTTTCCGTTCATCGTCTTGAGGTTGCGGGTGGCGCTGATCCAGACTTTTTGGTTTTGGGTGTTTTTGATCTGATACACCCCTGCCTGCGTTTCCGACTCTTTATACTGTTGTTTCAGTTCTTCGCGATTCATTGTGTTCCCCTCACTTTTCAATAACTGATAATAAATAGATAAAATACGTTTTTGTTTATTATTTAATAAACATAATGAATCATCGTTTTGTAATTGTCAAGCACACAAAAAAAACACCGGAACTTGTCCGGTGCCTAATTTCTGTTGGGTTACAACGAGTACAGGGCCAATAAATCTCCAACAAACAAAAGAGAAAAATGTCTACGCTTATGTTTGTAGCGACTCCCCTTCTATAGCGTTTTCACCATATAATAGCGATCGTTTCCACTTCCATATTCCGCTATCCGTGTCTCGATAACCGCAAAGCCTGCTTTTTGATAGAGTCCGACTGCTCCAGTATTATCTGGGCTTACCGTCAGGCAAATCTGACGAAACCCATCCTCACGCAATTTCTCCAGCAATCGGTTCAAGAAAGAGAACCCATAACCCATCCCTTTCCGATCTGCTCGGATGTAATACCCATACATGTAGCACTTGTCCGGCCGACGAAAATCCCTCAAAAGCTGGCACACCCCAACAGGACGCGCCTCCTCTGCTTCCATGAAAAGTGCAACGCAGCCATGTCTCGCCAGTGGTACGAGCACCCATTCATCAATCGCTCCATGTGGGCCAAAGGCCTCCTGCTCCATTGCCTTGATCATCTGAAGCTGGCTATCTGTCAATGACTCGACAATTTCTATGCGCGTATTTTGCATTCAGTCCTCTCCCTATACGGGTTGCCGCTTCGCTCCGATGACCTGCTCTGACTTATCCGTTATACCGGCAAGCACCGCTTCGTCTAGCACTAATCCTAAGCCCGGCTGATCTGTCACGACTATTTGACTTCCGTGAATCGCAAGCTGAGCTACATCCCGCGAAATGATCGTAGGTCCTGCCAACTCGTTGGAAATGATGTTTTTTTTCGCCAGTGACAAATGTGCACCAGCTGCACTGCCAATCGAGGACTCCAGCATCGAACCGATTTGACACTCCATCCCGGCCATTTCCGCCTGATTCACCAATTTGAGAGCAGGATAAATCCCTCCACTTTTCATCAGTTTGATGTTTACTTTATCTGCAGCTTTCTTCGCGATGACTTCCCGCATTTCCTTCGTCCCGTGCAATCCCTCGTCTACCATAATGGGAATGGTCGTTTGCCTGCGAATATCCGCCAGCGCATCGAGATCATCTGCCAAGACAGGCTGCTCCATCCAATCAATGTGACAATCCTCAATCTGTTTCATAACAAGCAAGGTGTTCGCACGGTTCTCCCAACCTTGGTTGGCGTCCACCCGCAGTCCTACATCAGGGCCAACTGCCTGCCGAACAGCCCGGATTCGCTGGATATCTGTCCGAAGATCAGCTCCCACCTTTATTTTGATCGTGTCATACCCATCTGCCACTGCTTGCCTAGCTTCAGCTGCCATGACCTCTGGCTCTAATATGCTTAACACATAGGGGAAGGAAAGAGTCGTGTGATATTTTCCGCCCAAGAAATGATAAACAGGTTGACCAGCAGCCTTGCCCATCAGATCGTAGCAAGCGATATCGATGGCGGCTTTTGCTGCTGGGGCTCCCCAAACAGCCTGGTTCATCTTCTCGTGGATTCTCTCGATATCAAATGGATTCTCACCGATTACAACAGTCGCCAGGTTTTGAACGAGCATCGTATAGGTAGACTCCCACGTCTCTCCGGTGACATTTTGATCCGGTACCGCCTCGCCTAATCCGACCAAACCATTGTCTGTCTCCACTTTTACAATAATGGACGGCATATCCTCATATGAGGCGTACGCGATAATAAATGGGCGTTTTAGCGGCAACCTGATGGCATGAACGCTTACAGATGTTATTTTCATATTCGACTACCCTCCGTAGCTGCTACTCGTGGAATAATTCGATAATAAAGGGACATGGCTTTTACAGAGCCGTCTTCGCCTTTTACAAAGCCAACTGTCAGCTCGCTGCCCTCTCTATCGGTAATAAATTGATGCTCTCCAATTGGTCGCAATGGATAGTTCAGTTGTTTTCCACCAAACGCATCCGATGTCTTATCTATCATCATCAGGACACCCTCTACCACATATACGATGATATCCATTCCTTCCCCACTGACGTATCGACCGACATACTCTCCTAACTGGGCAAGAGGGACGCTGTATGTCTCGAATTGGTACTGCGGCGTATTCAATGGACGCCCTTCTAAGGCATGCAGTGCAGTCAGAGTGGCTTTTTCGACGGGGCTTCCGACCAAATTGGCCAAAGCCATGGATGTAATACCCCGCTCCGGAACAATCGCTAGATGGGCGGCGACACCTTTGATTGCTCCACCGTGCTTGATCAAGGTACCCCCATAGTAGTCGGGTTGAATGGATAAGCCATACCCGTAGTACCTGCTGTAGCTGTTCTGGACATGCGGGTAAATCATTTGTTTGACGCTCTCCTCCGATAAAATCCGTTCCTTGCCCACACATCCGCCTGTACGAAAAATTTCAGCGTAGTTCAACATGTCATGCACGGTTGAATTCAAATGCCCCGATGCCGCTACGAGTAGCCCATCCTCCCAATTGGGATCAGGGTAAATCTCGGATACGCCATTGCTCTCTTTGAAATGATAGATGGTCGTTACATCCGGCAGGTGTGGCAGATCGCTCAGAAGAAAGGTGCTGCTCTTCATGGCTGCTGGTTCCAAAATATGCTCTTTGACATACTCGTCATACGACTTCCCACTCACTCTGGCTATGACCGCTCCCAAGAGAGAGTAGCAATCATTCGAATAGCTGAACAATTCCCCTGGAGAGCCCACCAGCTCATATTCCGCCAGGGCAAGAG
This sequence comes from Brevibacillus sp. MER 51, assembly GCF_023714195.1. Classification (NCBI taxonomy): domain Bacteria; kingdom Bacillati; phylum Bacillota; class Bacilli; order Caryophanales; family Paenibacillaceae; genus Brevibacillus; species Brevibacillus sp. MER 51. The sequence goes on along the minus strand of NZ_JAMAUS010000010.1, from coordinate 128,402 downwards.
CTTCCATTAGCTCTTCGAATGTGTAGATCGGTTTCTGGTACTCCTTTTTCAAGTACCGGTGAATCGGGTTATCCTCGTCAGGCATGTCATCGAGCATGGAGTTGCGAATTGCCAGATTATCAATAGGCAGAGGCGGTATGCCTGTCGTGTGCGTCATAAAATGGTGGATCGTCATCTGCTCCGTTTTTTGACGATCCGGGGTACGAAATTCGGGTAGGTATTTGATCACCGGATCATGAACAGAGAGCTTCTTCGCTTCCTGTAGCTGCATGATCGCCATGCATGTAAAGGACTTCGTAACGGAGGCCAAACCCATCACGGTATCAGGAGTGATTTCGAGTTCCTTTTCACGATCACGATAGCCAAAGCTCTTGCGAAACAGGCTCTGTCCATTCAAATTCACACCCATGACGAAGCCCGGAACTCTGCCTTCCTTCATTTCTTTTTCAACCAGTTCTTCCCATTCTACTAACCAGCCTTGCTGTCTCATTTTTTCCACCTCTTTCTAATGTTGTCATACCATGCCCTACTCGTTCACCCACATGTCCTGAATAATTAAGGAGGCTAATGGATTTGGTTTGACCCCTTGAATCCGGTTACTGACGACCACGAATGTTTTTGCGGAATAGAGCGGAATCCAATAGGCCTGTTCCACGATTCTTTTTTGAATGTCTGCAAAAACCTGCTGTCGCAGTACTTGATCTGTTGTCGTTCGTCCTTTATTTAGCAGGCTATCGAGCTGTTGATCACTGAGGCGAAAGAAATTCAAGCCCCCGATCTGACTCGAATGCAGTAACAAGTGCAAAATATCTGGATCGACACTGCCATGACTCGTTGAGAACAAATCGAACTCGCCCTTCAGTGCCTGTTCAAGAGCTGTCGCTGATTCATACTTTTGGATATGCACTTCGACACCAATCTCTTTGAACATGCTTTGCACCAGCTGATGTCCTGGATTTGTATCTTCGGTGAGCATCGTCAGGCTGAGCATTTTTCCATCCTTTTCCCTTATCCCTTGCGCGTTTGGCTTCCATCCTGCTTCATCCAGTATTTGTCTGGCCTGCTCAGCATTGTACTTGTAGCCGTACTGCTCTACTGCCGCATCGTATCCGATCATCGTTGGTGGGATCGGTCCGTAGACAGGCACCCCCTCTCCTTGCAAATCCGCCATGATCAATGCGTCTTTGTTGATCCCCAGGTTCAGTGCCTTTCTCACGCGGACATCCTGCAAGATTTCATTTTCCAAATTCATCCCAATGAAGTACTCTGCAGGCTGCATTCCTTCCAGCACCGTAAAATCTTTGTGATCCTTGTATTTCTTCGCGTCTTTCGGGGGTACAGTGGCAATATCAATCGTCCCACTGTCGAGAGCAGCCATCATGGTTTGGTTGTCTTGAATAAATTTCAGAACGAACTTGTCAGGTCTTACAGGTCCTTGATTCAGAGCAAAAGGAGCTGCCCACTTATACTCGTCGTTTCGTACCAGTGTGATTGATTCGCCTGTTTTCCAGCTCTCGAATTTCCACGGACCTACCCCCACAGGATTACGTCCCAGCTCATTTCCGTATTTGTTTCGTGCCTCTATGGAAATAGGTTGCTGGTAGCCGCTATATGTTAAGTTAGAAAGTAACGAAGGGGAGGGCTCATCCAAATGAAAGATCAATGTGGAGTCATCAGGAGCTGAAATAGATTTGATCGAAGATACATCCGGTCCCGTAACCGGCGAGGCTGTTTTCGGATCGAGAGCACGTTCATAGCTTTGCTTAAAAACTTCCGCAGTGAGCGGTGTTCCATCATGGAACTTCACGCCAGGACGCAATTTGAACGTCACGGTCTTGCCGTCGTCCGAGATTGTATACGATTCAGCCAGATGCGGCTTCAACTCAAGCGTAAAAGGATCGAGGATCAGCAAAGCTCCCCCCAACATGCCCCCAACAAAGTTTCCCGCTGGCAACGACGTCTTTTGCGGGTCCAGCGTATCTGGCTCCATCTGGTAGCCCATGGTGATCGTCCCACCCTTTTTGGGCTGGGAGACTTTTGCTGGTTGATTTGCTTGCTTCTCATCTGTAGCCGGAGTGGGAGCAGAGCTACAGCCAACGATGGAAAAGACGAGTACTCCCATGAGTAAAACGCTGCGAATTTGGCTCTTTAACTGTTCTGATAGCATGTCGCGACCTCCATTTTTCGAGTCTTTTCCATTCGAAGCCCACTTGCGTCGGTATATAGTCGCTAATTAGGTCGGATTGCTTCTTACATGAGGGGGGTCCCGGATTGCCTTCGCAAACGGAAATCCGGGACAGGTTGATGTTACATGAGGATAATCATGGATGATTAAGGCGATACACAGCCCGCGGGCGTCCTTGCTGATACGGCTGTTCTTCTCCGACGATCTCTACGACCTGATGCTCGATCAGCTTTTTCAAGGTTCTTTCTGAGCTGCGGCGACTGATCTGGAGGTACTCGGCTAAATCGGAAGCGGTGAAGCGGTTATCGCGGCGAAGCTTGACATACTGCATAATTTTCGTGATCGTAGCGACACTTGCGCCAGTCTTCTCCGCGATCTCCAGCACTTCCTTGTTCTCGCTTTTTAATTGGAAGCTCTTCGATTCGGTGTTCAACGGCCCAATCACTTCTTTTTCATCTGTTACTAAGTACGCACTGCTTTCCTTTGTTTTCTGGGCATGATAAATCGCAATGCGCGCGTTGGCCTCAGCCTCTTTCGCGGTTAGGCCAAAACCAAACCCGATAGCAACCGTCACCTTGGCAAGCAGGTCGACATTGCCCACTACTTGCATGATCTTCCCGGATTCAATCATTTGCTCGATGCTGCCTCTCGTGCCATAGATGATGAATTGATCCATTCCCAGCTTTTGTATGGAAGCGTCCGTCTCTTTGACGAGCTCCAGCAGTTCTTGCAGCAAAATAATCGTCGCATCCTGCCATCTCGTTTCTACAGGCGGACCATCATTTTGCTGGATCGCTGCAATTCCCACAGCAATCTGTGAGTTTTTGCTAATTTTCAATTGACCATAAGCAATGGCTTGATTGACGGCATCGCGAATATTTTTGTCGGGACCAACCAGCGATGCGGAAGGGATGTTCATCTCACGCAATTGACGATATACGTAATCAACGCCAGTCAAAGCAAAATGACTCTGTTTCTGTTCCCAAAGCTCCTTGTGGAACTGAATAATCTCCTCTACGTCAAATTTCGTCCCGCCTTCTTCGATAATCTCACTGTAGTCTTTTACATACCAAGGCGTAGAAATAATGCCCAATTCATCAGCGACCTTCTCAATATACTCCGCTTTTGGCAAATCTATCGAGATGCGGTCCAGTCCTCCTGGTACGTTCAGCAAGGTATGAAACAAAGAGAGGGAAATGGTATATTCATCGATCGGGATGTACACAGCAGGCAGCTTCTTTTGCTCTACCTTTTCCTTGGCAAAAAAATAAGGAAGTGGGCCAGCAAAAAGCAGCACGTCGCAGTCATGGATTTGATCAAGCAACGCAACGCTCTCTTTTGGATTCTGGTATGTATACGAGGTCAGTTGAATGTAATCGATGGATTGGGTATGCTTCAAGATCCTTGGCAAAAATTCTTCCGAAGAGATTACCGCTATCGTAATGGTCAATGTTCCACTCCCTCATCTCTCTATGATTTCCACACATCCTTGAACACGCGGATGAAGTTTTTGCCCAAAATACGCTCAATCGCTTCATCCTTGTATCCTCTTTTGGCAAGAGCACGCACAAGCTCCGGAACCTTGGTATGTCCTTTTACGACATCAAAATCTTTGCGTCCTGCTTGGATAAACACACCCGGAGAATCGTATTTCATAAATGGCTCGATAATGTCCAGACCCAGTCCGACGTGTTCAACACCAACCAGCTTCACGATGTGATCGACGTGGTTGATCATGTGCTCGATATCAGCCTGGTCGTCTGTGTCCCCTACGAACAGATTGACGCCATTGATGCCAATAACGCCATTGGTGAATGCTATCGCCCTGATTTGCTCATCTGTCAGATTGCGCATGGAGCTCGCTAATGTCCGGCAATTGGAATGAGAAGCGATGATGGGCTTACGCGCTACCTCGATCAGATCCCAGAACCCTTCGTCATTCAGATGGCTGACATCAATGATGATCCCCATTGCTTCTGCCTCTTCGACGACGCGGATGCCGAACTCGGTGAGCCCGCCCTTGCGTCCTTCCCGTACCGGACTAAAATGACTGCCATCTCCAACGAAATTCCGCCTGCTCCACACGAGACCCATAAGGCGCACGCCCAGCTCGTAAAAAACACGGAGCATACTCAGATCATTATATAACGGTTCCGCGCCTTCCAGAGAGAGCACAAAACCAATTTTCCCCTGTCGCTTCGCGGTCTCGATATCGCTCACACTTTTGCAAACCATGATTTTATCAGGCGATTCATCTGCCTCTGCGTGCAACGCGCTGATTTGTTGCAGTGCTTTTCTCAAGCCCATCTCCGGCAAGAATTTGTTGTCAATAAAAATCGCTGCGACAACCGTATCCACCCCGCCCGCCACGAAATCGGGCAAGTAATCCGTTTCAATAACTTTTCGCCTGCCATGCTCGCGTTGAATAGCGACATCCAGCAAAAGGTCAAAATGCGCGTCGATTCTATGTGTCATGCCTCATGCTCCTCCAGTTACTTCAGGTTTTCCGGATTAAGTGGCGCAAGCTCCGGTAAAAGAAAGCGTCCGTCTCTGCGAATCAAATGGTCATCGAACCAAATCTCACCGCCACCGTACTCCGGGCGTTGAATCATGACCATGTCCCAATGGATGTTCGACTTGTTGCCATTGGATGCCTCGTCATAGCATCGTCCCGGGGTAAAGTGGAAGCTGCCGTCGATTTTTTCATCGAATAAAATATCCTGCATGGGCTCCCGAATGAACGGGTGCACCCCCAAAGCAAACTCCCCAATGTACCGGGCACCTTCATCTGTATCCAAAATGTTGTTCAAGCGCTCCGTATCATTGGCTGTGGCGTGAACGATCTTTCCGTCCACAAACTCCAGCCGTACTTTTTCAAAGGTAAAGCCTTGATAAGGCGAGGGCGTGTTAAACGATAGGACACCGTTCACCGAATCGCGAACAGGGGCCGTAAATACTTCACCGTCTGGTATGTTGTAGTGCCCCGGACACGGAATGGCTGGAATGCCTTTGATGGAGAAGGTCAGCTCTGTGCCAGGTCCCGTGATTTTCACGCGGTCAGTTCGCTCCATCAGCTCCTTGAGCGGCTGCATGGCTTTTGCCATTTTGGCGTAATCCATTGTGCAGACATCGAAGTAAAACTGTTCGAACGCTTCTGTACTCTTATTCGCCAGCTGTGCCATGGAAGGCGTCGGATAACGGAGATAGACCCATTTCTTTTTGAGACGCACGATACTTACTTCTTTGAAAAAGGACGTAGCCAGCTTCATTTGCTCATCAGGGACATCAGACACTTCATTGATGTTTAGCCCACCCTCGATGATGATGCACGCCTGCATTTTTTCCATTCGTTCTTTGTCCATCTCTGCCCCTAAACGGAAATGCTCCTCTGTTCCCGCTAGCAATAACTGACGGCTAATCGAGGATTCACGCAGGTTCACAAAGGAATGTCCGCCTGCTCGCGAAACTGCTCTGATTAGCTCCTTTATCAGAGCGGCGTCCACCTCCATCGCATCGATCAGCACATTATCTCCCGGCTGCACATTCGTCGAGTAATTTACCAGCACATTCGCCAGCTTCGTAAGGCGTGGGTCCAACATCTATCTACCACTCCTGTTCCCTTATTTTTCATAGAGATGACACGCAACCAGTCTGCCGTCTGCTTCTGTTAATAGAGGGGCTTCTGTCTTGCACACGTCCGTGCACGCCCAACAGCGCGGATGAAACTTGCAGCCCTTCGGTGGATTGGATGGAGACGGCAGATCTCCTGTTAACATGATCCGCTCTTTCTTCTCGTCAGGATCCGTGATAGGAATGGCGGAGAGAAGCGACTGTGTGTAGGGATGCATCGGACGTTGAAACAGCTCTTCTTTTTTCGCCAGCTCAATCACTTCTCCCAAGTACATCACTGCTACTCGATCGGCGATATGCTCGACGACACTCAAGTCATGCGAGATAAAAAGATACGTGAGCGAAAACTGCTCCTGCAAATCCTGAAGCAAATTGAGAATTTGCGATTGGATCGATACATCGAGAGCAGACACAGGCTCGTCAGCTATGATGAGCTTTGGCCTGAGCATCAAGGCGCGAGCGATACCGATTCTTTGCCTTTGTCCCCCGGAAAACTCATGTGCGTATCGCGACAAATGACTATTGTTCAAACCGACGATCTCTAGCGTCTCTTCGACCATGGCTGCTCGCTCGCGCTTTGGGATACCATGGGCAATCAACGGCTCTGACAAAATGTGCTGGATCGTCAGCTTTGGATTGAGCGTATCAAATGGATTTTGAAACACCATTTGCATATCACGCCGCAGCTTTTGCATGTCTGCCTTCTGTAAGCCGCGGATATTTTGACCCTCGAACACGATCTCGCCGTCTGTCGGCTCGACCAAGCGCAAAATACATCTGCCCAGTGTTGACTTGCCACAGCCTGACTCTCCTACGATCCCCAACGTTTCACCTGCGTTGACAGTTATGTTCACTCCATGGACGGCATGCACGTAACTCGGCTGCTGAAACCACCCTTTGCGGACAAGGAACTTCTTATTCAGGTTCTTCACTTGTAAAAGAGGCGTCTTCATCCATTCACCGCCGGACTTTCCCTGTTCTCTCGATACAGCCAACAACGGCACTCCGACTGTTGATCCACATCCAGCAACGGGGGATTTTTTTCTAAACAGACAGCCATCACCTTCTCGCATCGCGGAGCAAAGCGGCATCCCTGCGGATAACGATCGGGGGTCGGCACACTTCCCGCGATACTGTGCAATCTCTTCTGACCTTTGGCATTATGCGGCGTTGATTTGATCAAGCCCATGGTGTACGGATGCTTGGGGCTGCGCAGCAGTGTGCGAACATCAGCCGCTTCAATGACCTGCCCCGCATACATCACCAGTACCCGGTCACATGTCTCGGCGACGACGCCCAAATCATGCGTGATCATGATGAGCGACATGCCCAGCTCTTTTTGGATTTTTTTCATGACATCCAATATTTGCGCCTGGATCGTTACGTCTAGCGCCGTCGTCGGTTCGTCCGCTATCAACAGCTTTGGATGACAGGCAATCGCCATCGCAATCATCACACGCTGCCGCATCCCCCCTGACAGACGATGCGGGTACTCGTGATAAATTTCATCGGCACGTGAAATGCCTACCTGCGTCAACAGCTCGAGCACTCTTTGTCTCGATTGGACTCGGTTCATGCCCTCGTGCTTTTCCAGCCCTTCGCTCAATTGCTTGCCGATGGTCAGTACGGGATTCAGCGAAGTCATCGGCTCTTGAAAGATCATGGCGATCTCTTTTCCTCTGATCTTCTGCATCTCTTTTTCGCTATAGCGCAAGAGATCGGCTCCGTTCAGTTGAATATGGCCTTCAATGCTTCCGTTTTTACTGAGCAAACGCATCATGGATAGGGAGGCAACGCTTTTTCCACAACCTGATTCTCCGACGATCCCGACCGATTCACCTTTTTTGACCTGCAAACAAAGATTGTCCACCACTTTGAAAGCCTTTTCATTTTTAAAAAACGTGGTAGTCAATCCTGTCACTTCCAACATGTTTGTCACGTTACTCACTCCTTTTTCGGGAACGGAAGCTCGCAAAACTATGATTTGGGATCAAAAATATCGCGCAAAGCATCCCCGAGCAGATATACCGTAAAAACGACCGCTGTAATCGCAAGACCGGGAAAAGTAGCGAGCCACCAAGCCTCTCGCAAGTAATTTTTCCCTTCATTCAGCATCGTTCCCCACTCCGGTGTAGGAGGCTGGGCACCCAAACCGATAAAGCCCAGTGCCGAGGTCCCCAAAATCGCACTGCCTATAAACATGGTCGTATAGACGATCAACACATTGGAGATGTTCGGAATGAACTGGCGCGTAATGATCCACCAATTCGAGCTGCCGATGGAGCGGCTTGCTTCTACATAGCCGGATTGCTTGATCGAGAGTGCCGCACCACGGATCAGAATCGAAAAGGCCGGGATCGATGATATTCCAATCGCGATCATCGCATTTTCCTGACTCGGTCCAAGTACAGCAACAATGGCGAGAGCCATTACAATGCCGGGCAACGCCAGCATGATATCCATGATTCTCATGATCAGATTGTCGACGATTCCTCCGAGGTAAGCACATGTCACACCAATCAGCGTTCCTGCTACAAACGTCATGACAGACGCCAGCACAGCTACGGTCAGCGTCACTCTAGTTCCGTACAGCATCCGGGATAAAATATCGCGGCCAATCGCATCTGTCCCTAGCCAAAAGTCTTTCGACGGGCCTTGCATAAACGCTTCGTAGTACGCTTTCGTAGGGTCATGCGGAGCAATCCACGGCCCGATGATTCCCAGCAAAACAATGCAGAGCATCATCAGGAAGCTGTATTTCGCTTTCTTTTGCTGCATGATCTTCTCCCATAATTCCAAACGAGGCATGGACCATTGTCTGCTCCAGAACATGCTACACTCCCTCCTTCGCGGCATAGTCAATGCGGGGATCGAGAAGCGCGTACAGGACATCAATTAAAATGACAACGAGGACATACACAGCTCCGATAAACAGCGTCGTTCCTTGAATCATCGGAAAATCCCGCGAGCCAATCGCTTGAATCGCCAAAGTCCCCACTCCCGGCCAGCCAAAAACCTGCTCGATAATCACAGCCCCGCCAAGCAAGCCAGCCAGTTCCAGACCAATGACAGCCACAATTGGAATCATCACATTGCGAAAAGCGTGACGTAGCAGCACAACTCGTTCATTCATCCCTTTTGCACGTGCTGTTCGGATATAGTCATTGGACAAAACCTCTACCATACCAGCACGAGTGAGTCGGCTGAGTGCCGTCGCCAGCAATGTCCCCAAGGTAAACGCTGGAAGAACCATGTCTTTTAGCCCCGTCCCTCCCGCTATCGGAAACCAGCCCAAATGAACGGAGAATACAAGTATGACGAGTAAACCCAACCAAAAGCCGGGTATGGACATCCCAAAGGTGGAAAAGGTCATAATCGCTCCGTCGATGGGTGTATCCTTGTATTTCGCCGCTAGGACACCCAGCCCGATACCGATCACAACTGCCACTACAAGGCTGGCAACTGCTATTTTTGCTGTCGCGGGAAAACGATCCGCAATTTCTGTGCTGACAGGTCGGCCCGTTTTCAGGGAAGTGCCGAGATCCCCTTTTAAAACGCCGGAAGCATAGTCGAGATACTGAACGACTAACGGTTTGTTCAAGCCCAGCTCTCCGCGAAGCGACTCGATTTGTTCGACAGTCGCCCGCTGCCCCAGCATGATCCGCACAGGGTCACCAGGGATGAGATGAATGAGCAGAAACGTAAATACGGAGAGTCCAAACAGGACAATGATGCCCGACAATAGGCGCTTCACGATGTACTGCTTCATGAGGTCTTCACCCAGATGTAAGAAACCGTATGAACTTGCTTCTTCTTGTTGTGTTCCTGCACTTTGCTCTCCTCCCTCTTTCTCCACTAACGACACTTGTCGTTATAGTGTCGTTATTAGTTAAAAATAGTCTATTCCAAATTTACAGAAAGTTCAACTCGTTTTTTTCTTACTTCATTCAAAAAGAGCATGGTCCCTTTCTACCATGCCCTTCTGAAGAATCGTTCCGTCCTCATTCCTTGCCGTGCCTCATCTGTAGCAATACGTTTGCCGTTAGCTGTGGATGGCTGAGCGGAAAATGATGCGCGACGGAGAGCCTTTCGATCTCTACATTTGCTCCCCTGAATGCACCCTCTGTTCCTTTTGTCAGCTGATACGTTTTATCCTGTGTCCCCCATACGATCTGGACTGGAAAAGGGAGAGGCTGTGTCGCTACCGCCATTTGCCGGAATTCGTTCATAAAGTAGCGCAGCACGTCTGTATGCGTCTTGCTGATGCGCGGGGATTGCAGGAGCTTCCCTGCCTTTTCTACATAGCCTTTTGGCATTTCATACGTAGACTGAAATACCCCTTGCTCAAGCATTGCTTTTTCCAATTTGGCTGACGTTAACTGCTTTTGCAAAAAAAGCTGAAGGAGGGCTGGACTCTTCCCCAATCCCGCCTGCAGCCGAGAATACTTCGGGGCATGCAGGGGTGGCTGCAAAAGGTATAGCTTCTCGATTTTTTCCGGTACTCGCTTTGCTGCCTCCCATGCCAAAAACCCGCCAAATGAATGTCCTGCAAGATGAACCGGAGATGGCAGCTGTCGCAATGCCTCGGCCACTGCCTCGATAAAGCCCTCGATCGGTTTTTCGTGATGGTGATAGGGCGATCTGCCAAATCCGGGCAAATCCAGTAACCATACTTCCTGTTCACCCAGCTGTTCAGCGAGCGGGAGTAAATCGCTCATCTCACTGAAAAGCCCGTGCACGAGCAGCCACGGAGTACCCGAGCCTTCTTTCTTGTACGCGGCCATGCCTGCGATTTGCTCTCGGTGAAAGCAAGGAGGTACTTTCTGATCCTTGACCGACAAACGGTAGTCGAGATCGGCAATCACACTGGGAAGATACGCCGCTACGTCGTATGCAGCGATGCTTTTTTTCGCTTTCATTTGCTGAAAGGGAGCGAGCGGGAAGTCTTTCTTTACGAGAAAATCCATCGAATTGGCAGGTACCCCGAGCAAGCGGCTGCCGCCGTTATGGAGAATTTTTTTCAAGACCGATACCGGGAAAGGAATGGTTGGTGGCTTCATCCGTAATTCTTTAGCCATCAACGAAATCAGCTCTGAAAAAGCTGGCGTGGCACTCCGCTCATTTAAGGCGTAATACGTTTGATGCTCGATGTGATTTGTCTCTACAATCCCCACAATGACCTGGGCAAAATCGTCGACGGAAAGCAAGGGCAGCCACCACTCCTTACCACCGGGAAGAACAGGGATCTTACCACGCCGCATGGAGCTGATCACGAGCCCGAATCCATCTGTTTGTTCTGTGTTCCCGGTGCTTCGCGGGCCTATGATCGTACACGGATTTACCACGACCAGCGGCATTCCTTTTTGATACGCCTCTTGTCTGAGGTATAGATCTGCCAGAAACTTGTATTTCTCGTAGCCCCCTGCCTCTCGATAAAAATCGGTTGGCGCAAAAACATCTGTCGCCAGCTTTCCACTCTCATCGTCAAACGGACTCATGTAGCCAACGATATGAATCAGCTTTTGTAGACGCTGTTGTTTATGCAATTCGTTCGCTAGTGCTGCAAGGTGACTTGCTCCTTGTAAAATCAATTCCCTCGCCACCGTTTCATCCAGCGAAATATCCATCGGGGCACCTGCATGAATGATCACAGTTGCGCGCAATACCTGCTCGTAATCGCTCGCTGATAATCCCAAGCCCTCCTTTCGCAAATCACCCCGCACGGCCTTGCAATTAGACCTCTCTGTAGGTGTCATCTGCATCAGCAATTCATCCCACTTCTCTGGCGAACGAACCAGCGCCAGTACGGTATGACCGGACCGGGCCAGCTGCTTTGTTACCTCCTTGCCGATAAATCCAGTCGCACCTGTTACAAAAACGACAGCCATTGTTTCTGCCTCCTTTATATTTTTAGTACTAATTAGTACTAATTGACTTCAAAAAAATCCTACACTTGAATCAAGTGTAGAAGTGTCTGACCAGCGCCTACGAGTGCCTGTGCATGACCCTGCGATTCAGCCATGAGCATCGCTCCTTCCACAATGGTCACGAGCAAGACTGCCGTTTGCTGAATCGAGATATTCTCCTTGAATTCTCCACGGGCGATTCCCTCCACAAGCAGCTTTTCCGCTAGGTTCTGCCATTCGATCAGGAACTCGTTGATTCGCGCTTTGACTTCTGGTATTTGTGCCGACAGCAAGGAAAGGATCGGACAGCCTCCTACGCAGGAGCGGCCCTCCAGTTCCTCTGCAACGGTGGTAAAAATCAGCCCCACCCGGGCGGAAACAGACAAGTCTGCCTGTTGCAGGATGACTTCCAGTGCTCCTCTCAGCACATTGATTCTGTAGCCGAGCACAGCTACGACGAGCTCCTCCTTGCTTTTGAAATGGTAGTAAATGTTGGACTTGGAGACTTTGCTATGTGCTACGACGTCATCCATGCTGGTATTCATGAGTCCTTTTTGCAAAAACAAATCGGATGCAGTGGCGATGACATGGTCACGGTTTGAGGTTCGTGTCATGATTAGTACTATATAGTACTAAAAGGTGATTGTCAATCAGTGGAGGAGAAGAAAAAGCGCAGTTCTCTTCGACTCTGACACGCCAGCTGGGGGGATTCACTGGCCGTCTCCACTTAAAAAAGGGGACCGTCGAGCCAAAGCCACCCTACGGGCGGAAGTTTCTCGAGGAAGAAGTGTTCGACAAGCGTGGTCCCCTTTTTTAAGTTCCGACTGGGTAGGCGTTGTCAAGGTCTACGAGCCCTGCGCTTTTTCTTCTTACCAGCTTTGTTGGCTCATCGCTACCTTTTAAAACCTCGTATAAAAAAAGAAAAGGTTGATGCCTTCTGTCTTGGCATCAACCTTCACCCATTAATTGATCGCAAATCTGTTACACTTCGTTACGGCAGCAAGCATAGCTGCCGCAAGCTCATTTTCCCGGCTATCTCGTGCCCTTCTGAAATAGAGACAGCGTAAAAAGTTCTTACTGTTCACCCGAGCGATAACTTGAGTACGGCTTTTTGGCAGCTCGGCACAGCTTGCCAAACTATTGATCCAGTCAGTGAGCTCCTTCTCTGAGAGCAAGCCTTTGTCTATCATCGTATCTACGATGCTCGCGAGACGTTCGTCCTCTTCGTCATTGAAAATGTGCTTTCCGTTATGCAGCACGCCCTGGATCGCTTGAAGAACGTCTCGCTGTACGGCTTCATCGCTCTCTGGGCACTGCACCAGCTCTACGAATACGTCTGCACCGTGCGCAGTACTGTGAGCCCAGCCTCCCTCGGACAAATAGCCACGCAAATCCTGTTCCTCTTCAAAATAGCGGAGCATAGCATTTTTGACGTGCTGGAAATCGGCAAGCTCCAAAAAGGGCTTCTGCCTGTGACGGCGTAAAATCAAGGCAATCGGCAATGCAGAGAATGTCCTCGTAAATACAGCTGGATCACCCTCGCTGCCGATCTGATAGAACAAATGCTTTTCGTCGGTCAGCTCTCGCAGGAGGCTGCGCAATTGCGCCTCCGTCAGCTTGTCCTCGTCGAGAATCCAATAATAAAATGCCGGGTAGATGAGATTATCCCGCAATTCCGGGTCAGGGTCCCCAATGTATTGCAACAATCGTCCGACGAAATCCTCCAGTTGTTCCCCTTCACGCAGCTGGTATTGTTCCTGTTCTAATCTTTGCAGATCCAGCACAAGCTGGGTTCTTGTATCGCTCATGTGTTCATCCCCCTTACCATAATCAAAATTTCCTCAATCACCATTTCCGGTTCATCGTGATGAATATAATGCCCGCTGCGAGATGCGGTCTTGAACGATCTTCCATGTCTCACCGCTATCGCCCATTCCTGCTAGGAAGATCACACTAGGTTTCCCACTTTTTCGCGAATACAGCCTATGTATCCATCGAGACATGATCCCAGTCGTCCTCCATGTAACGAACCAGCCAATTCAATGCTCTGTGTCTTTCCACAACTACTTCGTCATTCAAACCGCCTGCAACCACACAATTGTTGATACGCGCATCCACACATGCCCAGTCATAGCGATAGATTAAATCTGCCTGGTCGAGAATCTCTTGCTTGCTCCTCACAACCGCATTGCTGTAGAAGGTGTCATAGTCACCTGCGCTTCTGAGAGCGTCAATCGCCGTATTCACATCACAAATCTCATCCGGGAAATGGAGCTCGTCCACATAGCCGAGTGCCCACAGCAGTACCCAGTAGCATTCGTACATCCACACCATCTGAATCATATCGGTTCGGTCTGGCTGTGGATCATTCAAGAAGTCTCTCTCTTTTTCCGTAAAAAATTCAGCAGCGCCAAACTGCTCAATAATGCCCTCGATGAACTCCCGCTCTTCCTTGAGTTGTCCGTTTTCGGCAATCCCTCCGGCATATACCGCAATCAAGCACAGGGCAATCGCTCGCTGAACAATCTCATCCTTGCTCCTGATGACAGCGTCCTCATCCCCTACGATGACAGGAAGATGCGGGATGTACGGAATGCCTTGCTCCTGCAATAGCTTGATGCTCCGCTCCTTGCGCGCTTCTCCTGACTGGGAGGGCTGAATATGTCCATCGATCAGGTCTACACTGACCGTCACCAGAAAATCGTCTACTTCGGATTCTCCTGCTGTATTGAGAATCAGCCTTCCTTGTTTATCGAGCATATCTCCGGTAGGGAGAAAGACGATCCCATGTACTTCTTCGGCAATCGCCATAATGGACGCAAACGTCTTCTGATCGATTTCCTTGCTCGCCACGATTCCTACCGCCACATTAAGCGCTGTAATTTGGTACAACAGCTTTTGCTGGACCTTCTCGTGGGTTGTTTCAATCTGTGCGAAGTAGCCGTACATCCCTTTTTTCATCTGGAGAAACTCTTCTTGGTCATCGTCCTCGCGCATAAGATTGAAAGTAATCTTGCTCTTGCTAAACCATTTTTTATCGGTCACGGTCACGGCCCGCTCGTCTGCGGATACCTCTACCAATTGATCACGAAAAGCCTCGACAATGGCAGCGACAACTTTCTCGCATTGTTGGATGGAGACATAGATGGTGCATTGATTCATCTGGCAACCTCCTTTGCTGGGCAAACATTTCTAAAGTGCTGAATTTTGTAATCAATAGTCAATTATGGTATCCTAACCCTGTTTAATCAAGCACAAATCTTTTTAGTTATCGGCAAATCTATCACGACGATTGAAGGTGGAACCTTTGAAAAACATCCTATTAGAGGAGTTTTCCCCCATTTGTCCGATTCAAGCTTTTGTGGAAGAGGATGAGAACGGCGTCTTTTTTTATTTGTGGGATTATCCCGGTGAGGAGCATGCCAGCATTCGCTCTTGTTGGGTAAGAAATTACGGACCTGCACCGGACTCGATGGATTTCGCTGCCATGGAGGATGGTCAAGCTCCCATGCTTCCACGCGATTGCTGCGCTCATCCGGATGGAGCAGAGAGGCTGGACCCGGAGCAGCTCTCGATCGTTTGGCTGGAGGAAGGCGATGCAGCGGCACTTTTGTATGAGGATGAGGTGCTGTGTGTAATTCCTGGCTGGGCTGGTCCTTCCCCGGACGGCTCGCACTATCCTTCGTATGCGCGAGATTGCACCGGAGAATCTGATTTATGCTTTCCGCTGGGAACACCAGAAACGAACGCCATGTTTGCCCGCATCGAGGCTGCCCAGTATTTTTGGGCGAGCTGGGATGGCAACCCTTGGCCTGACATCCAGCACCAGTTCATGGACGCGATTACCTCGACTCTTGGCCCAATTAAACAGTATTACGGCATCGACGGCGGACGCTGGCCCCCGAAAGCATTGGTGACCATCGAAAAAGGCGACGTTACCTATGCGATGACCCTCGGCGTATCCATTTTGCGGCAGCCAAAAGTCGAGCAGTATACAGAAGAACCGGAGCAGTTGCGACGATTCGAGCTGGCCTTTGCCTGCGAAACCAAATGGCTCGCCCAAAACGAACAACAATTGCTGGCCTACATCAGCGGCCAAACCTCTCTGCCGTGGTCGTATATGACCTTCCTCGCACAAGGTCACACCATTCCGTGCCAGGAAATCAGTCAGATTAATAGCCGCTTCTACTCTATGCTGCTGGCAAAACCTGAGGATGCACCGACCATTCCGTTTCCAATCATGGCGGGCGATTCTGTGAATCTATTATGGATGATTCCGATTACTGCGGAGGAACAGCAGTATGCAGAAATACATGGGTCTGAACAATTGCTTCAGCACTCTACGGGAGATGGTGCAAGTTGGATTTTTAACGGGGTAGCGAAGTTTATGAAGGAAGCATGAAGTTTGAAAACAGTTTCTGCGGAATACATTCTGCGGGGACTGTTTTTTGTTGTCTCGACACTGTGGATTGGTATCGAATAAAAAGGTTATCAAATGCCGAATGAAACTTTCAGCAGATGATAACCTTTTTGGGTAGCGTATCCCTGATTGCGATAGCTACCCTCACAATACATTATTGCCCAAATACATTGAGTTCAGCAGCACTTGTCCATGGGTTATTGTTTACCTCGCTTAAGGCACGCAGTTTAATGTAGCGACCTGTCTTGGCTGCAAAGCTGACTTCTTTCAACGTGGTATCATTTGCAAAGGTACCTGTGGCTACAGCTGTTCCCCAATTCACTCCATCACTGCTGACGTAGAACTCATAGTTCTTGATCGTTCCGTTCACTTGACCATCTTGTCTGGGCAGGTAACTAAATTTGGAAATGCTATACGTTGCACCCAAGTCAATTTGAATCTCGTGGGGCATTGGAGCTACAGGGCTCCATTTCGTGTGCCAAAACGTGCTGTTGTTTCCATCAAAGGCTTTCGGAGCTTCATTGTACAATTCATCGCTGTCTACGTATTTTAGCGCCCAATTCGTTTTCGGAATCTGACCGGCTTCTCCTGCTGTGACTGCCACATTCATGGCAGAATTACTTGTGCTTGTCGTCGTAATCGTTACTCCCGATTTTTCTCCCGTGTAGGTATTGCTGTTCGGATTGGTGTCTGGACTAAAAGTAGCAGCATGATTATTATTCGTGTAATAGAATGGGTCTTGGTATTCACTCACTGATTGCTCTATGTCAATGAAAGGATGAGGATCATTCGTGCTATTACTCATGGATTCATCAATGTGCCAAACCGCGATGCCTCCAGAAACTGTTTGCAAGCTAGCATCATATCCAACTTTTTCACGATTCTCAACTAAAAAATACGTATTATCCTTTAAAGGAACCTTTAAAACATTATAATTATTCGGGATGGCTTGTAACGTAAAATTGTTTGTGGCATTTACTACAGTTGGTGTTACAAATCCTAATTTTGCTTTTGACCAGGCATCCATATGAGTGGGTGTCGTTCCAGGTTCTTCTCCTTGGAGATTATTCCAGGTTCCATTTGCCATTATACTTAGACCACCCACATGATTATTAGCACCATAGAGATCCGGAAGGCCCAAGGAATGACCCAATTCATGAGCAGTGATACCCATCGTTGCCATATGACCAAATTGCTTTTCACCCTGCGTCGTATACATACCTGATACTGTAACACCATCATGATTGGTGTTGGGAGCATACCACTGATGTGCCCAAATATTTGGCGCTGCACCACCACTAGCCTCTTCATTACCAGCAAGAACAGTTACAATGTAGAAGCTATCTTTAGAGTCGATGACTTGATCATTATTGGTATCAAAACTAGCAAAGTTCACCACAGGATCCGCTTTATCCAGTGCATCTGTTATAACCGTCCTAATGTCTTTTCCCGATGTATCCGGATGAGCGTAATCTAATCTTACTTTCACAACTCCATCATTTTGCGTACCATATATTTCGGATGCTGGGGTGATCTGTGCTTTTCCATTACTCACTTCATTATAGTAATTCTTTATCGACTTTTGATTTGCAGAAAAGAATTTGTTGCTCCAATCGTTATCGATATAGGCGATATCAACATCTGTAAATCCAATTAACAAAACAAGCAATTTTTGGGTTCCTGAAACTGGCGTGATACTTCCGTCAATATTTTTTTCTGGCGATCCCGAAAATTCTTGTTGAAGCTCATTCATGAACTCCTGTTTTTTAGTCGCTTGAGGGTCGTACTCATTTATCCATTCCATCAAATTTTTCTCATTTACCGCTTCTGAAGGCTTTTCGTCAATTTTATATTTTATCCCCGTCGATTGCAGATCATCTGATGTAAGTTCAGCGTAATTCCAATATCCCTCCTGATCTTGTAAAAGTACATCACCATCCTTTGTACTTGCCCAATGGAACCATTCATCCCCATGCATCACGGCTTGAAACGATTCACCAGAGGGTTGCTTCATTTTGACAACTCCATCGTATGCGGGTGCGGCAAAAACATCCGTTTGAAAGTACAAAACACAAATCAAAGAAAAAACAGACGTGAACAGGCCTTTAAAACTTCTTTGCATAAATGTTCCTCCCGATTTAGAAGTTGTTATCCTGTTGGAATGGTTTCCTCTATAGATTCATGAAGATCGCCCCCTTTTTTTAATGGCATGCTGAATATTCCGTCGATAAATGGACCTGATTCATACGTAGAATGAATCGACAGATCATCTATACAGAACTACCAGAATGCCCTTACCTACATTATTGGAAATTTTTGGTAACATGTTAACTTTTTCTATAAATCGAGGATTTTTTTTTATCATTAACTAATAAACGCCCCCGCTCGGGACTTTCACCCTAGAGACGACGCCTATGCTAGGCGCACTAAAAAAGCCGATATTGCTCCGAGAGCAAATCGGCTGTTAGTTATGTCATTTATTGGCGGGACACCTTGACGAGCTCCCCTGACGAAGCATCGATAAAGCTATAGCCATTCTTCCATTTGCGTTGATAGACTAGTTGCGGTTCGGGAGCTCTTTGACCATCATACTGCTCCCACACGTAGACCAGCTCCAGGTCAATTTGTTTGACCTTACCAATGGTAAGACGGAGGGGCAATTTTTCATGTTACATATTATTCCATTTTTTTCATATAATCCATTAGCTCTTGGGTAAATACGGATTGCTATTTTACTTCCCCCGAGCCACAAAAAACCCCGCCCCTCTTGATGAGAAGCGGGATCACCTATGCTTATTTGAATTCCTTTCCTGTTACTGCATCCAGCCTAAAGCCAGAAATCGTGTCCACCGTATAAACCAGAAGCGGCTTTTGTTGCAGCTTCCCATCTGCTATCGGTAGCACATACCCCAATTCAACCGGATGGCTCTGCAAAAATCGCTTGACTGCTTCTTCCCTTGATATGACTGTATCCAATTCCGGGAAGGATTCAGTCGGACTCGTGAAATAGTCCATGAAATTGACGATCTCCCCAGTTTGCCCATCCACATTGACGAGGTATTGCTGATCAGCAACAATCACCCCATTATGAAGGACGTAAAAGGTGAAGCTGTACGCCGTTGCGGAAGGCATCGACATCTGGGTTTCGTCGGTCTTCAACTCCTTCACACGACTGTCCAGATAAGGCTGCAAAAACTGAACGGCTTTTTCCTTGGCCTCCTCATAGCTAAGCTGAGCATTTACTGGATTGTTCTGATGCTGTGTAGATCTGGCCGTCTCTGTACCACGACGCACCTGAAAACCTGTAATTACCCCGTTGTTTGAGTAGACGGTGACTCTGCCTAGCCCTTTCTTGGCCTTGTAGGTCGTCATCTGCTCGCCCTCCATCGTCTTCTTACCACCAGTGAGGATAAATTCGTCCAGATTCACCTGAAACTGTTCCGCCATAGCCTTCGCCACTTCTTCCTCCATTTGCACAGCGACCTTCTTGCCTCCAGGCGTTACCGGGATGGGAGCGGAGTACCGGCTTTTATGCGACGCTTCCCCCCATACCTCTTCTCCTATCACCGCATTCACGTATCCAGTCGTTTGAAGAGAGTACGCCAGCGATGGCTTCCCAGTATGTCTCGCACTCGCAAAATAGGTAAGCTCCATGAGCGACGCCACTTTCTCTGAGAGCTCTTCTTCGGACAATACAGCGTCTGGTTCGGCAAACTCCCCCGCAGATATTTGCAGTGGCGCGGCTTCGAACGTATTGACATACGTCACACCATTACGATTGACGCCAACGACATATCGGTCTGAGAAAATGGGCAGCCCATTTGCATAGCGCGTATAGGTCACCGCATCCCAATCATTGCCGCTGGTCTGACTCGCTTGGTATTGCTTGAATTCGTCTCCCAACAGCGCTTGTAAAAAGGCAGCAGATACTTGCTTCGCTTGCTCTTCTGTAGGCGAAGGGGCTCCTTCATTCATCGTTTTCTCATTTTCGTAACGGCTCATTTT
Organism: Brevibacillus sp. MER 51; assembly: GCF_023714195.1. Lineage (NCBI taxonomy): Bacteria > Bacillati > Bacillota > Bacilli > Caryophanales > Paenibacillaceae > Brevibacillus > Brevibacillus sp. MER 51. Next base: position 108,256 of record NZ_JAMAUS010000010.1, on the reverse strand, counting down.
CCCCGTGACTGCTACCATCTCTACAGATACGTACCGCTGTTCCCTTCCTTGCTCCTTTTGATAGAAGACAATCTCATAGATTCCATCTTCTTTTCCGATGACTTTGGGTTCCATCGTCTTTAGTTCCGGAACGAGATTGAACAGCTTTTCCAATGTTAGCTTCGCGGCAGGGGATACTTCCGCCAGCTTCAACTGCTGACCCTTCAACACGAGTGGAGCTTCTGTCTGCGTCGTCATGATGGATTCCGGATTGGTAATCAGCCGGGGAAAAATCGGCGCCAGCAAAAAGACTGCAAACAGTACGGCTGCGGATAATCCCAGTCGAATTGCCGTGCGTCGCGTTTTGCTTCTGCTTCGATGCTGTTGATCGACCTCGACCAGCTTTCTTTCTAATGTGTGCAAAAACTCGCTCCGGGGGACTGCATCCGGTCTGTTCCGAAATTCCTGTAACACTTCTTCATCGCTAGGAAATTTCATGCACACCAGCCCCCTTTTCATAAATGTGTAACGCCGTTTCTTTTACCATCTTCATCGCGCGGTGAAAGTCTACTTTGACCTTCGCCTCTGTGCAGCCGAGAATTTCCGCTGTTTCTTTCACCGTATACTCTCTGATTCCCCGCAATACGATGACGTTTCGGTACTTGGGCTTCAGTTGCAGCAGCGCTTTTTCAAAATGAGTACGTTCCTCTTTATCCTGCAGCTCCTTTTCCGGCAAACCCTCCGAGCTGGGCAACAGCTTTAGCAAGGTCCCGGCAAAAATCGTTTGCAGCCGTTTCTTTCTGTATTCATCGATAGCAACATGTTTGGCAATATGCAAAATCCAAGTGCGCATACTCGAGCGCTCCTCAAATCTGTGCAAGGATTTAATGACACGTACAAACACTTCTTGGGTCAAATCCTCTGCGGCTTCCCGACTTCCGATAAAATGATAGAGATACTGATAGACTTCTTTGGAATACATCCTGTATATCCCTGATATGTCTTGCAGACCTCGATCTTCTCGAGCATCCAAGGCTGCTTCCTCCTCTTCTCGCGACAGGACATGTCTACATGATGGAATCCCGCCCCTCATGGTGGGAAGCGGGATCGAATACAATTATTTGAATGACTTTCCTGTTACAGCATCAAGCAAGAAGTAAGAAACCGTGTCGATGGAATAAACCAAACTTGGCTTTGTTAGCACCTTCTCATTCTGAACAGGGAACATGTACCCGAGCACAGCAGGACGGTCTTTCAAAAAGTGCTTGGCGGCTGCTTCTTTGGAAATGGCGGTCTTTTTGTCCGGGAACGGAGCAGATGGCTTCGTAAAGGAGTTCATGTAATTCACGATTTCCCCAGTCTGTCCGTCTACGTTGACGAGGTAATTCTGGTCTGTAACAATCACGCCGTCATGCAGCGCGTAGAAGCTGAAGCTGTATGACGTTGCAGATGGCATCCTGATCTCTTTTTGATCGATCTTCAGCTCTTTCACACTAGAGTCGAGGTACGGCTGTAAAAACTGCACCGCTTTTTCCTTGGCTTGCTCGTACGAAAGCTGGGCATTTGCCGGTTTGTTGCCATGCTGTATGGCATTGGCCATCTCGACTTTCCCGCGGACCTGGAAGCCGGTCACTTCGTTGTTGTTCGTATAGACTGTGATTCTGCCATCTCTTCCCTTGGACCTGTAAATCGTTTCCCCTTCCCCTTTCATTTCCGCCGGGGTATGCGTATCCGTCTCTAACGTGATTCCATCCATCTGGATTTGAAATTCTTCTGTCAGCACTCTCATAGCTTCATTGGCATTACTGGCTGTGAGCTTTTTGCCGCCTGGCTTGACAGCAATGACATCCGAGTAACGGCTTTTAAGGGAAAAGGCACTCTCGATTTCTTCTCCTGTCACAGCATCCAAGTATCCGGTCGACTCTAGCGAGTATTTCAAAGCCGGCTTTCCGGTCTCCTTTTTATGCGCGGAATACGTGAGCTCCATGAGCGAAGCTACTTTCCCCGTCACTTCTTCTTTGGACATTACCTTTCCTGGCTTGGCAAACAAGGAAGAGGCTGCTCGGAGCGGGGCGCCTTCAAACGTGTTGACGTACATGACACTCGAACCGTTGACGCCAACGACATAACGATCGGTGAAAACAGGTATACCATGCTCATGGCGCGTGTAGGTAACAGCATCCCATTCACCTTTTGTTGTCTGAGTGGCTTTGTACTTTTTGAAATCATCTCCCAAGAGCTTTTGCAAAAATGCCGCAGATTTTTGTTTGGCCACCGCTTCCGATGGCTGATTGTTTTGCTTCTGCATTTCCTGTTCGTTTTCGTAGCTATGCAAGGCACCAGTCGTTGCATCCAAGCCCACCATGGCATACAGCTCCATCTTGTCTGGGGCTATTCTTTTGCCAAAGCGCAGCTCGTACACACCGTTTTTCGGCCCGTTCATCTTTTTGTCCATATTTTTTAATTCTAGCTGGATGGCGTAGAGCGTCTGGAGTGTTTTTTCTGCTGCTGGTGAGAGCTTCACCTGCCCTTGATTGTCCGCAGCTTGTACGGTCATCTTCGGGTGTTGCAGCCATAACGGAGTTGTCGCCAACAGGCTTGCCATTAATAACGTGCTTGCCAATTTCTTTGTATGTTTCACAGTTGTTCCCTCCCAAGGAATTTTGTGTTTGTTTTTTGTCCTATGTAATAGTCGGAAAAACCACCGGGAGGTTACAAAATAAAAAACCACCCTTTCAGGTGGCGATTTTCATGACCCGTGAGCAGTAGATAGAGACTCATCTGGTGCCTCTGTATGAAAATGTTCTCCCCATTCTCGCAAATACTCAATGACAGGTCCCAAGCCTTGCCCTAGCTCAGTCAATTCGTACTCTACTTTTGGCGGAACGACCGGATACACTTCACGCTTGACGATCCCTGCTTCCTCCAACTCTCGCAATTGCTCTGCCAGCATTTTATGATTCACACCAATTATATTTTTCTTTAACTCTCCGTACCTTTTTTTCCCTTTGAACAGCTGACAAATGATTGATACCTTCCATCTTCCCGCAAAAACCGAGACGGCAAGCTCGATCGGGCAAGGATATTCCTTGCCATTTAATAGGTACCTCATCGCTGGTTTCTTCTTCATCCCACTCACTTCCCTTTTCGTAAGTATTAACCGAAAAAGTGCGTACTTACTTTTCCTTAGTGTATTCGGTATGCTCAGTTTTGTAAAACACTTTTAAGGGAGAGACCTCATCGAGGAAAATCCCCCATTTTCTATCAACGGTTTCATAAACTTATGCGAAAGAAGGAATGACATCATGCGTAAAGATCAAATTATAGAAGCTTATCAATTCAGACATGCCTGCAAGGAGTTTGATGCAGCTAAAAAAATTACGGCTGAAGACTTTGACTTTATTATGGAGACAGCTCGCCTGTCGCCCAGCTCCTTTGGTTTTGAACCATGGAACTTCCTCGTGCTGCAAGATCCGACTCTTAGAGAGAAGCTGTTACCGGTAACATGGGGTGCGCAAAAGCAACTGCCGACCGCAAGCCATTTCGTCATCGTACTGGCGCGGACCAAACAAGAAATGGCCGCGGATTCCGAATATATCCAGCATATGATGAAAGACACGCAGGACTTGCCGGAAAACGTCGTACAACAAAAAGGCGCTGCTTACGATCACTTCCTGAAAAACGATTTCGCCCTGTTTGAAGACGAGCGAGTCATGTTCGAATGGGCATCCAGACAGACCTACATCGCGCTTGGCAATATGATGACGTCTGCTGCGATGATCGGCATTGATTCCTGCCCTATTGAAGGCTTTGCAAAAGAAAAGGTCGAGGATATCCTTGCGGCGGAGGGGCTCCTCGACAGAGAGCGCTTCGGCGTCGCTTGCATGGTGGCTTTTGGCTATCGGAAAAATGAACCTCGTGCGAAAACCCGACAAGCGAAAGAAGAGATTATTCGTTTTATCGGTTAAAATTCAGGATTGGTTACACGTAAAAAGCATTCGTATTCCGAATGCTTTTTGGCGTTCATCTTGACAAAAAAAGTAGTCGCCCGCAAAAGCAAGCGACTCTCTTCCCTACCGATTTCCTTACTTATCCGTATACTGAAAACCTACGATGCGCCCTGCTTCATCCACGGAGATCGTGATTCCCTTACCTGTGGCTGGACGGAACGTCACGTCTGCTGTCACAAAGCTATAGTCATAGTCTTCAAAACTGACACCGCCACCGCCCCGCTGCACCTTTGCCTCTACTTTATACTGGCTTGCTTGATCGCCCACCAGCTGTTTCAGGAAAGCGGCTGCTTTCTCTTTTGCCACCTTCTCGGCAGGGAGCTTTTTCGAAACCCAATCTGGATTTTGGATCATGACTTTGCCCAATTCGTTTGTACGGGCATCCATGATAACGTAAGCTTCTGCGCGAGGGGTCGGACTGTACACTCGTTTTTGTGCTTCAAGCATTTTCAAGAGTTGCCAGTTACCTTCGATGCCGTAATCATCATAATCGGAAAACTGTGCCGTGTCCGGGAAAAGCTTCGTCACCTCGGCTACTCCCTTTTCCACCTCAGGGGAAAACTTGCTCTGCTCCACACCTGCTGGAATGCTCACTTCGAATGTTTTCTCATCAAAAACGGGTTGGAAATCCACCTTGTCTACGGTGTACGAAAATGCTTGTGCTTGATTGTGAGAGAAGGTGCGTTTGAGAAGCAGCCCTGTTTCTTTGTCGATCCACAGGTCATCCTGGTAATGATGAGGCTTGCCAATGATTTTCGCCTCTTCTTTTTTCGCGACGTGATACACAGCTCGATTCAACAGTTGTGCTTCCTTCACAGTGATCGCTACCTTCGAATCTGGCAGCGCCACTTTCAATCGACTTAGCTCTCGCTTCGTCCTGTTGATTTCATTATCGTATGTGCCAATCGTTGCGGAGTGGATAAATCCTCTGCCGCCTTCTTGATACGCTGCCACCTGTCCCGCCTTCCCTACGGCATGCTGAACCCTTTTCCCATCTGAGATTTCCTCTCTCCATTCTCCTTTGATCGTGTTATCCCATGTTTTTGCCTTTTGGGTCTGGGTGCCCTGCTTCACTTTCGATGTGTGCGTGGATTCGATGTACATGGAGACAGGCTGTTTTTTATCCATTTCTTTGACGAGCTGATCAAAAGTGATCGCTTGTGCTTTATTAGCAGCGGCTACCATGTTGGTTTGTGCCTGTGCGATCCCGAATGGGGATACTGCTGAGAGAAGGAGTGCTACCATGCTAACGGTAACAAGTGCTTGCTTTTTCATGTCAGTTCATCCTTTCGACTCGTTGATTGCTGTTCACTTGTTACGATCCTCCTCATGCACAGCTTGTGACACATCCCCCAGAAAAAATATATTTTTCAAATTCCTGTAACGTTTTCCTCCCCGGCAGGATCATCCCTTTTAGCAAATCGCTAGTATACATAGGGAGACAAACCACATGAAATTTCAAATGATCAACCACGCTTCGTTTCTATGGGAACACGATTCCATCAAATTATTGACCGATCCTTGGTTTACGGGAACTGCCTTTGATAACGGCTGGGGCTTATTAGCCAAAACCCGCTTCACATCTGAGGATTTTGCCGAGATTACGCATATATGGTTTTCTCATGAGCATCCAGATCATTTTCATCCACAGAGCCTGCGAACCATACCCGAGGAGTATCGCAAGCGAATTACGATCCTCTACCAGCAGTCAACCGATAAAAAAGTGATCGATTGGTGCCGTGCCTTTGGCTTTCAGCAAGTCATTGAGCTCTCCCCGGACAAATGGTACTCCTTGTCCGACGATATCTCTGTTTTATGTCGGCCGTTTCCTGTCGGCGATTCCTGGCTGTGCATCAAGACAGCTGATATGACAATCCTGAACCTGAACGATTGCGAGGTCAGCACCACACAAGAAGCCAAGGATATCCTGAACCGTGTTGGTGACATCGATCTAGTATGGACGCAATTCTCGTATGCGGGATGGGCTGGGAACAAGGAAGACTTCCTGCTCCGCAAAAAACGTGCTATGGAAAAGCTCGCCCGGGTGAAAAAACAGGTGGAAGTCCTTCAACCTCTCTACGTGATTCCCTTCGCCAGCTTCGCCTGGTTTTGTCACGACGAAAACTATTACATGAATGATGCGATCAATAAAGTAGACAGTGTGTACCGCCTATTGCGGGAGGAAACGGATGCCGAACCAATTATTTTGTACCCCGGGGATACGTGGACGCCACATGAAGCGCATGATCCTGCGAAGTCGCTCGCCCTCTACGCACGCGACTATGAGAAGATGGCTTCCTCTCCTACTCTTCTTTCTTCGGTTAAAATCGAATGGGACATGCTACTCGAGGCAGGCTTGGACTTCAAGGAACAGATTCGAAAAAATAATCATTCGCTGTTTCTCTCTATCGTTAGGCCCGTTACCTTTTATTTGTCAGACTATCAAAAGACATTTCGCTTTTCCCTAGCAGATGGGTTGATCGAATCCCCATGCGATCCACTCGATTGTGATGTGGAGCTGTCATCTGAGGCTCTACATTATTGCTTCACCCATTTGTGGGGATGGAGTACGCTACGCATCAATGGCAGACTGCAAGCGCCAAAAGGTCGGAATGCCCGTTTCAAGCGCTTTGTCATGCTCGGTCATGTTGCACAGCTAAACAATTTCGGAATTTATATGGGGTGGAACGGGGCATTTTTGCGTTTTGCGTTAAATTATTTGAGAGAGAAGGTTCGCAACCGTTATATTACGACAAAAAATATATGAAAATAGGTAATTTTACTCATTTTACTACAGTTTAAATAGGTGTATTTTATCCTAGTTCCCTTGGGTATGTAAGAGAGGGTGGTATTATTCGAATATTCGCAATCAACCTCCCGTATTCCCAATATTATACACCTCATGATAGAATCGGAAAGGAAATTCCGCACATTTCCAATTATGTATAAAAAGGTGGATCAATTCAGATGAAAAAACTAGTATCCGTAGCTTTGCTGCTCTCCATGTTGGCTGTGTCTGCTTGTTCGAACAAACCAGCTGATACAAAGCCAGCTGAGCAAAATGCAGCACAAACCACAGAAGCTGCTAAAACAACTGAAGCTCCAAAAACAGATTCTGCTACACCAGCTCCAACTGCAACAACAAACGACAAGCTGGAAGCAAAAAAGGTTCTGAATGACAAAGTGGAAATCTTGATTCCAAAAGGCTTTACTGTCATGTCCGAAGAGATGGCAAAAACAAAATACCCGATGGAAAATCGTCCTACCCTGATTTATACCGATGAAAAAGGTTCCATTAACATTGCGTTTAGTCATACAGAAACTCCTATTCAGGAGGACAGCCTCATCAAAGACCTGAAGGACCCGATGAAACAAGCGTTTTCCAATATGTACAAAGATGCGACCTGGTATCGCGATGAAGTAATCCAAATCAACGGGAAAAACGTTGGTGTGTTCGAACTGCTGACTCCTGCTGCTGATACGAAAATTTACAACCTCATTTTCTTTACAGAGCTCGACGGCAAAATGCTGATGACCACTTTCAATTGCACCGAGGCACAAATGGAAGAGTGGAAGCCACTCGCACAAGAAATTTTGATGTCTTATAAAGTGCAATAAGGAAACAACGATTCCCTCTCATACAGAGTAAAAGCACCCGCCAATGGGTGCTTTTTTAGCTTTTCCTGTTTGCTCCATCCAACTCCTTTTTCCAACGAAGCAAAGCCTCCCGATAAGAATACGGATTGGGAAACTGCAATGCTTGCTCAATAGATTGAAAAGCTTGAGCATGCATCCCTGCTTTTCTTTGCGCGTCTCCCAAGTAGTACCAATACTTCGCCAAATCGCTCTCTTCGAGGACAGACTCATAGTAGGCAACCATCTTCTGAAAATAATAGGGATAGACATCGTCTGCGATTACCAGATTTCCTGCGTCCCACCTATACACCTCTACTTGAAACGCTTTTCCGCTATCATGTAGCCACAGCGCAAGCTCTGCGTAGCCATCCATTCCATTAACCCCCGGCATGTCCTCCACCTCTACCCTGCTTGTTCGTGTCTCTTGATGGAGCATGTGCATAAATCCATTCGCTGACCACTGCAAAATGTCTATATTTGACCATACCCCGCCTATCTGCCACCCAATCAATAAGCTATTCATGTGGGCGTTGACAATCGGAGCAGCCACTAATTCGGAAACCGTATAGCCTTGTCCTTTGAAATTGCCGATTGGGTGCCAGCGATCCTCATCCTGCTTGGCGACCATGACGTACATTTCGCCCTTGTTGCGATAAACACAGGCAATCTCCTGATGATTATCTCCATCGAGATCAGCGACGATAACCGCTGGTTGATCGTGCGGCTTTGGCATGACCACTAGTTCTGACGTAGGAGGGATCAAGCTGTTTATGGCGCTCCAATGCTGCGTTCCGATTCGCTTCATATTGGTCTCACCCATCTTTCAAGTCTCAACAAAAATATATGCTCCTTTTTTCACAACATGCTCGCAGTATCCTTGATAGCACTTGTACGAAAATTTAATAGACATTATTACTAAATGTCCACTATAATCAAAACATCATTTCAATACGTTTGCATTCCCTTTGAAGGAGGCCTATCATGAATCAGTTTGAAAATAAAGTAGCGGTCATTACCGGAGCGGCCAGCGGTATCGGTCGTGCATTGGCAATGCGCTGTGCTGACGAGCAGATGAAGGTTGTTCTTGCCGATGTGGAAGTAGCAGCACTCCAAAGAGTGGAGCAGGAGTTAAAGACAGCAGGAGCAACTGTCCTCGCCGTTGTAACGGACGTTAGCAAAGAAACAGATATCCAGACGCTCGCACAAAAAACGCTAGACTCGTTTGGTTCTGTCCATCTATTGTTCAACAATGCAGGGGTTGGTGGAGGCTCGACAATCTGGCAAAGCACCCTCGCTGATTGGCAATGGGTCATGAATGTGAACTTGTGGGGGGCCATTCACGCTACAAAAATTTTCGTTCCCACGATGTTAAAACAAGGGACTGAATGCCACATCGTGAACACCGCCTCTCTCGCTGGCCTTGATACTGGACCTGGGAATAGAATTTATCGTGTAAGCAAGCATGCGTTAGTCTGTCTGTCGGAAACCCTCTATCACGAATTGAAAATGATCCAATCCAAAATCGGTGTTTCCGTTTTATGCCCCGGCTTTGTTCAGACACAAATATGTGACGCTTATCGCAATCGGCCAGCCGAGTACAGCAAGCCAGGAGATATCGTAGAGCCTTCACCAATGACTACCGCCATCGACCAGTTCATTCGTTCAGGTGTCGAGCAAGGAATTTCTCCAAAAGAGGTAGCTGACCACACCTTCCTGGCGATCAAGAGCAATCGCTTTTATATTCTGCCGGATCCCTCTTATAAAGAAACGGTGCGCCAGCGAATGGAAGATATTTTGAACCAGCATAACCCGACATTCGTGATTCCCTCGCATATTTAACAAAAAGCCACGCTCTCAAAGGAACGTGGCTCTTGTATTAGCTATCTGTTAATTCTCGATCTCGTAAGGAAACCAAAATAACGAATCCAATCATCACCTCTGTTATGTTAAACGCTACCTGCTGACCATTCCATACTTGTGATTGCCACATGGCGAACCACTCTGCACCCACAATGGCAAATCCGAAAAACCAGATGCAAAAGGCAACCATGTAAGCGATGTACGCGAATGTTTTCGAGTTATTGAACGTTTTCGCATCCTTCTTTACATTACGTAGCATATTTCCTGCGGCGATCCAACCAAAAAGTGAGAACAACCCTTCCGCAATGATGATTCCGATATACGCTATGGTGTGAGCAGTAGGATCAGTAATTGCTCGCCACATAAGTGCGTTCCCCTCAAACGTGGTATCCATGGACAGAACATGTTGGACAAATTGATAATTGGAATGATAGTCCATAAGATTCCCCAAGAAAATGGACGTCCCGAATGCTGCGGATAATGCTACCACCAAAACCTTCAAATACCGTAACGTCAAATTACTCAATGATGTTCACGCCTCTTTTCCCCACTTCTTTCATAATCCGCCATGATAGAGTAACGTGTACACGATCACCCCCTCTCTCTTTGCAAGAAAAATCTATCTATTTTTATCACGAGTATTCATCTCCACTAGATGGCAACCTACTTATACTTATTCAGAAATGGAACCATCCCATTCATGATTTTTTTACCCATCCATGTTCAACAGTTTGGAACGGTTTTGTCACATGTATTTTTCTTAACAATGTTATGATGAAATGGATTCCCCCATATAACAAACAATGAATATGTGCAAGGTTGTGATTATCATTTGGAAGCCTGATCGGTCGAGCAGTCAAACTTTATACCACCAAATAGCCGATGAGATTGAACGCAGAATTTCATATGGAGAGTTCCCCCCTGGGAGCCTGCTCCCTTCTGAGAGAAAACTGGCTGAGCAATTAGGAGTAAACCGAAGCACTGTTATTCTGGCGTACGAGGAACTTCGGGCATTAGGCATCATTGAGAGCAGAACAGGAAGCGGTACTCGTGTGTGTAAAAATAAATGGGAGGCAACTCCGAAGCATACACCGAATTGGCATCGATATGTAGAAGGTGGTCAATTCCTCCCGAATTTGTCTTATCTGCGTCGGATCAGAGAAGCCTTGCAAAAAGACAGCAGCCTCATCGATTTTGCGAGTGGAGAATTGTCTTCCCAGCTCTCACCAGGCAAGGAGATCAGTACCCAGATGAAGGAAAACCCCTTCACCGAATATTTGGGTTACGACAATCCGCAAGGCTTTACGCCATTGCGTGAAGAGCTGGTCTCGTATTTGTCACGATACCGCAATGTGCAGACAACGGACTCTTCCATTCTGATCACGTCGGGTTCTCAACAATCTTTGTATTTGATCACCCAGTGTCTGCTTGCACCCGGCGATGCAGTTGCCATCGAAGATCCCTCTTATTGTTATTCGTTGCCTATGTTTCAATCTGCTGGTCTTCGTCTGTTCCGCCTTCCCGTCAGCACTAACGGAATGAACCCAGAAGATATTCGCGTTTTGTATAAAAAGCATCGGATCAAGATGATCTTTATCAATCCTACTTTTCAAAACCCTACAGGGGTTTGTCTTGATCCCGCACGACGCGCGCAGCTGTTGGATGTAGCAAGCGAGCTCGGTCTTCCGATTGTAGAGGACGATCCTTTCAGTCTCACTTCCTATGACGGCAAGCCTCCACTGCCACTCAAATCATTGGATCAGCTTGGCTCCGTTCTCTACATCGGTTCCTTTTCCAAAATTGCTGCATCCGGCTTACGAGTCGGTTGGATGGTGGCCCCTCATTCCGTTGTCGAGCGTTTGGCAGATGCCCGCCAGCAGATGGATTTTGGCCTGAGCGTGGTGCCACAAAAAATCGCGGCCCAGTTTTTGCATTCTGATAACTTCCTGCCGCATTTAGAGCGGTTACGTATGCATTTACAGTACAGAAGAGATTTGATTGTGGAGGCATTGCAAAAAGAATTGCCCAATGAGCTTTCATTCACCATTCCCCAAGGCGGATTACACTTGTGGTGTAAAATTAACCTGGATGTGAACGACAACCAATTATTTGAAGAAGCCCTTCGCAGGGGCGTGGTTTTTGTGCCGGGGAGTGTGTATGGTTCAGACTCCGGCTACATTCGCTTTACCTTTGCGCGACCAAAAGAAGAGGAAATTACGCTTGGTGTCGCTAAATTTGCGGATGCCTTGAAGGCTGTTTTGTCATAAAGATGGTTGTCCACGAACGATTGTCGTCGGGGGTTACATTCGGCTAATTATTAAATAGCTGCGTAGGTAGAAGCGCATTCCCCCTTTCGAGGCGTAGGCCGAAGCGTAGACTGGAAATGCGCTTCTTCCCCCACCACAGCAACTTATAAAAGACGACCTCCACGGCTTTTATCAAGCAATGGAGGTCGTCTGCATTTTACCAAAGGACTTACTTCATCCATTTCACATTCTCTTTTTTCTCTTCATTTACCAACAATGTAAAAACATCCGGTCGCGAGTAATGTCCAACGACATCAAAATCGAATTGGCTATAAGCGATATCGCGCATGTCCAGATCAGCGTAGAGAATCTCCTCCCGACCAAAAACAGGCTCGACGATATAGTCACCCAATGGCCCTACAATCGCACTTCCACCTCTGCTCATCTCTTCTGGTGAAGAGACCAGATCGTCGTAGCAGGCCAAATCAGTCGGATACATATCTTTTGTTACGTACTGATTGCTCGATAAAACAAAGCATCTGCCCTCCAATGCGATATGCCGGATGGTAGCTTGCCACGCATCCCTCGCGTCTGCTGTAGGTGCGATGTAGATTTGAACGCCTTTTGCATACATCGCTGCTCGCGCTAACGGCATATAATTTTCCCAACAAATCAGGGCCCCGATCTTACCGTAAGGAGTATCAAATACCGGCAAAGTACTTCCGTCCCCTTCGCCCCAAATCAACCGTTCGGATGCAGTCGGCTTCAGCTTGCGATGCACGCCGAGCAACTCACCATCTGGTCCGAAAAATAAGACGGAACAATATAAGGTGCCGCCGCTATTTTCATTGTCTTTCTCGATCACACCAATGACGAGATACACGCCAGCCTTGCGCGCTGCCTCCCCGAGCCTGTCTGTCTCTTCACTCGGGACGACAATCGAATTGTCCCAATAACGAAACCAGTCTTTACGCCCCTCAGCGGAACGACTGCCTACTTTTGCTCCAAAAGCAAGGCCTCTCGGATACGCAGGGATAAAAGCTTCGGGAAAAACGACGATTTTCGCTCCTTTTTCGCCTGCTTCCAATGTCAGTGAAACTGCCTTCTCCGTACTTCCCTCACGATCCATTATGACCGAAGCAGCTTGAACAACGGCTACTCGTACGTTATGTTGCTGGATTGACATGTTACATCCCTCCCAAATAGAGCATCTGCCTTGCTTTCCTATTATTCGGCGTACCCGACTTGCTCCCCTACTCCTGCAACGCTTTTATATCCTCGATAATTTGATTGTAAGGCACGTCCGTCATTCCTTCATAACGGTTAACCACTGTTCCCTTTTGATCGACCAAGTATAAAAACGTGTCGTGGATGATTTGATCGGAATTAGGGTCCTTTTCTATCGGAGTCTTGAATGATTTGAGAATAAATGTTTTGATCTCTTCAAATCCATAGCCAGTCAATGCATGCCAATTGGAGAAATCCGCATTGAATTTACCCAGATAGGACTTCAATGCCTCTGGCGTATCTCTTTCTGGATCAACCGAGAAAGAAACAAACTCCACATCCACACCAGCTTCTTTTGCTTTTTTCTGCAATTCAGCCATGTTTGCTGTCATCGTAGGACAAACGGTTCCGCAATACGTAAAGACAAAGTTAGCAACCCATACCTTATTTTCCAGATCTTTTGATGAAAAAGGCTTCCCTTCCTGATCCGTATAAGCAAATTCATTGACCGGATAGTTGTAATCATATCTTGCTGGACCACACGCAGTTACCAAAACCATCAGGATACTGAGCATGATCAACCAAGCTGTTTTTTTCATTGTACCACCCCTCTCCTATTCTTTTTTCTCAGAGAGCCACTTCGCTAACTGGCCGATTTCTTCTGCGCTAAGTACATTTTCATAACCAGGCATGCCATTTGCGCCGACCGTAATGATTTCAACGAGTTTTTCCTCCGTCATTTTCGAGCCAACTTGCTGCAAGCTTGGACCCACCCTACCGGATAAATCGTTACCGTGGCAGCTCATGCAGTTATTTTTGTATAGCTTCATCGCACTTTTATCTACATCTGCAACTTCTGTTTGCCCTTCCGTCGCGCCATTGCTGCATGCAGTTGCAACCAGGAACAGCGAACCAATGAAGAGATACTTGATGGCTTTCACAGAAATCCCCTGCCTTTCCTACGGGAATACCGTTACCTTACAAAAAGGGACGGCCTGCTGTATCCGCTAGACCGAGAATCAGGGCGTACAGCAGTACGCCCCCGATTAAATTCGCTCATGTTTATAGCGCGACCATGTTGTACATCATGATCCAGATAGAGCCGATCACGATGAGGAATACGATAAACAACCCGAGTAAGAGCGACATCAAGTTGTAGCGTGGTTTATCCTCTTCTTTCAGGTGCATGAAAAAGAATAACTGGACAATAAACTGGAACAGAGCCGCTCCTAAATAGATGATGAGTCGCTTATCACTATCCAGCCAACCGTTTTCTAGTGCCAGAATAGGAATGATTGTGAATACAAGCGACAAGACGAAACCAATCACATACGATTTCAAAGAACCATGACCGCCGTGTTGTTCTGTCGTGCCATGCACAGATTGCTTGCTCAATTAATTCACCCCCATCACATACACGATGGTGAAGACGAAAATCCAAACCACATCAAGGAAATGCCAGAACAAGCTGATGATGTTAACTTTTCGTTTCGTTACGGGTGTAATGCCGTGCTTCGCGATTTGCATGATGACGATGATCATCCACCCCATACCGAGCGTCACGTGCAAACCATGCGTTCCTACCAATGTGTAAAAGGCAGTCAGGAATGCGCTCGTTCCAATCGTTGCCCCTTCACTAACCATATGAATGAACTCGTTGATTTCCAGGAACAAGAAGGATGCTCCCAAAAATATGGTAACTCCCAGCCAGTTCATCAAAGCAAGACGATTTCCCTTATTCATAGCGAGAATCGCAAGACCGCTCGTAAAGCTACTGGTCAGCAAAATAAACGTACTCGCGTAAATCCCATTCATCTGGAACAGATCTTTTGGACCTGGACCACCATCCGTGCTTCCTTGCAGTACGATATAAGTCGCAAACAAGGTAGCGAACAAGATGACATCCGTCATGAGGTAGATCCAAAAGGCAAACGTGCGCAATTCCTCTTGGTCTGGATGATGATCATGATGTCCAGCATTCACATTAGCCATTACGTAATCACCCTCCCTGCTTCCGCCTCTGTACGTTCAATCTCTTCAACCGTGACGTAGTAGTCCGTGTCGTAGTTAAACGAGTGAACAACCATACATGCAATCACACCGATAAACCCTGGTACAGCCATCCATAACCAATCAAAAATCAAACCGAATCCGACAAAGAACCAGAACATGGACATCACAATCGGAATACCGGAGTTTTTCGGCATATGAATCGGTTCCAGTTCTACTTTCGCCGGCTTTTCCAAGCCTTGCTCGATGCGCAGCTTTCTTTCATGCCAATCATCTTGAGACGTTACCTGCGGCATGACGGCAAAGTTATAGAACGGAGCGGGAGAAGGAATCGACCACTCCAATGTACGAGCATTCCACGGGTCGCCTGTTGTACCTCTCTTCATGTGTTTGATGCTGTGTGCAATGTCCCAAATTTGGACAAGGAATGCAGCACCCATGATTACGGCACCAATCGTCGATACCAGGTTCATTTCGAACCAGCCTTTGTCCCAGCCGTACGTGTAAAGACGACGTGTCATCCCCATCAAGCCCAATGCGTATTGCGGCATGAAGCACAGGTAGAACCCTATGTTCCACAGCCAGAAAGCCCAACGGCCAATCCGCTCATTCAGCTTGAAGCCAAAAATTTTCGGCCACCAGTAGTACAAGCCAGCGAAGAATCCAAACACGACACCCGCAATAATTACTTGGTGGAAGTGTGCAATGAGGAAGTAGCTGTTGTGATATTGAAAGTCAGCAGGTGCCACTGAGAGAAGTACACCCGTCATCCCACCAATGACGAAGTTCGGGATAATCCCGACCGTCCACAGCATCGGCGTCTCGAACGTAATTTTTCCTCGGAACATCGTAAACAGCCAGTTAAACACTTTTACACCAGTCGGAATCGCAATCAACATCGTCGTGACGGCGAAGAATGCATTGACGTCCGCACCGGAGCCCATTGTGAAGAAATGGTGCGCCCATACGAGGAACGAAAGAACGCTAATGATGATCATGGCGAATACCATGGATTTGTAGCCAAACAGCTTTTTGCGTGAGAACGTCGCAACGATCTCGGAGAAAATCCCGAACGCTGGCAAAACGATAATGTAAACCTCCGGGTGACCCCACATCCAAATCAGGTTGATGTACATCATCGGATTACCGCCGCCATCCAAGGTGAAGAAGTGCCCACCCAAATAGCGGTCGATAAACAGCAGTGCCAATGTTACCGTCAAGATTGGGAATGCGAAAACGATTGCGATACAACTCGACAAAACTGACCAGGAAAACATCGGCATTTTCATCAAAGTCATACCTGGAGCACGCACTTTCAAGATCGTGACGATAAAGTTAATCCCGGTCATCAAACTACCAATACCTGAGATCTGAATCCCCCAAATGTAGAAATCCTGACCCGGTCCCGGGTTAAAGGCTAGCTCCGAATACGGCGGATAAGCCAGCCAACCTGCATCAGGAGAACCCCCAATGACGAAGGACAAGTTAAACAGCATCGCCCCTGAGAAAAACAGCCAGAAGCTGAGCGCATTCAGAAACGGAAAGGCTACGTCACGTGCACCGAGTTGCAGCGGCACGATGACATTGAACAAACCAAACATAAGCGGCATCGCCATAAACAGAATCATAATGACACCATGCGTCGTAAAAATCTGGTTGTAGTGATCCCCACTCAAAAACTGCATCTCAGGCATGACGAGCTGTGCCCGCATCAGGAGAGCATCTACCCCTCCTCGAAACAGCATGAGAACGGAAGCGAGAATGTACATAATACCGATCTTTTTGTGATCGACAGTTGTCAGCCATTCGCGCCAGAGCCATCCCCATTTTTTAAAGTAAGTCAGCACTGATACGATTGCGATGATACTGAGCACAATGCTGACGTCCGCACCGTAAATAAGTGGATCGCCTGTTACGAAAAATTCAGAGGCGAATTCTTTCACACTCTCCCACATCGTTGTTTCTCTCCTCCCTCTTCCAATTCAACCGACTATTCTCTCACCCTCGCTGGCGGTTGCACTCTCGTAGATAAGCCGTGATTGTGTGAAGCAGCGTACTTGGTCACAGTCATCTCGTACAACCCTTCAGGGAAAGCGGAGAAATAACGCACATCCGATGTTCCTTGTTTGGTCAGCTCTTTGTAACCATCCAGTGTGAGTTCAGGGGAAGTATGTTTCACCTGATTCACCCATTGATCAAAGTCTTCTTGGGAAGTCGCATTCGCTGTGAAGAACATCTTCGCAAATTCTTTTCCGGTAAAGTTCGCACCTGATCCCATGTATTCACCCTGTTCATCTGCTTGCAGGTAGAGCGTCATAGACATGCCAGACATGGCATAAATCTGACCGCCAAGCTGTGGAATCCAGAATGAATTCATCGGAGCGTCAGATGTCACTTCGAAACGTACCGGCACATCCTCTGGGAACTGCACATAGTTCACAGTGGCAATGCCTTGTTCAGGATATTGGAACAGCCACTTCCAATCCAAATTCGTCACTTGAATCGTGATCGGTTTCTTTTCGGATTCCAACGGCTTGGATGGCTCCAACGAATAGGTGTACCGAACTGTCACGATCCCAATTAACGTAATAATGATGATGGGAATGCCCCACCAAATGATTTCCAGTTTCGTACTGTGTTCCCAATCAGGCGTGTACTTCGCCTTTCTTCCTTTTCTGTCACGGTATCGCCATACAATGACAAAAGTAAGAATTAGTACAGGAACAATCACGATTAGCGTTAATAGCGTGGATAAAATCATTAAGTCCTTTTGCTGTTCACCAATGGGTCCTTTCGGATCGAGCACGATATAGTTATCAGCGCAACCGGTCGTCAAGAACAGCAGGATGAACATGAACAAAAATGACATACAGCGTACTGTCTTGGACGTCTTCATGTCCTTGTCCTCATCTCCTATCACCATGCACGGGGTACTATTGAAACAAGTCTTACTCTAAAGCCGGACCGATGGAGTGTCACCAGCCAATGACAAAGTGGATCAACCAGCCATGTTCAAGAATCCGCTGCATTTTGGACACTTTTTAGACATAAAAAGAAAAAGACCACCCCAAGGCGGCCCTTCCTCCTATTATTTGGTTATTCCTTGATGACACGTATGGTCTGTAGCGTGGGGTCTTCGAAGCCCTGAACAGGCAAACCTGCCTCGATGTTTTTCTTCGTATAGATGAGGTTCTCTTCCGAAATGATTTCCCCCGGGATAAAGATCGGAATACCTGGTGGATATACCATGACAAACTCCGCGATAATTCTCCCCACGGATTGTTCGACGGGAATCATCTCTGTCGGTGCGTAAAATGCATCGCGTGGGGTGACAGCGAGTACCGGTATTTTGGGAAGCTGCATTTTCGGGCGAGCTTTTCTGTTTCCTTGATCCTCGGACCCGGCAGCCAGCTCCTCCAAGGCATAGACAAGGATTTGCAAATCTTCTTTCGTATCACTTGGTGTGATAATACACACGATGTTGTACAGGTCAGATAGCTCTACCTCTATGTTATAGCGATCGCGGAGCCATTTTTCAGCTTCATATCCCGTAATGCCGAGGTCTTTTACCGAGATGACCAGCTTGGTCGGATCATGAGCAAACGCTCCATTTGTCCCGATAATTTCTCTCCCAATGCAGTACAAATGATTAATTTTATTGATTTGTGCCCGTGCTTCGTTTGCCAATTGAATCGTTTGATCCAATAGCGTTTTCCCCGATGTAACCAACCGCTTTCTCGCTACATCGAGCGAAGCAAGCAGTAAATAGGAAGTGGATGTCGTCGTGAGCATGCTATAAATAGCTTGTACACGCTGAATCGAAACGAGATTTCCCTGAATGTTCAACAACGAACTTTGCGTTAGGGAGCCTCCTAATTTATGCATACTGCTTGCTGCCATATCTGCACCAGCTTGCATCGCCGATAGTGGGAGCTTGGGATGGAAGTGAACATGTGAGCCATGCGCTTCATCTACGAGTACAGGCACCCCTCTGGCATGCGCAACTTGAACGATGCCCTTCAAGTCACCAGCAATTCCGAAATAGGTCGGGTTGATGACGAGAACTGCCTTTGCATCAGGATGCTGTTCCAATGCTTTTTCCACAGCTTGTGGTGTAATTCCATGTGAGATCCCGAAGACAGGGTCTATTTCTGGATGTAAAAAGATAGGAGTCGCACCGGATAAAACAATTCCGCTCATGATAGATTTGTGTACATTCCGTGGCACGATGATCTTATCACCGGGATTACAAACCGCCATAATCATGGTCATGATGACTCCGCTCGTACCTTGAACAGAAAATATGGTGTGATCAGCGCCAAAGGCTTCAGCAGCCAACTCCTGCGCTTGTTTGATAATCCCTTTTGGTTGATGCAAATCGTCCAATGGTTCAATGTTAATCAAATCGATGGAAAGTGCATTTTTTCCCATGAACCATCGAAATTCAGGATCCATCCCTTTCCCTTTTTTATGACCTGGTATATGGAATTGGATTGGATTCTTCTGGGCATGCTTTCTCAGCCCGTTAAAGAGCGGCGTTTGCCCTTGAATCAACATTTTTCCCACCTCACTATCCTTCCGTGTTGTTTGAATGAGTGGTGTTTCTGGGCTGATTATAAAGGAAGCGGCTCCTTCCTTCATGATCCAATCTTGACTTTTATGAACCATCCAATTTGTGTCCTTCCTCGTAATTGGTCTGTTTCATCTTTCGTAAATTGGCTGGTTACAGTGCCGGAGATTTCACTTACAGTGTTGCTACCATGAAGTTTTGGAGGCCATATAGATGAAACAGCTGCCCACGATCCCATCACGCAAAACACTAGAAAAGATACAACCCTATCAACCTGGAATGCCGATTTGGGAGATAAAAAAAATGTACGGACTCTCTCCTATCATGAAATTAGCCTCAAATGAAAATCCACTCGGCCCATCCCCCAAGATCATCCGCGCCATTCTCGGTGCGCTCCCGGAGCTGCATCGTTACCCGGATGCCCATGCAACGACGCTGAAAGAGCATTTGGCAGATCATCTTGAGTTAAGTCTGGAGCATTTAATCATCACGAATGGCGGCGACGAACTGATCAAGCTCATCTCCGAGACCTATCTGGAGCCCGAGGACGAAATCGTCGTGCCTTCACCGACCTTTTCTGAATATGAATTCGGCGCGCATCTCATGGGAGCTGTCATCAAAACGGTTCCGCTTGAGACCGATTACGCATTCAACGTCTCAGCAATTTTGGCAGCGATCACAGATCGAACAAAGCTTGTCTACCTTTGTTCCCCAAATAACCCGTCAGGCACCTATTTGACTCATCAGGACTTGACGGCATTGCTAGACCAATTGCCAGATGGGGTGCTTGTTGTACTCGACGCTGCTTACAGTCACTATGCAACGGCTGACGATTACACAACAGGTATTGAATTTGTCCGCCAAGGATACCCTGTTCTCGTCTTGCAAACCTTCTCGAAAATTTACGCGCTTGCAGGTATTCGCATCGGATTTGGTGTCGCTCACCCCTCGGTGATCCAAAAAATCCTGAAAGTAAAAGAACCGTTTAACGTCAATTCCTTGGCACAAATAGCCGCCATTACCGCTCTTGGAGACGTAGAGCATTTTGAAAAATCTCTTACGGAAAACACCAAAGGCCGCAAGCAGCTCTACGATGCATTCGATGAAATGAATATTCCTTACACCGTGAGTATGTCTAATTTTATCTTGGCAAAATTCGGGCCAAATGCCGGTAGGATTTATCAAGAGTTGCTGGAAAGAGGAATCATTTTGCGGTACGGAGACACTTGGGGATTACCGGAGCATATTCGAATCAGTGTAGGTACGCTGGAAGAAAATCAAATTCTCATCCAAAATCTCCGTGAGCTATTGCTTATCGCAGGAAAATGAACGAAAAACACCGGCTAGAAAATGTCCGGTGTTTTTTCTTTTGCAAAGTGTTTATGAAGCTGAATTCCCCTTGTGTTTACCCGTCGCCAATACTATACTGAATGCAAATTCCCCAGTCATTTCCACCGGCAGGAATGACTGAAATTTCATAACTTCACGAAAGCTTGCATTCAATAGAAAGGTGGATCAGATGTCACTCAAACCTGAAAATTTACAAAGCTACATCGACTCCCCAGATAAACAGCAACGACTATACAAACGAACGCTCTGGATTGTCGTCATCTCACAAATTTTCGGCGGTGCAGGACTTGCGGCAGGTGTCACCGTAGGGGCTCTCCTCGCCCAGGATATGCTCGGTTCGGAAAGTCTCGCGGGCATCCCTTCCGCATTGCTCACGCTTGGCTCTGCTGTGGCTGCATTGCTGGTGGGTCGGCTCTCTCAACGCTTTGGACGCCGTTTGGGTCTCGCTAGCGGCTTCTTAGCCGGAGGGATTGGCGCAATTGGGGTGGTTATCGCAGCTGTCGCAAACAGTATTGTCCTTCTGTTTGCTTCCTTAATTCTGTATGGGGCTGGCACCGCTACTAACCTGCAGGCCCGCTATGCAGGCACAGACTTGGCAAAGCCTAAACAGCGTGCGACTGCCGTGAGTATTGCCATGGTCTCCACTACATTCGGAGCTGTTGCAGGACCAAACCTGGTGGAAGTCATGGGACGATTCGCTACTTCCATCGGTGTCCCCGCACTTGCTGGTCCTTTCATCTTGGGTGCCGCTGCCTTCATCCTCGCAGGTCTCGTATTTTGGGTACTGCTTCGTCCGGACCCGTTCATCGTTTCGAAAGCAATCGCCGAAGCGAAACAGGTGGATCAGAGCTCCCCATCCTATCTGAATGAGAACCAGCTTGCAAGCAACAACCGGGGAATCATCGTGGGAGCCACCGTCATGATTTTGACGCAGATCGTCATGGTCGCCATTATGACAATGACACCTGTACATATGAAGCATCACGGACATGGTCTCTCTGAAGTAGGCATCGTCATCGGTTTTCATATCGGTGCGATGTACCTCCCTTCGCTCTTGACAGGTGTTCTCGTTGACAAGATCGGTCGCTCCACCATGGCCTATGCTTCTGGTGTCATACTGCTTGCAGCCAGCCTGACTGCTGCTTTTGCGCCAGTCGATTCGATGCCGCTACTCATCACCGCTCTTGTGCTGCTCGGACTGGGCTGGAATTTTGGACTAATTAGCGGCACAGCGCTCATCGTGGATGCAACGCAGCCCGCCACTCGTGCGAAAACTCAGGGAACAGTTGATGTCTTGATTGCCTTGGCTGGCGCATCCGGTGGTGCCCTGTCCGGTATGGTCGTCGCCAATGCCAGCTTCGCAACGCTTTCCCTTGCTGGAGGCGCATTATCGCTGTTGCTAGTCCCTGTCCTGATATGGTCCCACAAAAAGAACAAACACCGTGTAGAGATCTCCCAAAACTAAAGCCACCCTCATCAGGTGGCTTTTTCTCTATTCCAAGTACCTCAAAACAAAAAATAACACTGCTCACAGGCAGTGTCATTTTCCTCCAACCACTTTATTATCATGTCGCTCATTTGGACTATGCTCATCTACAATCTGTTTTAAGCTAGCGAAGCCAGGAGTAAATTTGCTGTTGGGAATCTTCTTCTTGGAAGAGAGATTTTTCGAGTAAACAGCAGTTTCGTTGCCTCTTTTCGCGAAGAACTCAGCTAATTTCATCGTATCCCACTCCTAACTAGCTCTCTTTAAGGTTTTGACCTTGTTCACAAACTTGGTAACAAATCCTAATAATAACATATACGTAGTCAACCGCTCGAACTCCTGCATATTTTCGGGAGTAAATGTGTCATTCTTGTAAACAGCGACCGCAAATCCAAGCCTGAACTTGCCAAAATTTTTTACAATGGCAAATTGTTCAATGTCCGTGTTTTGAATACGTCCCTTTACTTGTTTATCGGCAATTCTGCAATCCTCTTGAAGCATGGAAGACAGTAGTAGCGTACGTACGGTGTCAAAATCTTTCAACTCGGTTAAGTAAAACACTTCAAACTGCTTGTCATTATTCGTAGGGACGATCCAATAGCAGCATAGCTCGTCCGGTTTCAATCCATAAATCGTCTTTACTTCCATTTCAAATGCCTTCATAAAAGTGATCGCATTCGCATTAATAATAGCTGATGACTGACCACTTCCATCCAAGCTGTAAATCGCATTGGCCAATTCTTTCTCACAATACTTCACTTCCATCTGGAACTCGATCTCGTTTCCTCTAACCTTGTTGCAGATGAACAAAACGATGAATATCATTCCCGCCAAAATAGCGGAATACAAGATAGACAAGCCTAGAACAGAGCCTAACGAAGCTAGTTTGTTTTCCTCATGTGGCGGTGCTAGGATAAACAGCCATTCGATCGGTTTAAACATCCACTTATGTATGACTGCTATCAAATCTGGCAGCAAACCTTTCAACAATTCAAATACGAGCCATGAGACCAGAACGAACAAGATGCCAAGAACAGAAAACACGATCTTTACATGGCTCTGCACGAGATTCTTTAGCACCTGTAAACCTCTCCTTCTGGTAAAGTTTTACATTATTTTAACATTTTATTCAGATTCTACAAATAGGAAAAAACTACCTACATTTAGGTAGTTTTTTAGGCGTTTCTATCGTAATCGTACTCACTTTTTGATTACCTATGTACTGTATCGTCTGCTGTACAATCTTGCTGTTTTCTTCGATTCTCTTTAACGGTTTAAATGAACTCAACAATTGCATATTCCCCCTATCGGTATACTGGGTGTACTTCGTAGCAGAACGCTCCTTTATTGGTCTGCCCATTTTTCACCTCTATCAAACACGAAATGCTCATCATGGCCTTCATCCGTCTTGGTAATACCCCATACATTATGCCGTTCTGATTTTGTTTAGACCCCTCTTCTGGGTGCTGCTTTTCCACTGTTAGTGACGGTTTTGTTACAGACAATGTTGCTCCCATTGGCACAATTGACATCCACAATCCTTTCCATAATAAAGGATAATCCAAGCGAAAAGGAGTTAGTCAGAATGAATTCAATAAGAGCGAAGAATGAAACCATTCTTTCCTACATCATTGCCATCGCGCGGATTTTCGATAGATCAAGTAGACTTGCCCTACCTCGAACCATCCCATGCCACTGGCTTATTACCTCTGGTCACGAATGCGGTTGAATGGTTTTTTCATGCTTGGCGTTCTCGCCTTCAAACTGAATGGCGGCCTGGAGAAGAAAGTGAAGATACCGTATCAGTATATGCTCGTGTTCTTGATTGTGACTTTCGCATGGATTGGTTTATGTTGGATGGCTGATTACCCACAGTTAGTAGCTATTCCCATTCTCGTCGTTGTCTATGAATCTCTTCACAAGCCTCTATATTCATGTTTGGCTCCGTGCTCATGTACAAAAAGCGGGAGAGAAAAAGTCCCCCGAGAATTAGCCCATAACATTAAAGCCACCCGCCTGGGGTGGCTTTTTTTATCCTTACTTCGCCTTTAGGGTTACCTTTTCCACTTTGTTTTCGCCTATCTTCACTTTGAATATATCTTGTTCATCGTAAAAAAAGATGAAATCTTCCACCACGTACAATCGGTGTACGTTATTGGGGTCCCCTTCAGTAAGACTACCACTTTTGATAACTGTTTTCGAACTGCCATCTGTCTTTATTTTAAAGAGCTCCATCGTATCTTCATACGTATAACTGATCTCGTAATTGGGCATCTCAAGCTGATAGATTTCTTTCAAGGGCTTATTGCGCGTATAGTAAATCCAGTCACCTACAACATTCAGATTATGGGCCCAATCACTGCTCAACTTTTGAAGAGAGCTTCCATCCTTTTTGATTTTGTATAAGCCATCGTTGTTATAAAAAATCCACTCTCCTTGAACGGCGACAAAGCTTCGGTGTGAATTGATATTGACAGGATCGCTGCCAAAAACGTTTATCATTGGTTTTTTTGTTGGCGCAGTCGCCATTGTTTGCTGATTACCAAAGCCAAGAACTACAATCAGGCATACTGTCATCGCAATGGTGATCATCCATTTCCCTTTATGTTGCACCATGCATCGCTCCCGTTCATGGCCTAATAAAGTACATCCGGCAACACTGATTTATATGTACCAAAACGAATTCGTTTTGTCTACCTTAATTTGGATTGTCCGGAAAAACTAAGAAGCCACCCGTCATAGGTGGCTCTTTCTCTCTATGCTAAAGGGAAATGACACGCGACCTGCCGATCCTGCCCAACCCCTATCAGCTCGGGAATCTCCTTGCTGCATCTCTCCTGCGCCATTGGACAACGAGGATGAAAACGACAACCTGACGGCGGATTGGCCGGAGATGGTACATCCCCTTGCAGGACGATCCGCTCTTGTCGCCGATGCGGAGTAGGCTTCGGAATCGCCGACAACAATGCCGCTGTATACGGATGCAGTGGCTGTGCAAACAAGTCATCCGTTCGTGCAATCTCCACCATTTTCCCCAAGTACATCACGCCTACCCGATCAGAAATATGGCGTACCACATTCAGACCATGCGCGATAAATAGATAGGTCAGCCCCATCTCTTTTTGTAATTTCATCATCAGGTTCAAAACCTGTGACTGTACGGACACGTCCAGCGCAGAAACAGCTTCGTCCGCCACAATAAACCGTGGTGAGAGTGCAATCGACCGCGCAATCCCGATCCGTTGCCGCTGTCCGCCGGAAAACTCATGCGGATACCGATTCCGTCTCGAAGGATCGAGGCCCACCAGACTCATCAGCTCGACTACCCGTTCATCCATTTCCTTTGCAGATGCGCGCAGATGAACCCGCAACGGCTCTCCAATAATATCGCTTACCAAAAATCGTGGATTCAACGAACCAAACGGGTCTTGAAAAATAATCTGCATATCCCGTCTCAGCTTCAAATTCTCTTGTCTGTTCACCTGATGGATATTGGTTCCGTCAAACAGCACTTCTCCGCTCGTCGCCCTTTGCAAATTTAACACGACACGCCCCAGTGTCGACTTCCCGCAACCGGATTCTCCTACGAGCCCAAATGTCTCCCCTGCCCGAATTCCGAAAGACACATCATCTACGGCTTTTACATGACCAACGACACGGCTCAATAAGCCCGCCTTAATTGGAAAATACTTTTTGATATGTTTGGCTTCGATCAAATATTCCCGGTTCATTGGCGGTTCACCTCTGCTTTGCTTCCAGCGACTGAATTTGCACGCTGATTTATTCTGAAGTGATTGCTGACATCTTCGTTCAACCAGCAAGCCACTTGTTGTCCCGTAACAACCTCGCGCAAAATTGGTTCCTCTTTTCGGCATTTGTCAATCGCATGCGGACAACGCGGGTGAAAACGGCAGCCCGTCGGCAATTGGGTAATGCTCGGGATGGTGCCTTGGATGGTGTACAATTCTCCGCCGCGCTCCCCTTCAAATCCGGGAATGGACTGCAGCAAGCCAATCGTGTAAGGATGCCGGGGCTCGTCAAATATCCGTTCGACCGTTCCCTCCTCCACAATCGTTCCTGCATACATAACCGCGATACGATCCGCCATCTCTGCTGCTACCCCCATGTCATGGGTGATCAGCAAAATCGACATGCCCAATTCCTTTTGCAGCCGTCTGAGCAAATCCAAAATTTGCGCCTGAACCGTTACATCAAGAGCAGTAGTTGGCTCGTCTGCTATCAGCATTTCCGGGTTGCAGGCCAAGGCCATCGCGATGACAACACGCTGGCACATCCCTCCAGACATTTCATGCGGGTACTGTTTCACTCGTACTTCTGGCGCCGGAATACCAACCAGACGAAGCATCTCGATCGCTTTTTTGAACGCATCTGTCTGGTTCATATTTTGATGCAGCATCAAGCTCTCCGCAATTTGATCGCCTACCGTAAATACCGGATTGAGAGCCGACATCGGGTCTTGGAAG
The DNA here is from genome assembly GCF_023714195.1 of Brevibacillus sp. MER 51. NCBI lineage: Bacteria > Bacillati > Bacillota > Bacilli > Caryophanales > Paenibacillaceae > Brevibacillus > Brevibacillus sp. MER 51. The sequence goes on along the minus strand of NZ_JAMAUS010000010.1, from coordinate 81,398 downwards.
ATCATCGCAATTTTGTTTCCGCGAATGTCCATCATTTCATCCAAATCCTTTGCCGCCAGATCCTGTCCGTGAAACATGACATTCCCACTCTGAATAAATCCGCCCGCATAATCAATCAGTCGCATGACTGCAAGTGACGTCACACTCTTTCCACTGCCGGATTCCCCTACCAAGCACACCGTCTGTCCTTTGCCAACGTTGATGCTCACTCGATCCGTGGCCTTGACCGTGCCGTCATCCGTAAAGAAGCAAGTGGTCAAATTTTTTATTTCGAGGATGTTGCGTTCCACTTGTTCAGCCTCCTTTTCGGGTTCTTCTTTTTCTTCCGTGGGTCAAATGCATCGCGGATACCGTCTCCGACGAAGTTAACCGCTAGCACTACGAGCAAAATACAAAGACCGGGATAAAGTGCTTGCAAAGGATCTACCAGCATGAATTCCTGTGCCTTGCTCAACATTAATCCCCAGCTTGTTTCTGGCGGTTGAATTCCCAAGCCTAAATAAGAGAGACCGGACTCTGACAGAATGGCCGAACCAACCATGAGAGTCGCGTACACAATAATCGGGGCCATTGCATTGCGTACCAGGTGACGCGTAATAATGCCCCAGTGTGATACGCCGATCGCTCTCGCCGCTTCCACATACTGCATTTCCCGTAGCTGCAAGAACTGCCCGCGCACTAGGCGTGCCACACTTGTCCAGCTCGTCAGCGACAAAATCAGGATCATATAGACAAATTCCGCTCCGAAGAGAGCCAAAACCAGAATGTTAAAAAACAGACTCGGAATGGAATTCATCACGTCCACGAGACGCATGAAGCAGGTATCAATCCAGCCGCCAAAATAACCAGAAATGGCCCCAATCAGCGTCCCGATGACGACCGCAGCAAAAGCAACGCTGAAGCCGACCAGCATAGACACCCGGCTGCTATGAATGAGGCGGGACAAAATATCACGACCGAGCTCGTCCGTTCCGAGCACATGCCCTTCTGTTCCAGGAGGTAGGTTGGTAATCATAAAATCAACCTTTGCCGGATCATGCGGTGCAACCCAATCGGCAAACACAGCAATCCCAATAAAAAACAGGAGCACGATCAAGCCACTAACAGCATACGGATTGCGCATGAATTTTCTGCCCGCAGTTGTCCATAGCCCAGGAGGCTTTTCGCCAGCAGGGTTTGTTGGAAGCTGTCCACCCGGTCGATTCGTTTCAACAACAGTGTCATCTTGAAGCTGTACTTGACTCATGCTGCCCTGCCTCCTTTGCGTCCAAGCTGCACTCGTGGATCAACCAGTGCGTAGATTAAATCGGCGAGCAGGTTTCCGATAATCACCATCAGTGAAATCAGCAACGTGATCGACATCAGCACAGAATACTCACGGGCTACAGCCATTTCGACAAACAGACGGCCCATGCCTGGCCAGTTAAATACACTCTCTGTCAATGCTGCGCCTGCTACCAGAGTCGGCAAATCCAATCCGATTATCGTCACGACAGGGATCAATGCGTTCCGCAGAGCATGGCGGAAAATCACGCGTCTTTCCTTCATTCCTTTGGCACGCGCCGTCCGAATATAGTCCTGCTCCAAAACCTCCAGCATACTGGCGCGCGTATATTTGACATAGGCTGCGATGTTCACCAGTGTTAACACTGTAACAGGTAGAATCAAGTGCAAAATGAGGTCGCTTACCTGTCCTTCTTTTCCCATCGTGTACATGTCAGATAGTGGGAGCAGATTCAACTGCATCGCGAAATACTGTTGTAGCATAATCCCAAACCAGAAGGTCGGCATCGCGAATCCGAGATAGGCAACGATGGAGGCGATCTGGTCAGACAGACCGTATTGCTTTGTGCTGTTGTAGATTCCCCACGGGATGGCGATCAGCATGGAAAGCCCCCACGCTACAGACATGAGCACAAACGTATTCCAGACCGTCGGCCACAAAATATCACCAACAGGAACGTTATTTTTAAAGGTATGGCCCAAATCTCCTTGCAGCAAATTACCGACCCATTTCATGTATTGAATATAGACTGGCTGATCCAACCCCATATTTTTCATCTGGATGAGCTGTGATTCAGGAGACATTCCCGGTGAGAGCATAACTTTTAGCGGTCCTCCGGGTGCTGCATGCATGAGTCCGAACGAAACCACTGTGATCAAAAATAAAACAAGCACGGCTTGTAGTACGCGGCGTACTAAATATTCAGCCAATCAGCATCCTCCTTTCGTTTGAAAGGGGAAGGGACAACAAGGCTGCCCTTCCCCCTTTTCCTATTGCTAACCGCTACCAGCCGAGCTTATTTTTTGGTATCGTCGATCCACCAGTTCAGGAAGCCAAAGGTCTCCCCATATGGAATCATGGATACTGGTTTAAACTCATCCTTATACTTGACGCGAGAAGTCATGCCTCGTGGCGTTCCGTACTGATACATGAATACGTATGGCAGATTCGTCGAGATTTCTTTTCCGACTTCTTTATAGATCGCTGCGCGCTCCTCTTGTTTAACCGTGGATACAGCTTTTTCCCAGAGCGCATCCAGTTTCGGATTGTCGTACCAGCCAGCGTTGTTGCCAGGCGGGAATGCCTTTTTCCCGAAAGTAGAAATGCCATCCGGGTCTGGATCAGACAATTGCCATCCGAGTAACAGAACCTGGAATTTACCAGGGTTGGCATACTGATCGACAAGAGCCGAGAAGTCTAATGCCTTTGGCTTCGCTTCAATTCCGACCTCTTTCAGGTTTTGTTGAATAACGACTGCTGCCTGTTCACGACGACTGTTCCCCGAGTTGAAAATGAATTCAAAGGAGAAACGATTGCCGTCTTTGGCAAGAATTCCATCTGCCCCGGCTACCCATCCGTCTTCTTTCAGCAATTGTTTTGCTTTCTCTGCACTATATTCGTAATGGACTGCTGCATCGCCCGGGTCTGCCCATGTACCTGGCAGGAACGGTGCATCCATAATTTTTCCGGTTCCTTTCAAGATATTATCGATAATACCTTGACGATTGATTGCGTGGGCAATGGCCTGACGCGTTTTTTGACCTTCAAACAACCCGTAGTTGTTCGGGAAGTTCTTCTTGTCGAAGTTGAAGGCAAAGTATTCATAGCTAGGACCTGGCTCCGTCGAAATGTTGATCGTTCCTTTCGCCTTCACCGCTTCGAGCTGCGTGACAGGAATGGAATCTACCAAGTCAACGTCGCCTTTCATCAAAGCCTGTACTTGTGTGTTTTGATCCGCATAGATTTTGTACACAACCTTTTGGATATGCGGCTTCTTTTCCCCCCAGTAATCTGGGTTAGCATCTAGCACATGGAATTCCTTTTGTTTCCACTCTGACCATTTGAACGGCCCGGAAGTTGGTGTCTTGGCTGGATCTTTTCCGTAAGAATGTGCTTGCAATTCTTTAAACGGTACGTCTTTCAACACGTGGGCTGGTGCCAACTGCTGCATTAATCCAAAAGCAAATGGAGCGTACAATTGAGTCAATTTGATTTCTACTGTGTAATCATCGAGTTTTTTCATTTCTTTGACTTTATCGTATTTCGTTATTCCTGGTGCGCCTGTCTCAGGAGCTTTGATTGCATTAATGGTATAAATCAAGTCATCAGCCGTGATTGGCGTTCCATCCGACCATTTCGCATTATTTTTCATCTTGATTGTGTAGGTTAAGCCATCTTCGCTTACTTTTGGCAGCTCAGCTGCAAGGGACCAAGGGTAAACCGCTAAATCAAAAGACGGGTTCCGATTGTACAAATACGCTTGGGTGTACTCCATAACGTCGCCGGATGCCGTGTCATTTCCGAAAATCGGATTGATCGTGACGATGTCAGACGTGGTAGAATGCGTGAACGTTCCACCGTCTATTGGTTTCTCATCATCCGTACTGGTCGCCTGAGGAGCTACCTGCTCCACCGGTTTTTTTGCTGGTGCTGGTGTTGTAGTTCCTGGCGAAGCGTTGTTCCCGCTTGAGCAACCGACCAACAGCGCGCCGGTTAAAGAGAGCAACGCCAACGGCTTCAACCAACCTTTCCCTTTTTTCAAATCATTTCCCCCTCTTTCACATGTTTTCAAGCCTTTTCCATAATGGGCAATACATCCCAAGGCCTGTCTTTTTAATATTAAATAATTTTCTGTTATTTGAAAATATTTTCCCTTTAAAAGATTTGAAAAAATCAGATCATTTTATATTCCTTTATAAACCTTAATAATAAATCCCCCTTCCACTGAAGGGGGAGCGAGTCTGCCCTATACTGTTTGGAACTGCAACAGTTCACGTATGATGCTTAGCGCCTTGTCGATATCCGCTGTCTCAATACCGGAATGAGTGACCGCTCGAATTCTGCCGTGACCGAGCTCCGCTACGTGCACCCCATGTGCTTGCGCTGCTTCTATGAAGGTCTGCCACGTATGGACTGGGTGTTCAATCCGGAAGAACACAATATTGGTCTCTACATCTTCCACATGAGTCACGATTCCTGGAATCTCCGCCAGACCACGTGCCAAGCGAAGGGCGTTTTCGTGATCGACTGCCAATCGATCCGTCATTTGCTGCAAGGCAACCAAACCTGGCGCTGCAATAATCCCTGCCTGACGCATACCGCCACCCAGCATTTTGCGCAGACGATACACTTTCTGAATAAAGTCTTCTGTTCCGACGACAAGGGAACCAATCGGTGCTGACAACCCTTTCGACAGACATATTTGCACGGAATCGGCATAACGCGCAATCTCAGCGGCAGGACACGTCCCCCATCCGATTATGCGGGTTTTCCAGGCAGATCAAGGAAGGCAATGCGAATTGTGGATCTTCTGGCTCCAACGGAAATACCCGCTCCATACTTTGGAGCCGCGAGGGCAATGCGCCATTAAGGATGCCAGATTGGCCATCGTTCCACTCGGCATGAGAATGGCAGCCTCTTTGCCCAGCTTGCGGGCCGCTTCAGGATGCAGCATGTTAAACAAGAATAACAGGACGATGGATAAAATCAGCGCAGCTCTCAATAAATGCGAAACGACCATGATCCTCTTTTTATTTCCTCGATCAACAAAAACGCCCACGAACAATCCGAATATGATCATGGAATGGTCCTCCGCTGCCAATAAAACTGACATTAACAAAAGACTTTCCGTCAACACCTTCATTAGCTAAATAAGCGCTAATCGATACACGCCATCTCCCATATTCAAGACAAATTGCGAAAAGATTAAGTAGCGCTACGTATGGTACACGTACACTTCTTTATTCCATTCACTTAACCATCTATACCCCAGTTCCAGCTTTTGGTGGAAGTCAGGTTCTTCTTTCAACAATAAAATACCGAGGCTGGTCCCACTGTGTGCCACAACAGTACCTAACCCTCCCATTTTCTCGTTGATCTCCATCACTTTCGGCAACAGTTTCTTGGGCAGAATTTTTTGATTCAAAATCGCACTTCTGGTCGACACGGCACCTATCGTGTGGACATCCCTTTCTCTGATTGCTTTCGTAATTTTTTCTAGCAAGAGATTGTATTCCTTCTTTTCCTCATGCGTAAACGGTTTTGTTTGCTTGTTAAACTCAACCGTATCGATTGTTCCCCCCTCATCAATGCTGACAATACACAAGGGCGGGAGCTCCCCAATATACTCTCGTAGCTTGACCTCCTTATGGTAGTAAGCAACAGCCCCTTCATACATGACTCCGTCAGTCGGCTCTATCGTCGATAAAAACAACTCCAATAAAGTAGGCTCCATTTTTATATGAAAACAATTTTCTACCGCTCTTGCAGCAGCCACCAAATCGGCTGATGAGCTTGCCATTCCTTTTCCTACTGGGAGTTCCGAATTGATCTCCAATATTCCGCCTGCCGGAAAGCCATAATGCTTGAGTATTTTTTCTACGAGTTTTTTTGATTTTTGCTTGGAACGAGGTACGATGACGATCTCTTGTAAGGCTGGAATCGAATAAAAGGTAGCATAGGATGCATTTTTTATAGGCAACGTCACTAGAAAATCCCGATTATTTTCCCCTAGAATACCCTGCAGAAGCTCCCCAAAAGTACCGTTAGCTGCTCCGATTCCTACGTCTGTTTTTTGAGGAAAATTACGAATGGAACTCGTCTTTATCATGCTCATAGAGGCCCCCCAATTAAATGGATATCGTTTCTGCAGGATATCGGAGTGTTTTCCAGATCATAGCCTGTGGCCATCATCGACTCCAACTCTGGCTGCAAAAGAAAACTGCTCTTTCTGATTTCGAGAGGATTTAAAATTTTCTCACTTACATAATACGATGAAGACGGGATTGTATTTCGGTACATTGCGCATCTATCACTTGCTCTGTATTTGCCTCGGTTATAAGTAGTTGGTTAGGAAAGCGGTACAGATATTAACGATATTATAAAATATCTGAATTTTGCGGTAAATAAACCAATGTAGAGTCGTCTCCACTCGATCGGAAACTATAATTAGGAAATTTATACAGGCAAAAAAAGATAAGACATTTTTTCTCCCTTGTGCTAGGTTCGTTTCACAGCTTACCTAACACCAAAAAAGGAAAAATGTCTCATACATTTCTAGGAAAAGTTATACACACCTACGCCCAACGACACGGCCAACAAAATACCAAAGTACCACTTCGTAAACCGAAGACTGAACCACGAGCCTTCCCACCATAAGATCCCGAAAAAAATTGCCCCAATCAGGATGCTACTTGCAAAAGCAATGAGTGCATTTTCCATCTTTCTTCACCTTTTAAAACAGAATGGAAAAGGGGCTGCCCTCCACGGTAGATCGAACAGCCCCTTTTCATTTACCTGACTGTAATGTGAATTGTAATGGTCTCTCCGCCGTATTCCACTGTAATGGTTGTTTTACCAGCTTCCAGTGCGGTCACGACACCATTTTCTACAGTCGCAATCTCAGGATCTTCCACTGTCCATTCCGCATCTTTGGTGACGATCTCCTCGTATCTATTTTCATAGACCGCATACAGGACGATCTCTCCAGAATTGTCTGCCTTCAAGCGCAGTGAAGAACGGGATACCCGCAAATCCTTCACTTTCTTTTCCTCTACGACGAGCACGCGATTGGTTACTTTTTTACCGCCGTATTTCGCAGTAATGACAGCCTTCCCTTCAGCCAGCGCTGTCACTTTTCCCTCTTTTGTTACTTCGATGACCTCATCGTCGCTAGAGGACCAAGTCGCTTTCTCTGTCACCTCTTCCGTGTTCTTGTCATTGAAAACGGCTGTCAGCGTTAGCTGCTTCTCCTCATCGATCTCCAGCACCAAATCCTTGAAGGAAGTCGTCAACGAACGAATCGTTTTCTTAGAAACCGTCACCGGTATCTCCAGTTCCTCGCCCATATAGCGAACGGTAACGATGACTTCTCCCTCTTCTTTGCCTGCCGTAATGCGACCCTGCTTGACGGTAACCAACCCGTTTTCCGTGTCGTATTCAACATTTTTGTCTCTCGTGATATCCTTGCGTTTTTTGCCTTCTACCTTATAAACTCGTAAGGTTGTGGTTACTCTCGGCTTCATCCAGAAGGACGGTTCGTTTGTTTCCAACTGGAAGGTAGGTATTCCCTTAACGGTGACCTCCACCGAATCGGTTTTGTTCCCGTCCACGGTCGTCACTGTAATCGTCGCAGTTCCAGGAGCTACAGCCTTGATCTTGCCTTCCTCATTTACCTCGACGATCTCAGAGTCGCTGCTTTCCCACTTGACTCGTTTGTTGGTAGCATTTGTTGGTTTTACAGTAGCTCGAAGGCTTTCTGTATCACCCACACGCAGCGTTAACTCCTCTTCCTCCAGCTCAACTCCGATGACCGGCTCTCCTGTTGGCGGATTTGGCACATTATTTACGTATAGCTCAATGGAATCATCCAGTTCGACGGTGTTTCCTGCCTGGTCGCGAAGCTGGATCAAAACTTTTTTCATCCCATTGCCATACGTTAAGCTCCACGGTACTGTTTCCGTCACTTTTTCCCAGCTGCTCCACTTGCCTTGGTCATTGGAGATACGCATCTCGACATCTCCCAAATTATCCGAAGCAGTAACATGCAGTCTCACACTGGTGGAGTACGTTAGACGATCATCATTGTTGATGACGAAGGTTCCTGTCGGTGCGGTTTTATCCAAAGTAAACGTGATCTTGGTTTCGTTTCCAGAAGCATCGAGGACCCGCAGTTCATGCTTGCCTTCACTTGTTACCCGGTCGCCACTTGCAAACCGAGCACCGTTCAACGTCGCGGTTCCTTCGTTGAATGTGATTGTCACGTCATCTTTGTAAATGCCTTTGTCCTCAACTCCAGAAACAACGGGCGCATCTGCATCCAGCTCAATCGTATCGGACACGGTTGTGATGTGCCCTGCCCTGTCTGCGATCTGCATTTCGACCGTCTTGGTTCCATCACCGGACTTCAGCTGCCATGCTTTGGTCGCAGTTACTGCCTCCCAATCGCTCCAGTCGTTGTCACCATTGGCAAAGCGGATTTGTACATCACTCGTACTGTCGTTTGCTGTGATGGTGAGCGTAACATCACGAGACTTGGTGGAATTGTCTTCGTTATTGATCGCGATGGATCCAGTCGGCGCCACCACATCGAGTTCAATCGTATCACTTAGCTTTGTGACATTCCCCGCTTTGTCCCTCAGCTTGACATAGACCGTTTTGGTGCCGTTTGTACTGCCATCAGCCAGCTTCCATGCTTTTGACTCCGCGAAACGCTCCCACGTACCCGAATTGTCATCGGCGTTAGCGATCGCCATTTCGATGTCGTCTGGATTTCCCGACGCATTGAGTTGCAGTGTAACGTCTTCTGTTTTCGCAAATTCGGCTCCGTTATCAATGCTGAGCGTTCCAGCCGGTGGTGTTTTATCCAGCGTGAAACGAATCGTCGTGCGATTTTGCGCATCATCTGTGACGACCAACTCATACGATCCTTCCGCAGTGACGACCGAACCGCTCGTAAACGGATTGCCGTTCAGTAATGCTGTTCCCTCGCTGAAGGTAATCGTTACGTCGCTCGCATAGACACCGTCCTGGGCGACTCCTGTGACGACTGGTCCAGTGGAATCCAGCGTGATTTGCTTTTGAAGGGCCACTTGGTTTCCTGCCGGATCTCTCAGCTCGAGATAGACCGTTTTGGTTCCATCACCACCGCTCAGTTCCCATGGAACGTCGCCTTTTGTCGGCGCTGTTTTCCAATCGCTCCAAGTCAGGTTGTCATTCGACAAGCGCATTTCCACACCATGAGTATCAGCCGACTCCACACTCAACGTAACCTTGCTCGTGTTGGTATACGATTGACCTTGATTGATCTCAAAAGCCCCCGTAGGGCTGGTCATATCGAGTGTGATCTCATCGGTAAAGCTGGCTATATTCCCTGCTTTGTCCTTTACTTCCATGGAAACCGACTTGGTTCCGTCCCCCGTCAGCAAGTTCCACGCCTTTGTTGTGGTCAGCGTTTCCCAAGCAGTCCAATTGGCTGGATCGCTCGGATCATGGGAAAAGCGCATCTGTAGTTCATTGCTGAAATCGGTAACGTCAATTTGTAATGTAGTCGCAAGTGTATTGGTATAATTGGCGTCCCCATTGATCTTGAGACTACCTAACGGCTTCGTCTGATCGATGGAAAACTGAAGCGTAGTCACATTGCCCGCTTCGTCTGTGACAGTCAGCGTATAGGCACCATCATCATTGACGGTTTCTCCGTCAGCAATGACCTTCCCATTCAAGGTTGCTGTGCCTTCGTTGAAGTTGATCTTGACACTCTGATTGTACAGCTTGTTATTCTCTACACCGGTTACAGAAGGTGCGACTGTGTCGAGCGTAATGTTAGCTTGCATATCCTTCGTGTTGCCAGCTTCGTCGACCAACTGCACATAGACCGTTTTCGGTCCATCTCCATTTGTCAGTCTCCAAGCCTTGTTTGTAGCAACAGGTTCTGGCGTACTCCAGGTGATGTTATCGTTGGAAAACTTCATTTTCACTGTGCTTGTTGCGTCAGTAGCAGTGATTTGCAAAGTGACATCCTGGGAATTCGCATGAGAGGCTCCATTATTAATGGAAAGACTTCCGGCAGGTGGCGTTTTATCCAGGATAAAATTCAGTGTAGTCGTATTACCTGCCATATCCGTTACTACCAGCGTGTACTTATCCTCTGCACTCAACTTCGTGCCACTGGTAAAAGGAATGCCATTCAATGTCGCTGTGCCTTCATTGAAAACAGGCGTGACATCGGACTTATAAACGCCGCCATTCGCAACCCCCGTCACAACAGGTGGCGTTTTGTCCAACACGATGGTATCAGATGTATAATACAAATTCCCTGCACCATCACGGAACTTCGCATAGACTGTTTTTTGTCCGTCTCCACTAGCCAAGTTCCATTCCAGCTTGTTGTTGGCCGGGACAGGCATCCAACTGCCTGTAAAGCTGTTATCATTCGACAGCATCAGTTCTACCGGGCCATTCGCATCACTTCCCTGAATGGTAAGCTCTACCTTTTCTGATGAAGTGGCTACGTTCCCGTTATTGATCTCAATGGTTCCTGTCGGTGGTGTTATATCCAGCAAAATGCTATCCTGCGCTTGCAGGACAGTTCCCGTTCCGTCACGCAGCTCCATGAAGACCGTTTTGGCCCCTTCTCCTGTCTGGAAGCTCCATGTAACAGACGTCTCAAATGTTTTCCATTCGCTCCAAGGACCACCTTCTACGTTCGCCAAACGGTACTCGGGCTTGGCCGCGTCGGGATCATCATGGGTCATGGTGAGCGTTACATTTGATGAATTCGTAACGGCAGCACCGCCATTGATGGTAACCGTCGCTGTCGTAGGTGGTTCATTTACGTCGACCACCTGGATAGTTATCACCTTGGTGAATATATTGCCAGCCGAGTCTGTTGCAGTGATCGGTACAGCGTAAGTCGACTTCGTTTCAAAATCAAACTTCTCCGTCGCCTTCAGTTGATCTCCCTCAACTGTAAATGGAACCGTAGGGTTTTGAATACTGAACGCAACGGTGTCTCCTTGATCAGGATCTTCTGCCAAAAGCGTACCAACTACCGCTCCTATTTGATTGTTCTCGGGAATCGAATTGGACGATAAGAGGATATCGGTTGGTGGAGTGTTAGGAACATAAGTGATTTCTAGCTGAGAAGCATAGCTGAAATTTCTTTTGTCGTAAAAAATGATTTGTGGCTGATACAACAGAGGAACAGGTGGCGCTGTTTGTCTACCTCTTAAAACAAAGGTAGCTTTTTTGTCTACAATATTGGTCTTGACAAAGCTGGTTACATCAAACGATTTCCACCCTGTGAAATTAGTAGGAATAAACTCATTTGTTATGATTCTTTCATGAAACGAGGGCAGCACAGCCGCAGAATCATCGTTCCAGCTGTCATCAAACGAGCCCCATAGATCAATGAAAGGCATATCTCCGCCTGTTGCTTCTACCTTATGCACATAAATTTTCAGGGCAGCAGACTCGATTTTCCTCTCACTTTTCACGCCGCTCAGGTCAAAACGCAGGGCAGCATTCGCAGCTCCATAATCCCCAGCATTGTCTCGCGCATACCCGACGATCAGCGTATTCGGAACACCCTGATAATCCAGGCCGTCAGGATAGGCACCAGACGCATCCACGAACTTGTCTGCCTCTACTCTAATCACATCTGGAAGATCGGCTGCTTTCACTTTTTCTTGAAGAAACGCAGGTTGAACGATTGCAAACAACAAAGTGAATACCAACAAACGAGCGATTATTCTTTTCATGAATAACGTTGTCCTCCTTTCTTCTTCATTTCAACTCCCCCTACTGTCGACACACTCCCCCAGCAAAACATCTAGGTGAAACAAAAATATGTTAACAACAGTCTTTTGCAAAAAATACTAACTAAAGTTATGTCTTTTCGTGATTGTTTTCTTCCCAATCGAAACAACCAGTCGCCGGTTGAATTCCGACGACTGGCTGCTTAAACTTTGTAAGGTATTTTGATCCCTGTCCTATAAACAGGTGGTCAGTCCCGTTCCCATTGATCGGGCGTTATTTAAGGGTTAGCTCCTTCTCCCATGTCTTTTCATTGCCTTGCTCATTTTTAAAGACCAAGATCAATTTCCCCTTTTCCCCCTTCAACTCATCTTTGTAGTAGAAACTGGATAACGGCATGCTACCACCGATGACAAAGCGATTCTCACCAGGGTTACCTTCCGTGTCGTTTTTGATCGCTTGCTCTGTCGTGGTTACGATGTCAGCTTTCTCAGACTTCCACTGCATGCTAGCTAATGAATAGCCGGCAGGTCGCTGTTCGATAAAGAAATCGAAGCTATTCCCCTCGATGGGTTTCGGTTCCTGGTCGACCACGACGAGAATTTCTTTTTCCTGCTGTTCTTCGGCCATGTCTTGTGCAACGTTCTCCGGTTGTTTCTCCTTGTTTTCTTTGTTTTCCTGAGGAACTTGCGGCGGTACTTGACCAGTCGATTCTGAAGGAAGCGGTGTGCCACAAGCACTAGTAACGAGTGATAGAACCAATACAGCCAGTAAGCTTTTCATTTTATTCTTTTTCAAATTCATTGTCATTTCCACCTTTGTTTTCATTTTCAATCAACGTGAAGGAAAAAGCGACTCCATTCACGGTATTTTCTGCACCATAATCACTGTCATGCAGATCGAGGATATGTTTACAGATCGCCAATCCGAGACCCGTGCCGCCAGATTTCCGCCAGCGAGAGCTATCTACTCGATAAAATTGCTCCCATATCCGCGTTAGTTGATCGTCTGGGATGTGCGCTCCTTCATTTTCAATTCGAAACCGGATGCACTCCCGCTCGCGGGCCCCGGTAATCCGAATCTCACTTGATGGATTGGCGTGCCTGACTGCATTGCCGAGCAAATTCACGATCACTTGCTCGATACGTCTTGGATCTGCCCATACGTTGATCTCTTCTTCAGGTAAGGCGAGCGATAGTCGTACCTGCTTGTTTGCCAGCTGTAGTTGAAAGGAAGCGGCTACGCGATCTACGATTTCCGATATAGGAAACGATTGTCTACGAAGCAAAATGGCTTTGGCTTCGAATTTGGACAACTCCAGCATATCCATGATGAGTTCGTTCATCTTGTCGACTTCGCTTAAAATGACGTCCATGTATCGCTCCCGCTTTTCATGTGCGACATCATCTTTTAACCCTTCCGCAAAGCCCTTCACAATGCCAAGGGGGGTCTTCAGTTCATGAGAGATGTTTGCAATCAATTCTTTGCGAAGCTGCTCCATTTTTTCCTTATGCTCAAGATCCTCGCGAAGAGTGACATTGGCACTCTTCAGGTCTTTTAATGTCTGATCCAGCTTGCCAGCTAACGTATTCAGATGGCGAGAGAGCTCACCGAATTCATCCTGAGAATGAATCGAAGCAAGTTCTGTGAAGTCCAGATTAGCCATGCGTGAAGCGGAATGACTCAGCATAACTAATGGTTTCGTGATGATCTTCGAAAAGACAAAGGACAGCAGCAGTAAGATGACGAGGATGACTGGCGTCGCGTATAGGGAATAGCTGGTCAGCATACTTACCGCATCGCTCACTGGTTGCAACGTCGTCACCGCCAGTATGTAATTCGCCCCGCCCAGATAGGAGAATCGATGAATCACGATGGCATAGTTTACACCACTCCACGGATCAGTCCACTTCCGCTGGATGAATGATCCGCTTTTCATCTGTGTAATCTCGTCGTGTTGCTCCGTCAGCCATGGGCCGATTTGATCCGCTACGAGAGAATCCTGATAAAAAGGGTTATGTGCCCGCTGCTGACTAGGCAGCATGAGTTCAGAAATAACAGCCGTAACCCGGGTCAGTCCATTTTCGGGCACATTTGTGGATGGACTTTGCCTTGCAATCCGTATCGGCTTCATGATCGTATTGTTCTCATCCATGTAGATTCCGTCGATGGTAATCGTGTCTCCAACATGGAGTCCTTCAGGGAGATCGGTTCTTTCCATTTCTTTTAGCGGTAAGGTAATCGCTTGATTTTTATTTGCTGCTTTTATTTCCAGAAAATAGGGAGTGAGATTCAATTGCCCGAGCTGCTCATCTACGATCGCGATGCTGGCATCTGTGCGATTCATCAATGTACCCACCAGCTTATCCAGCTTGTGCTTGTCGGGAGGGAGTTTGGCGTACTCATCTGGGAAAGATGCCATTGCTTGCGAGAGCTCGCTTACTTTCGCATGTAAATAAAAGCGTTCAAAGAAAAACTTTTCCCCTATCAATATCAAAGCGTAGAGCAAAAAGACAAAAACAAAAGTGGCGGCAAATAATTTTGTCACAACGTTTAGTCGAACTCGTCTCATCGCTTTGCCTCAAACTTATATCCAAAACGGATCATCGTCTGAATCAGATGCTGCTCTGTGTCCAGCTTGGCACGCAGTTTTTTCACGTGGGTATCAACGGTGCGATGGTCGCCAAAGTAGTCCATCCCCCAAACCCCATCCAATATGCTATCTCGGGACAAGACCGTCCCTTCATGCTTGATGAAGAACAGAAGCAACTCGTACTCTTTTGGTGTCAATGAAATCGGGACGCCTGCAACCATAACGGTGTGAGCTCGTTTGTTTACTGTCAATGCTCCAAACTGAGCGATATCATCTCCCCTCCCGATGCTCCCCTCTGCTCTTTTCATCAGAGCTTTGGCACGGGCCACTAATACTTTTGGGCTAAACGGTTTGGTGACATATTCGTCTGCGCCAAGCTCAAAACCCATCAACTGGTCATCGTCGTCTACTCTTGCTGTAATGATCATGATGGGAATGTCGGATTGTTGGCGGATTTTTCTGCACACCGACCAGCCATCCATCTCGGGCATCATGATATCTAACACAACTAAATCGACAGAGTGCAGCGCGAAAAGCTCCATCGCCATTTTACCGTGCTGCGCTTCGTACACTTCCCAAGCTTCTTTTTTAAAATAATCCGATACAAATTCACGTATGAGCTCGTCGTCCTCTACGAGTAACACTTTCCGTTTCATTTCCGCTCTCCTTACTCGTGGTTGTGCATTTATTGCATAGATTACCAATTTATCGTGAAATTTACGAATCCGTTTCTCACCGTCACCATTCCATGACCGCCAACCTTGGTTTTACAAGATGAGTATAGATGGCTGATGTGACCGTTGTGTGTACATGAGATGGATTTCCAAAGAAAACAAATAACTTAGGCCACTGAAAACATACAAAACGAGCCTTAGAATCGATTCTATAGACTCGTTTTTCTTTCGTTATTTTGTTGATCTTGAAAGAGTGGACTTTTCCAGTGGCCTCCGTATCGGCGGGGGGATTCTAATGGTCGAGCTCACTTTCTCTTAATCTGACGATTGCTTGTGCACGATTTTTTACCTGGAGCTTGCTAAAAATCTGATGCACATGCCCTTTTACCGTCCCTAGTGTGAGATGCAGCTTGTCCGCAATCTCCGAGTTGGACAACCCTTCACCAATTAGTGCCAGTACTTCCGATTCTCTTTCCGTCAATTTTTCCAAGGAAGGGGATACCCGGATTTGAATATCAAGCGTAGGAAATTCCTTCTCCACGCTTTTGAGCAGCATCGAAAGATAAACCATCTCTTGCTTGGATACGTTTTTGCTTTTATAGAGCGAATAAAGCATTTTGGCAACACCGGGACCCTCATCCAAAAAAGTGCGGACATAGCCTTCTGGCGCGGCTAACGTCACCGCCATGCGCATACACTCTATCGCTTCATGCTGCTGTTTTTGGATCATGTAAGCTTGACTGAGGAGAAGAAAGGCTTCAATCCGACTCCCGAGCCGATCCTTTATTTCCGCCTCGTGCTTTAAGCTGGTTAGCAGCATGATGGCTGCACTGTCGTTTTTTAAATAGATGTATACCCGGGCCAACGTCATTCTCTCAAATTCATGCCGGGAAGCGATAATATCTACATTCATTTTGGTATAGGGCTCGGCCCATTTTTCTATTTCTTCCCGTCGATTTTCTTCGATCCATAATCGGACGCGGAACGTTTCTACAAAAGCCATCCAATGAGGAGGCGCATCATGCTGGCGGCATAGCGAAGTGATTTCCTCCATGGCTAGCCACATCTCCTGGCTACGATGCTCTGCTTTTCTCCATCGAGCCAAAGTCAGATAAACCGGGACCAATACACCAAAGTTCAAAGAGATTGTGCCTAATTGTATCGCACGCGGTACGAAATATTTCAGCTGCTCAAAATCATTTTGCTCATAATAAAGCTCACCCAAAACAATAGAACCATAGGCCAATATACCAAGACCACTGTGCTTCCAGATGGCCCTTAGTTTTGGATAGTATTCATTCACGTTGGACAAATACCCGCTCAAGGCCACACGACTGCGCAGGACGTATGGCTCATCCGAATTCAGTTCAATGCCGACGATGAAGTAGCGGCTGAATTTGGGCTTCATGTGAACCGATTCTTCCATATATTTGAGGGAAAGGTCTACATTTCCCCGCATCACTTCGATGTAACCCCGAAGCACACACATTTCTACTCTACAGTCGTCATAGCTCCCATGATTGATCCGTGTTGCTTCGTCAGCCAATTGAAGGAGGATTTCCGCCTGATCAATTTCATTGGACACAGCATGCAGCCAGGCAAAAGCAATGCACAGCTCGGGGTTGCTTTCCAGCCAGGACGCATCAAAGTATTTCATCCATCTGCGCAGTGTAATATTTTCGTACTGTTTCAACATCCACGGTGCATGTGTGACGATCAAACGGCTCGCCCGGTTCCAATCTTTTCCGAGAAACGCATGCTCGGTCGCCTCCATGATCCACCCGTGACTTTCAAACCAACAGCTTGCAGAGATATGTAGGGCAGGAAGCAGTTCGTTATATGTTTTCCTTACGTGGGAAAGCAGAAGTTCTGCGAACAAATGGTGATAACGATACCACTCATTTACGCCATCAAGTGCGATAACAAATGAATTCGTCCTCTCCAGCATACGAAGGATGTCGTGAGCGTCCGGCTCTCCGGTAACGGCTGCACATAGATCTCCTGTCAGACGCGGCAGTATGGACGTTTTCAACAAAAACATCTGCACCTTTTCTGGAAGTCGTTTCAATACTTCTTCCGTCAAATAGTCCCCGACATACTTGTCATTACCGGAAAATTGATGAATGACCTTTGATGCTTCGGGCTTTCCTTGCATAGACAAGGCTGCTAACTGCAAACCGGCCACCCATCCCTCCGTTCGTTTGCTCAGCAAGCCAATGGCTTGTTCTGACAAACTCAGACCCAGTTGCTCGCGGAATAAGCGCCGGCACTCCTCCTCATTGAACCGAAGAGTGTCTGAGCCCAGTTGCTTCAACTGTTTCCGAACACGTAGACGGTGTAGGGCAAAAGGAGGTTCCTCCCGCGTAATCAGGACGACATGCATATACAAGGAAGCATGCTGGATCAGTGTCTGCAATCCTTCATGGATGGAAGGCTCCTTTATGAGGTGGTAATCGTCCAATACCAGATAAAAGTCACGATCAAACCCCGCAATTTCCTCGAGCAGCACAGACATCAACTGCTCAGCAGAAGCCGTGTACTGTGGGTGAAGCACCGAGGAAGATTCTTTGCCCGAGCCTTCCTCTGCCATATCAATTGCTCTGGCAAAATATCGCCAAAAGCGCACGGGATCATTATCTGATTCATCCAGGGAGATCCAACCGGTCGGTTTGCCGGAATTTTGCGTCCATTGACTGACTGCTGTCGTTTTACCGAAGCCGGCTGGTGCGCACACGAGAATCAATCTTGCGGCGCCCGCTTCATCGATTTCTTTCAATATCTGACGCCGAAGTAACAAGTCCGAACCATACTTCGGAACATGAAGTTTGGTTGCAATAAGTGGACTGTACGTTAATAAATCCATACGCATCTCCTGCCTAGAAGTAAAATGACATTCATGAAGGAAACATGGAAAGTAGCCTTTCTATCGATGACCGGAAGCGCGATGAGGTTGGCTAACGGGGGAAAAAGAGATCATATTATGATAGGAAATATTGCTCAGATTAAAGATACAGCAAAGTGATCCCTGCGTGGGTATTTTTTTTATGAACGTTGCATCCAAACAGAGAAAAACCCAACTATCGCAGATGTCGGGTTTCCTTTGCGTCATCTAATCATTCTGTTGATTCGTCTGGCTTCTATCGCGACTTTTTTACTGTACAACCTTTTATCCTGTTTGAGTTGCAGCACCTTGGCACACTGGTGCGCCTTTCTCAAAACATTACTGCTGTAATTGTTTGTCGATTTCAACATCTGATCAGCCCAGCGGTACGCTTCTCTAGCCAAAGTCTCGTTACTATCCTTTGCCTTCAAGCTGATATCCAACAAGGTTTCGCTCAAGCTTCTGCCCAAACCGGCACTCCTCCAGGAAGAAAAGAGTTTGAGCTCTGGTTCGCACTGCTTGACGCTCGCAAAAGCCTGGACCCAATCCTGCTTGAGCAAATGAATTTCGGCCATTTTTAGCCAAAGGAATACCTTGTTAAACGAATCTTTCTGTTCCGGGAGATCTTGTATGAGATAGTGAAGTGCCTTGTCGTACTCTTCCAATTGTTTTGCCTGATGATACAGCAGAGAATAACTCTTTTTGTCAGAGCCGAGCTGCTCCTCTAGCTTCTCCAGTAATTTTCTGGCTTCTGCCATGTTACCGAAATCGCATGCTCTGTCCATTAATGTAATCAAGGACTCATCCTCGAGATTGGCTGGGTAATTCCTCGCCTTGGATTGAAACCATCGCTCCATATGTTCAGGCGTATACATCGTTGCCAGCTCCTCTCTCTTATCCTGAAAGAAAGAGCTGGTTCGGCACAGATCGTTCTCTTCGATATACGCGATCGCCTCTTCAATCCCCGCCGAAATGATATACTCGGTATCAAAACCATAGTAGGTATCAAAATTGCTTAATTTTGCCCGTTCAAAAAGTGGGATATGGGTAACATCCTTGCATTTCGCCAACAAATAAGCCACGATGTCCATCGATTCATAAAATCCCTGATACGGATGAGACTTATGCATCTCAATCTCTTGGCTCATCAAATAGTACAGGAGCTCCTTGTCTGCTTCCGTCACAGTCTGATCGTATTGAAGCTGAACGATCAAGGCGTATCTTTTCAGCCCGTTTTTGTCATAACCGTATGCATCCTTACATTTGCTGTATGCAAAAGAGCCCCAGAGGTCTTTGGAATGTTTGATCAATGGCAATTGCTCGGGTATTTGGTTGATTTCCATATGCGATTCTCCTCTCCCTGGAATGGGATAGCCACACCTTGCTCATCTTTTTCCATTCTAACCGTCAACAATTGACAATACAATTTTCAAAATGGTTAAATGTAACATGTTTACATTTCTTCAGGAGGTGCACAAAATTGGAGCAACAACCACCATCATCATCGGTACCGACAGAGTTTTCTCCTCTCGCCCAGCAAGAGCCACCAAAAAACATGGGAGATTTATCGAAATCGTATGACAGGGCGACGATTTTTTTTACGAGATGGGGAGCCCATGTTCTTGATTATATTCTTCTCGCTTGTTTTCTAACCGGCTTTCTCTCGCTTGGGGTTTCCATCACCAAAGACGCCAACAGTCTCTATTTCTTCATCCTAGCCGCCATTATCCTATGTTCTTATTATGTACTGTTAGAAGGACTTACCGGATATACGATCGGAAAATTTACGTTCCGCATCATTGCTGTCAATGAGGAAGGACGGCCACCGGGGTTATGGAAATCATTTATCCGTTCCCTCATTCGTCTATTCGAAGCAAATGTATTTCTTCTAGGCGGGTTGCCGGCCGGTATCTGTGTGTTGGCTTCCGACAAAAGACAACGGTTAGGCGATCTGGCAGCGAATACATACGTCGTGAAAGTGAAGGATCTGAACAACGTCAGCAAAAAGCAAACAACCGTACTCGCTGTTGTCTTTTCCATCGTAGCCGTTTTATCCATCATTGGCATGATTTTTGGGATAATCAGTCTCGCTTCAAGAACGCCTTCCGAAGAAATTTTCTTTAGCAAGGATAAAAAGTTTCAAATAACAGCCCCTTCGGATTGGAGCAAGGATTCCACCCTTCACGATGAAGCAGATATAGAAATCTCCAATCGTTTTAGCGAAAAGTATGTATTGGTCCTGTCAGAATCGAAACAGGATCTAGATAGTTCATTCACGCTTCAAGATTATGCCCAAGCCATTGAAGCGAACCTTCAAGAGGCAGTAGAAAATGTATCCATTGATAAACAGATTCGTACGGTAGTCGACAATCAGGTGGCCACCCAATTCAATGCCAAAGGCGAAGTAGACGGCATTAAGGTCGCTTATATTGTGACATTGGTCGAAACGCCTACGCATTTTCATCAAATCATGGCTTGGACAGAAGAAAAAAGGTTCGAGTCCCTCAAGCAAGAACTGCAAAAGGTCAGTGCAAGTTTTCGCGAGGTAAAATAGCGACAGAACACAGAAGCCACCTTCATCAGGTGGCTTCTTCCCGGTACTCAGAAAACATTTTTCAGTTTTTATTCCTCACTGGCCTTTTTGTTGGCTACCTGATTCCCCCATGGAGGTTCTGCTCTCATCAAGTGCCGTACAAAATACTCCCATTTTCTGCGGATAAAGTACGGTTCCAAAGAAAATCCGTGATGTCGGTTGGGCAAAATCAACATGTCAAAATCTTTATCCGCTTTAATCAATGCATCCGCCATTCGAATTGTTTGGGAAGGATGCACATTTTCATCCATATCCCCACTCACCAACAAGAGCTTTCCTACCAGATTCGCTGCTAGACGAGCATTGTCTTGATCTCTGTACAAGACTGGATCATACAGCCCTTGATAACGCTCTGCCCATGCTGCTATATACAGCCGTTGATCATGATTCCCACTCGCGGAAACAGCAACCTTGTAACAGTCAGGAAATGAGAGCATGGCCCTTGTCGAAGCGTAACCTCCCCCTGACGATCCCCAGATACCTACCCGGTCAACATCCACAAATGGGTAGCGCTCTGCCAATTCCCTAACCGCTGTTACATGGTCAAGTAAGCCTCCTGCTTCCTCCAATTTTCCGTCTGAGATGTCATGGAACGCTTTCGAACGATAAGGTGTTCCCATTCCATCCAGGATCAATACGACAAAGCCCAATTGCGCCAATGATTGCCCACCCCCCAGCGGATCATGGCTTCGGCCGGGATCGAGTGCGAAAGCTTTTGGTGTATTGATGATCTGTGGTCCCCCGTAAATGTAATCGACAACCGGATATTTGCGGGAAGGATCAAACGGGAATGGGCGCAGCATCACCCCATAAAGATCGGTAACGCCGTCTCGTGCTTTGACGGTAATCCTTTCTGGAAATTGGTACCCCATCTCGAGCAGCATTTCCACATCAGCGTACTCCAATTCGCGAATCAAGCTACCATCTACCGAACGGAGAACAGTAACAGGCGGTAAATCAACTCGCGAAAATGTATCGACGAAATACTTCATAGTGGGAGAAAACACAACATCATGCTCTGCATCCTCTGGCGTCAGCAACGACAGACCAGTTCCATCCAGGCGAACACGATACAGATGTTGATAGTAAGGATCGCGCCCCTCTTCTAGCCCTCCTCCGGTGATATACACCCATCCCTGCTGCTCGTCCACTGCCATCAGCCTACGTACCGTCCAGGGACCCGATGTGATCGGATTGCGAATCTCTCCTGTTTTGCCATCGCAATGGTAGAGGTGGCTCCATCCATCACGCTCTGAATGCCAGATGAACGAACCGTCGGCCAATAATCGAATATTCGGATTGGAAGCTCCGAGATTATGCAGGTCTTGGTTCAAAAACGTATCGCTTTCTTCCCGCAGTAACGTGCAAACCTCACCGGAGCAAGCATCCGCTACGGAAAAATCGACAGAGCGGGCATCACGGGACATCCGGGTGATATAGATCTGTTTACTGTCGGATGACCATCCAGCCATTTGCATCCCCGGAGTGAGGGGTGAGACTGGACATGCCAGTAAAGGCTCGCTTTCAATCCGGACTGTGGTTCGCCTTTCCAGATGACAGATGACCAGCTCAGCCAAAGGTACGTGTTGATCGCCAACGAGTGGATAACGGTACGAGTGCAGTACCGGTCTGACTCCTTCCCCTTTCGGAACAGATTGGATCAGGTGCATCTCGCGCACCTTTCTTTGGTCAAGACGGTGGGTCAGCAGCATCTTGGAATCGGGTGACCAAATCACCACTGGAGGAGACTTACTGCCATTCAATCGCTCCGCCACTGTCGAGAGCCGACATTCAGGTTGGGTTCCGTAATCATAGTATGCCTTGCCGTCATGGGTTAGCCTGATACGCCTTCCGGTTTCGAGTGAACGAACATACAAGTTGTGATCATATACGAACGCCACCCATTTTCCATCTGGAGACGGCAGTTCATCCATCGACGGCTTTTTAAAATGATGTAAGGGCTTGCAGTTGTATTCCTGTAAATCACAGCTCCAAACAGTACCGCCCACCTCAAACTGGAATGCCGATCCACTCTGGGTAAACATAAGTTCCCCAAGTGGCAATGTTTCTGCATCATACGTTTTGCCTGCACTATCTGACAAACAGACAGCTAGTCGTTCGTGATCGAATGCTGGCTGACTCGTATTCTGTTCAGCATCTACGATCACATATTGCCTCCCAGTACCCTTTTCCAGACGTATTTCACGGATGTACCAGAACTGACTCCCGCTAATCCACCGCGGCCTGACAAAAGCATTGAATACGGCGTCATAATAATTGGTGGGATGCAAGCGTTTTGCCCTCTCATACTGTTCCCATGTGACAACATTCTCCATGTCAATCCCCCTCTTTCAAAGTGAGATACAAGAATCATGTGCTTCACATTTTTGAACAAAATTTTTCCTTATTTATCCATTTGCTACATGCATATGTAAAAAGCGAGATAATATATCTCCGAATTTGCTTTTTTAGCACCTGACACGTGATTTATTTTCAAAAAGAAAGAGGCGATCTCTCGCCTCTTCGCTCTAACATAGATTACTCCGCTTCCGCTATCATCGTTTGATTTCTACCTGATCTCTTCGCCTTGTACATAGCCTCGTCTGCTACATGTAGCAGATCTTCAGCAGTAACAGCATGAGAAGGATAGTGCGCAATGCCTAGTGACACGGTTAGCCGCTGTCCGATTGGGTTTGTACTTGTTTCTAAGGCTTGACGTATTCGTTCGGCCACCTGATAGGCCTCCTCCAAGCCAGCATGGGAAACAAGGACAACAAATTCCTCACCCCCAAAGCGACAGCTGACATCGTCAGGCCGAATTGAGGAAGAAATGATTTTCGCAAAATGCCTCAATACTTCATCTCCAGCCGGATGGCCATATGTGTCATTAATAGCTTTAAATCGATCAAGGTCCATCATCATAATAGAAAAAGGGATTTGCTCCGCCATCCATTTTTGCATGGTTTCCTCGAGCGTCCTTCGGTTCGTTAGCCCTGTCAAAGGATCTGTTCGAGCATCATGGGCCAATTGCTCCGTCTGCTTTTTGATATCGCTCAAGGCAAAGTGAATGGCACGAGATAACAGCTCGGCCTCCCGATTCCAATGCTGGCTACCCTCAGAGAGTTCCACCTCTTCTCTCCCGGCCTTACTCACAAGATTGGCCAAGGATACGAAAGGTTTCGCCACTTTGCGGGCAAGCCCGATCACAACTAACATTAATAATAAAAAGGGAGGCAACGTATACAACAACACGGATTGAATATCACGATTTAATTGTTCTTGAACAACACTGATAGGTGACACGACAACGACACCCCAGTCATTCGCCGGAACCTTTACGTAAGCGGCTAATACCGTCTGTCCCCTCAAGTTGACGATCTGTTCATAGCCGCTTTTCCCTTGAATCAGCTTGCGTACGGCTGGATTGGCACTGATATCCTCTCCGATCCGGTTTGGATCACGGTGGAACAACAAATGACCATCAGATCCTACGATGTAAAAAGAGGAACCTAGTTCGTCTGTTGGATTACTTCCAAAGATCGTATTCAAAATGTTATCCTCGTGAAGATAAATCGTTCCCCCGATAACCCCCCGGTAAATCCCATCTTTATCAAATATGGGTTCGCTCATCAATACAATGAGTCGCTTCGTACTTGATGTTACGTAAGGCTTGGAAATGTATGGCTTTTTTAAAGCTAATGCCGTTTTCGCCGTTTCCGTTTTAACATAGCTTCCTACTGTACCAATAGATCCGGGAGACACACTTTGAACACGCCCCGTTTCATCTACCACGGTAACCGAATTAAAATAGTTGTTTGTACGACGGATCAACTCAAGCTTGGAATATACCTCATCCGCATTCATCTCGTTCCGATTGGAAAAGATGCTTGCCGAATACTGTAAGCTACTGCGCATGGATTTAATCAAAGCATCTAGGGTATGACTCATTTTGATTGCACTCGTATGATTTAAGGTCAAAGTCGTGTTAATCAGTGCCTGTTTTTTGGATTGATAGAATGAGATAAGGAGGATGGTGACAGTCAAGACAACGGATAAAGAGACTAGTCCTGTTAAAAGTGTCACTAGACTAATCTTTTTCGGGCGGTTTGCTCTTTTTAGTAAGACAGGCATTGGATGCCCCCTTGTATTTGGCATATAGCTGTTAGGCAATAAATAAAAAATAGTCTAACACTTGATAATATTACTTTCAAGTATACAAGAAAGTTCAAGCAACGATCTTGGATTGGGGCCATAAAAAATCCACCTTTGTCAGGTGGTGGTTTGTATTACAACATTATCTAGGAGACCCGAAAGCTTTGTCTTCTCATCCACATCGTTGCAACCCACTTTTCCCCATGGATCACTTGTGCACCTGCATGCAAAGTGAACTCGTTTAATTCCTGATTCCTGTAAAAATATTCAAAGTAGACAGCCATGCCTTTCGTTGGGAAAACAGATATTTGAGAGATTCGCTTCTCGATCCTTGTAATCGTCTCCGTCTGCTCGCAGAACACCCCGCTGCTCGTCCGAATAGAATTGACTGAACGATCTTCGCCTATTTTTGAGCGTCGCAATCGTTCTCGAGAATGTTCGATTAGCTCATCGCATTCGTGATCACTAAGCACATTTCCTAACACGACAACCAGCGGTTCCTCATATTTGGCAAGAATTCGAATCTCTCGATCTTCTGTCTTGATCCTATTTCCGGTATGGTCAAATATCGTCCTTTCTTTCCCTGTCGTGTGCCCTATCATCCCTATGCACCCCATATATATGACATCCGTCGCAAAAAATAGAATACCATAAAATGGGTAAATCCAATCAACAAACTTTCGAAAAGCACAAATATTTTTAACTATAGAAAAAGCACCTTCATTATGAACAAAACCCGTCTCCTATATGGGAAGGGACGGGTTTGTAAATACTCTTCTAAGTGGCATCTGTGAAAAGCTATTTTCATGCCTCTTTTTGTTTTTGAACGTGGTACATATTCTTCCGGAAAACACTGATCATGTATCCGCAAACCCCACCTATTAGAGAAGGCAGCAGCCAGCCCAAACCTACGTCATACATTGGAAGGTACTGAGTAAAAAAATGATGGGCAAAACTGTTTTCGAGTCCAGCAGCCTTTAAGCCATCAAACAGACTAATCAGAAAAGTCAAAAGTAAACTTCCTTGATACACTTCTGGCCGGCCCTTGAATGCTTTGTGCAGAAACGTCATGAAGAGTAACGAGATCGCAATCGGATACATCGTCATTAAGATCGGAACGGAAACCTTAATGAGTTGCGTTAATCCAATATTGGCAACGAGTGTACTGAAAACAGACAAAATAACCGCGAATTTTTTGTAAGAGATCTTTGGAAACAAGGAATGAAAAAATGAAGAGCAGGCTGTAATAAGCCCTACGCTTGTAGTCAAGCATGCCACTGTAATCATTAATCCCAATAAAATGGCACCATAAGAACCAAAGTAGTAATTCGAAACTTTCGCCAAAACCTCAGCGCCATTTTCTAAGTGGCCCAACTTTTCTACACTAGAGGCACCCATAAAGGAAAGTGCGGTATAGAAAAGAGCGAGAAGTAAACCGGCTATCATTGTTGCTTTAGCACACGTAGCCAAAACTTGTTTTTTGGCAGTAACCCCTTTTTCTTTAATCGCATTCACAATGATCATTCCAAAAACAAAAGCGACAAGCGCATCCAATGTTAAATACCCTTCTTGAAAACCCTTGAAAAATACATGGGATGTGTAATCTGCTTGCGGGGCTTGAAGGGCTCCAATTGGATAAAGAATAGCCGTTACTGCAATAATTCCGATAAATGTCAATTTAATTGGAGTTAAGATTTTTCCGACTACATGGATAATTTTCATAGGATTGAGCGATAAGAAGCAGGCAATTGTGAAAAACACGATGGTAAATAGAATCAGCGGTGCCGAACCTGCCTGTTCTGATAGGAAAGGCTTTATCCCAATATCAAACGATACATTGCCTGATCTAGGTATCGCAAAAAACGGACCGATTGCTAGATACAGAACAACGGTGAATACCATTCCGAATACGGGATGCACGCGACTGGCTAAGGAACGCAAGTCGTCTACTCCCGAATAAACAAAGGCTGTGATTGCTAGCAAAGGCAACCCAACCCCTGTAACCAAAAAACCTGCATTGGCTATCCATACATTTGTTCCTGCTAATTGGCCAAGCATTGGTGGAAAAATTAAATTACCCGCTCCAAAAAACAAAGCAAATAACATGAATCCGATCGTAACTACAAAAGAAACTGGTGCTTTCTGTGACACAACAATCCTCCTAATTATTCTCTATCTCTCATTCTTACATGCTCATGCAGATGGCTGCTAACCCAACCCTCATTTATTCATTCTGATACTATACTCCAAATAAACATTCTTTTCAAACACATGATAACTCAAAGCACCGCTCGCAAGAGAAAGACACTCCGAGTAAAAAACAAATTTACATCCCTGATACAGTTTACTACAAGCACCCATATATCGCATCTGGAAGTACCTTCCCTAGAAAGCACCAAAAACTTTAAAAATATTTCAGAAAATATTTATTTTTCTTAACTTGAAATACATTGGCAATTTTCCTTATAATTACATTCAAACCTATTAGTTCCATTACTCTGGAAAGGAGGTGTAAACACATGAAAAAAGTCGTAAAAGTAGCAGTAAACAAGAATAAACAAGTGCAAGAAATGAAAGCGTTGAAATGGCGCGTAGTTGTTGATGTTTGCTTGTAAGAGAGCCAAAAGGCATGCATGCTTTCCATAAAATGATAAAAGTTAGGAAGGACGGGATTGCCCATGAAAAAGGTAGTGAAAGCACAACTTTCTAACAATCAAAACGTTCAAGAAATGAAATTGCTTTTCCATCCAATTATGACACTTGCGTGTAAAAAGTAATCAATTGTTCAAGAGCACCTCGTGTGCTCTTGAATTTTTTGTAGAAAGTTCTCGCTTTCCATGCAGTAAGCAAACATGACGGGATGGTGCAGATAATGAGTCAAGCGCATTTGTTGGAAAGATATCATCAGTTGAGAGAGCTTGCCGAGGACGCAGATGCATGGCTAGAATCAGAGATCGGTTCCGATCTTTGGGTGGATGGAATTAACGTATTTTTAACGGTATCAACAGAGGATTTTGTTGAGGGACTTGAGCGATTCGAGGGTAATTACGGATTTAAGAACGATGGAATTGTAAGCACTATACGTCAATTTCAACATTATTGTAGAGATGCATCTGCGGAAGGTGAATTCCCTTTATACCAGGCTCTAGCAGTTGGGATGACCTGGTTGAGCTTACAGCCTCAAATAAACGGCGGCTATTTCAACTTGCCCGTTCAAATTACCAATCACTCCATCGCTTTGTTGTTAAGCCCAACCTATTTAGCTGTTTGGGCACATAGTTACAATGAGGGGATTGGATTATACTTAGATTTACATTCGACGCTACCCACATTATTCCGACCGGAGCATGGACGGATTTATCAAAATGCAGGATCGTATTTGGAGGGAACGCACATCAAGTTTCCTTTTCAAAATTACTTCCACGAAATTGCTCATATCCTCTTCTTCCATGACGTCTATCAACGTGTGCTAGGGAGCGTAGAGGAATGTAGAAGCTACTGGACACATATCGAGGCATGCATTTACGGACTCGAGGAACAAGTGCTCGCTGAAATGATGGAAGTCCAACCAGATTTGCATGCCATCGATGATGGATTCGGAAGCAGTAAAGGTTTCGAGGAATTTATCTCTTATCGCTTTGGAATTCTTGGTGCTCAAGAAGATAGATCGATACCAAAAGACACAGTTCGAACGTACATCAAAAGAAGTATGCAATTAGGCGAAGCTAATGAAAACATCCCTGATAATGAGGTGAAAGCGAGGATTCTTGCTAGTCATAAACTAGATCAGGAACGTTTAGAAGAGCTCGATACTCACTGCAAGTCATTTGCTACGGCATTGCAGGTACATAGCTTGTGGGGAATCAAAAGCTATCGACGAAACTCGATTCCAGCGTTTCGTGAAGTGGTAGAGTTACGCTCTCCTGATGCGTACTGTCTGCAAAAACTCGAAGAATCTATGCGGCCAGATTCATGGGGGACATTAGAGGATTTGTTATCAAAAAATCCGTTCGATGAGATATGCTCGCAGACGAGGGAAAAGAATATTCAAGTTTGGAACTGGCGTGATACCCTGTCTCGTTTGGCAGAAATGCGCGGCTATTTGGCAAGCACCGATGAATCTGGTTACGGTGAGACCAATCAAGAGCTATTTCAGATAGCAAATCGCTTAGCTAGAGTCATTCACGAGGAGAAACAAAAAGAAGGCCCGAGAGAGCAGCATGAAAGCCAGTACGCGGATATGAAACGAGAAATTAGCGAAGCATTAAACCGATTGCCTAACGTGGAAGTACGCGACCATTTGCACAATCTTCTTTCCAAACCCTATTACTTTGTATTAGAACCCAATTAATAGCTGACGATGAGTCAAAGACCGGTGATATTTCCTATGCTGGTCTTTGTTTTTTTATGTAACGTATACATATCCCGCAATGGCATTCAGATTTTATCCTTTTTTTAGAAATCGTTTAGGGTTTGTTTTGAACTTGCGTTTAGGATGGGGGTAAGACAAATGATTCAGATGGGAGCGGTTTTTACATGCTTGAGATGAATAAAAAGATCCCCCTTCCCCCTCCTCGTGTAAAAATAGTGAGGTACATGTTTCTTGTCCTCGCATGGGTGTTTTTTGCTTTCCTTATTGTTCAGGTATCACTGGCAGGTCTTGGGCTGTTCGTCAACGGAGAACATTGGGAAATGCATAGAACCTTGGCTCAATATTTTGCACTGCTTCCAGTCGGCATGTTGGTTCTCTCTTTCCTTGGAAAGCTGCCCGTACATCTACGTTGGATTTGTCTCGGATTATACCTCATGATCGTTGCGCAGTTCCTTACCGTTATTTATTCCTCTCACTTAGGACTCCTCTCTGCGCTTCACCCGGTTATTGCCTTATTTCTCTTTTGGGGCTCTCTCACCACCGTAAAACATGCTCATAATGTAGGGAGGAAGAAGGCATGAGACTCCCAAAAATTTGGTGGGTGTTATTTCTTATATCTCTAGTGGTTATCGTTCCATTTATGTTTCCTTATTTAACCTTTGATCCTGCAAACAGTCGAATCACGATTATTCCCGGCACTGTTCAGTATCCTTTATTAGTTGCTCATATCGTTTCTGCTTTCATTGCTCTTCTCACTGGCTTTTTCCAGTTTGTCGATCGAATTCGCCTGAAGAACCCAAGGATACATCGTTTTCTTGGGAGAGTTTATGTGTACAGTGTGTTTATCAGCGGACTCCTCTCTTTAGCGAGTATCTTTTATGCAGAAGATTTCATGAAGGCAACAAGCTTCCTGATCTTATCTTTGGCTTGGCTGTTCACTTGCTGGAAAGGGTACCGTACCGCCATCAACAGGCAATATGAGGAACACCGAAAATGGATGATTCGCAGTTTTGGAATGACACTGGTTGCCGTAAGCGCGCGTCTGTTGGTGCCAGTATTACTCCTTCTGTATTTTATACTACACGGTTTTTCACTTCCGCATGGGATGGAAACGGTCATTGCAGAGGTATTGAATGTAAACATTTGGGCTGGGCTTATTCTTAATTTTGTTATTGTGGAGTGGGTTATATTGAAGAAATAGGCTTGCTTGGTCACGCAACATGAGCTTGGAGTGGTAGAGCAAAGAAGGACTGTCTCGATCGTTGAATCGGGACAGTCCTTTTTGTAGATCGGTATTCGTCAGACACGGCTTTTCACCCAGGAATCAGCAAACTAACGTGGAAAGTAACCTAGAAGTAAGAGTTCCGATGCAGACTGCGTTTGCTTTTTTCAAGTGTCTTGATCAGCAAATATTTTTGTACGCCCTTGGATTTGGCAATGGCTAGTTGACCGTATTGTTCTGCTTCTGCCATGTTTCCTTGGTGATAAGCCACTTCAGCATTGAGTAACAACTGGTAGATACGGTTTTTGATCGAGGAGCGGTGTTGGATGTAGGCATCTTGGTTGTTTTTTAGTAATGCTAAATGTGCGGAGTAATAGTGGCGATGCTCGATTGAATCAATCTTGCCGAGTGCTTTTTCTACTAGATCGTAGTTGCCGCGATGGAGTTCTACCACTATGGTGATGTAGGCGCGAAGTTTATCGGATGTAATTTTGGCTAGTTCTTTCTCGGCTTCCGCCTCGTTGTCGTGTAGATAGGCGTACAAGAAACGATAGTAGGGTTGTTTTGAATGTTTGACGTAGCGTTCAACTGTTTTCATGTTGGTGCTGAATTTAAAAATGTACAGGTCTTTGCCGATGAGAAGGACGAAAGCGATTATGAAAAAGGTGATCCATATGATTGGGGTAGGTTCTATGTCTAGGAAGAAAATCGTTAAGCCACCTGCGGCTCCGAGGAGGAGCATGGTTAGTAGGTTACGTAGAGTGGAAGACATGGTGGTGCTCCTTTGGTTTTGGGAGTATTCTTTTAGTTTAGCATAAGGGAAAGAGCCTGCATCTTGAAGTGCTAACGGGGTCACATCTCAAGCACTACACTTTTCAAAGTAAAAAAGCCAAAGAAAAACGAGCCTCTAGAAACGGACTCGTTTCGCTTACATATGCCCCCTTAAAAACTTAGATTCTCGAGTAATGACCACTTTTGCAGCAGTCTCTCATCAGGTGTCTTTTCCAAACAGTGTCATTTCCTTATTATGACTATCTAACACTCAACCATGAAGGAATAATACCACTAATTGAATGGTATTCAAATATTGTATTTTGGTGGAAACGGAAAATAGAACATTAGAGTCTGTAAAATATTCTGTGTAAACTCTCAACCTCTACACTACAATTAGTCTTAGAAAGGTTGGGAGATTTTTATGATGTCAAAAGAGCAGATCAATCAGTGGATCAAAGAGAAAAACATGAAATCTGTGGATGATGTACAATCAGCCTTAAAGGATTTGTTTGCTGAAACGATCCAAGAAATGCTTGAAGCAGAAATGGAGTCCTCTATTGGATATGAAAAGCATGACATGAAAAACAAGCGGACAACCAATAGCCGTAACGGTTATAGCAAAAAAACGGTTCGCTCCGAGTATGGCGAAGTTGGCATTCAAGTCCCTCGTGATCGGGAGGGTGAATTTGAGCCTGCCATCGTAAAGAAGCATCAATCCAATGTAACAGGGATCGAAGATCAAATCCTCGCAATGTATGCGAAGGGCGTATCAACACGTGATATTCAAGACCATCTGCAACAATTCTATGGCATCGACGTCTCACCAACACTCATTTCTAATGTTACAAACAAGATCGTTCCGCTAATTAAAGAGTGGCAAAATCGCCCCTTGCAATCGGTCTATGCCGTTGTTTTCTTAGACGCGATCCATTTTAAAGTAAGACAGGACGGGGCTATCGTCAACAAAGCTGCCTATATGGTCATTGGAATTGACCTTGACGGTCATAAAGATGTCCTTGGCATCTGGATTGGCGAGAACGAATCGGCTAAATTCTGGCTCCATGTACTCAATGAACTGAAAAACCGGGGTGTCCAGGATATTCTCATTACGAGTGTCGATAACCTCCGAGGCTTTACGGAGGCTATTTCAGCATGTTATCCAAAGACAGAGATTCAGAAGTGCGTCATCCATCAAATCCGTAACTCTATTAAATATGTCTCTTATAAGGATTTAAAGAAAGTTACAGCAGAATTAAAACCTATTTACAAGGCTCCAACGGAGCAAGCTGCTCTGGAAGAGCTCGATCAGTTTGAGCAAACTTGGGGGAGTAAATATCCTTTGATGGTTCGCTCCTGGCGGACGAACTGGGATGAGATTGCAACCTTCTTTAAATATCCGCCAGAGATTCGAAAGCTGATCTACACGACTAACGTTATTGAAAGTTACCATCGTCAACTTCGAAAAGTGACGAAGGGAAAAGCCATTTTTCCCACGGACGATTCCCTTCTAAAGATGCTATATCTCGTAACCATGGATGTCTTACGAAAATGGACTGGACGAGTCCACAATTGGGGACAGATTCTCATGAAGCTATCTGTTTTCTTTGAGGATCGCGTACGCCCGCACATCCGTTAACAAATAAAGAAAGGCTTCATCCCCGAAGGGATTGTCTTTTTCTACACCAACGTATCAAGGGTTCGCTTCGCCTTACGCCCTTGACCCTGTTGGCTCCGAAAAAGATGTCCCAATTAGGGGGATGAAACCTCTTCATATATCGGTTGATTGAGTTTACACAAAAATCTTGACAGACCCGAACATTATCTTGATTGAGTTTTAAAAACAATAACTAAAACACATTTTTTATCTGTGATCGCACCTATATCATTATTTTACCAGTAAAATTCCCTACCCATAAACTAGGAAATTTTAAAAATATTATTTGGGATATATATATACATCCACGTGCAAACCTTCAGAAGAAGTTTTTGATAAATCATTTTCCAAACCTTTAGGATTTACAATTTTACCCTCCGGATCATAAACGAAACAAATTAAATATTCACAATCGGGATGGTTATTATATGAAGCTATGTCTATAATAAGTTGCTCCCCAACTTCTTTATCAGTTAAATTTTTTCTTGTTTTTTTCACTTCAATTACAATCTTCTCATTCTTTAATAGGAAATCCATCCTCTTTGACCCACCTGCATAACTGGGTGTCCATTCCTCAGGTCGAACATCGTCAAAGTAAATTTTAAGTAGTGCGTGCAATAAATCCTGAACATCATACTCATCATTTATATCTAAGGTTGGTCTATTATTGTACCTACCTCTTAACTGTCGAGCTACATTGTGAAATTTTTCAAATAAATTCTTTAAGATTAATTTTGTGTCATTTTCAGTTTGGTAGATCCCTACCTCATCTTCTAATCTATGACTTAATTTCTTTGCTTTTGTTATAACCTCTTGATGTTTAGCAACTTCTGCAGGAGCCCCTCTTCCTGAAGCTCTTTGGCCACTTGGAACTTCAATAATAATGTCTAGTTCGCAAAAATGCCCTAGATCCCTTAATTTCATGAGTATGTCATTGTATTCTGCTAAATAATCATTGTAGGAAGAGTGGACTTTTTGGACATAATCCCATTGACTTTGTTCTATTAAAACTTTTAAATCTTTTAAATATGGTATTAGACTCGTTCTTTCTTGGTCCATTATTTACACACTCTCTTCCTTTAGTCAATGGAGTCTTCTGTAGCTTCTATTGCTTCTGTAGTTCCTACATCGTTCTTATCTTCTACCCCGTAATAATAGTTTTTATCTCCTGCATCTATTACATTTATTAAGTTATTTCTTAACAGCACTCTTGTTCCCCAAGAAGAAACCTTTTGTCTACTGCAACCTACAGCATCAGCTATATCTGATGCACTCATAGCTTCTTCTTCTGATAAAGCACTTATCAATCCTAAAATTTTTATCTCAACTTCAGTATAATTCCCTTCTGTTTTTGGCTTCTCTCTTAATACTAATTCTTCTAATTGTGTATCATCTTCAAAACAACGTTTAACTTTAAACCTCGCCACCTCTTCCTCATCATAAATTTTCCCACAAGAGTTACATTTAAAACTTCTTGTTTTTTCTTTAATAAAATACCCGTCATATTCATTTAATACCGTATCATAAACAAATCTAAAAGCTGTGAACTCATCTTTATCTTCAGCATATTTTATATTTTGCTCCATGCATATACTATAATCTAATGAATAAAGAACATATTTTCCACCATACTTAGAAGCTCTATCTTCTTCTAATATATGAAGTAAAAAATTTTCACAGAAGACATTTAGATATTCTTTTCTTATTGGATCAACTAACAAGTGACTAGCTGGTCTATCAGGATATTTTTCTTTTTCTGAAAGTGCCTTGCTAAGAATGTCATTCCACATCCCCATGTATAAGTAAGGAATTAATCTTTTTCTAATTCCTCCTTCGAATTGTTTAAAATACATTCTTCTCACGCTTCTAATTCCATAATTAATCTCTTGTATTCCAATCCTCTTATCAGATTCAACTCCACTTTGTGATTGATTCCATGCATGCTGTAAAATGAGACCTAACGTCCGTGGCACCCCAAGAGATTGCCTCGCTAACCTATTATAAAGGGTGCCTTTAGTAATTTTAAAAATATCCCCATATTTTAACTCTGGACAAAATATTTCAATTCTTTTTTCAACTATCAACTGAACGAAATCTTGCATTTTCTTTATAGCTGTAACTATTCCACCATATCGTTCTACAAAATCATTAAGGTCAAGTGAAATGGGAAATATATCACGACCAATAATAACTTTTTCACCAAAATTGTAGCGATCAGTAATCACACCAATTTTAAAAAACATGTTAACCTTTGATCCAAGGAATTTTTTAAACAAAATTGAAAAACTTTCTTGTTCTTTTGTGGACAAATCAGAAAATTCATCAATAAAAACATAAATTCTATCTATTTTAGCTCTTAAGCGAATTTCGTTAATTTTACTAAGAAAGTACTGAACATTAACTGGCTTATAATCTGTTTCAGATAGATTGTTTGCCCTCCTTGAGGTCTCTAAAGAAGAATTATTATTCATTCCAGTAATAAGGATGTTCTCAATATATTCCAAATCATTCAAGGGTAAGTTCCCCTTTTTAAACTGGTATAAATTTTCTCCGAATATCACCTCTAATTGTTTCCTAAGTAATTCTATTATTTGTCTAACAAAATTGATTTCTACTACATTATCTTCCAATTCTTGATTAAAAATTTCTCTTGATTTACTCAAATCAATGTAAATAGGTAAAACTTTCTCTTCACTAAAATAGAGACTCTCATCACCCGCGTTACTTGGAGATAATGTTTTTAAACACTCATAATAACCTCTTATTAATAAAGCAGTTTTTCCTGAACCTCTTCGTCCATTTATAAAATTATCTTGTTTTTGTAATAAGCTACTCACATTATTGTAAAAATCAACATAATATTTCTCCAAATTATGAAGTTGGTCTAATTGATCCAATGAAATATAATCTGCTCTTAAAATTGACTCAAATGCATTTTTTACCTTTTGGGACTGTCTTATTGTTAATGTCATTTAACTCACCTTTAATATTCATTTTTATTATAGAAAAACCTAATTCTTTATTAATACTAATTCTTCATGATTATGGACAACCGCATCAGTCCAAGCTATTCGACCCTTTGTCATTTAAATTATGGGATTTATTCCTTATTAAACTGTCCTATTCAAAATACCGTACTATAAGACTAGCAAAAAATAGGAGTCATGCCAATAGTCCCATAATTTACACTACAAGTGGTATAGTAGAATAAAATCAATTGCACATGTCAAAAAGAAATTAAAGTTATTCAATCTCAATCAGAATTATTCATTATAATAAATCTCTCCATATGCTAGTGCACACTTGATATTTGAAATCATAGATTTAGAGCTACAACAAAAATAACAGTTGGCAGAGGATATACTCTCTGCCAACTGTTCACTACATTCTAAAATTATGTAACTTCGAAAATGTTTAAGAAACGGGAAGTCAGTCATGTTTAATTCTCTTCGGGTGGTTCTAGTTCTGCAAGATGTAGAGTTAGAACAACAGTATTACCTATCAAAATAACTGTACCACATAGTGAATAAGTAAAAATAAAAACTTCTGCACAAAATACGTACTTCATTATATTTTCACTAACAAGATTAGACAGAAATACAATAACTATTGATAAAAATGTAGATAGTGCCCAAAAAAATGAGATAAACCAAAAAGGGTACAACAACTTTTGTAACGTGCTATCTTCTAATAATAAATTTAGTATCTTACCATTTGCTACCGCTAAAATAATTGCAAATCCAGCAATAATTATACCTAGTAATGTTGCAGAAATAGACGCAATTGGATCTCCAAAATACTCTGCGATATCATTAATTTTCAGTTTGTCAGTATGGTTAATAACCCAACCAAAAATTATTGTTACACATAATGCAAAGTAAAACCCGTAATTCTTCCAGACAAAATTCCGAAGTCCTACGACTCTAAAAAGAGAAAAAAAGTTCGTATTATTTGTTGAAACTCGCTCTTCCCTCCTTCTCATCTTAGTTACACCTCCATCACCATATAATACTTACCATTTCAGATGCAAATTCCTTGAGTTTCTCAATTAAAGACTTTTCATCCTCTGTCTTTATTTTTTTCATATGAATCGAATTTTTTGAATTGAAATTTCTTGGTTTCCTTTTTCCACGTAGTTTTTTTGACCTACTAGGAAGATAATCGTATCCATAAGCCTTAACATCACCATACGCATTAGAAACCATTGCAATTCCTTGATTTATTAGGTCACCATTTTTATTCAAACCATCTTTATTTTCCAAAGAAACTTTCATACGTGTTGCATTCTCGTCTTTGATAATTTCACTGATTTTTTTATAGGTCTTCTTTTCAATAAAATTAGGTGGTATAAACTCAAATTCAACCTTTGATATAAACTCCATCGACATTATCTCTCTAAATATTTCTTCCTTAATTGGAATTAGTTTCACAATAATTTGGCCAATTTCAATATTGCCAGCATATATTAGTTGTTCAAAAACTTGAAGAAAATCATCCCTACGTATATCTGCTGTTTCCTCAAATATTAGTATTTCGTGCTTGGAATCATATAAGAACTTTGCTTTATTTGCGACTGGCTTAGGTATCTCATATCTAGTAGTTTTATCACCGTCTAATACGTCAATTCCTTGATACCTTGATTTAACCAAATTAGCGAAAATATACTCAACATTATTTTCAACGAACGGATTTATATCCGCAAATTTCCACGTCCACGAACCTTTTTGGTACTGATGACTAGGCGTTATAGCATCTGGAATTAATGAGATTAATCTTTCTTTATTCGCACTAAATATATTTCTATTTATATTAACCTTTGCAGCTATGAATCTAGCTCGAACATCTCTAACCATAATTTATTATATCCTCCACGGTTTAAATTTATATCCTGCTAAATACTTACTATTACAAATTACCAAAACAAGGTTATAATTGCCAAATGTTTTTATGTACGTTGACTTCCGTACTTAGAGTTCTTTAAGAAAGTAAACCCTAATAATACTAAAAAACACACTCTTATCTTCATAACTGAAGAGTAGAGTGTGTTGAGCTTTATTTTATGTAATAGGTTATTATTGGTGGAGGCGGGGGGATTCGAACCCCCGTCCGAAAACAGCGATACATGAGCATCTCCGAGCGCAGTCACTCATTTAAATTTCGGTACCGGATTCGCGGAGTGACGCGCTGACCCGTTACCTAGCCTGATTGATCTTCTTCCTTCGGCTCCAGGCGGAAGCCTCCGGCGTATCCCACTAAAGTTGAGCGCTAGTCATGCCACATGGGCGATGGAATGGTAGCGCCTCACTGGTTATTAAGCAGCGAGAGAAAGTTGTTTGTTGCCAGTTAATGGCGTTCCGCGTTGTTGACGAGGTCCGCAGCCCCCCGGCTCGCTTCTCATGCTCTACCATCCCCGTCGAATCCAGAACGCCCCCAGGTAGGTGAGAAAAAGTCTAGGTGAAGAGCCATTAAATCCACACCTAGACTATATTAAACAGTGTATTGGCTTGTTGTTGCTTATTAAATATAGCACAGGCGACAACCAAAACTCAACGTTGATTGCTGCCAAGCCTGCCAGTGCAATCCAATCAACCTTTTTGGCGTTCACGCAGAGCACGCTCGATATCACGCGCAGACTCTTTTTTCTTGAGGTCTTCACGCTTGTCGTAGTTCTTTTTCCCTTTGACAAGTGCGAGCTCGACCTTGGCCCAACCGCCCTTCAAATAAATGCTGAGCGGGACCAGCGAGTACCCTCTTTCGCGAATCAGACCATTGAGCTTGAGGATTTCCAAGCGACGCATCAGCAGCTTGCGAGTCCGCTCTGGCTCATGGTTAAAACGATTTCCCTGCTCATACGGACTAATATGCACATTGTACAGTAGCAATTCGCCATTCTGCACACGAGCGAAGCTGTCTTTGAGCTGGACACGCGCTGCACGCACGGACTTGATCTCCGTACCGGTCAGCTCAATGCCTGCCTCGTATACTTGCTCGATGTGGTAATCGTGGCGCGCTTTTCGGTTTTGGGCGATTGTCTTGGTTCCGGTCTTATCTTTTGACATGGAGATCACCTCACTTGTACGTACTGCGTTTCGTACCAGTTAGTCTAGCAAATTTTGCCCATTGTGGCAAGTCATTTACCCGGTAAATAGCCAACCCCGAAAAGGGAGACGGATCGTTCCGCGTACTTTTCGGGGTTTAAACAACTGTTTAACGGCGTTTCCGTTTCGCCTGACTGGCTACATTTTTGCGGTTCTTTTTCTTCGACTTGACGAGATCCTCCCAGAATCCCTTCTGGCGTTTCGCTGGGGTATCTCCTTCTCCTGCACCGATTGGCAGCACTTCTTCACCGCTCGATGCTTTGCCCGATCCAGCACGGCGAGGAGGTTTGTTCCCTTC
Organism: Brevibacillus sp. MER 51; assembly: GCF_023714195.1. NCBI lineage: Bacteria > Bacillati > Bacillota > Bacilli > Caryophanales > Paenibacillaceae > Brevibacillus > Brevibacillus sp. MER 51. The sequence goes on along the minus strand of NZ_JAMAUS010000010.1, from coordinate 42,329 downwards.
CGTTTTGCGGCGATCCTTGTATTTTTGACGGATTTCCGCTGGATGCTTTTTGTCCTTTTGACGATCTGGTTTGCCTGGACGATCTGGACGGCCTGTACGTGAACGATCTTGTTTGCCACGTGTGGGCTTACGATCTCCACCTCGACCATCTATTACGCGAGGCGTACGCTCACGGCTGCCGCGGAATCCAGCCTTCGGCATCCCGACGATTTCGAAGTCGATGGTGCGTTCATCCACGTTTACATTGGCTACACGTACCTCGACGACATCCCCGATCCGATACTGCTTGCCTGTACGCTCACCAACCAGCGCAAACATTTTCTCATGGTAATGATAGTAGTCGTCGGTCAAAAAGCTGACGTGCACCAAGCCTTCAATCGTGTTAGGCAGCTCGACGAAAATCCCAAACGAAGTGACGCTGGAAATGACGCCTTCGAATTCTTCTCCCACTCGCTCAAGCATGAACTCCGCTTTTTTCAGATCGTCTGTTTCACGCTCGGCATCGACAGCCAACCGTTCACGCTGTGACGCATGCTCCGCGATTACTGGCATTTGCTCTGCCCAGTACCCCAGACGTTTTTCCGATATTTGATCCCCCAGCTCGATCCATTCGCGAATGCGACGGTGGACGATTAAGTCGGGATAACGGCGAATCGGCGAAGTGAAATGGGTATAAAACTCCGTAGACAAGCCGTAATGCCCCAGACTTTCCGCGTCGTAGCGCGCTTGCTTCATGGAACGCAGCATGACGGTGCTGATAATAATTTCTTCCGGCGTTCCCTTTACCTCTTCCAGCAACTGCTGCAACGCACGTGGATGGACAGAATTGCCCTTCCCGCGGATTGAGTAGCCAAAATTCGTGATGAACTCCATGAAGGCCATGAGTTTTTCAGCATTCGGATCTTCGTGAATCCGGTACATGAACGGCTGCTTCATCCAGTGGAAATGCTCGGCCACTGTTTCGTTGGCAGCGAGCATAAACTCCTCGATAATCTGCTCCGCAATCGATCGCGTGCGGAATCCGATTTCCGTAGGGGTTCCTTCTTCATCGACGTAAATTTTCGCTTCGCGGAAATCGAAATCAATAGCGCCGCGCTGCATCCGTTTTTTACGCAGCTTCAAGGCCAGCTCTTTCATATCCTCGAACATCGGGACGAGTCTGCTGTACTTCTCAATCAAAGCTTCGTCCTTGTCTTCCAAAATACTGCGTACATCTGCATACGTCATGCGCTCATCTGTACGAATTACACTCAAAAAGATGTCGTACTTGACGGTGTTTCCGTTCGCATCCATCTCCATATCGCAGGAAATCGTCAATCGGTCTACCTGCGGATTGAGACTGCATATGCCGTTGGACAAGCGATGTGGCAGCATCGGGATCACGCGGTCAACTAAGTAGACACTGGTACCGCGACGATACGCCTCATTGTCCAGCTGGGACTTTTCACGAACATAGTAGCTGACGTCAGCGATATGCACGCCGAGTCTCAGGTTTCCATTTGGCAGCCTCTCCAGGGAAACGGCATCGTCCAAGTCTTTGGCATCTGCACCGTCGATCGTAACCATCATCCGCTCACGCAAGTCACGACGACCGCTGATCTCCTCCTCGGAAATCTCATCTGGTGCAGCCTCAGCCTCTGCTAACACGTCATCTGGAAAAGCTTCTGGCAAGTTGAACTTGCGGATGATCGACAGAATATCGACGCCCGGATCGTTCTTATGGCCGAGAATCTCGACGACCTCACCCTCAGGATTCACTCGCCCCTCTGGGTAACGAACGATGTTGACGACTACCTTGTGACCATCTACAGCACCGTTATAGGCTTCTTTTGGGATAAAAATATCCTTGCCGAGCCGCTTTTCGTCGGGAATGACAAACGCGTAATACGTCTCGTCCTTGAACGTCCCTACGACCTGCTTCATTCCCCGCTCGACGATGCGAATAATTTGTCCTTCCAGACGATTGCCGCCCGCTTCCTTTTCCACACGGACCAATACGGTATCCCCATGCAGCGCACCGTTCATATCATTCGCATGAACGTATACGTCCTCCGCGCCCTGTGTTTCCGGGATTACAAATCCGAAGCCCTTCGGATGACTTTGCAGACGTCCACGCACCAGATTCATTTTTTCAGGCACACCATACCGATTCGCTCTGGTGCGGATCACCTCTCCGCTCGCTTCCAGTGCATTCAGTGTTTTCACAAGCTCCTTGAACGTGGCAGAATCCTTGATTCCAAATGCTTCTTCCAGTTCCCTCACCGTCATCGGGTGGTATGCTTGCTCTCGCATAAACGCGAGTATTTTTTCTTGATCTTCCATTCACAAACCTCCTTTTTCGCGTGGCATTCCCGCGTTTCTCCATGACCATCCTATTATGTAGTATTCACCGTTCCCGCATATCGCAATCGGAATAGAGAAAAAGACAGCAAGTTGCACTCGCTGTCTTTCGGCCGTTCGTCTATTACGCTCCTGTTTTCAAGAAATACCCGAGCAAAATCGCAAAAATCATGAAGCCAACCGCAAATACAACGGTCAGTTTCCCTAAAAGTGCGTCAATCCCGCGGGCTTTTTGTTTGCCCATCAGTTGCTCTGCGCCGCCACCAATCGCTCCGGAAAGGCCGGCACTTTTTCCCGATTGCAGCAACACGACGATAATTAAGCCAATACTTGCGATCACAAGTAAAATTTTCGCAGCCAATGCCATCTTCATTCACCTCAAAACGTATTTCCAAGGCGGAAAAAACCAATACAACAACTTTATCACACTTGTCTGGTAACAGCAACCCGCTATCCCTTCCATTATAAGAGAAATTCTTTCAAATAATATTGACCGTTATAAGGTAGAATAAGAGCAACGTGTTTTTACGAAAAAATGGCAAATTGTGTACTTTCTTTGTCTTGTTGGGTAGTCGCCTTGATATTGTCAAACTTTTGCCGTAAAATTACCATGAAACTTTATAATTTGCTTTGGGAGGTCTTTGTCAGATGGCTGGGTCCAACAAAAAAGACATGAATCAAAACGATGTAATTGATTCCGCGAAGGCCTTTTTTACTTCGTTTGGTATCTTGTTTCTTGTTTTTCTCATTGCACTTGTAGGATCAATCATTTTCCCACCAAAACATGGCGAAGAAGCAAATGGTGGCGGCGCACCAACTGCACAAATTGACGCTGCTGCTGTATTTAAACAAAATTGCGCTTCCTGTCATGGTCAAAATCTCGAAGGCATTGCAGGTCCAAACCTGACAAAAATTGGAGCGACGCTTAGCGCTGACGACATTGCTAAAATCATCAAAGAAGGTAAAGGCGGCATGCCCCCTGGAATGCTGAAGAAACAACCAGAAATTCAAGCGGTTTCACAGTGGCTGTCGGAGAAGAAATAAGTACATAGATAGCCTGTAAGAAAGAAACACCGAAGACTTTTCCTCTTCGGTGTTTTCCGCGTTAATGGGGAGGCTTTTCATATGATCATCAAGATTGAAGCTTTGGGGAAACAAATCCACTCCCCTGCACGTACATGGTTGTTCCGTGACGTAAACACTAGCATTATGGAGCCTACGATTATTGGCATTCTGGGGAAATCGGGGCAGGGAAAAAGCACCTTGCTTCGTATTTTGGGTCGTCTTCTACCGCCTGACTCCGGTACAGTTTTCTTAGAGAATAAAGAAATGACACTGTGGGACGCGAAAGCTTGGCGAATGAAAATCAGTTATGTGGCTCAGCAGGCCGTTATGCTGCCAGGCAGCGTGGAAGACAATCTGCGGACAGTAAGTACCCTACATCAGCGTCCTTTTGATAAGAAGCTCGCCTCAGCCTTGATGGAACAGTTATATATGGAAGAGATTGATTGGTCAAAACCAGCGGCTCAACTCTCCGGCGGTGAAAAACAACGGCTCGCTCTCGTTCGTACCCTGTTGCTTCAGCCACCTGTCCTGCTGCTGGATGAGGTTACCGCTTCACTCGATACGAAGAGCAAGCAGGCTGCTGAACGGCTCCTCGTCGATTTGCACCACCAAACGGGCACGACCTTAATTTGGATCACGCATGATTTAGAAGAAGCACGAGTCGCTTGCAAGCGCATTTGGTTTATGGCGAACCACCAGCTCGCAGAAGACGCTGAATCTGAAGCGTTTTTCCACTCGCCCCAATCCGTGGAAGCTCGTGAATTTTTGCAAGATGGGAATGTCCACGCTGCCCTCAGTGAGGTGCAGCGATGACGCATACGCTTACGGATTCATACATGTGGCTACTCTTTGCCTATGCCTTTGTTTTCATTGCCCTCCTGCTCTCCGTTTGGCAGAAGCTCGGCTTGGAAAAAGACATTTTGATTGGCACCATCCGCTCTACCGTTCAATTGCTCGGGATCGGCTACGTCCTACATTTTGTCTTTGCTGCTGATAGTGTCTGGTTTATATTATTGATCATTCTCATGATGATCTTGGTCGCTTCGTGGAACGCTGCCAGCAGAGCCAAGCATTTATCGGGGATCTTTTGGCGGATCTCTATATCAATTGCAATAACAGAGGTCATCACTATGGGACTGTTGGTTGTACTCGGGCTTGTTTCTCCTACGCCGCAGTACCTCATCCCGATGAGCGGCATGATTATTGGCAGCTCCATGATCGTCATGAGCCTTTTTCTCACGCATATGAACAGAGAAGTAGAAGCCTCTCGCGGGGAAATCGAAACTCTGCTTTGTCTGGGAGCGACTACACGCCAAGCCGTGCATGTGGTGTTGAAGCGAGCCGTCAAAGCGAGCATGATCCCCACCTTTGACACGATGAAAACAATCGGACTCGTCCAATTGCCAGGGATGATGACCGGAATGATCGTCGCGGGTGCCAGTCCCATCGAGGCCGTTCGCTACCAAATCCTCATTATGCTCAGCTTTAGCTCCTCAGCGGCCATTTCGGCAGTTCTGATCAGCATGCTCAGCTATCAGCTCTGGTTTACACGAGATTCCATGCTCCACCCTTAAATACAAGCACTGTCGGACACAGCTTCCGGCAGTTTTTTTGTTTTTGTAATGAAATGCACCCTGAGTCGTCAAATTACATGTAGAACGTACAAAAGGTGGTTCAGCTATGGACAAAAACGGTTTAATGGAGCAATGGTTCCTGCGCTATGGCGATGATATTTACAAATTTCTTATTTACTACACAGGAACCCGCGATGTGGAAGACCTCGTTCAGGATGTCTTTTTAAAAGCGCTTCGGTCTCTGGATGCATTCGAAGGCAGATCGCAACCGAAAACATGGCTATTGACGATTGCCAGAAATACCGCCATCGATCATAAACGAAAGCAACGTCTGCGTAATTGGCTGCCAGATAAATGGCTGGCGAATGTAGAGACGGAAGAAAAAACACCGGAGGAAATTTTGCACGTACATGAGGAGCAGCAAGCACTTTACCATGCAATCCGAGAAGTAAAACCCGCATTTCGCGAGGTGCTCATTTTGCGTGGAGTCAAAGGGCTGTCCTCCAAGGAGACGGCTGAAATACTGGGGTGGTCCGAAAACAAAGTAAACGTGACACTGCACCGCGCCATGAAAGCCGTCAGGGAAATACTTGAGCGTGAGAAAAAGGAGATGATTGGCGATGCGATCTAATTCAGACCATGATTTACTAGAGAAATTGAAAGGGATGCCGGATATGAAAATGAGCGGAGAAAAAAAGCACGAGATCGTTTCTGCAATTCGCCAAACAAATGTGAGCAAATCTGGAAGGACAGCTTCCTTACGTGGTTTCGCTACGATTGGAAAGGGATTGGCCCTCTGCTGCGTACTTGCTGTGACCGTCTGGCTGGGTGCCTCACTCCTTGCGAACCAACAACAGAGTACATTGCCAGACACTGTTTCGCCTATTGCTCCTGGCTCTCCTACCGCTTCTCCGGGACCAGGTCCAAACAACAGCGTGACAACACAGCCTATTCCGCATTCAGAGGAGCTCTTGTCACAAATTCGCTCAGATGCTGAAAAAGGCAAAGTACTTTCTCTCCCCTTCTTACTGGAGAAAACAATGCTGGAGGAAGTAGAAAAGGAATGGGGCAAGCCTGAAAAAACCTATGAAGCAAATGGTCTGATCTACTCCGCCTATCGGAAGCATAAGGTCGTGTTCGGTTACAACAAAGGGATGCAGATCGTAGACATTCGCAATAGAGATTCCCGCTTGATGCAAGTCAGCATGTCTGCTGTTGAAAAGAGCTGGGGAAAGCCAGCCCGGATCAGCGAGTTTGGCAATCTGATTATTTACACGTACGATGTTACTAGCAGCTATCAGGTGAAATTGATTTTTAAAGGAACTGAAAAGCTAGATTTAGATTTGGCGCTGGTTGAATACCAACTGTATTACCCCCAAGGAAACAAAAATCTGATGCTGTACGCGAACAATGTCGAGATTTTGCAGAGCGTGCGAGACCTTGCCAAAAATGGCCAGACCTTCGGCAGTCAGTACCGTGTTGAAAAAGATGTATTCGATGACGCAGAAAAACAGTTGGGCAAACCGGATGTCGTCTCCTTCGTCAATGGCATCACATACAATACGTACCGGGATCTCAACCTAGTCTTCGCCTTTAACAAAGGAATGCAAATCGTTGATATTCGTTCCTATGACCAACGCCTGCAAGCAATTACACTTGCCGAGGTGCGTGAAACACTTGGGGAGCCAGCTAGCAAAACCACAACGGGCGGCCAAACCATCTACACCTACAAGGTAACCCCTGATTACGAATTGAAATTTATTTTCTCAGGCATCATGACCGATGACCCAAACACTATCTTCATCGATCACGTAAACATTTACTACCCACGAGGAACATTCAACAACATGGCGGGATAACCACACAAAAAAGACGGGAGCATCAGTCCCGTCTTTTTTCATTATTTACCGATGATGTAGCCTTCCAGCTCATCCAACACTTTATTCGCTGCGATTACGCCACCGGAAGTATTCCAGATGGTGTCATCCACTTTGAATGCTTTGCCCGCTTTCACGACGTTCAGGTTTTTCCAGAGTGAATCGTTTGTCCACTCTTGCTCCAGCTTGGAAGCCTCGCCTTTGCCTGTTTCGTACGTAAAGTAGAACATGATGTCGCCGTCCATTTCCGGAATGCGCTCTTTGGTTACTTCTGCTGCGAAATCGTCTTTGTCTTGGGCAGCTGGACGTGCCAGGCCAAGGTCTTTGAAAATCGCGCCAGTGAAGGTGTTTTTGTAGTAGATGCGAACTTTGCCAGGCATGAAACGTACAACAGATACTTTTGTGTTCAGCTTGTCGCCCGCTTTTGCTTTAAACTCTTCTACGCGTTTGTTCCAATCAGCGAGGATTTTTTCACCCTCAGCCTTTTTGTTTACTGCTTCCGCGAACAAAGAGAAGTTTTCTTTCCAGTCGCCGCGTGGCTCTTCCACGAATACGGTTGGAGCAATTGCAGTCAATTGTTGATAAATTTTTTCATGACGGAATTTCATACCCAGAATCAAGTCAGGTTTCAGTGCCGCGATTGCTTCCAGGTTAGGTTGTCCTTCTGTACCTACGGATTTTGTACCCTCAAGGAAAGACTTGGTGAAATCGTAGAATTGTGTTGGATCATTAGCTGCACCTACAGCCCCTACCGGCTTCACACCGAGAGCCATCAGAGTTTCAGTACCTTGGTTAGTCAACATGACGATGCGTTCTGGCGTACCTTTAATGGTTGTTTCGCCCATCGCGTGTTTCACTGTGTAGCTTTGGCCGGAACCCTCGGAATTGCCTGTTGCTTGGTCAGCAGGCTTTTGTTCTGCCGGCTTTTGTTCGCTTGCTTGCGGAGTACCACAACCGGTAACAACCAGTAAGAGCGCCATTAAGACAGCAAAAAAAGCTTTACCGCCTACGGTCCGATATGTACGAGAAAACATGATGAAAGGACCCCTTTCCCTTTTCTATAATGAGAATTCATATCAATGACAGAGTCTATCCTACTCCCCTGCTTGTCAAAAGTCAATCACAAAATGATAATGACTATCAACGTCATTGACACTTCCTTTATGTAGCTCTACACTTAACTATGAAACCATCTAAGAAATAAGGATGTAGCCATCATGAATACTTTTTTAGCTAGCAACTTTCGTAAAATTCTGGGACTGGTATTCGCCCTTCTCCTTCTGACTTACCTCAGTTATGCCAGCCTCATCTTTGGCGTCATTGACACGAGCTGGCAAACTGCGATTGATGCCTATACGAATTTTAACGGCTCCAATGAACACATCGTCATTAAAGAAGTGCGAGTACCGCGTGTGCTCAATGCGCTTACGGTCGGTTTTTGCCTCGGTTTGGCCGGAACGCTGCTTCAATCCTTGACGAGAAACCCTGTTGCAGATGTTGAACTGTTCGGCCTTAATGCAGGTGCTTCTCTTTTTGTTGTGTTCGCCGTTACATTTGTCGGGATCAGCTCCTTGACCCAGTTTACATGGATTTCCTTTTTAGGGGCCGCTGTAGCAGGTTTGATCGTCTACATGCTCGGTTCATTCGGCAGAGATGGACTTTCGCCTGTGAAGCTGGTCCTAGCGGGTGCAGCTATCACCGCCTTGGCTTCTTCGATCCGACACGGCATGATGGTCCTGAATGAAAAGGCTACGGACGAGGTGCTTTTCTGGCTGGCAGGGTCAGTCGGAGGCAGAAAGCTGGAGTACTTAGCCACTGTCTTTCCTTATATGATTATCGCCTGGATCGCTGCTTTTGTCCTCGCACGCCCGATTCAAACGTTGTTAATGGGTGATGACGTTGCAAAAGGTCTCGGACAACGTACATTATTGGTCAAATTCAGTGTCGGAATCGTCATTGTTCTCTTATCCGGTTGCGCAGTTGCTGTTGCTGGACCTATTGGTTTTGTCGGTTTGGTCACTCCGCATCTGGCCCGCTATCTCGTCGGAATCGATACACGCTGGGTACTTTTGTACAGCGGTCTGCTTGGGTCCATCCTGCTGCTGTTAGCAGACATCGGCGCTCGCTATATTGCAATGCCTGCTGAGGTTCCTATTGGAGTAATGACAGCCCTGATCGGGATTCCGTTCTTCATCTATGTCGCACGCAAGGGGCTGGATAAATAATGAAAGACTACCTGTCTCTTCGCATCGGCAAGCGCTTTTCATCGTTTCAGCTACATAAAAGGACGATCTTGTTTTCGCTTCTCTCCTTGATGGTCGTCATCGCAGTAGCGGTTGTCAGTCTCGGAATGGGTGAAATGAAAATCGCCTCGCTCGATGTGGTAAAAGTTTTGTTGGGAATCGGTTCAGAAGAGAATGCTTTGATTGTGGAGCAATTTCGACTGCCTCGCATCGTCATTGCCATTCTGGTAGGTGCTGCACTTGCCGTCGCTGGTGCCATCATGCAGGGGCTCGTCCGCAACCCGTTGGCTTCCCCGGATATTCTTGGGGTATCGGGTGGAGCATCTGTTTTTGCAGTCGGCTTTTTGATCTTATTTGAAACAGCGAGCATCAAGTGGCTTCCTCCCATCGCTTTTTTGGGGGCAACATTGACGACATTCCTGTTGTACGCCCTCTCTTGGAAAAAAGGCGTCACGCCGCTACGTCTCGTCATGATCGGTGTGGGAATCAAAATCGCAGCGGGTGCCATCGTCACCATGCTGATCATGTTCAGTCCGTTTTTGCTGCAAAATAAGGCATTACTCTGGCTGACTGGCAGCATCTACGGCGTTGACTGGAACGACGTATTCATGATTTTGCCGTGGGTCGTCGGACTGATTCTCGTAGCCGGCTTCCTTGCTAGACGCGTGAACATTCAACAGCTCGGCGATGATCTGGCAACGAGTCTCGGCAGTTCCTTGCAATTGGATCGTTTCCTCCTACTGATGATTTGCGCGGCATTGACGGGAACAGCCGTCTCTGTTGGAGGAGATATCAGCTTTGTGGCTTTGCTGGCCCCACACATTGCCAAACAAATGATTGGTCCGTCCTTTGGCGGTGCCATGACACTCTCGGCTTTCTTGGGTGCCATAATCGTATTGCTTGCGGATTTGATTGCACGCATGGCTTTTTCACCAATCGAAGTGCCTGTAGGAGTATTCACCTCTGCCATCGGCGCTCCGTTTTTCATCTACTTGCTGTACAAAAACCGAAATCGCTAGGAAAGAGCTTAGTCCCGCTGTAGTGGTGGGGAGGAAACAGGAGAAAACGCTCAGATTCTTGTCCCACCCGCTGTGGGTTGGACTGCCCGACTCCATGAAAAAAAGCGAAACCCGCGTCCAAAGTTGCCATTTCGCGTTGTGTCGCAGAGGTGGACGCTAAAAGCGCGTTTCTCTTTTTTTCATTGCGTCTCGGTCGGCGTCCCAAAGATCTTCGCTTATTTCTCCTGTTTCCTCTACAAGCTTTCCATGTTAACCATGTTTTTAAAGATTGAAGAACGTCATCAGTAACGCCAGAGAAGAATATTTCCAGACGTAGCGACTTGTGGAGTCCTACCGAGCGGAGAAGGGATTCGCGGGCAAAAGAAACGCAACCGTGCCCATACGACGAAGCGGCTACCACTTTTGCGTTTCCCCGCGAATCCCTTCGGAAGCGGACAGTGCACACTTCCAGTGGGACGGAGCCTGGAACCTAGACTGGAAATATTCTTCTCCCCACCCCAGCCACATGCGACCCTGAATATATTTTTAAACTTCCTATGCGTTTGAAAGGAGTCCAGACCATATGCAAGCTTTGGAAACCCAACAGCTTACGTTATCGTACGGAGAACGCAACATCATTGAAGCATTAGACTTAAACATCCCGCGTGGAAAAATCACCGTTTTCATTGGAAGTAATGGCAGCGGCAAATCGACGTTGCTACGCTCTCTGGCACGTTTACTCAAACCAAAGGAAGGCGCCATCCTGCTTGAAGGAGAATCGATCGCGAAACGCTCTACCAAAGAGGTAGCGAAGCGTCTTGCCATCCTTCCTCAAGGCCCATCTGCACCAGAAGGATTGACGATTCTGCAATTGGTCAAACAAGGACGCTATCCTTATCAAAACTGGCTACAGCAATGGTCAGAAGAAGACGAGCAGATGGTCAACAAAGCATTGGCAGCTACTCAACTCACGGATATGGCTAACCGTGCCGTCGACAGTCTCTCTGGCGGCCAACGTCAGCGCGCCTGGATTGCGATGACGCTCGCCCAAGGAACCGAAACCATTTTGCTGGATGAGCCTACGACTTATTTGGATATGTCGCATCAGATTGAGATTTTGGACCTGTTGTTTGAACTGAATCAAACGGAACAGCGCACCATCGTCATGGTTCTCCACGATTTGAATCTCGCTTGCCGCTATGCCCATCATATCGTTGCCGTTCACAATCAGACCGTCGTGGCAGAAGGGTCTCCAAACGAAGTGCTGACGACCGACCTTGTCCGTACGGTTTTCGATATGGATTGCCAAATTACGCAAGACCCCCTGTACGGAACTCCTATGTGCATCCCGTACAGTAAAAGCCGTCTGGGCACTGTGCAGACCGAACAAAAAGCATTCGCTATGTCATAAGCTCCAAACAAAAAAAGACTGTCCATCGAGTGGTATGGGCAGTCTTTTTTTTTTGTAAGCAAAAACGTCCTTCATGAAGCTAACGGGAAGGTTGCTGCAAAGCCAATGTCGCTTGCTCGTCCATTTTTTTAACCATTTCGGGATCTTCGTAGGTTGCTATCTTCGTATCGATGAGTGCAAGGTTTTTCTGGAATTCCTCGATTTGCTTTTCCACTTGTTCACGATGAGCGATTAGGAGTGCTTTTCTCTCCTCCAACTTTTGACTACCTTGCTTACACCAATCACTGTATTCTTTAATTTCTTTAATGGGCATACCGGTATTTTTGAGGCAGCAGATTAAGGCTATCCAATTGAGATCCAATTCGCTAAAGAGACGGTTGCCGTTTTTGTCTCTTGAGACAAAGGGTAGCAGGCCTTCTTTGTCATAGTAACGCAATGTATGAGCGGGTAGGCCGAATCGGTCAGCCACCTGCTTAATCGTGTAAAACATACTTTTCACTCCCCCTTGACTTAAAGTAAACTTTAACCTTTATGCTCACTATAGATCACATGTTTACTACCATTCAAGTGGTCCAACCAAAACATAAAGGGGATAAATCGCTATGAAAAAAACTCAAAAGATCGTGCTGGTAACGGGTGGTAGTCGCGGGCTAGGGAGAAATTCAGCTATCGCGCTATCTCGAAAAGGATTTGATGTCATCCTGACGTATCATTCTCGCAAGGAAGAAGCGGAATTGGTAATCAAAGAAATTGAGGAGAATGGTCAAAAAGCTGCCGCCCTCCAACTTGATGCGGGTGACGTATCCACTTTTGAAAGGTTCGCATCCCGCCTTGCCGATGTACTGAAAGAAAAATGGAGTACAGAGCATTTCGATGTTCTGATTAACAACGCTGGTTTTGGAGTGAACGCTCCACTTTCGGATACTACTGAGGAACAGTTTGACAGTTTGGTAAACGTGCACCTCAAAGGCGTATTTTTCTTAACACAGAAATTATTGCCCCGTATTTCTGATGATGGACGAATCATTAATATTTCGACTGGATTGACCCGGTTTGCCCTTGACGGCTATGGAGCATACGCCGCCATGAAAGGTGCCGTCGAAGTATTGACGAGATATATGGCAAAGGAATGGGGAAAACGGGGTATCCGGGTTAATACGATCGCCCCGGGAGCGATTGCTACGGACTTTCAGGGAGGGGCAGTACGGGATAATCAGGATATACATGACTTTATTGGCTCGCAAACAGCGTTAGGCCGTGTTGGGAGAGCTGATGATATTGGTGGTCTTGTCGCGTCATTGTGCACCAACGAAATGGGCTGGGTAAACGCGCAACGAATCGAGGCGTCCGGTGGCATGTTTCTTTAATCCTATAAAAAGAACAGCGGCAGTCCCGGACTTTTTTGCGTCCTGGACTGCCGCGTGCACTTTTTATCTATCAATCATACGAGCTTATTTCTTCAGGTTGTAGAATGCAGAACGACCGCCAAAACGAGCTGTATCAGCCAGTTCGTCTTCAATACGCAGCAATTGGTTGTACTTCGCTACGCGGTCCGTGCGGGAAGGCGCACCAGTCTTGATTTGACCTGCATTTGTAGCCACTGCGATATCAGAGATTGTAGAGTCTTCGGTTTCACCGGAACGGTGGGAAATCACCGCAGTATAGCCAGCCAGCTTCGCCATTTCGATTGCTTCGAAGGTTTCTGTCAGCGTACCGATTTGGTTTACTTTTACCAAAATGGAGTTACCTGTAGAGGTCTCGATTCCGCGAGCCAGACGCTCGGTGTTCGTTACGAACAAATCGTCACCAACCAGCTGAACTTTGCTGCCCAACTTGTCAGTCAGCGCTTTCCAGCCATCCCAGTCGTCTTCAGACAGACCGTCTTCGATGGAGATGATCGGGTATTTGTTTACGAGGTCTTCGTAGAACGCGATCATTTCTTCTGTTGTTTTCACAACGCCTTCGCCTTCGAAGTGGTATTTGCCGTCTTTGAACATTTCTGTAGCTGCTACGTCCAGCGCGAGGAACACGTCTTTGCCTGGCTCATAGCCTGCTGCCTTGATCGCATCCAAAATGGTTGTGATCGCTTCTTCGTTGGATTTCAGGTTTGGAGCGAAACCGCCCTCATCTCCTACTGCTGTGCTCAGACCTTTTTCACCCAGTACCTTTTTCAGGGAGTGGAAAATTTCCGCACCTGTGCGCAGCGCTTCCTTGAAGGATGTAGCACCTACTGGCATGACCATGAATTCCTGAATGTCTACGGTGTTGTCTGCGTGCTTACCACCGTTCAGGATGTTCATCATAGGAACTGGCAACATTCTCGCGTTGAAGCCGCCGAGGTAGTTGTAGAGAGGAACGCCGAGAGATTCTGCAGCCGCACGTGCCACTGCCATAGACACGCCGAGAATCGCGTTTGCGCCCAGCTTGCCTTTGTTTGGCGTGCCGTCGAGCTGAATCATCGCCATATCAATGCCAACTTGATCCAGGGCATCCATGCCGATCAGTTCAGGAGCAATGATGTCATTCACGTTTTCTACGGCTTTCAGAACACCTTTACCCAAGTAACGGGATTTGTCACCGTCGCGAAGCTCCACTGCTTCATACGCACCTGTAGACGCACCAGATGGAACATCTGCGCGACCCATCGAGCCATCTTCGAGGTATACTTCTACTTCCACAGTTGGATTACCGCGGGAGTCCATAATTTCGCGTGCATAAATGTCAGTAATCATTGCCATTTCTCGTCCATCTCCTTTTTTCAAATGCACTTACAATCTATTTCGAGTTAAACGTCAAGCTACCCTTACAGTGTGTCCCAGTGAAGCCTATTTTGCAAGTAACGATTTGCCTGTCATTTCAACCGGTTGTGCTACCCCCAAAAGCTCCAAAAGCGTTGGCGACAAGTCGGCCAAAATACCGTTTTCGCGCAGAGTAGCCCCGTCTTTTGTCACGATTACAGGCACCGGATACGTACTGTGTGAAGTAATCGGACGTCCCGCTTCATCCAGCATCAGATCCGCGTTTCCGTGGTCAGCTGTGATGACGGCTACGCCACCTTTTGCTACGATTGCATCGACGACTCGGCCCAAGCATGCATCCACTGTCTCGACTGCTTTGATCGTTGGCTCCATCATACCGGAATGACCAACCATGTCGCAGTTGGCAAAGTTCAGGATGATCGCGTCAAAATTGTCTGCCTCGATCTCAGCGACAACAGCGTCTGTCAGCTCTGGAGCACTCATCTCCGGCTGCAAGTCGTACGTCGCCACTTTTGGCGAAGGAATCAGGATACGCGTCTCGCCTGGAAACTCCTTTTCACGCCCGCCACTGAAGAAGAACGTCACATGCGGGTATTTCTCCGTCTCGGCAATGCGCAGCTGCTTCAAGCCATGCTGGGAAAGCACCTCTCCCAATGTGTTGTCCAGATTGGAAGGCTTGTAAGCGACGTACCCATTAACCGTCTCGGAAAAATGCGTCAGGCACACAAAATGCAGATCACGCGGGCGCTTATCTCCGCGGTCAAATCCACGGAAATCTTCATTCGTGAATGCCTGCGACATTTGAATGGCACGATCCGGGCGGAAATTATAAAAAATAATCGAATCGCCGCTTTGAACGGTCGTCACTGGTTTTCCGTCTTCATCGAGAATCACGGTTGGCATGACGAATTCATCCATAATGGACTTTTCATAGGATTCCTTAACCGCCTGAATTGGATCACGATAAGCAGGAGCATCTGCGTACACCATGGCACGATACGCCTTCTCTACGCGCTCCCAGCGTTTGTCACGATCCATCGCATAGTAGCGACCTTGTACGGTAGCAATTCGGCCAACGCCGATCTCTGCAATTTTGGCTTGCAGTTGTTCGATATAACCCACTGCACTGTCAGGCGATACATCGCGGCCATCGAGAAAACCGTGGATGAACACATCCGCAAAGTCCTGCTTTTTCGCCAACTCGAGCATTGCAAACAGGTGGTCAATGTGACTGTGTACACCACCATCGGACAGAAGCCCGAACAGGTGGAGCTGTTTGCCGTTTTGCTTCGCGTGCCGGAAAGCAGCGATCAGCGTTTCGTTCTCAAAAAAAGCGCCTTCTTGAATCGACTTGGTAATGCGCGTCAAATCCTGATAAACAACACGCCCTGCCCCGATATTGAGATGGCCAACCTCGGAATTCCCCATCTGTCCTTCTGGCAGTCCAACAGCCAGCCCACTTGCCTCCAGGGTCGCATGAGGGTATTGGTTCCAGTAACGGTCAAAATTCGGCTTGCTGGCTTGTGCTACTGCGTTACCATACGTCTCGTTCCGCAGAGCAAAACCATCCACAATCAATAGGGCAACCGGTTTTGGTCTTTGTGTCATTGCTTTCTCCTCCTATCGCGACGTAGCTCCTGCCACAAGCTGCAGGTAACTGTCCGCTACGAGACTCGCTCCACCAACCAATGCTCCGTCGATATCCGGCTGTGCCATGTAGCTTGCGATGTTTTCCGGCTTAACGCTTCCGCCGTATTGAATGCGCACTTTCTCAGCTGTCGCTTGTCCGAAGCGTTCACCGATTACGCTACGAATAATTGCAATCGTTTCATTGGCATCCTCTGCCGTGGAAGACTTGCCTGTGCCAATCGCCCAGATCGGCTCGTATGCAATAACCGTATCCGCCACTTGTGCAGCATCCACTCCGGCAAAAGCACCTTCAGTCTGCGTACGGACTACGTCAGCTGTCTCGCCCGCTTCCCGCTGCTCCAAACTCTCGCCTACGCACACAATCGGTACGAGACCTGCTGCTAATGCGGCTACAACCTTTTTGTTCACCGTCTCATCTGTTTCGTTGAAATATTGACGGCGCTCAGAGTGACCAAGGATCACGTACTCCACGCCGATTTCTTTTAGCATGGACGCGCTGATTTCGCCTGTAAAAGCACCTTGCTCTTCAAAATGCATGTTTTGCGCGCCAATGGCAATATCCGTGCCCGCCAGCTCTTCTTTAAGTGCAGCCAACGCTGTAAAAGGTGCGCAAATGACTTTTTGTACTCCGGAAGTATTATTGCCAGCCTTGGCTTCCTGCGCAAACGCTCTTGCCTCGGCCATCGTCTTGAACATTTTCCAGTTCCCCGCGATAATTGGTGTTCGCATGCAAACTCCCCCTCTTCGCTCTTATTGGTTATCTGCCAACACAGCTACGCCTGGCAGTTCCTTGCCTTCCATGAATTCCAGGGACGCTCCGCCGCCTGTAGAAATGTGTGTCATCTGCTCAGCTACGCCTGCTTTTTCCACAGCTGCTACGGAATCGCCGCCACCGATGATCGTCGTTCCGCTGCATGCTGCCATCGCCTTGGCTACACCAATCGTGCCGCCTGCAAAAGCATCCATTTCAAATACGCCCATCGGACCGTTCCATACAACCGTTTTCGAATCTACAATGACGCCGTGGTATTGTTCCACTGTTTTTGGACCGATATCGAGTGCCATCCAGCCCTCTGGAATCGCATCGATTGCCACGACCTGCTTTTCCGCATCTGCCGCAAAACGGTCAGCTACCACAACATCAACTGGCATCAGCAATTGAACGCCGCGCTCTTTTGCCTGATCCATCAATGTACGTGCGAGGTCCAGCTTGTCGTCTTCACACAGCGAAGCACCAATGCCATAACCTTGTGCTTTGAGGAATGTATTCGCCATACCGCCGCCGATAATCAGGTGATCGACTTTGGTCAACAAATTTTCAATGACAGCAATTTTATCTTTTACTTTTGCACCGCCGACAATCGCTGTAAACGGACGCTCCGGATTGGACAAGGCTCCGCCCATAAAGCGAATTTCCTTTTCCATCAACAAGCCCGCAACTGCTGGTATGTACTCAGCGATTCCCGCTGTAGAAGCATGTGCCCGGTGAGCTGTTCCGAATGCATCATTGACAAACAGATCAGCCAAAGCCGCAAAGCTTTTTGCCAGTTCTGGATCGTTCTTTTCTTCTCCCGCATGGAAGCGTACGTTTTCCAACAGAATGACGTCGCCAGACTCCATCCGTTCTACTGCCGCTTCTACGTCAGCACCTTGGCAATCCTCCAGCTTACGCACGTTCTTGCCCAAGAGCGAGGACAGATGGGCTGCGACAGGAGTAAGACGCATCTCTTCCACTACTTGGCCTTTAGGACGACCAAAATGGCTCGCCAGGATTACTTTGGCTCCTGCCTCCATCATGAAACGGATGGTTGGTACAGCAGCACGAATGCGTGTATCGTCGGTGATTACCCCGTCCTGCATCGGCACGTTAAAGTCAACACGGCAGAATACGCGCTTGCCTGCCAGCTCAACATCGCGGATAGATTTCTTGTTCATGAACGATCCTCCCAAATCATTGGCTTTTTATTCGGAAAAAAGATATGGGAAAAGGGAGATTGCTCTCCCTTTTTTCCACAACAGTTCTATTTTACGTGTTAGAAGCCGCGCTGTGCAACATAATGACACAAGTCTACGACACGATTGGAGTAACCCCACTCGTTATCGTACCAGGAAACGACTTTCACCATGTTTCCTTCGAGTACCATTGTAGACAAAGCATCGATTGTGGAGGATGCAGGGTTTCCATTGTAATCAGAGGATACGAGCGGCTCTTCGGAGTAGCCGAGAATGCCTTTGAGTGGGCCTTCTGCCGCTTCCTTCAGGGCGTTGTTGATTTCTTCAACAGTTGCGTCTGCCTTCAACTCAACTACCAGATCCACTACGGATACGTTTGGAGTTGGTACGCGCATCGCGAAACCGTTCAGCTTGCCTTTCAGCTCAGGCAGTACGAGTGCTACCGCTTTTGCCGCTCCTGTAGAGGTTGGAATGATGTTCTCCGCAGCTGCACGGGCACGGCGCAAATCTTTGTGCGGCAGGTCGAGAATTTGCTGGTCGTTGGTGTAAGAGTGAACGGTTGTCATCAAACCGCGTACGATGCCGAATTTGTCGTTCAGAACTTTTGCGAATGGCGCCAAGCAGTTTGTTGTGCAGGACGCGTTGGAGATCACTGTGTGTTGTGCCGGATCGTACTTGTCTTCGTTTACGCCGATTACGACTGTAATGTCTTCATTTGTTGCTGGAGCGGAGATGATGACTTTTTTCGCGCCACCTTCCAGGTGCTTCGCTGCATCTTCGCGCTTTGTAAAGCGTCCAGTCGATTCCACTACGATTTCAACACCGTAATCTGCCCACTTCAGTTGAGCTGGATCGCGCTCTGCCAATACCTTGATTTCTTTGCCGTCAACGATGAGCGTGTTTCCGGAAGCTTCAACGCTCACGTTCAGAACACCATGAACAGAGTCATATTTCAAAAGGTGTGCCAGTGTGTGTGCATCTGTCAGGTCATTGACCGCCACGATTTCTACATTCGGATTGTTCAGTGCTGCACGAAATACGTTACGACCAATACGACCAAATCCGTTAATACCTACTTTTACCATAATGTATACCTCCTGCTCATTAGCTAGCTTTATTCTTCATTGCGAGAAACCTGCCCTCTGGCGAAAACCAGCGGGTTGATAATATCGTAACAATCGGTAATAAGATTGGAAAAAACACAAAGGGCAACGTCTGGATTGTCGAAACACTTAACGTGAGTGCCATCATCATCGATAGACCGTTCCACGGAATCAGTACAGGCATGACAACTGTGGAGTCAAGCATTGTCTTGCCCAACAGCTCGCGCCCTCCCTCCCATTGGGAGAACCGTCCGAGAAGAGTCGAACCGAGAACCAGAATCGGAATGGTTTGATTACAGCTGATGATAACCACCAACAACGACAATGCCGCTGCTTTCGCTACCAATACCGTCTTATTTTTTGTATGGCCCATCATTTTGTCTACGATGGGGGTTAATAAATTGGCTCTGTTCAAAATGCCGTTTAAAAAGCCTGCGAGAATGATTAACGCCAGAACACTGAAGATGGCGAACATCCCGCCCCCATGGACCAGTTGATCCAGCGGCGTTCCTGAATGAAGCTCAAATCCAACTAGCATCGATGTAAAAAACGTCTTCACATCCAAATTCCCATTGATCCCGACTAGAATCGCACTGGCTCCGATACCGAAAAACAATGCCTTCACCGCTTTTACTCTCAGTGCAAAAGAAGCAATTAACACCACGAGAGGCAGCATGAGCAGCCAATGTACAGAAAAATGACTGACCAACAGCTCTTGGTACATTTGAATGGTATCCGTCGAGTTCGCCTGAGGTCGAAATAGATCAAGGATCAGGAAAAGTAACGCGCAAATCGCTACCGTAAGCAAAGCAGGATGCCGTAATCTTCTTTCCTGCTCTTCTGTCAAACCGACATTGGAAAGCACCAGTAATCGACTGCTGGATATCGGCGAGAAGCGCTCCCCCACCATCGCTCCAGAGATGAGCGCACCTCCTACGATCGCAGGTGATATCCCCGCTGCGTGTGCAATCCCCATCAGGGATAGCCCAATCGTACTCAGCGTACCGATTGATGTACCCAATAAATAACTGACGCCTGCGGTCAACAGAAAAGAAAGAACGAACAAATACTCGACATTCACAATCGATAATCCGTAATAAATGATGGCGGGAATAGTTCCTCCCATCATTAGTAGCGGAATCAAGAGTCCTACTAAAAACAGAATCGTAAGGACGGGCTTTGCCTTTTGGACACCTTCCCAGCCAAACACGAACTGCTGCTTCCACGGATAACCCAATCTTTTTACACTAACCAGTGTGACCAAGATCGCAAAAACAATCCCCCATGCGATCGGAAAACCGAGCGATAGGCTCAAAATGATTCCAGCGATCATTGCCAAGATGGGTGTTACCGATGTGATAGACATGCGACCGACTTCCTTCCGTTACAATCGTGCGGACAACAGCGTGTAAGCTGCTCCTTCGTCCGTAATGAGTACATTCTGACACGATTGCTTGGCAAAGGAAAGAATCGCTTTTGCCTTGCTTTCGCCCCCCGCAATGGAGAGCACAGTTTCTGCCTTGTGCACTTCCTCTAGCTGTAAACCAATTGTCGGCATTCTGTGGACCGTTTCTCCCGCTTCATTAAAGTAGTAGCCGAATGCTTCTGAAACAGCCCCCGTCTCCACTAATTCTGCGAGCTCTTCCTCCGAATAATTCCGCCTTTTCGCCATCGTGACGGCATCCCCGATTCCATGCAAAACGATTCGAGTCTCTCCCAAGAGCGATAGCACATCTTGTACCTGCGGCTCTTTGACCAATGTCTGCAAGGCTTCTGGATGAAGTCGATCCGGTACGTGAAGAAGCCGATAAGAAGCACCTGTTTTCGCTGCCATGGCGGAAGCGAGCGTATTCGCTTGCAGCTCTACGCGTTCTCCCAGTCCACCGCGAGCAGGGACAAACTGAACGTTTTTGAACGAAGCAGAAGGCGTCAAATGACTTGCTACACTGGCGATCGATGAACCACCTGTTACCGCTACAATGTCTCCTTCTTGCACGACCTGTTTGAGGACCCTTGCCCCTACCCGTCCAAGCTCTTCCTTTACCCAAGGCGATAGGTCTGCATTGCCCTGCACCACAATGACTTCTGCTATGCCCAGCTTTTTTTGCAGGCGCTCTGCCAAGTCAGTAAGGCCGAATAGCTCTCCGACGAGAGGTTCCATGTCGTCCAAGACTTGTTGTCCTTCTTCACTCAGGCTCATTCCCGCAGCCGTTACATGCAGGAGCCCCGTTTCTTTCAGCAGTTCCACTTCTGCCCGCAAAATACGTTCAGTGGTATCCATGGCTTGAGCTAGACCTCTTCTGCCAATCGGCTGCAAATGATAGATGGATCGGAGCAACATGTACCGCTGACGCAAAACCTGAATCAAGTCAGGCAACAATTTTTGTTGCAGTTCCAGTAAACGTCGCATTTTACCTTCTTCCTTGGTTAAAAGTTGTTTGATCGGGACGCTTTATGTCCCTGTATATACATTTTATGTCCCGCTTGGTGCAAAAAAAAGATCACTTTCTACAACTTGAATGTATCATATTTAACCATATCTTGCAAGTTCCCCAAAAGCCCCTATAAAAAAGTGCCACTCATGACCGAGCGGCACGTCTCTGTAATTCGTTTCGCAGTTCCTCGAGAGTCACTACATGTGTAATAGAACGAAATACGATCTCTCCATCTATCTCGACTACTGGTATGACGAACATCATTTCTTCATGCAAGACCGGATCACTTTCAATATCAACTACGCGCATACGAAGGGGGAACTCCTCCGCCAGACTGCGGATGTAGAGCTCCACCTCGTCGCACAAATGACATTTATTTCGTCCATACAAGACAATTTCAAACGTTTTTTCATTCATTCTCATTAAAACCTCTTTCGTTTGGCCGACGATGGGATCAGCATTTCCTCCCGGTACTTGGCAACCGTGCGGCGGGAGATTTCAATCCCCTCTGTAAGCAGCATCTCACCCAGCTTTTGATCTGATAACGGAGACTTCCGATCTTCTTGCTCGATCAGTGCTTTGATTCTGCGCTTAACACTCTCAGAAGAGGTCGCTTCCCCGCTGGAAGTAGAGAGTGCTGACGTAAAGAAATACTTCAGCTCAAAGATTCCGCGCGGTGTCTGAACGTATTTATTGCTGGTTGCCCGACTGATCGTCGATTCGTGCAGGCCGACCCGCTCTGCAATTTCCTTTTGTGTCATGGGCTTTAAATAATGTATCCCCCGATCAAAAAACTCCCGTTGCATATCGAGAATGGCCTGTGTTACACGCATGAGCGTCAGGCGGCGCTGCTCCAGACTTTTTGCTAGCCACATGGCGGCATTCAGCTTATCGTGAATGAACTGCTTAGCTTCATCCTGACTTTTTTGCTGGCTCAGCATTTTTTCATAGAAGCTGTTGATTTTCAGCCGCGGTGCTGCGACATCATTGACCAATACTACATAATCATTCCCGACCTTCTCTACCGTCACATCTGGAATGACATATCTTGTCTCTACTGAAGAAAAGGCCGCCCCTGGACGCGGATTCAGCGTACGTATCAGGTCTGCCATCGCCTGTACCTCTTGAGGTGTACATCCGATTTTGTCTGCAATCCGCTGATAGCGATTGTCCGCCAAATCTTGCAGATGATTACGAACGACCTGCACGATCTTTTCATCATCGAGTGCCAAATGCTCAAGCTGTAGCAAAAGACATTCTTCCAGGCTGCGTGAAGCTACGCCTACTGGATCAAAATGCTGCAAAACGGACAACACGTCCTCAATCTCCAGCATTTCAGCGCCTAGGCGCGCACTCGCTTCCTCCAATGTTATTTCCAAATACCCCTTCTCATCCAGATTCCCGATCAAAAAGAGAGCAATCTGTTTTTGCAGCGACGAGAATCCTTTTACATAGCCGAGTTGACGCTCCAGATGTTCGTACAGCGTCTCCGCACCTTGCTGGACGTAATCCAGCGGATTGTAAGTGCTTTCATTTTTCGACGAACCGTACTCACCTGTCGCGCGATTGCCCACAATTTCTTTCCAGTCAATCTCAGGAGCTGGTTTCTCTGCTTTTGCAGAAGCGACTTCTCCAGCCACTTCAAGGTCGAAAACAGGATTTTCATTGGCCTGATCCTGCAAATAGGAGATGAGATCAATAGCTGAATACTGCAATATGGTAATCGCTTGGCGTAATTCCGGCGTCATCACTAATTTCAGTGTTTGTTCTTGAAATAACCCCAATCCCATGTTCATGAAGCTCGCCTCCTTCGCACATGCTCATGCTGCTCGATGACTCTTTATTTTCATTATATTCGTTCTCTCATGCAATTTTCCTGCCAAATTATGATACACCAGCACAAAAATGTGACCCTTGTGGTTAGGGTCACTTTAGGATTCCTCCTGCCGCGGCTCCCACACCACATTGATACTAATCATTACAGCAGTCACCAGCAGAATAGCCGAAAGAACCAAGATGCCCATCGTCCGTTTTTCCACATGAAAAGAGAACATCGGATTATGTACAAAGCCGCTCCCCAATTGATACCCAAAACAGATGGGGAAGCTAACGGGTTACGGATGAGTGCTTGTAGAAGAACTCCCCCTACAGCCAAGCCTCCTCCAACAAATGCAGCCGTAATTGCCCGAGGCACTCTCGTATCTTTAATAATAAGATGTTCCGTGCTCCCATTGAACTGAGTGTAGGCCTCAATGGCTATTGATGGAGGGAAGTTTTGCAATCCATACAGTACGCTTACCGTCATGACCAACGCGAGAATCACGATCCCCATAATCAGTAAAGACCATTTTTGAACACGGCCATATAAAAAAGCCCCTTCTCTCATGCTGCTACCTATTTTAGATATGGACTGAGTTCATATTCATGAAAAAATCCACTAAAACCACGTTTTTTAGTTTGCATTTTGCCTGTTCGCTGTCATATAATGAAATAGTGTCATTAAAAAACACTATACGCCTGTAGCTCAGTGGATAGAGCAATGGTCTCCGGAACCATGTGCGGGGGTTCGATTCCCTTCAGGCGTACCATAATTGCTAACCAAAAGGCTGGATGCTTCCAGCCTTTTTTATTTGTCTATCTCTTCTATTAGTTGATATCCGTAAAGATCTTCTCGATATCCTTCACCATCAAGTTTGCTGCCAAGATTACCCGGCTGTTCCAAATAGCTTCGTTAAGAGTCCTGTAAAGAGATGGGGCGACTTGCCTTTCAATTGACAGGCTCGATGCGAGAGCCTCTGCTTTAAAATATAATTTATGTAATGAAATGCAGCCCGCCTCCTAATGGAGAACGGGCTGCATTTTTCCGTTAAATTCGAAAAAAATGGAGAGTTGTGCTACCCTGTATAGTCTGCAAGTAGCCAATTGATCCTACTGATTAAAAATGGCTTTGAATGCGTAGGGTGCTGGGGCAATTGGGGTTGATTCAAATTTTTTAGCGCTATTAATGTTGATACTGTAACTTCCTTCTTCCGGAATATTAAATGTGAAATTAACATTCCCTGGTTTAGACCAATAAGTATGGACTATCCCTCCGCCTTGTTTAATTACCATTATGTTGAATTCGCCCGGCGGTGAAGATAATTTACTTAAAGCGAAATTGAATTCACCCGGTTTCGCATAAAAATTAAACCAGTCAAAATCTTTGTTGTGAGAAATCACACCATTATAGGTAACATTCGAATTGATATAAGTAGCAAACGCTGGATCATCATTGGGTTCATATGGATCATTTGTGGAAGCAGTTTTCTGAGAAGCATTAACATTTTTCGCAGGTTCTGCTGCAAATGCAGATACTGAGAGTGATAATGCCATTGTCAGAGTCAATAAGCTAGCTACGACTTTTTTCATGAATAATACCTCCAGATATACTAGTAGAAATAGTCAGTGATCTTATTGATTAAAAATGGCTTTAAACGCATAAGGGACTGGTTTAATTGGTTTTGGGTTTTCTACCATAACACGCTTGTCAAATATGTAAATCGCATATGTTCCTTCTTTAGTGATATTAGTCGTAAAGTTAACATTTCCGTTTACAGCGAAAAAGTCCTGTGTTCCTGAACCAGGCTCATCAATTTTGTGTAGAATAACCCAAAATTGCCCTTTTTCCACAGTTAAGCTGTTAAGTAAAAATTTCAGTTCGCCTGGTTTTGCATAAAATTTAAAAATATCCTTATCTTCAACATGACCAATCTCTGCCGAATATGAAGTATTTGAGTTTATATAAGAAGCAAATGCAGGATCATCATTTGGCTCATAAGGATCGTTTGCCGCCGCAGCTTTTTGAGATGATTTCGAGATTTTTACAGGCTCTGCAGCCAGTACAGATACAGAGGCAGATAATACGAGTGACAGGCTCAATAGACTTGCTACGACTTTTTTCACGAATAAATCCCTCCAAAAGCTGTGATAGTAGTACTATTATGTTTTACCATTTTATCTAAAAATTGTAAATATATGCTTTGTAATTTTTTGTAATTATTTGATGACTTCGCTAGAATGAAGTCTATATTTATCGAATGATGACTGATATTATCGCTCTTGTTTTTCTCCGTATACTAGGGGTTCCCATGAGCAAAGTATCCGTTAACGAATAATCCCATTAATTATTATAAATGCAATATATACTAATCTTTACCATATTTAAAGCGTATTGTAAATTCGAATCTTGTAATATTTTGTTATAAATTGACAGATAGTGAGCACAAAAAACCCCTGAAGCATTCCTCTTCTTCAGGGTTCTCACTAAACTCTCGATAATCACTCTTCAATTTCCTACTGATGATTCCTCGTTTTATACAAAAGATAAACAAAAAACGGAGCTCCAATCGCTGCGGTAAAAATCCCTGCTGGCAAATCATGCGGTAAAAATACCGTTCTCCCAATTAAATCAGCCAAGACGACGAGCATCCCGCCCAAAACAGCGGAAGCCGGCAGCAAATAGCCATATGCAGAGCCTACTAGCCTACGAGCTATGTGTGGGGCCATCAACCCAATAAAACTGATTCCCCCTGCCACACCGACCGCAGCACCTGCCAATGCCACACTGATCGCAATCAAGAGCAAACGCTTCTTATCAATCGCTACACCAATGCCTTTGGCGATATCATCACCGAGCTCCTGGGCATTCAAATAACGGATTTGTAAAATCGTAGCGCCGAGAAACAATACGGTCCACGGAAGCAACGTTATCACATTTACCCAAGACATACCATACACGGTTCCTGTCATCCACCCGAGTGCATTTGAGGCTTTATGGGTTTGGGTAATCACCATAAAAAAAATCGTTAATGCCCCCATGCCTGCTGAGATACATACCCCCACAAGTGCGAGACGAAAAGGGGAGACTCCCTCCTTCCACGCAGTGAGATACGTAAGCGTCGCGGTTACCAATCCACCGATCAAGGCCACCAATGGCATCCATTGCACACTCACATCTTTTGCGAAGGTGATAAATGCTACTGCTGCTGCCGTCGCTCCCGCTGTAGTCCCGATTAAATCAGGCGAAGCTAACGGATTTCGCACCAAGGACTGCAAGATGGCCCCCGATACTGCCAGGGAAGCCCCCACCATGACTGAAACGACAACGCGAGGCAATCGCCAATCGAGCACGATCAATTCATTCTGTTCACTGCCCGCTCCCACAAAAGCTTTGATGACATCCCACACCGGAATATGCAAGCTTCCTAAGCCAATACTCAATACAATCAGAGCAGATAACAGGATAAATAGAATGAAATTAATTCCTAACGCCCGCTTATCTACATGAAAAGAAAGCGCTGGCTTTTTGGTCCGTATGACTACATATCTATGCATACGCTCTCCTCCTGACCAGCGGGATAATAAAAGCCACTCCGATCATGGCGGTTGCTACGCCTACCGGTACTTCCAAACGCATAGGCATCAACACAAGGCGTGAAAGCAAATCAGCGCAAACCAGAAAAGCTCCGCCGAAGACAATCGAATAGGGAATCAACCAGCGATGATCAAGGCCGACTAAAAAACGACAAAGATGCGGTATGATGATGCCTACAAATGCAATCGGTCCGGCGAGCGCGACACTCCCACCTGCCAAAAGTACCACGATCAATATTGCTGTAGCTTTTACCAAGATAATCTTTTGGCCCAATCCAGTCGCTACATCGTCACCGAGTACCATCAAGTTTAACGAGCCGGTCAGTAGCATAGCGCCTAACCAGCCTACGAGCAAATAAGGAATGATCATAAAAAAATGATCAAGCTGTCTTCCCTCCACAGAACCAACTAACCAGTAAAAGGCCTCTGTCATCGTCTTTTCTTGCAGCAGCATAAACAGAGAAGTCACAGACGAAGCAAAAGCGGCAACCGCTGCACCCGAAAGTGTCAGCTTAATCGGAGTCATGCCTCCCCGCCCAGCGGAAGCCAACCCGTATACGAGCAGAGCCGTCACCCCCGCTCCGATAAAGCCCGCCCACATCATCTGCGACACGGGGAATTGCGAGCCAAATACAGCAATCGTCGTCACTATGGCTGCTGCAGCTCCAGCGTTCACACCGATAAGAGATGGTGAAGCCAAAGGGTTGCGAGTCAACGCCTGCAACAAAACACCTGCTACAGCGAGACTGCTCCCTACCGCTACCGCTGTCAGTGTACGCGGCATTCGGGAAGTCGTAATAATCAAGTGTTCCTCCGAACCGGAAAATTGAGTATATGCCCCTACTGCAGTAGTGAGCGAATACCGATTGATTCCGAAAAGGATACTAGCTACCATCACGACTGCCAGGACGACGAGTCCTGCTATGAGTACAGTAGTCTTTTGCAGTCGGCTGGACAAAATCACATTCACGCCTGGTCCCTTCTTTCCGTATGCATTCTACCTATTCTGTTTATTCGCCACCTATGTATGTAAGTTTCTCCCACTAATCAGTTTAAGCTTGAGGATAGGGCTAGTCAATGATATTGATTTTTATTATCACTACTGGAAAATTCAGCACATAAATATCTATACTTTTCCTCTGATTCCAAAAAATATATTGACACATTGTCATATATGCATATACAGTAGTGAAGAAAAATGATAATCATTATCAGTTAAAAGGGGGATTTTCCATCATGCGCAAAACTTCCCTGCGTTTGATGCTCGGGGCTATGCTTTCCGCTGTCATGCTCGTAACAGGTTGCGGAGGACAGGCAACGCCTTCATCCGACTCATCTTCTTCTACACCAGCCGCGTCAACAAATACATCAGCACCGGCAGCGTCTGAAGAGAGAGAAGTAAAACACTTTATGGGGTCAACAAAAATAAAAGGGACTCCTCAACGTGTCATCACTCTCACCAGTGAAAGCACAGAGGCTGTTCTCGCGTTAGGGATTACGCCAGTTGGGGCTGTCATGAGTGGCCTCGGCAAATCTGGTGACCCATGGCATCCACATATTAAAGAAAAAATGAAGGATGCAGTTGAATTGGGTGATGAGAACCAACCAAACGTTGAGCTGATCGCCAGCCTGAAGCCAGATCTGATTCTGGGAACAAAAGGACGCCAAGGGCAAGAAAAAGTATACACTCAGCTTTCTGCGATTGCTCCAACCGTCTTCTCCGAGGATCTCGTAGGCAGATGGAAAATCAACTTTGCCCTATACTCCGAAGCGTTGAATAAAAAAGCTGAAGGCGACAAGCTGATGGCTGATTTTGATAAGAAGATTGAGGATGCAAAAGGAAAACTGGGTGACAAGACGAAGATGAAAGTCTCTGTCGTTCGTTTCGTAGCTGGTAAAACTCGTCTCTACTTGAAAGACACTTTCTCTGGCGTTGTTCTGAGCCAGCTCGGTTTTGCTCGACCAGCCTCCCAAGACATCGATGAGTTCAAAAAAGACATTCCAAAAGAACTCATGGCTGAAATGGATGGCGACGTCATGTTTTACTGGATCGGCGATTATTCCGGTGATGGATCTGCCAATAAATACACAGAGGAATGGATGAAAGATCCGCTCTATCAAAAACTGAATGTCGCGAAAAACAATAAGGCATTCCAAGTTGACGAAGTGATCTGGAACGTAGGCGGCGGCATCCTTTCTGCTGAACTGCTTGTTGATGACATCGTGGAACGCTTCTCCAAACTGTAGGCTATTTACTTTCCGATACCGTCAAAAAAGCAGGAGTGGTTGAGATAACCACTCCTTTTCTTTTGCCTGCTGGCATTATTGATCGAGTTCCTTATTTCCAGCAGTATCCTTACTGGGCAGGATCGGATCTATTTGTTCAGGTTTACGCGAATAAGCTTTGTTTGTAACCAAAATCGTCGCACCGATGACGACGATAAAAATGAGCACCAACGCAACGATAAAACCCGTTGTCATGCATACACCCCCGACTTTTTTCTAACTCTCATTATAGCTGATTTCCATGCGAGTCAGAACCTTCATGCATGACCAATTCATTATAGAATAACAAACTATTCCAAATTTTGATAGGAAAATGGCTCCTATATCTCGAATAGTTACGACAATACTATCTCATTCAAATACTAGATAGACTATGCGGGGGAAATCTGATGAACAAGCTTAATACCCCTTTCTTATGGAAAAAGAAACGTTCAAAAAAGGAAATCACGCAAGTTTTGTTTCCCGATCAAATATTAAAAGCATTTTTCCACTTTACGACGGATGCCATCTCCATTAGTGATCTCGATAACAATATCGTCTTGGTGAATCATGCTTTTGAGCAATACTACGGTTGGTCCATGGAGGAGATTTACGCTTCACCGCTCTGCTTTATTCCAGACGAGTACAAGAGCGAGACCAAACAGTTATTTGATGCAGTCAGGAGCATGGGTGTCTTACTAACGAATTATGAAACCATCAGGCAGCGAAAAGATGGCACGAAGATGGATGTCATTCTGTCGGCTGCTCCAATTAAAGACGAAACGGGAAAAATTATTGGTGCTTCCTGCATTACCCGTGACATTTCGGACCGCAAAAAAATTGAAGAGGCCTTGCGTCAAACTGAAGCCAAATATCGTCTTCTCATCGATCATACTCAGGATATCGTGACGATTTATGATTTATCCATGCGACGCATCTATGCATCTCCATCTATCGAGCAATTGGGATTTGTTCCAGCCGAGGTTACTTCCCCTAACAATCTACAGCTCACACATCCAGAGGATATCCCTATGTTCCGGGACAAATTTCAAGAGATCATGGCAACGAAGCAACCCGTTCATTTCGAGACACGCTCTATGGATAAGAATGGAAACGAAGTCTCCTTTGAAACACGCGGTATCCCCATTTTAAGCGCGGTAGGAGACGTCCAAAACATTATGTTAGTCTCGCGAAATGTCACAGAACGCAAATACTCAGAGGCCGCCTTGTTTAAAAGCGAGAATACGAACAAAATCATCTCAGAATACACAGATGATCTGATTCTGATTACGGACAAAAACGGGGATATCCTCTATCTCTCTCCTTCGCATTCACGCGTAATCGAAACGAGTGA
The DNA here is from genome assembly GCF_023714195.1 of Brevibacillus sp. MER 51. Classification (NCBI taxonomy): domain Bacteria; kingdom Bacillati; phylum Bacillota; class Bacilli; order Caryophanales; family Paenibacillaceae; genus Brevibacillus; species Brevibacillus sp. MER 51. Next base: position 11,890 of record NZ_JAMAUS010000010.1, on the reverse strand, counting down.
ACATTGCCGTCAGCTTACCTTTGCCGAGATTCATCCAGAAGATCGCAAAACTGTTATTGACCACTTTCATCATTTGCTGGCGACCAAAGAACCAAAGATATGCGAATTCCGTTTCCAGACGAAAAATAACAAATGGATCGTTCTCGAATCAAAGGGTGCCCCCATCCTGACGAAAACGGGAGATTGTGATGGCTTTATCATCGTATCGCGGGATATTACAGAACGGCGGCATAACGAGGAACTATTACGAAAGGCTGAGAAGCTGTCTGTGATTGGCGAGCTGGCTGCTGGAATCGCCCATGAGATTCGCAATCCGCTCACATCTTTAAAGGGCTTTATCCAATTTCTTTATCCGAGCATGAAAGATAACCAGCAATACGCCGATATCATGCTCTCTGAACTGGACCGGATCAATTTTATTGTGAGTGAATTGCTTGTCTTGGCAAAGCCACATAGCATTCAAATCAAGCCTCTTCCGCTCATCCCATTGCTGGAAAACGTATTGGTACTTTTGAGGTCGGAAGCCAATTTGAAAAACATCGATTTCCGTACCGCATTTGCTTACCATCCGATCATTGCGGGAGAAGAAAATCAGCTCAAGCAGGTCTTTATCAACATCATTAAAAATGCCATCGAAGCGATTGACGGACATGGTGAGATTCATATTGCCACCGCCTTAAAAGACAATCATCAAGTACTCATTACACTCACAGATACTGGCTGTGGAATCTCTGAAGAAATGATTCACAAGCTGGGCGCCCCCTTTTTCACAACAAAAGAAAACGGAACTGGCCTCGGCCTCATGATCAGCAGCAAAATCATGAAAGACCACAATGGCAGCCTGGAAATTAAAAGCAGAGAGCACGAAGGTACAGTGGTAGAAATAACACTGCCGATTGTACAGGGCCAAATTGGGTCATCCTAGAAGGGTGTACATCTCATCATCAGTGGAGGTGCCCTATGGATTTCTCCAAAATGAGCACGGGTGAGTTCGTGGCCAAAATTCGCGAATCCCAGGCGAAAAACCTGCGAAGCAGACAGCATCAGGGCTACGGTCATCCCGAAAAACGTTTGCCTAGCAAGCAAGGTATTTAACAAGCAAAAGCCCTCCCGTTGAGCTCCTTTGGCTAAAACGGGTGGGCTTTTGTCATTGTTATTGTGGATCCTGTTTATTCAGGTTACGATCTCTTTCGGACTTTTGCTTTTGGGTGCCCTGCGTCTTGCTGCTGTGTCCTTGATTGCCGCCATTCTTCGTATTTCGATTGTTTGACATCAGAATCCCTTCCTTTTCATTCTGGTATTCATGCCAAACGTAGTATGTCCCAAATGGCTTGTTCATAATGAAGATTACTTCGCTTCACCCATAAATACTTTCTTGCCATCCTCATACTTGTACACGTATACGGAAGCAAAGTCGTTGTCGCCTTTTTCATTGAATGTTACGTTAACGAATTTGCCTTTGTAATCTTTGGTTTTGTGAACAGCTTCCAGCACTTGTTCACGAGTTGGCTTTTTGCCGCCGTTTGCTTTGATCGCTTCTTCCAAACCGTTCAGCATAACACCCATGGAATCATAACCAAACGAAGTGAAGATCCCTACTTTGTTGCCAGTCGCGCTCTCGAAGTCTGTAATCCATTTCTTGCCGTCTTCGGTAGCACCAATATCGCCAACAGTAGAAGTAAAGACTACATTATTGGCATTTTCCGCACCAGCAATTTTCACCATGTCAGCGGAGTCATAGCCATCGCCACCCATGAAGACACCTTTGAATCCTTTTTCACGTGCTTGCTTCACGATGATTCCTGCATCAGAGTAGTATCCACCGAAGTAAATCATCTCTGGGTTTTTCGCGAGGATTTGGGTGATAATCGCACTATAATCCTTCTCGCCTGCTGTTACCCCTTCATAGCCGAGAACTTGTACGCCGTCTTTTTCAAATTGCTTTTTCACTTCTTCCGCAAGACCTTGTCCATAAGCAGCCTTGTCATGCATAACGAATGCCGTTTTTACATTCAACTGATTTTTGGCAAAAATAGCAGCCTTGGAGCCTTGTTGATCATCACGCGCACAAATGCGGTGTACGATCTTCTTGCCTTGCTCAGTCAAATCTGATCCCGTTGCCGAAGGAGATACCATCACGAGCTTCTCTTGCTCGTATTGCGCTGCTGCTGTGATGGAAGCACCTGTTGTAGCATGGCCAACTACTCCGATTACATCAGGATTGGAAATCAACATTTGTGCGACTGCTACCCCTTGTTTTGGGTCAGCTTGGTCGTCTTGCGCAGACAATTGAACGTCAAAGCCAAGTGCTTTGAATGCCTCTGCCTTTTCTTTCAATGCATATTCAGCACCAGCTTTTGCTGTGCTTCCGTAATCGGAGTACTGCCCAGACATCGGACCAACTACAGCAACGACGAGCTTCTCAGTAGCGCCACTTGCACCGCCCGTGCTTCCTCCGCTATTATTGCTTGGCTGTGGTGTCGCGCTTTGTCCACCAGTCCCCGCACCTCCGCCGCAGCCCGCGAGCAATGTGCTCAGAGCAAATGTTGCAGCCAGTATCGACAATGATTTCTGTTTTTTCATTGCAAAACATCCCCCTCTTTATTTATGAGCAAACTATGAATCACAATCTTATTGTAGGATATTTTAGAAAATTTGCAATAGAAATGATTAAAAGAAGAATCAATCAAAAAAACCTCTATCGCTGTCTGCTAATAGAGGCGTATACGCGTATTATTGAGGAAAATAGCCACTTCTACGCATAGAAGTGGCTATCTTGATGGGAAGTATCCCATTGATTATTAGGAATTAATTGGAATGCTCAGCTTGTAAGTGAGCGTTTTTGCATCGTATTCTACTTTTGCACCCAATTCTTGGGCAATGAATACGAGAGGCACGAGCACTGCTCCGGTCACTGGACGTGGCGGATTTGCTACACTGGTTTCTTTGCCGTTTTTATAAGCAAAGTTTTGGTTTTCGTACATACGCAGAGCGTACTTGTTGTCTTTGGCAACCAACAGAGATTTTGTCGTGCTATCCCATGCTGCACTACCACCCAAAGCAATCGCCAATGTGCTCGCATTTACATACGCAACACCATTTTCAGTAACGATTTCTTGTGGGAATGGGAACTCCTTGCCGTTTAGCTGAACTTTGATTTTTTGTTGCTGTACAGGAGCAGGAGCAGTTTGGGCGAAAGCAGCCGTTGCCGCTACACTTCCTGTTAGAAGAGCCGCTGTCAGCATCATTGTCGAAAACTTGCGAAGCATAATAAACACCCCTCAAATATCATGAAATGAATTCCAATTTTGTAAGGTTCGACACGAATCAACTTTTTCCTTCTTTTTTATCCCATACATTTCCTATGTAATTCTCTCGCCAAACATGACAAGACTAGGAAAAAAATAAATATCCCACGAACAAATGTTTTTGTGCACAACCTGTGCATAACATTGTGGATAACTTTCGAAAGTGAGGCTTGCCATGGCAGGGGAACGTTTTTTTCTCATCTATCAAGAGGCCAGTGACGAAGAATGCTTATTGACCATTGAACCATACAAAGATCAACAGGAGCTGGCGGAAGCCATCAATCAGCTGCAAGCCAAACAAGTCGATGAATATACGATCATCAAGGGGAAAAAGATGAAAGCCACGCTGAAACTCGCCGTCGATTTAACCGAGGCCGATGAGAATTCCAAGGAATGAATGTTTTCTTTTTCGAGTAGGTTTAGACAGAGGGAAATTGGCAAACATGGTAGTGAGGGAGCGCACTTATGTGTTTGACCTTCATTGACCTTTTGTGTATGATATTGTTACAAAGAGAGGAGGAAGACTAGATGCATATGAATTTAATTCCAACCGTCATTGAACAGACGAACCGCGGGGAACGTGCTTACGACATTTATTCCCGCCTGCTCAAAGACCGCATCATCTTTCTGGGAACCCCAATCAACGACACCGTAGCCAATATCGTTGTGGCACAGTTGTTGTTCCTTCAGGCGGAAGATCCGGAGAAAGACATTCACTTGTACATAAACAGCCCAGGCGGTTCTATTACTGCTGGTATGGCAATTTACGATACTATGCACTTCATCAAGCCTGATGTATCCACCATTTGTATCGGAATGGCTGCTTCCATGGGAGCATTCCTGCTGGCTGCTGGGGCAAAAGGCAAGCGTTTTGCTCTGCCAAACAGTGAAGTCATGATCCACCAACCATTGGGTGGTGCACAAGGACAAGCGAGCGACATTGAGATTGCCGCAAAACGTATTTTGAAGATGCGTGATCACCTGAACACCATCTTGGCTGAACGCACAGGACAGCCTTTGGAGCGCATCCAAAAGGATACCGATCGTGACAACTTCCTCTCTGCCGCTGAAGCAGTAGAGTATGGATTGATTGACAAGGTCATCACTTCCGAACCGTCTTCGAAAAAATAAGAGATAGGTAGTAAAAAAAGAAGCACTCGTGCCTGGATTTCAGGCCGAGTGTTTTTTGTATGCCGAGCAAACCCCAAGAGGCTTCCCCTTGGTTTGCTCGGCTTTTTTCATGGATCATTGTGATACTTCCATTAACTGACTGACATAGACTGTTCGGCTATGTCCTGGATTTTTTTCCTCATGCACACGTGCTGTTGACGTTTTTTCGTCTACAGCATCGATCCAAACGGCTTGTCCTTCGTACTCTACCTTGATGTGGTCGTCGGATTTCATGATGGCTTGTGCTCTCGTTACATTCATATGTGACTGACTCCCTCTATTGATCATCGTCAAGAGCTTGCTTGGCTGAAGTATCACCTGTCATCGTGTCTACAGTCGTTTCTTCAATCAGGCCATTTTGGTCGGAAACAACTCCGCCCCCCAGTCCCTCGTTCACCATTCGATCAATGTCCATGTCATAACAATCGCGGCCTTCGTAACACTTATCACGGTTACTCATGTCTCATTTCCTCCTTCATGCAATCTACATGGTTAGAAATGCCCTGCCCGAAGTAAATTGATACATTTTCATCAAGACGACCAACAAAAAAAGACACCTCCCTTTACGGGAAAAGTGTCTCTCGTGACTCTATTCTTCCTTGCTTACCAGATTCGTAAGGCTGGTGACTGCCTGGGAGGCATCCGGCCCTTCTGCCAAAATAGTAATTTCCGTTCCAGAGCTGATTGCGAGGCTCATGATACCCATGATGCTTTTCGCATTGACCTTCTTGTTGCCTTTTTCTACGAATACTTCCGATGCAAAACGGTTAGCCTCCTGTACGAAAAAGGCTGCTGGACGAGCTTGCAAACCGGTCTTTAACTGAACCACGACCTGCTGTTGAACCATGAATGGACCTCCTTACTTGTAGACTATTATCCTTTAGTATAACATGCATCTACATCGAAATATTTTGTTTTTCTCGTATTTTGTCAGCGATTTCGTTAATTTTTCGCAAGCGGTGGTTAATGCCCGATTTGCTTACTACTCCGCTTGGCACCATCTCGCCCAATTCTTTCAAATTGATGTCAGGATGAGCCACTCGAAGCTCCGCGACCTCGCGCAGACGTTTTGGCAAATTCTCCAATCCCATCTCTTGATCGATGAGCTGGATATTCTCCATTTGTCTGGTAGCTGCATTCACTGTTTTGTTTATGTTGGCGATTTCACAATTGTGTAAACGGTTTACGGAGTTCCGCATGTCCTTTACGATTCGGACGTCCTCGAAATACAGAAGCGCCTGATGAGCCCCTATCAAGCTCAAAAACTCTGTAATCTTTTCGCCTTCTTTAATATAGAGAACATACCCTTTTTTCCGCTCGATGCACTTGGCATTTAGTTTATATCGATTGGCGATTTTGGTCAACGCTTCGCAAAAATCCTGATAGGAAGTGAAAATCTCCAGATGATAGCTGGATGCCTCTGGATGATTCACAGATCCCCCCGCCAAAAAAGCCCCCCGCAAATAAGCAGCGCGGCAGCAGGACTTCTTCACGATCTCAGGAGCGATTCCCGGGATAAACGACAGGCTTTCATCCATGATGCCCAAGTTTTGCAAGATCTCATTGGCCTTATTCGGAATACGCACAATGTAGACGTTGTTCTTTTTCAAACGCATTTTTTTGCGAACCAGCAATTCAGCGTGTATCTGAAACAACCTCTTGATCAACGTGTAAATGCGTCGGGCAATCGCCGCGTTCTCTGTCGTCACATCCAGCACCAGTCGTCCGGCTCCAAACTGCAGACTTCCATTCATTCGAATCAAGGCTGAGAGCTCTGCCTTGCTGCAGCAATCGGCACCCTCCGTCATGGTAAGTTCTTTTTTGGTATGCGCGGCGAATGACATCGACTTCACTACTCCTTCTCTATCTTCAGCACCTTCCGTCTTCGTTTGACGAGTGACACAACCTGCTTGCTGACAGCATGTGCATCATGACGTAGGTATCCATCCTCAAATGTGACTAACGGCTTCGCCACCACGTGGAGACCGAGTTGGCGCAATCTTTTTAGGTCACATCGGACGGGAGCTGCTCCTTTTTCCGCGTATTTGTCCAATACATGGGCAGGCAGCTCGGCTGAATTGACAATGATCGTATCCAGAAATGGTCTATCTACATGTTCATACATGACATTCACGTGCTTGGATGCAGAAAAACCGTCTGTCTCCCCCGGTTGTGTCATGACGTTACAAATGTAGATTTTCGGGGCTTGTGCGTGTGTAATCGCTTCAAATAGCCCGCGTACTAATAAATTGGGCAGGATGCTCGTGTACAAGCTGCCAGGCCCAATCAAAATGGCATCCGCGTCGGCAATCGCCATCAGGGCTTCACTCAGAGGAACAGCGTCCTCTGGATCAAGAAACACCCGCTTGATTTCTTTGCCAGTCAACGGTATTTGGGATTCTCCGATTACGAGAGATCCATCTGTCATTTCCGCTTTCAACTGAATCGATTGCGTGGAAGCTGGCAATACATCTCCACGCACTGCCAAAACTCCGCTTAATGTTTTGACTGCGGTGACAAAATCTCCAGTGATTTCGTTCATCGCTGCAAGTAATAGATTTCCCAAATTATGCCCTGCTAATCCCGTGCCTGTGGAAAAACGATATTGCATGACTTTTTCCATCAACGGCTCTGTATCGGCCAGAGCAGTCAAGACGTTTCGAATGTCGCCAGGTGGAAGCATATCCATTTCTTCTCGCAAACGTCCAGAGCTTCCCCCATCGTCTGCTACCGTAACAATCGCTGTGATATGCACCGGCTCGTGCTTCAAACCGCGTAGAAGGACGGACAGACCCGTTCCTCCCCCAATAACGACTACTCGTAATGGCCTTGACTGTAGCCTCCCGACTCCCTTAGTAGGCATATGTCACCTCATTATTTCTAATACATATACCACAGGTGGCTTTTTATATACGCTTCAGTCTTTCCTGCCATCTTATGCTCATTTGTTCTTTTCCATGTCTCGATGACTGACACGGACAGAAAAATCTTTGCCAAAGGTTTCTCCCAAATGTTCTGCAATGGCGACCGAGCGATGCTTGCCACCGGTACATCCGATTCCTATCACAAGTTGACTTTTTCCTTCCCGCTGGTAATGCGGCAGGGTGTACCCCAAAAAGTCCGTAAGCTTTTCTAAGAATTCTTTTGTGTCCTTGTGCTTCATCACATACTCTGCCACGTCTGGATCACATCCTGTTTTCGGACGCAATTCCTCCACATAATGCGGGTTGGGCAAAAAACGGACATCGAACATCAAGTCAGCGTCTATCGGTGCGCCGTATTTGAAACCAAACGATAATACATTAATCGTAAGTGGTGATCCTTGTTGACCGTATTGGTTGATGATTTTTTCTCGAAGCTGAACTGGCTTCATTTGACTCGTATCGATAATCTGATGCGCCCAGCCCTTCATTTCCTCCAACAAACGGCGCTCGGCGTGGATTCCTTCCAAAGGCGAACCGTTCGGAGAAAGCGGATGTCTGCGGCGTGTTTCCTTATAGCGAGAAACCAATGTCTGATCGTTCGCATCCAGATAAAGGATATGGTAAGATAATCCATTCATTTGATTGAGGCTTTCCATGGTTACGGCTAGATTTTCAAAAAACTCACGCCCTCGCAAGTCAATCACCAATGCGACTCGCTCAATACTCCCACCAGACTGTTTAACCAACTCAGCAAATTTGGGAATCAGTACAGGGGGTAGGTTGTCTACACAAAAAAAGCCTAGGTCCTCCAAGCTTTGTACAGCAACTGTCTTTCCCGCACCTGACATTCCGGTAATAATCAGGAGATTCATGGCCTTGTCGTTTCCCAATTCCGTCACGCAACTCGCCTCCTACGATTCTGACAATAGCATACCATATTGTCGACCTTATTCGCACCTTTTTGAAACGCTTCCCCTGTTTTTCCAATGACGTCTTCTACAGGAGTACAAGCAAATTTAGAAAAAAAATGCGTGACTGAATGCCAGCCACGCAACAATTGTTTATATAGATAAGGGGGTCAATTCATTGTCTATAGATTACTCTTGAATTATTTCACCCATGTTACAAGCAGGTTAAGAGATTGTGACATTTTGTTCCTTCAGCTTTTCATTTAGCTCTTCAACATAATGCTGAGCAGATTGAGCCGCGATCGAACCGTCTCCAGTAGCTGTCACGACTTGACGCAGCATTTTTTCGCGTACATCTCCTGCTGCAAAAATACCTTTTACTTTGGTGTTCATTTTTTCGTCTGTCAGTACGTAGCCTGCGTCGTTGGTGATGCCCAGTGGGCGCACGCTTGCAGTCAATGGGTCCATACCTACATAGATGAACACCCCATCTGCTGGATATTCTCTTTCTTCACCTGTTTTGGTGTTTTGCAAGAGAACCGCTTGTACTTTGCCTTCGCCACGGATCTCTTTTAGTTCTGTATCCCAGATTACTTCGATTTTTTCGTTATCGAAAGCGCGTTTTTGCAAGATTTTCTGTGCACGGAACTGATCACGACGGTGTACGATTGTCACTTTGGAAGCGAAGCGAGTAAGGAACACTGCCTCTTCTACTGCGGAGTCTCCCCCACCAACAACCACCAGCTCTTTATTGCGGAAAAATGCACCATCGCATACCGCGCAGTAAGAAACACCACGGCCGGACAATTCTTTTTCGCCTTGTACACCGAGCAAACGATGCTCTGCACCAGTTGCCACAATAACAGATTTGGTCAAGTATTCCTTGTCACCCGTGATAACGCGTTTGTACGGCTCTTCATCGCGGATTTCCTTGATCTCACCATATGCATACTCTGCACCGAATTGTTGTGCATGCTCAAACATTTTTGTAGAGAGATCAGGGCCAAGAATGGAAGTGAAACCTGGGTAGTTCTCGATATCTTCCGTGTTCGCCATTTGACCGCCTGGAATTCCTCTCTCCAGCATCAATGTGCTCATGTTCGCACGGGATGTATATACAGCAGCCGTCATTCCAGCAGGGCCAGCTCCGGCGATAATGACATCATAAATTTTTTGGTCGCTCATGCTTGTTGCCTCCTCATCTCACACAGTTCTGTTTCCTTATTTAAATTAATTATAAAGTAATAATCTATTTAAAATCAAGTGTCGACAAAACTTTGACGCACTTTGCCAAGGTTGCGGCAGAAATGCCATATTTTTGAGCTAGAAGGGCTTGTGACTGTTTTTCTTTCGTTATCGTTCCGTATACATATTCTAATGCTGCGACCCACGCTACTTCTTTTCGCACTTGTACCTGACTTTGGGCATGTTCATGATGCTTACGCCATACATCGAGGCACCATTCTCCAGCCTCTTGCTTGCCCTGCGCGAGCAAATAACGGCTTATGCCTTCTTCTATACTGCTCTTTTGCTCTTCCGCCGTCGGTGAACCATTCGATCCATCCGGAGTTCCTTCCGGCATGTCTGCACCCATATCGGCCAAAGCCAGCAAAGCCAACTTTTGCAGCTGTTGGTTATCTGTCTGGTAATAAAATTGACGGACCGCGGTTTCAGCTTCATCGTCTCCGATCAGCGACAATGTTTGCAGCACCGCGAATTTCACTTCATCACGTCCATGCTGCAATGCCCAGAGGAGGGAAGCACGGATCATCGGGTCTGTTTTAAAATCTTCCACTCCCGTGAACGAAGCCTTTTCCCAAGAAACATCACGTTGGGTCGTATTGTATTGGTAGGGGATCGGTTTTATAGTCTCCCCTTCTTGTTCGTTTTTTACCATTTGAATGTATTGATCTGCGATACCTGCTTCTGGATCTAACTGCTTGGCTTTTTGCCACCAGCGCAGCGCTTGATCCTTTTTCCCACTCAAATAAGCCGAGATCGCAGCATAGTGATACGTGCATGCTTCATGTGGCCTTCCATTTCGCAGCATTCGCTGGTAATGGAAATACGCTTCGTCATGCTGGCCGAGCACTCCCATTGTTGTTGCGAGCTTGTAGGTATTTTCCGGATGGAACGGAACGACCTTTTTCAACATATCAATCAAGCTCAACAGCTCTACCGTTTGATTGTGATGGGAGAGCAAAACCGCCAAATTGCACAGTGCATGCAGGTTTCCCTCTTCCTTATCCAGCGTTTGTTCGATTGTCTCCATCGCCTTCTGGAATTCTCCAGCATAATAGTAAGCGAGAGATAAATTGTTCCACGCCGGCAAAAACTCAGGATCTGCCTCGACGATTTCCTTTAAGGTATCCAATGCCTCCAGGAAACGTCCCTCTTCCAGGCTGCGACGAGCTCGTTCGTGCTTGCTGTATACGTCCTCTTTTTCACTTGGGAGGAAGTGTCGCGGTGGCATGTCCAGCTCAAAGTAAATATAGTCGAGGAGCTCTTCGGCATCTTCCCGATACGGTCCAGTACTATCCTCTTGTAAATAACGAACAGCCATTTCTTCTGCCATATGGTAATCTTCTAAGTTGGCATAGTTGTTCGCCATGTAGAAATACACTTCTGTCATGGATGGGTCCCATTTTTCTATGACTTCATAGAGGACCTCATTCGACGCTTCAAACTGTCCGGTTTCAGCTAGGGCACTAGCCAAATGGCAGTGGCATTCTGCATTCGTCGGCTCCATTTCAACTGCTCGGCGAAATGAACGCAATGCTTTATCATAGTCGTACCGATTCAAACAGCGCATTCCCCGGTCAACAAAAAAAGCAGCATCTTGCTTAAAGTCAACGACGGTCGTTTTCTTCAAAATACTTTTGTTATGTTTCATAAAACCTCCAACATCGTAGGAGCTTACACTCCAAGTATCGTACCAGAAGCATCGGCACCCTACAAGCTGACTCGTCTTTTAAAGTGTTCAGCGGATAAAGCAAGAAACACCACTGGCCCATAGCAAGTGGTGTTTACGAACAAAAATGGAGCGGACGAAGGGTCTCGAACCCTCGACCTTCGCCTTGGCAAGGCGACGCTCTACCAATTGAGCTACGTCCGCATATCTTATCAATTATTCATATTTTGTCCGATTGAAAAACTGGTGAGCCATGAAGGACTCGAACCTTCGACCCTCTGATTAAAAGTCAGATGCTCTACCAACTGAGCTAATGGCTCGTACATGGTGGCTCGGGACGGAATCGAACCGCCGACACGAGGATTTTCAGTCCTCTGCTCTACCGACTGAGCTACCGAGCCACATACTTTGTTCGCCATTCTTGAGTAAGAATGGCGGAGCTGACGGGACTCGAACCCGCGACCTCCGGTGTGACAGACCGGCGTGAACTCCAACTTCACCACAGCTCCATATAGAAGGTTTGTTCCTTCAAAACTGAATACGCATGATTGCTAAGAATGTGTGGATAAGTCCTCGACCGATTAGTATTCGTCAGCTCCACGCGTTACCGCGCTTCCACACCGAACCTATCAACCTCATCGTCTATGAGGGGTCTTACCAGCTTGCGCT
>NZ_JAMAUS010000105.1:0-208 GCF_023714195.1 Brevibacillus sp. MER 51 | reverse complement strand
TGAGGTTGATAGGTTCGGTGTGGAAGCGCGGTAACGCGTGGAGCTGACGAATACTAATCGGTCGAGGACTTATCCACACATTCTTAGCAATCATGCGTATTCAGTTTTGAAGGAATAAATCCTTCAACGTTCCTCGGTAGCTCAGTTGGTAGAGCAATCGGCTGTTAACCGATCGGTCGGCGGTTCGAGTCCGTCCCGAGGAGCCATA
>NZ_JAMAUS010000104.1:0-217 GCF_023714195.1 Brevibacillus sp. MER 51 | reverse complement strand
CATAGACGATGAGGTTGATAGGTTCGGTGTGGAAGCGCGGTAACGCGTGGAGCTGACGAATACTAATCGGTCGAGGACTTATCCACACATTCTTAGCAATCATGCGTATTCAGTTTTGAAGGAATAAATCCTTCAACGTTCCTCGGTAGCTCAGTTGGTAGAGCAATCGGCTGTTAACCGATCGGTCGGCGGTTCGAGTCCGTCCCGAGGAGCCATA
>NZ_JAMAUS010000103.1:0-225 GCF_023714195.1 Brevibacillus sp. MER 51 | reverse complement strand
TTCGGCTCCTAGCGCCAAGGCATCCACCTTGTGCCCTTAGTAACTAAACCACATTGGTTAGCACAAAAAAGTACTAACAGATAATATCTTAGCAATTTCATGCAGTATCCAGTTTTCAAGGACCAAATGGATAGTTACTCGTAAGAGTAACTGCCTGGCAACGACCTACTCTCCCGGCTCCCTGCGGAGCAAGTACCAACGGCGCTGGAGGGCTTAACGGCCGTG
>NZ_JAMAUS010000102.1:0-226 GCF_023714195.1 Brevibacillus sp. MER 51 | reverse complement strand
CACGGCCGTTAAGCCCTCCAGCGCCGATGGTACTTGCTCCGCAGGGAGCCGGGAGAGTAGGACGTTGCCAGGCAGTTACTCTTACGAGTAACTATCCATTTGTTCTTTGAAAACTGGATACTGCATGAAATTGCTAAGATATTAACTGTAAGTACTTTTTAGTGCTAACCAATGTGGTTAAGTTACTAAGGGCACACGGTGGATGCCTTGGCGCTAGGAGCCGAAG
>NZ_JAMAUS010000101.1:0-230 GCF_023714195.1 Brevibacillus sp. MER 51 | reverse complement strand
AGGCTGAGAACTTGAAGGAAGAAGAGTACACAAGCGCGAGCTGGGCAGAACTGAAACAGGCGTTGGAAAAAGCGAATGAAGTACTGGCTGATCCAAATGCAACCCAGCAAGAAGTAGACGAAGCGCTGGCGGCACTGACAAAGGCGAGAGACGGTTTGAAAAAACCAGACGAGCCTACGCCTGCCGTCGACAAAACGAAGCTGCAAGCCAAAGCAGATGAAATCAAGGCT
>NZ_JAMAUS010000100.1:0-231 GCF_023714195.1 Brevibacillus sp. MER 51 | reverse complement strand
CCAGTGTGGCCGGTCACCCTCTCAGGTCGGCTACGCATCGTCGCCTTGGTAGGCCGTTACCCCACCAACTAGCTAATGCGCCGCAGGCCCATCTCCCAGTGATAGCCGAAGCCATCTTTTCTTTTCGGATCATGCGATCCAAAAACCTATCCGGTATTAGCATAAGTTTCCCTATGTTATCCCAGTCTGAGAGGCAGGTTGCCTACGTGTTACTCACCCGTCCGCCGCTAG